>CAZVHQ010000034.1:0-43492 GCA_964627225.1 uncultured Mesoterricola sp.
CATCACCGCCGGGATGTCCTCGATGGTGAGCACTTCGGTGACCGTGGGCAGCTCGAACTGGCGGCCCGCCTCGCGCAGGTAGACCAGGCCCTGCTGGCCCAGGCCCTGGAAGGCGTGCGGCGAGGTGCGCGGCTTGAAGGCGCCGCCCCTGAGCATGGTGGCGCCGTTGGCGCGCACCATCCGGGCGGCGTCGACGATCTGCTCCAGGCTTTCCACCGCGCAGGGACCGGAGATCAGCACGAAGCGGCCTTCGCCCACGGTCACCGGGCCGATGCGCACGCTGGCGCGGGCGGGATGCGGCCGGGCGCTCTCCGCCGCCGGCGTTTCCACGATGCAGACGGGCTCGGGGCGCGGCACCGGAGGCGCCGGCGGCAGGTCCAGATGGACGTCCTGCTTGCGGGTGCGCGAGGGATAGCAGCCCAGCATGCGCAGGTGCGAGCAGCAGGAGCGCAGCTTGATCAGGGCCCCGGCCAGGTTGGGCGCTTCCATGTGCCCTTCCACGTCCACGAAGAACAGGTACTCCCAGGGCATATCCGGCTGGGGCCGGCTTTCGATCCGGGTCAGGTTGACCTTGGCTTTGGCGAACACGTCCAGGGCATGCACCAGGGCGCCTTCATGGTGGTTCACCCGGAACAGCATGGAGGTCTTGCAGGGCAGGCGCGGGTCGGGGATCTCCGGCTCCCGGGCCACCAGCAGGAAGCGGGTCTCGTTGCATTCCCGGTCCGCCAGGGAGCGGGCGAGCACATCCAGGCCGTGCAGGCGGGCCGCTTCCTCCGAGCAGATGGCGCCGGTGTCCCGGCGCTCGCGGGCGTGGCCCTCCTTGAGCGATTCGGCGGCGGTGGCGGTGTCGGACCAGGGTTCCCGCTGCACGTCCTCCAGGCTGGAAAGGAAGGTCTCGCACTGGGTCAGGGCCGCCGGGTGGCTGCGGATCACCCGCAGATCGGCCATCGTCATGCCGGGCGGCACGGCCAGCACGTGCTCCACCTGCCAGATCTCCTCGTCGACGATGTGCAGGGCGTGGTCGCAGATCAGCCGGTTCACGTCGGCGATGCTGCCGCCGATGCTGTTCTCCACCGGCAGCAGGCCGTAGTCGATCTCGCCGTTCAGCAGGGCCTTGCCCACCTCCTGGAAGGTGAGGTAGCCGACCAGGCCGCTTTCGCCGCCCGACCGGTGCGCCAGCAGGTGCGAGGCCGCCAGGGCGCTGTAGGAGCCGGCCTGGCCCTGGTAGCCGCAGCGGATGCGCCGGGCCGGGCCCTGCCGGTTCTCGATCAGGGATTCCTGCATGCGCCGGGAATGGTTCAGGATCTCCTTGAGCACCCGGCGGGCGAACGGGGCCGCCAGGCCGAGCGCCTCGGCATCCTGGATCCAGCTGGCCTGGACCCGGCGTTCCCGTTCGGTGTCGAGCAGGGGCTGGTCCTCGGCCTGCTTGACGGAGCCCACCCGCTTCACGGCGTCGAAGCGGCGGGCCAGGATCTGGATCAATTGACGGTCCGCCTCGTCGATTTCCTTGCGGATGGGCTCGAGCGGGTCGGTGACAGGGCTGGGTTCCATGATGGTTGGCTCCGGTTCTGGCCGCCTGCTCCTGAAGTCGAATGAACGGCCAACAAAAAACCCGTCCACCAGGAGAAAGGCGGGCGGGTTGATTGGGATGTCGCTGGGGATCTAGACGACCTGAGCACTCCCCGTTTTCACCCATCCCATCCCGCCGCCGGTAAAGAGGCGGTAGGCGTAGGTATAGGTAAACGTGAAGGTCATGGTGCCTCGAACTGGGATCAGGTTAGCGGGCAGCAGGGCCGCGGTCAACTCGAAAGTTCCTTCATTCATCTCCTGGTTTTCCGGGTCAAAGCCATCAGGGGGATTCAAGCAGGCATCAAGGAAGCCGGACCACCACCCTGGGGCCGTCATCATGGTGCCGGTGGTGATGGTGGTGGTGGTGGTAGCGCGGATTGGCCAACAGGAGAGAACTGCCGATGGCTGCGGCAACCAGAATCGAGAATATTTTTTTCATTTCGGAACCCCTCTGGAACGATAAAACGCGGTTGCGAAGGGACCACAGCGTGGAGCCTTGCCCAGTGCCAAGCCGAACATGCCGGAGGCCGATGGTGGCGGCCTCCCGGGTGGTGGGCTCGGACTGGAAGGCCGCGGTCCTGGGCGCCCTTCCCGCGATCTTTGCCGATCACCTGGACCTGAACAATGCACAACCAATGCCAAATGGTAAGTGCGATCTGGTTGAAGTATTTGCGGAATCGCTTCGTTCGAGGGGTGGATGAGTTCAATCAGAACGAAATAGGAAAAGCTTGAAGTACGGCCATCATCCGGCACACACCTATGCCGGCAGCATGAGTGGCGTCCAGCGCTCGTAGTATTACCAAGGTATTTCCGGGACTCGGTGCTAGGCGCCCGCTTCGGCCTGCTCCTGGGTCGGGAAATGGCGCTCCAGCAGGCCCAGGAAGGCCGCGGCGGCGGGGGAGTGGGTGCGGGACTTGGGGTAGACCACCCGGATGTCCCGGCCTATCGCCATGCCGCGCACCTGGGGCGAGCACAGCTCGCCTTCGGCCAGCTCCCGGGTGCAGCACATGCGCGGCAGGATGGCGATGCCGTCGCCGGCCTTGACGAAGTCCTTGATGGTCTCCAGGCTGGACAGCTCCATCACGATCCCCAGCGGCACGCCCTCCCGGGCGAACAGGTCCAGCAGGCGCTTGCGGCTGGGCGTCTCGGCCAGGTGGGCGACGAATTTCTCGCTGCCCAGCTGCTGCAGGATCACCGACTTGGATTTGGCCAAGGGATGGCTGGGGAACACCACCAGGGCCAGCTCGTCGCGGAACAGCAGCCGGGACACCAGGTCGTGCTGGATCGGGGTGAAGGACAGGAAACCGAAGTCCACGTCCTGCTCCTCCAGCAGCGTGGAGATGCCGTTGGAGGGGCACTGGACGACCTCGATCTTCACCGCGGGGAAGCGCAGCCGGTAGGCCTTCAGCAGGGGCGGCAGGACGTAGTTGCAGACGCTTTCGTTGGCCGCCAGGCGCAGCACGCCGCGCCGGCAGCAGCGCAGTTCGTCCAGCGCCCGCTTGGCGTCCTCCCGCAGCTGGATCATGCGCCTGGCGTAGCCCAGCAGGATGGTGCCGGCGCCGGTGAGCATCACCTTGCGTGAGGTGCGGTCCATGAGCTGAGCCTGGACCTCGTCTTCCAGCCGGCGGATCGCCTGGCTTACGGCGGGCTGGGAACGGTGCAGGCTCTCCGCCGCCCGGGAGAAGCTGCCTTCCTGGGCGAGTCGGATGAGCACTTCAAGTTCGGAGAGTTCCATAGGAGATCACCTTACACCAGCTGGGCGTTTCACGCCTCACGATGCGCTGGTCTTGTCGGCCACATCGACCGGGTTGAGGAACGGCATGTGGGCGCGCAGGTCGCGCCCGACCTTTTCCAGCAGCCCTTCGCGCTCCTCGCGCCGGCGCTGCTCGAACCACGCGCGCCCGGTGCGGTTCTCATCGATCCAGGCCTTGGCGTAGCTGCCGTCCTGAATCTCCTTGAGGATCTTCTTCATCTCCTTGCGGGTCTCGGCGGTGATGATCCGGGGGCCGCCGGTGTAGTCGCCGTACTCGGCGGTGTCGCTGATGGAATAGCGCATGTAGCTGAGGCCGCCCTGGTGCATCAGGTCGACGATCAGCTTTAGTTCGTGCAGGCATTCGAAGAAGGCGATCTCCGGCTGGTAGCCGGCCTCCACCAGGGTCTCGAAGCCGGCCTTCACCAGTTCCGACGCGCCGCCGCACAGCACCGCCTTCTCGCCGAACAGGTCGGTCTCGGTCTCCTCGGAGAAGGTGGTCTCCAGCACCCCGGCCCGGGTCGCGCCCAGGGCCCGGGCATAGGAGAGGGCCACGGCCTTGGCCTGGCCCGAGGCGTCCTGGTGCACCGCCACCAGGGCCGGTACGCCGCCGTTGCCGGTGTAGACCTCGCGCACCCGGTGGCCGGGGCCCTTGGGGGCGACCATGCTCACGTCCACGCCCTCGGGGGCGAGGATGAGGCCGTAGCGGATATTGAAGCCGTGGGCGAACAGGAGGGTCTTGCCGGGCTTCAGCTCCGGGGCGATGGCTTCGTCATACAGGGCGGCCTGGCCGGTGTCCGGGGTGAGCACCATGATGGCGTCGGCCCAGGCGCAAGCGGCACGCGGCTCAGGCACGTCGAAGCCGTCGGCCAGGGCCTTGGCCCGGGAACGCGAACCGGCCGGCAGCCCGACCCGTACCTGCACACCGGAATCGCGCAGGTTCTGGGCGTGGGCGTGGCCCTGGGAGCCGTAGCCGAGGATGGCGACCTTCTTGCCGCGGATGAGGGCCAGATCGGCGTCCTGGTCATAGTATAAGGTGGTCATAATACGAGCTCCTTTGGAATCAGAAAGAGACGGCGTCTTCGACGTCTTCGGTGGCGAGGGGAAGTTCAATGCTGGTGCGGCGCTGCATGGCCACCGCGCCGGAACGGCCCAGTTCCAGCAGGCCGTAGGGCCGCAGCGATTCCAGCAGCGCCTCGACCCGTTCCGGGCTGGCGCACACCGACATCACCAGGCTGTCCGGGCTCACGTCGAGCACTTCCGCGTGGAAGATCTGGGCCAGCTGGAACAGCCCGGACCGGGTCTCGGCGGTGGCCCGCACGCGCAGCAGCGCCACGTCGCGCACCAGCGAGGCGACCTCGGTCAGATCGACCACCGAGTGCACGTTCAGCAGGCGCTCCAGGAAGGCCTTGGCGCTGCGCGGGGAGTTGGCGTTCATGTCGGTGACCAGGGTCATGCGGCTGACCAGCGGATCCAGGGTGGGGCTGACGGTGAGGCTGTGGATGTTGAAACCGCGCCGGCGGAAGGTGGAGGCGACCCGGTCCAGGACTCCGGGTTCGTTGTCGGTGGTGGCGATGAGGATGCGGAACATCGGGTTACCTCGGGGAAGGGGTGGGAAGGCTGGGTTCGTGGATCATGTCCTGCAAGCGGGCGCCGGGCGGAATCAACGGGTAGACCGCGGCTTCCGGATCCACCACGAATTCGATGAGGGTCGGGCCGGGCCATTCCTGGGCCTGGCGGGTGGCCTCGACCGCCTCGGCCAGGGTGGCGGCGCGCAGGCCCTTCATGCCGTAGGCCTCGGCCAGCAGCACGAAGTCGGGGTTGGCGAGGGCCACCGCCGAGCGCCGGTCCTCGTAGAACAGGGTCTGCCACTGCCGCACCATGCCCAGGGTGCCGTTGTTGATCACCGCCACATTGATCTTCAGGCCTTCCTGGACCAGGGTCATGAACTCCTGGGAATTCATCTGGATGCCGCCGTCGCCGGCCACCACCCAGACCTCCGCGTCGGGCCGGGCCAGCTTGGCGCCGATCGCCGCGGGCAGGGCGAACCCCATGGTGCCCAGGCCGCCGGAGGTGATCAGGGTGCGCGGCAGGGCGTGGCGCATGACCTGGGCCTGCCACATCTGGTGCTGGCCCACGTCGGTCACCCAGACCGCCTCCGGGGCCGCCTGGTACAGGGTGCGCAGCACCTCGATCGGACCGAGGCCGGCACCGGCGGGCAGCGGCGGCCAGGGCTCGGTGGTCAGGTCGCTGTGCGGGCCCTTCAGGGTTTCCAGCCGGGCCAGCCAGGGTCCGGAGGGGACGGCGGCCAGATCCGGCAGCATCCGTTCCAGGACGTTGCGCAGATCGCCCTGCAGGGCCAGGTCCACCTGGATGATCTTGCCCACCTCGGCCCGGTCGATCTCCACGTGGATCTTGGTGGCGTGGGGCGCGAAGGTGGCCGGGTCGCCGGTCACCCGGTCGTCGAAGCGCATGCCGAAGGCCAGGATCAGGTCCGCCTCCTGGATGGCCAGGTTGGTCCAGGGCGAGCCGTGCATGCCCATGAATCCCAGGAACAGCGGGTGCCCGGCCGGGAAGCTGCCCAGGCCCAGCAGCGTGGAGGCCACCGGGATCTGCGCCGTTTCAGCGAAGCAAATCAGCGCCGCGCTGGCACCCGAAAGGGTGACGCCGTGCCCGGCCAGGATGATCGGCCGATGGCTGGCCCGGATCATGGCCAGGGCTTGGTCCAGCTGGGCCTTGGGCACTTCCGGCGGCAGGTGGCGCAGGTGCCGGCTGGGCACTGCGGCCTCCCAGTCCAGCTCCGTGCTGGCCAGCTGGGCGTCCTTGGTGATGTCCACCAGCACGGGGCCGGGCCGGCCGCTTTGAGCCAGGGCGAAGGCTTCGCGGATGGCCGGGGCGATCTGCTCCGGGCGCTGCACCAGGTAGTTGTGCTTGGTGATGGGCAGGGTCACGCCGGTGACGTCCACTTCCTGGAAGGCGTCCGAGCCGAGCAGCGATGATGACACCTGGCCGGTGATGGCCACCATCGGCACCGAGTCCATCATCGCTGTGGCCAGCCCGGTCACCAGGTTGGTGGCGCCGGGGCCGGAGGTGCAGATCACCACCCCGACCTTGCCGGAGGCCCGGGCGTAGCCGTCCGCCATGTGCGCCGCGCCCTGCTCGTGCCGGGCCAGCACGTGGCGCACGCTCGACTGGGCCAGGGCGTGGTAGGCGGGCAGGATGGCCCCGCCGGGATAGCCGAAGACCACCTCCACGCCCTCCCGCTGAAGGCATTCCCAAAGAATGGTTGCGCCAGATTGTTCCAATTGATTTTCCGATACAGAGATCCTGTGGCCTGAAGGTTCAGGTCATGGGGTGGGGGTTCATGGGGAGCTGGAAGGGTGAGCGGGTTCCTGGCCGGCCCGGACTAACAAAAAAGCCCCGCAACCTTTGGGGTGCGGGGCGGTGGGAAGTTCAGGTCTTCTGCCTAAATCGCCCCCGCCCCGTGGCCAATAATAATGGCCACAAAGCCCAGGACTACCAGCAGAGAGGAACGCAGCGACAACCGCGCGGCCCGGCTGGCTGGGCCAACCCTGGAAGCGGAAGTCTGGTGCGGGAACGTCATGGGTCCATTCTTAAGACTCAGCCGCAACCCTGTCAACCGGAAACCCGGATGATAGGCAAAACAAATAGGTCGATTCGCCGATTGGCACCCCGAGCAAGGCCGGCGACGATCCGGGATAGGATGACATTCAGGAGCCTCCCATGCGATCTGACACCGTCAAGAAGGGCATCGAACGCGCCGGACACCGCAGCCTGCTGCGGGCCGCCGGCCTCAAGGACGGCGACTTCTCCAAGCCTTTCATCGGCATCGCCAACTCCTACACCGACATCGTGCCCGGCCACATGCACCTGCATGATTTCGCCGCGGTGGTGAAGCAGGCGGTGCGGGACGCCGGCGGGGTGCCGTTCGAGTTCAACACCATCGCGGTGGACGACGGCATCGCCATGGGCCATCTCGGCATGCGCTACTCGCTGCCCTCGCGCGAACTGATCGCCGACGCGGTGGAGACCATGACCCTGGCCCACTGCTTCGACGCCCTCATCTGCATCTCCAACTGCGACAAGATCACCCCGGGCATGATCATGGGCGCCGTGCGGGTGAACGTGCCGGCCATCTTCGTCACCGGCGGCCCCATGCTGGCCGGCAGCAACCCCGCCGGCGGGTCCAGCGACCTGATCACCGTGTTCGAGGGCGTGGGCAAGGTGCAGAGCGGCGAGATGACCGAGGCGCAGCTGGACCAGCTGGAGGCCTCGGCCTGCCCCACCTGCGGCTCCTGCTCAGGCATGTTCACCGCCAACTCCATGAACTGCCTGCTGGAGGCCATCGGCCTGGCGCTGCCCGGCAACGGCACCATCCCCGCCGTGGATCCCCGGCGCCAGGACCTGGCCCGGGCCGCCGCCCGGCAGGTCCTGGAACTGCTGCGCCGCGACCTGAAGCCCCGGGACCTGGTGACCCTGGAATCGCTGCACAATGCCTTCGCCCTGGACGTGGCCATGGGCGGCTCCACCAACACCGTGCTGCACGCCCTGGCGATCGCCCATGAAGCCGGCCTGGACTTCCCGCTGGAACGGCTGAACCGGATCTCCGCCGCCACCCCCTGCATCTGCAAGGTCTCGCCCTCGCTGCCCAGCGTGCACATCCAGGACGTGGACCGGGCCGGCGGCATCAGCGCCATCATGAAAGAGCTTGCGCGCAAGCCGGGCCTGCTGAACCTGGACGCCATGACCGCCACCGGCGGCACCCTGGGCCAGACCCTCGAAGGCGCGTCGATCAAGGACCCGGCCATCATCCGCAGCCTGGAAGACCCCTTCAGCGCCGACGGCGGGCTTTGCGTGCTGTTCGGCAACATCGCCCCCCAGGGCAGCATCGTCAAGAGCGCCGGGGTGGACCCCAGCTGCCATGTGTTCGAAGGCCCGGCGGTGATCTTCGAAAGCCAGGACGAGTGCCTGGCCGCGCTGGCCCGGCGCCAGGTGGTGCCCGGCCAGGTGGTGATCATCCGCTACGAAGGGCCCAAGGGCGGTCCCGGCATGCCGGAGATGCTTTCGCCCACCTCCATGATCAAGGGGCAGGGGCTGGGCAAGTCGGTGGCCCTGATCACCGACGGGCGCTTTTCCGGCGGCACCGCCGGGCTGTGCATCGGCCACGTCAGCCCCGAGGCCATGGAGGGCGGCCCCATCGGCCTGGTGCGCGCCGGCGACCGGATCCGCATCGATATCCCGGCCCGCACCCTGGACGTGCTGCTGGACCCCGCTGAACTGGCCCGCCGGCAGGCGGAGTGGGTGCGCCCCGCCGCCAAGATCACCAAGGGCTGGCTGGGCCGCTACGCCCACCTGGTGACCAGTGCCAGCAGGGGGGCGATCCTGGCCCTGCCGGAATGAAATCAGGCGCATGGCGCCGGCCGGTTTGTCGCTATAATCCGTTCCATATCACAGTGCATTGACGAACCGCGCTATCCGTCGCCCAGCCGTTTGGGGAGCTCCCCTTGACCGTCCAACACCAGAGAACCCCGTTGCGAGGGGCGAAATTCCTCGGCAAGGAGTACTTCGAGAACCTATATAACGAGGTGCCCGAGGCGATCGTCATCGCCAACAACACCGGCCGGATCATCCGGATCAACGCCGAGTTCACCCGCCTGTTCGGCTACGAGAGCCAGGAGGCGGTCGGCCACCTGGTGGATGACCTGATCGCCACGGAGGCCGGCCTGCTGGAGGCCATGGCGATCACCGACTGCGTGGCCCACGGCCAGAAGATCGCCCGGGAGAGCGTGCGCCGGCGCAAGGACGGCTCGCTCATCCAGGTTTCCATCCTCGGCGTGCCGATCATCACCCACGACCAGCAGGTGGCCGTCTACGGCCTCTACCGGGACATTTCCGACCGCAAGCAGGCGGAAGAAGCCCTGCAGATGGAGAAGGCCTACCTGGAGCAGCTGGTGGAGACCGCCGCCGAGGGCATCGTGATGCTCGACCTCCAGGGCCACATCACCTTGCACAACAACGAGTTTTGCCGGATGTTCGGCTACGCGCCCGGGGAGCTCCTGGGCCAGGCCATCGACGACCTGATCCAGGGCCCCGAAACCCGCGAGGATGGCACCCGGATGACCGGCGAGGTGATGGCGGGCGCCCGTTTCGCCATCGAGGCCAAGCGCCGGCGCAAGGACGGCAGCCCCATCGACGTTTCCGTGGTCGCCTCGCCCATCGTCATCAAGGGCGAGCGGGTGGCCTGCTACGCGATCTACCGCGACATCTCGGACATCAAGCAGGCCCAGGAGGAAATCCTGCAGAGCCAGCGCCAGGTGCTGCAGGCCAACGCCGCCCTGCAGGAGCGCACCCGCCAGCTCGAGTCGGTGAACGTGCAGCTGGAGCGCATCTCCAACTACGACGGCCTCACCGCCATTCCGAACCGGCGCTACTTCGAGCACTTCTACGACCTGGAATGGCGCCGGGCCTGGCGGGAAAAGAAGTGGATCACCCTGATCATGATCGATGTGGATTTCTTCAAGGCCTACAACGACCGCCACGGCCACCTGGCCGGCGACGAGTGCCTGAAGCAGATCGCCCAGGCGCTGCAGCTGGTCAACCGCGCCAGCGACCTGGTGTCCCGCTACGGCGGCGAGGAGTTCGTGGCCGTGCTTTCCGGCACCGACCTGGCCGGCGCGCGGCTGATCGCCGAGCGCATGCGCAAGCGGGTGCACGGCCTGCGGCTGGTGCACGGCGATTCCGCGGTGGGGCCCCACGTCACGGTCAGCATGGGCATCGCCTCCCAGATCCCGGAGGCCTGCGCGACCCCGGGCGAACTGCTGCTGAGGGCGGACCAGGCGCTCTACCTGGCCAAGTCCTCGGGGCGCGACCAGGTGCAGGCGTACGTTTGATGCGGATGAGGCGGGTTCCGCCAAGCCATTGAATCCGCTTATGGGGGCCTAAAAAAAGGCAATAGGCATGGACAGTCCGCTGCGGGCAAGGCCCACTGGAGATTCAACCCAGAGAGGACCCGGCACCATGCAGCGAGACCCGGAATTCATCTCCATCTTCGACACCACCCTCCGTGACGGCGAACAGAGCCCCGGCTGCACCATGCAGCCCCGGGAGAAGCTGCGGTTCGCCCACCAGCTGGCGGCGCTCAAGGTGGACGTCATCGAGGCGGGGTTCCCGGTGGCCAGCCTGGATGATTTCGCCGCGGTGCAGATGGTGGCCCGGGACGTGCGCGGCCCGGTGATCGCCGCCCTCTGCCGCAGCCTCCCGGTGGACATCGACCGGGCCTGGGAGGCGGTCAAGGATGCCGCCCATCCGCGCCTCCACACCTTCCTCGCCACCTCCGACATCCACATGAAGTTCAAGCTGCAGAAGCGCCGGGACGAGGTCCTGGTGATGGCGCGGGAGGCCGTGCGGCGGGCCAAGGGCCACACCGGAGATGTGGAATTCAGCGCCGAGGACGCCACCCGCAGCGATCTGGACTTCCTTTGCGAGGTCGTGGCGGTGGCCCTGGAAGAGGGCGCCACGGTGATCAACATCCCCGACACGGTCGGCTACACCGTGCCCGGGGAGTACCAGGAGATCCTGCGCACCCTGCGCCAGCGGGTGCCGGCGCTGGCGCAGGCGGTGCTCAGCGTGCACTGCCACAACGACCTGGGCCTGGCGGTGGCCAACAGCCTGGCCGCCATCGAGGCCGGGGCGCGCCAGGTGGAGTGCACCATCAACGGCATCGGCGAACGGGCCGGCAACGCCTCCCTGGAGGAGCTGGTCATGGCGCTGCGGGTGCGGCGCGACCGGCTGGCCTTCGATTCCCGCGTGCTCACCCCGGAGCTGTTCCGCACCAGCCAGCTGCTCTGCAACATCACCGGCGTGGCGGTGCAGCCGAACAAGGCCGTGGTCGGCAAGAACGCCTTCGCCCATGAGGCCGGCATCCACCAGCACGGGGTCATGGCCAGCCCCACCACCTACGAGATCATGACCCCCGAAAGCGTGGGCGTGAAGACCTCCAGCCTGGTGCTGGGCAAGCACAGCGGGCGCCACGCCCTGGACCAGCGCTTCCGCGAGCTGGGCTTCGAGCTGGAACCGGAAAGGCTGGCCCAGGCCTACCTCCTGTTCACCCGGCTGGCCGACCAGAAGAAGGAGATCTTCGACGAGGACCTGGTGGCCCTGGTCAACGACGGCCTCAGCGACGGCGCCGACACCTACCAGCTGCGGGCGGTCCAGGCCACGGCCGGCACCCATTCGGTCGCCACCGCCCTGGTGATCCTGTTCGACGGCGAAAAGGAGATCACCGAGACCGCCTCGGGCGACGGCCCCGTGAACGCCGTGTTCGAGGCCATCGACCGGATCACCGGGTTCCAGGGCCAACTGCTGGACTTCCGGCTGGCCTCGGTCACCGGCGGCGCCGACGCCCTGGGCGAAGTGTTCCTGCGGGTCAAGTTCCCCGAAGGCACCTTCTCCGGCCGGGCTGCCAGCACCGACATCGTCGGCAGCAGCGCGCTGGCCTACCTCAAGGCCGTCAACAAGGTGATCCAGCGGGTCCGCGCCGCCGAGCCCATCGTCAACGCATAAGCCATAAGCAAGGAGCGATCATGCGCGCACGCATCGCAGTGCTGCCCGGTGACGGCATCGGGCCGGAAGTGATCCGGGAAGCCGTCGCCTGCCTGGGCCAGGTCGCCCGGGCCCACGGCCACGAATTCGCCTTCGAAAGCCACCCGGTGGGCGGCTACGCCCTGGATGCCTTCGGCGTGCCGCTGCCCCCGTCCACCCTGGCGGCCTGCCTGGCCTCCGACGCGGTGCTGCTGGGCGCGGTGGGCGATCCCCGGCACGACAAGCAGCCCGCCGGCCTCAAGCCGGAAAGCGGCCTGCTGGCCCTGCGCCAGGGCCTGGGCGCCTACGCCAACCTGCGTCCGGCCAGGCTGCACCCGGCCCTGGCCAGCTCCTCGCCCCTGAAGGAGGAGGTGGTGCGCGGCACCGACCTGGTGTTCGTGCGGGAGCTGGCCGGCGGCCTGTACTTCGGCGAGCCGCGCAGCCTGGACGCCGAGCGCGGGGTGAACACCCTCGGCTACAGCCGGTTCGAAGTGGAGCGCATCGCCCGGTTCGCCTTCGACCTGGCCCGGCGCCGGCGGCGCAAGGTCACCAGCGTGGACAAGGCCAATGTGCTGGAATCCAGCCAGCTCTGGCGCCGGGTGGTGACCCAGGTGGCCGCGGACTATCCCGACGTGACCCTGGACCACCTCTACGTGGACGCCTGCGCCATGGCCCTGGTCACCCGGCCCAGCAGCTTCGACGTGGTGCTCACCGACAACCTGTTCGGCGACATCCTCAGCGATGAGGCCGGGGCCCTCACCGGCAGCCTGGGCATGCTGCCCAGCGCCAGCCTGGGCGGTCCGGTCGGCCTCTACGAACCGGTGCACGGCTCGGCCCCGGACCTGGCCGGGCGCGACCTGGCCAACCCGGTGGGCGCCATCGGCAGCGCGGCCCTGCTGCTGCGCCACAGCCTGGGCCTGGCCGCGGAGGCCGACGCCCTGGACGCGGCCGTCGCCGCCGCCCTGACCCACGGTTTCGGCACGTCCGATCTGGCCTGCCAGCCGGCCCGGGTGGGCACCCGGGGCATGGGCGAGGCGATCCGCCAGAGTTTTGCCCATGAATACTGCGGAGAACCGGCATGAGCGCGCGCACCCTGTACGACAAGCTGTGGGACAGCCACGTGGTGGAAAGCCGGGAGGGCGGCGCCGCGCTGCTCTACATCGACCGCCACCTGGTGCACGAGGTGACCAGCCCCCAGGCCTTCGAAGGCCTGGCCCTGGCCGGGCGCGGCGTGCGCCGGCCCGGGCTGGCCCTGGCGGTGGTGGACCACAACGTCTCCACCCGCGATCGCCGTGCCGGCATCAAGGACCCCACCAGCCGCCTGCAGGTGGAGACCCTGGAGCAGAACTGTCAGGACCCGGCCTTCCGGGTGCCCTACATCCCCCTGCTCGACCCGCGCCAGGGCATCGTCCACATCATCGGCCCGGAACAGGGCTTCACCCTGCCCGGCGCCACCCTCGTCTGCGGCGACAGCCACACCAGCACCCACGGCGCCTTCGGCGCGCTGGCCTTCGGCATCGGCACCAGCGAGGTGGAGCACGTCCTGGCCACCCAGACCCTGGTGCAGAAGCGGGCCCGCAACTTCCGCATCCGCTGCGAAGGCGTGCTGCCCAAGGGGGTTGGGGCCAAGGACCTGATCCTGCACATCATCGGCCGGATCGGCACGGCCGGCGGCACCGGCTGCGCCCTGGAGTTCGCCGGCAGCGCCGTGCGCGCCATGACCATGGAGGCCCGGATGACCTTGTGCAACATGGCCATCGAAGCCGGCGCCCGCACCGGCCTGGTGGCGCCCGACGAGGTCACCTTCGCCTACCTGAAGGGCCGCCCCATGGTCCCCGCCGGCGCCCGGTGGGACGCCGCCGTTGCGGCTTGGCGCGGCCTGGCCAGCGACCCCAGCGCCGTCTTCGACCGGGACCTGCTCATCGAGGTGGACCGGCTGGAACCGCAGGTGACCTGGGGCACCAACCCCGAAGCCGTGGTGCCCATCACCGGCCGCGCCCCGCGCTTGAGCGAAGCGGCCGGCCCGGAAGCGGTGGCCGCGCTGCAGCAGGCCCTGGCCTACATGGGCCTGGCCGAAGGCCAGGTCATGCGGGGCGTGCCCGTGGACGTGGTGTTCATCGGCTCCTGCACCAACGGCCGGATCGAGGACCTGCGCGAAGCGGCCGGAGTGCTGAAGGGCCGGCGGGTGGCGGGTGGCGTGAAGGCGCTGGTGGTGCCCGGCAGCGGCCTGGTGAAGGCCCAGGCGGAAGCCGAGGGCCTGGACGCCGTGTTCCTTGCCGCCGGCTGCGAATGGCGCGAACCCGGATGCTCCATGTGCCTGGGCATGAACGACGACCAGCTGCAGCCGGGCGAACGCTGCGCCAGCACCAGCAACCGGAACTTCGAAGGCCGCCAGGGCAGGCTGGGGCGGACCCACCTGGTCTCTCCGGCCATGGCCGCCGCCGCCGCGGTGCGCGGCTGCCTCACCGACGTTCGGGAACTTCTCTAGGGAGCGCAGAATGCAGCCTTTCACCGTGCACACCGGCCTGGCCGCCGCCATGCTCCAGGACAACATCAACACCGACCTCATCATCCCCAAGCAGTTCCTCAAGACCATCCACCGCCGCGGGCTGGGCCGGCACCTGTTCCACGACCTGCGCTACCGGGCGGACGGCAGCGAAATCCCCGCCTTCGCGCTCAACCGCGAACCCGGCAGGCATGCCAGCATCCTGCTGGCCGGCGCCAATTTCGGTTGCGGCTCCAGCCGCGAGCACGCCCCCTGGGCGCTGCTCGACTTCGGCATCCGCGCCGTGCTGGCGCCGTCCTTCGCCGACATCTTCGCCAACAACGCGGTGAAGAACGGCATCCTCCCGGCCATGGTGGACCCGGAAGCCCTGGCCGTCCTGGCAGCCCACGCAGGCGAACTGGAAGTGGACCTGACCGCCCAGCGGATCCGCGCCGGCGCCGCGGAGTTTCCCTTCCGCGCCGACCCCTGGGCGCGCGGCATCCTGCTGGAGGGCCTGGACGAGATCGAGCAGACCCTGCGCGGCATCGACCGGGTCGAGGCCTTCGAACAGCGGCGCCAGGCGGAAACGCCCTGGCTCTGAATGAACCGGCCGCCGCCCATGGGTGACCGGGCGGCGGCGAGGTTGGCTGGCGTCTACTTGATGACGGCGCCACCGGGGTGGATGACAGGCGTCTGCGGGTTGATGCCGCTCTGCCGGTCGAGGTACATGTAGACGGGGAAGCCCAGCAGGGTCACCACCAGGCCATAGATGGCATTGGCCGCGCCGCCGGTCAAGGTGCTGATGACCACGTACAGCCCGCCGAGGATGCCGAAAATCGGGGTCAGGGGGTAGAGGGGAACCTTGTAACCGTCGGGCTTGATGAGGTCCTTGCGCCTGGAGCGCAGGACGAACACGCCGCCGATGCCTAGGATGAAGAAGATCCACATGACGAAGACCGACATGTCGGTCAGGGTGTCGAAGGTGCCGGTCAAGGCATACAGGCAGGCCAGGACCGTTTCGAAAATGATGGCGTTGGTGGGGGAGCTGGAGCGCCCGTCCACCTTGCCGAAGAAGCTCTTGGCGACAACCAGGTTGTCCTGGGCCATGGCGTAGGGGACCCGGCCCGAGGACAGCAGGAAGCCCGCGAGGCAGCCGGTGATGGAGATCATGATGCCGATGCTGATCAAGCCCGCGCCGACATTGCCGAACAGCAGCACGCAGGCGTCCGCGGCGACCTTTTTCGAACCGGCGATCTGGTTCAGCGGCAGGGTGTTGAGCACCGCGACGTTGACCCCGATGTAGGCAATGGTGACGATGACCAGTCCGAGGATGATGGCCTTGGGCAGATCCTTGACGGGGTTCTTCAGCTCACCGGACATGGTGGTGACGGCGATCCAGCCTTCATAGGCGAACAGCACGCCCAGCAGGGCGGCGCCGAATCCGGAAGCGCTGCTGGTGACGGCGGCGAACGGGGTGAAGGTGTGGACGCCGCCCATGGCCAGGCCGCAGATGATGATGATGAAGATCGGCACCAGCTTGGCCACGTTGAACAGGGTGGCGAACTGGGTGGTGAAGCGGGTGGAGATCAGGTTGATGGCCATGAGGAAGAGCAGCACGGCCACCGCGAACAGCTTCTGCTGCACCGGCCCCATGGGCAGGAACAGGGTTGCCTGGGTGGCCAGGATGACCGCCAGGGCGGCGGAGATGCCCGGGTAGTAGATCAGCGCCTGGACCCAGCCCAGCAGGAAGGCCGAACGCCGGCCGAACAGCTCCTTCAGGTAGACGTACAGCCCGCCGGTCTTGGGGATGGCGGCGCCGATCTCGGCGATGCTCAAAGCGCCGGCGATGGTCAGCAGGCAGCCCACGACCCAGGCCAGCAGACCCAATCCCGGCGCGCCAGCATTGCGGAACACCGCCGAGGGCTTGAAGAACACCCCGCTGCCGATGACGATCCCGACCACCAGGAAGGTGGCCTGGAACCTTCCGATCTGTTTCTTGAGGTTGGAACTGTCCATTTAGTTCACTCCTTTGGAAGCGCTGGCGAGCGGCTTGACGGCGACGCCAAGCTCACCCAGGGATTCGCGCACAAATGCCGTGGTGGTTTTGGTTTCTTCAGCCAGGAAGGCGATGTCCGGCTCGGTGACGGCTCCGGTGAGACGCGTCAGGGCATGGCGGATATAGGATTTCCTCAGGCCGGCCATATCGTAGTGACGCGCCCGGAAGCGGGACGGGTGGTCCGGCAGGATGATGTTGGCCCCGGGCACTTCCGCCTCGGGATCGCCACGCCGCACCTCGATCCCGTTGGCCATGGCGAAGGCCAGCTGGGGCAGGGGATGCTTCCCGGCGCCGGTGTATTCGGTTTCCTGGACCACGATGATCCGGTCCTGGTCCAAGGTCTGGGCCAGGGCAAAGGCGGCCGCCAGGGAGGTGTTGCCCGCCGGTCCGCGTTCCATGCCTTCCAGTTGGGCCAGCATCTCGGTGGTGTAGAAGACCTCGCCCTGCTTGACCAGCAGGTAGTCGTCCATGTAGCGCAGGGTGCGCGCCGCGCTGCGCGGCACGTCCGAATGGTCGGGATCGGTGGCATAGGGCACGCCGAAGCCGGTGTGGCCGGTGGTGAAGGATTTGCGGTTGAAATCCCGGTCGGAAGCCATATGCAGGCCGGACAAATCAACGCTGGCCCCGAGCACCCGGGTCTGGCCGGAGCCCGCCTTGAGCAGGCCCCGGGCTGTTCCGGTGAGATTGCCGCCGCCCGCCTGGGTGGCCACCACATAATCCGGGAACCGGCCCAGCTGTTCGGTGCACTGCTGGGCGATCTCCCAACCCAGGGTTTCCACCCCGGCGATGCCGAAGGTGGAGTAGAGCGAGGCATTGAAATACCCGGTCTCCTCCAGGATGCGCAGGAAGCTGTAGAACAGCTCGGGTCCAACCGTAAGCTGGATCACCTCCGCGCCCAGGCATTCGCATTTGCGCTGCTTCTCCAGAATTTCCGGCTGGCCGACCTTGCGCGAATCGAAACATTCCTGGACGATGATGCACTTCAGGTTGAGCATCGCCGCCTGGGAGGCCACGGCGGCCCCGTAGTTGCCGCTGGTGGCCGCGGCAAGGCCGCGGAAGCCCATCTTCCGGGCCTGGTGGGCGGACATGGCGGCGCGCCGGTCCTTGAAGCTCCCCGATGGGTTGCACTGCTCATCCTTGATGAAAATCCGCGCGCCCAGTCCGCCCGGGGCGATCTTCCGGATCAAGGCGTTGATGTTCTTCAGTTCCAGCAATGGGGTATGGCCCACCCCCACCGAGCGCTGGATGCGGATGATGTCTTCCAGGCTGTAGCCCACGCTGGCCATCATCCGCTCGTAGTCGAAGGCCAGCCCGCCGGTCTCATAGGCCGCGTAATCGATGCCCGTGGCATTGCGGATGATTTGCGGCAGGCGGTCCATGACCGCCGCGTAACTGTTATCGGCGCTCATCGGACTTCACCTCCTTCCAGGATGGCGCGGAGCTGCAGGCCGATGGCCAGCAGCTCCGGCACGTAGCGATCGCCGAAGCCATAGTCATAGGCTGGATTGACGGCCACCAGCCTGCCGGTGGCCTTGCGGCCCGTGAGGGTGACCACCTCCACGCTGGCCTCCAGCGGCGCGTCGCTTTGCAGGAATCCCTTCACCCACAATTCCAGCGGCACCTTCCGGGTTTCTTCCGGAATCTTTCCGGTCCGCTGTTCCGGTTTCAGGACGATCTGGTGGATCTGCACCCAGTCACCCTTTTTGGCATTCGTTTGCATAGGCTGCCCCCACTTTCTTGCCAACACTCAGGCAAGGGACATGCCATGGTAAAAAAGGGGCATAAAAGTATCGGCAATATCACCATTAATAGCTTTATTTTTAATAATTTACTTTAATCTATCTAGAATTTCCAACCGGATGCCCACATGGAAATTAAGTTCCTGAATGGCAAAGAAGTTCCACCTGTGCGGCGCGCCAGTTAGAATTTCAACCCGTACTCCACCACCTTGTTGAAGAGCTGCCTCCGGCTGATGCTCAGATGCCGGGCCGATTCGCTGATGTTGCCGTCAAACTTGCCAAGCACGCTGGAGATGTACTTTTTTTCCACTTCTTTTTTCAGGTCGCGCAGCGGCTTGATCGGATCCAGGCAGTCCTCCGGCGCCAGCTCTGCGAGGGAAGCGCTGGGCAGGTCCGAGGCCCTGAGCACCCCGTCCTCGGTCAGCACCACCAGCCGCTCGATCACGTTCTTCAGTTCCCGGATGTTGCCCGGGTACTGGTAATGGTTCAGGAAGTCCTCCAGCTTCGGTTCCATGCCCGTGATCGCCTTGGCATATTCAGCCTGGTACTTGGCGATGAAGAACCCGATCAGGGCCGGAATATCCTCGTGGCGCTCCCGCAGCGGCGGAATTTCCAGAATGATCGTGTTGATCCGATAGAACAGATCCTCCCGGAAGTCTCCGGCCCGGATGGCCGCGGGAATATCCTTGTTGGTCGCGGATATCAATCTCAGCTTGATCGGCAGGGCGGTGTTGCTTCCCAGCCGCTCGATGGTTTTCGTCTCCAGCACCCGCAACAGCTTGACCTGGACCGCCGTGGGCATTTCCCCGATTTCATCGAGGAAGAGCGTCCCGCCGCTGGCCTCCTCGAACCGGCCAATCCGCCGCTCGGTTGCCCCGGTGAAGGCGCCGCGCTCATGGCCGAACAATTCCGATTCCAGGAGGCTCTGGGACAGGGCCTGGCAGTTCACCGCGATGAACTTGGCGTTCCGGCACGGACCGTGGTCATGGAGATGATGGGCGTAGACCTCCTTGCCGGTCCCCGATTCCCCGGCGATCAGCACGCTCGCATTGCTGGCCGCGACCTTGTTGAGGATCGCCATGATTTTCAGCATCCGGGGATTGGCCGAGCGCAGCATGAAGGGGGACGGGCGCCCCGCCGCCAGCGTCCGGGCCTGGTCCTGTCCGGTGAGGTTGGCAAGCCCGGCCAATTTGGCGATCTCCCCCAGCAGGATGTCCGGATCGGCGCTCTTGATGAAGTAGCTGAAGGCGCCCATTTTCATGGCCGTGACGGCGCTTTCGATGGAGCCGAAGCCGGTGATCAGGATCACCTCGACCTGGTCGTAGCGTTTCTTGATCGCCGATAACAATTCCAGTCCATCCATGCCGCCCATGATCAGGTCGGTGAGCACCAGATCGAAGTCACCCTGGGCCAGCTTGGCCAGCGCCTCCTCGCCGGAACTGGCCCGGTCGGTCTTGTGGCCTTTGCGCTTGAGCAGCATCTCGTAGACGTCCTGATACGCCACCTCGTCATCAACGATCAGGACCCGGAAATCGTGCTTATGCTTCATCTTGTTCCTCTTTGGCCAGCGGCAGGGTCACCTGGAACGTAGAGCCCGCCCCCAGCTCGCTGGTCACCTTGATTTCGCCGCCGCTTTTTTGAACCTCGTTGTAGGTGATATAAAGCCCCAACCCGGTGCCTTTCCCCGGCGGTTTGGTGGTGAAAAAGGGGTGGAACAGGCTGTCGAGGTGCTGCGGGCTGATGCCGGCCCCGGTATCTGCGACCGTGAGGTGCAGGGCGTGATCCTTGCATTCGCAGCCAAGGGTCAGCGTGCCGCCATCCGGCATGGCATCGATGGCATTGGAGATCAGGTTGATCAGGATGTGCTTCAAGGACTCCGGATTGATCCGGAAGATCCGCTCCGAACGCTCATACCTGACGGTGATCTTCAACCTCTGCAAGATCTTGTGCTCCAGGGCGAGGATATTCTGGATCATCCTGCCGACATCCACCCGCTGCAGCCGATCCCCGGAAATGCTGGAAAAGGAGAGCAGGTTGCCGATGATGCCATGGGCCCGCTCCACCGCATCCTCGACCACGGCAATGGCCTTGCGGGCATTGGGCTTGTCCTGGCCGATCTCCTCCTTGAGGATGTAGGTGTAACTCCGGATGAGCCCCAGCGGATTGCGGATCTCATGGGCGATGCCCGCCGCGAGCTGGCCGACGGCAGCCATCTTGCTCGCCTGCAGGAACTGCTTTTGACTGATCTTGGCCTCGGTCACGTCCCGGATGGCGGCGACCACCTTGATCGCCAGGCCGTCCTTCCCCAGCAGCGCGAAACTGTTCACCTGGAAGACGCGTCCCTTGTACTGGATCTCGCTGTTGCGTTCCCGGGCGTCGGAAAAGGTCTCCAGGACCATCGCTTCCAGTTCGTCATCGAAGCCGAGGTTGCCCCTGATGTCCCGCCAGTTCCTGGCCATGACCTTCGTGGCCGGCAGCCCCGCATAGACGCTGAACGCGCGATTGACGTTGACGATGGTGAGGGCATGATCAAACACCACCATCAGGAAGGGGATGCCGTCGAAGGTTTTCTGCAGGTCATCCCGGCTCAAGAACAATTCCTCGGTTTGCTTGAGCACCTTGTTCTTCAGTCTTTCGTTGGCCACATACAGCGCGAACAGGATCATCATCGCCAGGATCGTCGCCACCAGCACCAGGATGAAACCGGCCCTGGAGACCTGGGTGCGCAGGATCGGAGCGGAAATGCCGAACCATTTCTGCTGAATTTTTTCCAGCACCTGCTTCCGCTTGATGGCGAAGATGCCTTTGTTCAGAATGCCCACCAGTTGGCTTTCTGCTTTCGGCACCGCAAACACCACATTGAGCTCATAGAGTGGCTGATCCAGAATCCGGAAGGCATTCTTCCCTTTCACCTTTTCCACGTCATAGATAATTACTGGCTCATCCCCCACCACCGCATCCACCACGCCACTTTGCAGGTATTGCACCGCTGAGAAGACGTCATCGGTGAACACAAAATCGATGTTCTTGACCCGCGCGTTCAGGAATTCGATGGAATAGTCGCCTCGCACGGCGGCCACCCTCTTGCCCGCCAGATCTCCCGGATGGTTGATGCGGTCATCGGTGGCCCGCTTCAGCGTGATGCCCCGCAAATTGTAGATGGGGTCCGAGAACAGGTATTTGCTGGCGCGCTGCTCGCTGGGGAACATGTCGCAGATATCCGTCTTGCCCGCCTCGAGGCTGGCCAGAGCTTCCCGCCAGACCAGCGGTTTCAGCTTGATCTCGGTGACCAGTTCAATGGACAGCGAACTGATGTAATCGATCACGACGCCCATGTACTGCTCGCTTTCGGTGTCCTGGTAGCGAAGCGGCGGCGTGCTCTTGTCGGCCCCATAAATGATTGGGCCATGGTTGATGAGCCAAACTCGTTCCGTATTGTTCAGGCCGCGGGAGTAACGAACATAATTATAGATATTGACGTCGTAGGCATTCACGAAATAGAGATTGATCAACCACAGGAGAAACAGTCCGGTAATGACGAAGAAGGCAATGGCTTTGTTTTTCACGATCAGTCCTTGGCTGCGAACAGAACGGATTCAAGTCGCCACCCATGGTGGGGCCAACCGGAATCCGGTTTTTCATAACCGCGCATCCATACCAGTCCTTGAGCCCAGTGCCGACCGGCTTTGGGGGTTGATGGGCTGCCAAGGATGCGCGGGACACCTGTAGCATCGCCCAGCGGCCAGCCGGAAGTAAACAGCTAATGGCCGGCCGGCCGAATTCCATGATTCATTGAAGAGAAATGATTGAACTAATCAAGTTGGCAGCGGCTCGAACACTGAAACCTTTTCTGTGTACTTATCATTTATATATCAAGGTCGTTCCCGGGCCGGGCACCCAATGGGTTTAGTTATGCCGGGGCCGACCGGGACGACCTCTTTCAAATCGCAGCAGATTCATGCACCCGAATGGCGGCGGTGCCGCCAATCCTGTTCATGCTCCGCCCGCCGTCCCAGGTTCCAGGCCGCGCCAAATACCCCGGTTGCGCACTGCGCCTTAAGCCGTTACACTCGCACCCATGGTGAACCGCATGTGCAGCTTCGCGCGTCCCCTGGACATCCAGGGCGCCGGTCGAATGTCCATGGCCGCTTCCCCGTCCGCCTTCATGACTACCGGGACCATGACTACGCGCATGACGCGGAGGCCGGGACCGTCCTAGGACGAAGGCAAGCAGCACCATCCACCCCGGCCCCGCTCAGCAGCGGGGCTTTTTTCATTGAAGGCAGGCCATGGACAGCACCGATTCAGCCCGTTCCCTCCCCCCCTCCATCCTGGTGATGAAGTTCGGCGGCACCTCGGTGGCCGGAGACTCCGGGCTGACCCGGGTGGCCGGCCTGGTCCGGACGGCCCTGGAAGGCCAGCGGGTGCTGCTGGTGGCTTCGGCCATGTCCGGGGTGACCGACCTCCTGGTGGCCGGCGCGCAGCGGACCCGGGGGACCGAGGCGGTGCTGGCGGGCTACAGCGCCATCCACCGCCAGGCCCTGGACGCCCTGGCGGCGGATCTGCCGGCGCGCCAGGCCCTGGGGCTGGAAGCGAAGCTCGGCGCGCTGGAAGCCGAGCTGGCCCGCCTGCTCCAAGGCGTCAATCTCCTGGGTGATTGTTCCCCCCTGGTGTTCGCCCGCATCTGCGCCCTGGGCGAGCGGGCCTCCTGCGCGCTGCTGGCCGGGCTGTTGGAAGGCCGCGGCACGCCCTGCCTTTGCCTGGATCCGACCAAGGTGCTGATCTGCCAAGGCAATCCCCTGGAGGCCTCGCCCCTGACCGCCCGGATCCGGGAACAGCTGCGGCCGTTCCGCGAAGGGAGCCAGCCGCTGGCGCTGCTGCCCGGGTTCTTCGGCGGCAATGCGGCCGGGGAGCCGGTCCTGCTCGGCCGGGGCGGCTCGGACCTCTCCGCCGCCCTGGCCGCCGCCGCGGTGGACGCGGCGCTGCTGGAGATCTGGACCGACGTGGACGGCGTGTTCACCGCCGATCCCCGGCTGGTGCAGAACGCCCGCTGCCTGGAAGAGCTCAGCTACGAGGAGGCCATGGAACTGGCCTACTTCGGCGCCAAGGTGCTGCATCCCCGCACCCTGGGCTACGTGCGCGGCCCGGGCATCCCCACCCGGGTGCGCAACACCCACCGGCCGGAGCACCCGGGCACCCTGGTGACCGCCGACGCCGAGGCCTCGCTCGATTTGCCCCGGGGCCTCACCCTGCTGCCCGGCCTGGCCCTGCTCGACCTCTCGGGTTCGGGCCTGAAGGGGGTTCCGGGCGTGGCCGCGCGGGCCTTCGGCTCACTGGCCGCCAAGGGCGTCAACGTGGTGCTGATCACCCAGGGCTCCAGCGAATGCGCCATCACCATCTGCGTGCGGGCCGAGGAGGCGGCGGCGGCCCGGGAGGCCCTGGCGGTCACCTTCGAAGGCGAACTGGCCGCGGGCCTCATGGACCCGCTGACGCTGAAACCGGATCACGCGGTGGTGAGCGTGGTGGGCGACGGCATGGGCCAGTACGTGGGCGTCGCCGGCTCGTTCTTCGGGGCCATGGGCGGGCAGGGCTGCAAGGTGGTGGCCATCGCCCAGGGCGCCAGCGGGCGCTCCATTTCGGCGGTGGTTTCCGAACAGGAGGGGCCCCGGGCCCTGGCGGCCATCCACCGGCGCTTCTTCGGCGGGCTGGAACCGGTGGAGCTGAACCTGATGGGCATCGGCCTGGTGGGCAAGCAGTTCCTGGTGCAGCTGCAGCACCTGCAGCAGCGCATGCCGGAGGTGGCGGCCTCGCTCAAACTGTGCGCCGTGACCAATTCCCGCCGGATGCTGATCGACCCGGATGGCCTGGACCCGGCCAGCGCCCTGGCCGCGCTGGAAAGCCGGGGCGAGCCCCTGGACGAGGCGCGGCTGCGGGACAGCGTGCGCTCGCGCCGGCCCGACCACGCCGTCCTGGTGGACTGCACCACCTCCCAGGCCCTGGCGGACAGCTACCTGGGCTTCGTCGAGGCCGGCTTCCACCTGGTCAGCGCCAGCAAGAAGGCCAACAGCGGCACCATGGCCTCCTGGCGCGAGCTGCGCCGGGCGCTGGCCCAGCGCGGGCGGGTGTTCCACTACGAGACCAACGTCGGCGCCGGCCTGCCCATCCTGGGGCCGCTGCGCGACCTGCGCAACGGCGGCGACCGGGTGCTGCGCCTGGAAGGCATCCTCAGCGGCTCGCTGTCCTACATCTACGGCCGGCTGGATGCCGGGGCCAAATTCAGCGAGGCGGTGCGCGAGGCCCGGGAGGCCGGCTTCACCGAGCCGGATCCCCGGGATGACCTGTCCGGGCTGGACGTGGCCCGCAAGGCGCTGATCCTGCACCGGGAGATGGGCGGCGCCCTGGAGCTGGACCAGGTGCAGGTGGAAGGCGCGCTGCCCGCCGGGTTCGACGCCGGCGGCCCGGTGGACGCCTTCATGGCGCGCCTGCCGGAACTGGACGAGGCGTTCCGCGAGCGCATGGCGGCCCTTTCGGCCCAGGGCAAGGCGCTGCGCTACGCCGCCACCGTCACCCCCGAAGGCTGCCGGGTGGGCGCCATCGAGGTGGATGCCAGCCACCCCCTGCAGGTCATCCGCGGCGGCGAGAACGCGCTCTGCCTCTCCACCGAGGCCTACCACCCGCATCCCATGGTGGTGCGCGGCTACGGCGCCGGCGCCGCGGTCACCGCCACCGGCGTGCTGGCCGACGTGCTGCGCATCGCCCGGGGGGCCCGCGCGTGAAGCGGGTCCTGGCCTTCGCCCCGGCCGGCATCGGCAACTTCGCCGCGGGCTTCGACGTCCTGGGGGCGGCCATCGTGCCCCTGGACGGGCCGCCCCTGGGCGACCAGGTGGAGATCCGCCTGGCCCGGGCGGATTCGTTCGCCTGCCTGGGCCCTTTCGCCCACCAGCTGCCGGCGCTGCCCGGGGACAACCTGGCCCTGAAGGCCTGCGCCGAGTTCCAGCGGGCCTGGGGCCGCGCGCTGCCGCCCCTGGCCATCCGCCTGTTCAAGAACCTGCCGGTGGGCAGCGGGCTGGGCAGCAGCAGCGCCACCGTGGTGGCCACCCTGGCGGCCCTGGACGCGCTGCTGGAGGCGGGCCTGGGCGAAGCCGCCCTGCTGCGGGCCGGCGGCGCAACCGAGGCCCAGGGCTGCGGCACCTACCATTTGGACAACGTGGCCCCGGCGCTGCTGGGCGGGCTGCGCCTGGTGGATCCCGCGGGCGTGCCCCGGCCGCTGCCGTTCCCCGAGGACCTGCTGTTCGCCGTGGCCAGCCCGGGACTGCAGCTCAACACCCGCGACGCCCGCCAGGCGCTGCCGGCCCAGGTGCCCCAGGCCCTGGCCGTCGCCCATGCCCAGAACCTGGCCTCCCTGGTGCTCGCCCTGTTCACCGGGGATGCCGGCCTGCTGCGCACCTGCCTGCGCGACCCGCTGGCCGAACCGCACCGGGCGCCGCTGGTGCCGGGCTTCCGGGCGGTGCAGGCCGCGGCCTTGGCGCAGGGCGCGCTGGGCTGCACCCTGTCCGGCGCCGGGCCGGCGATCTTCGCGGTGGCGGGGCGCGACCGGGCCGAAACCGTGGCCGAGGCCATGGCCCGGGCCTGGATGGCGGCCGGGGTGCGCTGCCAGGTGCGCTTGTGCCGGCTGGAAGGGCAGGGGGCCCGGATCCTGGAACACAGCTGACGGGAGATTCATGATAGGATGGCCCTGATCCAGGTCATGGCCACTCCCTCCTTGGTGCGGCAATTCAACCGCAATAATAATACCAACCCTCGCGCGGATCGTGCGTGGGACGGTGAGGGAATGAGCTAGCGCAGGACCGGCATTCCACCGAAACACCCCCGATTCGCCGAGGCGAACCGGGGGTGTTTTTTTGTTTCTTTTTCAAGGAGGGCATATGTCCCAGAGCGCCACCGAAACCTACCAGCAAGTGGGCCGCCGCTTGAGCAACTACCAGGACGATCTCGACGCGCAAGGCACCAGCCTGGGGGACGAAATCGAACGCCGGTACCTGCGCAAATGGCGCAGCGAGTCCCTATGCCACGTACTGCGGGTGCGCACCGCCCTGGTGGCGGGGATGCAGGAATGGCTGGTGGAGCAGGGCCTGCTGAACCTGGAACGGGTCTCCATGAGCCTGCTGACCGACCCCCTGGCCCACGACGTGGAGCACCTGCCGCGCATTCCGTACCGCCAGAGCCCCTATGTGGCCACCCACAGCATGATCTACGCGAAGTTCATGGCCTGCCACAACCCGCACCTGCGCGGCATCTTCGTCGACAGCCCGAACATCCGGCTGGAGTTGCCCGATGCCCAGGGCCGCCAGCGCGGCCGCTATCTGCTCGACTTCAGCCAGCTGGACGTGGAGGTGCGCCGTCCCCGGCAGATCACCCTGGAAGAGTACCTGGACGACCCCGCAACCGTGACCGCGCACCTCCAGGGTGAGCTCAAGGAAGCCCTGGCCTTCTTCGAAGGCATGACCCGGGCCGGCCTCGACCGGGCCCGGACCCGGGCGGCGGAGAGTCTGGAAGCGCTGGGCGTGGCCCTGGAGCTGCCTTCGACCGCCTTCCCGGTGTTCCATCTGGACGAAGCCACCCGGCGCTTCGGCGCGGGCCAGGAAGAGCGCGGCCTGGGCGAAACCTGCGAGGCCCCGGTGTTCTGGGTGGTCGGCCTGCTGCGGGAGAACTACGACCTGGTGTATCCCTACCTGCGCAAGGACGGCAGCCGGCGCGACCCCAAGGAGGCGCTCAGCCGGGAGATCTTCAACTACGACCTGGTGGCCCGCAACCAGCCGCTGCAAGGCCCGGCCGCCCCGGCCCGGGAGGTGCTCAGCGGCGGGCTGCGCGAATGGCTGCCCGAGGCCATCATCCCCCGCCTGCTGGACAACCGGATCATTCCCGAAGCGCCCCGGTTCCATCACGGCCGGATCGAGAACATCGAGGCCCTGGGCGGCTACGGCCCCTTCCTCAGCGTCGCCTGCGGCCGGGATGGGCAGGGCCGCAGCACCTTCCCCGCCACCTACGGCGCCGGCATCGGCGTGGAGCGGCTGCTGTGGTCCATCCTGCGCGGACCCCAGGTCGAAAGCATCGATGACGTGACCTTCTTCGGCAAGAATCCCGACAGCGCCGAACTGTTCCTGTTCTGACGGTTCGTGGGATGCTGGAGGCGTCGCCCCTCCTGCCGCCCCGGAACCCATGCCGCCCAAGACCCATACCCGACGCATGATCTTCATCCTCATCGCCATCGGCCTGCTCTGCGGCGGCCTGTTCAACTTCATCAAGCTCGGTGATTACTCCCGGCGGGCGCACCTCCAGGCGCTCGCCGCCCAGCGCCCCGGCGGAGCGGGCACACGGGTCGCCGACTCGGAGATGATCCTCATCGCCCCGGGCCGGTTCCTCATGGGCTCGCCCCGGAGCGAGCGGGGCCGAGGCCGGGACGAGACCCAGCACCGGGTGCTTCTGTCAGGCTTCCTGCTGGGCCGTTTCCCGGTCACCCAGGCCCTGTGGCAGGCCATCACCGGCCACAACCCGTCCTTCTTCAAAGGCAGCGACCGGCTGCCGGTGGAGGGCGTGACCTGGTACGACTGCATCGAATTCTGCAACCTGCTCAGCCTGCGCGAAGGCCGGACGCCCTGTTACCGCTACGGAGAGCTCGGCTCGAACCCGGCCGGCTGGCCCACCGGGTGGAAGCAGACGGTGCACGACGCCATCGCCTGCGACTGGACGGCCGATGGCTACCGGCTGCCCACCGAAGCGGAGTGGGAGTATGCCTGCAGGGCCGGAACCACCAGCCCGACCCCGTTCGGCGCCGCCCTGACCTCGGCCCAGGCCAACTTCAACGGCGAGCACCCCTACCGGCGTGGCAGGATCGGGCCGAACCGGCAGCGCACCACCGAGGTGGGCGGCTTCCCGCCCAATGCCTGGGGCCTGTACGACCTGGCGGGCAACAGCTCGGAATGGTGCTGGGACTGGTACGGAGACTACCCCGCGGCCGAGCAGCGCGATCCCCGCGGGCCCACGACCACCGGCCGCCGGGTCTACCGGGGCGGCTCGTGGTTCAGCTATGGCGAGGACCTGCGCTCCGCCGCCCGGTTCAGCGACCTGCCCTGCTTCCGGGTGGACATGCTGCCCGGTGGCCTCAGGCTGGCGCGCGGGGTCAGTGACGGAAAATGATGAATGCCCAGATGAGCATGCCCACCCCGGCGGCCAGCGCAGGCTGCCGGGGCCTGGGGTTGGCCCTGCGCCGGTTCACGACCCACATGATCTGCCGGACCCCGACGAACAGCACCGCCACCGCCAGGGCATAGCCGATCCCGCCGGAGACGATGGCGACCGGGTCCGGCTTGCCCTGCTTGATCACGAAGCAGATGCTGGCGAGTACCGGCACCGCCGCATCCGCCCAGTCCAGCCTGCCTCCGGGGCGCCCCTGTGCGGCCATGCCGGCCTCAGTGCCCGCAGCCGCAGCCTTCTTCGCCGCAGCCTTCGCCCTCGCCGCCGCAGCAGCCCTCCTCGCCCTCGCCGCAGCCGCAGCCGCCGGCCGCCAGGTAGCCCTGGGCCATGTCCATGAGGTTGTTGTGCGGGCCCATCTTGATCTTGAGGCTGATGTTCACCGCCTTGATCCGGTCCTCGCGGCTCACGCCCAGCTTGTGCAGATTGAAGTTGTGCTGCTGGAAGGCGTCCTCGTTGTTGGCGGCCATGGCGGTGGCCATGGCGATGAGTTCGGCCACGGATTCGGTGATCAGGGTGGTGGGGGTTTCGGCTTCCACGGTCATTCCTCGGATGGGCGGCCTGGACCGGCCGGCAGTCTTGATCATGGCGCCGGTCCGCGGCTGTGGCTACCGTTCCTGGGGGAAATGGGGCGGGGATCACAGGAAGGGCGACCGGTCCGGCCATGCCGGATGATCGCATGCCAGGTCCTCCGGCAGATTTCAGGCCCGCGAAACGGGTCCCAGCGCCCGCCCCGGTTCCAGGGGCAGCGAGGGCAGGGCCAGGACCTGGGTGATCCGGGGGACGAAGGCGAGGTCCGCGGGCTGGGGTGGAAGATCGGCATTGGGAATCTAAGGTTTCAATAATTCAGCGCGCCCTGTCTTGGCGAATCGGGCGTCGAAAGTCAGCAGTCTTGCACAACCTCGGGCCTGGGTCCCAAGAGCAATGAGGTTATCTGCAAGGCCCACGGATCCGGTGCTCAATGCCAGGGCTTCCTTTGCCATCCCCGATGCTTCAACCTCGATCCCCTCCATGTTCAAGAGAGCTTCCAAGGCACGATGAACGTGGGGGGCATTCCATCCCGGCGCGGCACTCAGTACCCACCCCAATTCCACGAACACCAGGAGTGGAACGAATACGCCCCCGGTCCGGGCCTCGTGGATCACGGCCTTGTGCGCCGCTGGGCTTTGCTTGGGGTCATCCCCCAAGAGCACACGGGCAAGGATGTTCGTGTCCACTCCAATCATCGAAGTGCCCCGGCCCGCTTGGCGGCTTCCATTTCGGCAAAAGTCATCCGCCGGGTTCCCGGGATGGCGAAAGATGCAAGGTCTTCCGGTCGAAACCGTATGGGCTCCATCACTGTCCTTCCCTTGCTCTCGTCAAGTTCAAACCGAACCTGATCCCCTTCGTGGAGGCCGAGGGCGTCCCGAATGGCCTTCGGAATGGTTAGCTGTCCCTTGCTGGTCAAAGTTGCCACTGCGGGGTGGAGCATGGCGTCACCTCCTTACCATTATCCACCTTCTCCCTTACTTTTCCAGGCCAATCCGAAGTTTGCCGTGTCTCTCCCATGAGTCAGCGGTTCCAGGGCATGCGCGCGAGCAGCAGGCCCATGCCACAGGTATCCGTGATCCCTGCGAACACGAGCCCGGCGCCCACGAACGCGGGTAGGAGCAGGATGCCGGGCCGGACGAAAAATCCGAGAGCCGTGCCGAGCAACACCAGGGAGCCTGCGGCGATGCGCACCTGGCGTTCGAGGGAGATGGTCTTGGCGCCCCGGACGACCGGAAGGCCGGCCTGCACGCACGCCACGGTCCCCCCCTCCACGTTGACCACGTTGTTCGCGCCGGCGGTGCGCAGCATGGCGCAGGCCTGGAGCCCGCGGCCGCCGAATTGGCAGATGAAGTAGAGCGGCTGGTCCTGGGTCCGCCGCTCCTGGGCCATCGCCTTCAGGTCCAGCCGGTCCAAGGGGATGTTGCGTGCTCCCGCCAGATGCACCTCCCGGAACTCCGGGGGAGTGCGCACGTCGACCAGGTCCAGGTGCCTTCCGGCGCCCATCAGCGCGCCCAGTTCGGTCGGAGAAATGGTTGCTTCGATTGAATTCATGATCAACCCCGGATCATTGTCACCGAGGTTGCTCCTTTTGGGCAGATCTTACGACTGATACCAATTTGCCGTCAAACGTAGAGTATTCAGGCCGCCGATTCAGTAATCCAAGGGAACGCCACCATGGAACGGAGAATCTCTGGGGATTCGTGGAGACGGCGGAGGCTTGTTTCCACGAGGTCCATCACCCTGTCCAGGTCAGGGAGCACCTGGTTCCGAATGTCGTTCTCGCGGATATATTCCCAGACATGCTCAGCTGGGTTCAGTTCCGGGCTGTAGGGTGGAAGCGACAGCAGGGTCATGTTCGCTGGGACAACGAGGTCGTTGGCTTTGTGCCATCCGGCGCCATCGAGCAGCATGACGCAGTGGTCATCGGGGAACTGTGCTGACGAATGGGCCAAGAAGATCGACATCAGCTTGGCGTCCACCCACGGCAGGATCATGGACGTCATCTGACCGTCCTGGGGGCAAACGGCCACGTAGGCGTATACGTATTCTCGGACGACCCGACTGCCAACCGATGGACGCAAAGGCATGGGTGTCCAGCAACGGCGGCCATCGCTGATTCGGCCGAAGCGTCCTTCGTCCTGGAACAGAAGCCGCAGTGGCGTTCCTTTTGGAAGCCCAGCAACTATGGCTTGGAGCTTTTCTGGGAGTTTTTTTTAAAGGCCGCAGCAGCGGCGGGGTTCTGCTTCACATGGCGGGGACGAGGCGCCAGCTTTCGCCACTCGTGGCGGTGGAGAAGTCTGTAGACATAGTCCAGGGATATCTCCTGACCAAGACGCTGGCAGAGGGCCGGGTGCAGGTGTTTGGCTGTAAGGACGATACATTACCCTATGTTTGACGTCAATTTGGTATCAGATTTGGGGAAAGACCATCAGTCTCATGTCAGTAGGCGCCTTGACGCCGGGGCTGGCCACCTACCTCACGTCCAGGAGCCGGTTCGCGGACGTGCGCGAGGGCGCCATCCGGCCCGCTGAGGACCTTTACGGGGAAGGCACTGGACCAGGTGGGGGACCCAGGTAGTGGTCCAGCCAGTCGAGGGCCTCCTTCACCTGGCCCTGCCAATTGCCAGGCATGAACCCGCCTTCAAACACGACGTGGCGCTTGTCTCTGGCCACCGTGCCCAGCAAATGAAACAACGGCAGTTGCGATGTTTCCTTAGGAAAGATGAAATCTTCCTGGCCGTTCACCATCAGGGTTGGCACCAACACCCTCGGCGCGAAATTTAGCGGGTCGGCCTCTGGCTGCAGCTTAAATGGGGCAAGCCCCCCGTAGAACAAAATGCTGGCCTTGAATCGTTGCTCGACGGCCGTGAAAATCGGCCCCCACCAGGCGCCACGGCCCAACCCAAAGAAGGCCAAGCGCTCCCGGTCGATGTCCGGCCGCGTTTCGAGGTAATCTAGGGAACACTTAAGATCCTTGGCATCCTGGATGATGATGTTCAGACCCGATAAACCGTCGAACGTCCAAACCCTTCTGATTTGACGTTCATAAGTACCTTGGTAAACGGGGTAAAGAAGCGCTCGCCCGCTGCGGATCAAGAATTCGATGAATTTTAAATCTAGAGTTTTGCTGGAGTCCAACCCAAAATCGGTCCCGCTCGGAAAGTAGACCACAGTCTGGAACGGCGGTTTCGCGTTGTTGGGCAGGAACAGGTAGGCCGTCACCCGTTCGTTGCCATAGGCGGCACGGAAACTGACTGTTTCCATGCGCCAATTGGGTTTGGAGGCATCCACGGCGACCACCTTGGCGTCCAGATTGAAGGGCTGGTACAAGTAGAGCCGCTGATAGATGTGGAACACGTCGTCGCCCACCGGTTTCTCCCTGCTGTAATCCCGCTGAAACCATTCGTACGGGCCGAGCAGCTCCATCGCTGGGGGCTTCTGGTATTTCACGCAGCGGAAACCAAAGGTGGCCGAACGGTCGAACGGATCCCTCGCGTCGGGATCTACGGACATGGCGGCCGTTTCATTCCAGGCTCCGCCAAGGATGTAGCGCTTTTCCCCCACCGCGTTCAGGCACCACTGCTTTGCGTTTCCGGCCATGTCGTAGGTGCCGAACGGCCCGAGCCCGTGGTAGGCTCCGACCCTGGCCATGCCTTTGCCGCTGAAATTGCTGAGATGGAAGCAGTTCGTGTACAAAGCATAGCCCGCCGCATAGCGCCAATGGGCGACCGTCGGCAGTTCCTTGCCGGCGAAGCTGGCGTAGGCGGCCGCTTCGTACCAGCTGACCCCGGTCACCGGAAAGTCGGCCTGCCCCTCGGGGTAGGTCCCCAGTTCCCAGGTAGCGGGGCCGGGTCTGCCGGTGGTATCCCGGAATTGGGCCAGGGCCTCTTCCCAGGAGAGGGTCTGGCCGCCCCGGACGAACGGATGTTGCCAGTAGCGCTGGTCCCTGTAGCCGCCATGGTCGATGAAGGTCTTGAACTCTCGGTTGGTTACGTCGAACTTGTCGATCCAGTAGTCGGCCAGGAGAGAGCTCATTGGCCCGGGGTGGAAAAGGAACGCTGGGACCCGCACATGGACCATTCCCTCAGGCACGCTGCCGAGGGGATCCAGGACCAGTTCCGACCGAGTGGAAAGATGGGGCGTGAACGCGGATTCGATAGGGGCATAGCCTGGCAGGATGATCCGCCATTGCAGTTCACCCCTGGGCACAGGTACGGATTCCAGGGGCGTGCGGCCCAGCAGTTCCCACGCCCCGTCCATATCCACGTAGTCCTTGATGAAGACCTGGGCGCCGGCGGGTGTGGTCCGGATCGTCACCGGGATCAGGAAATCCCGGCGCAGGGCCTGGATCTGGGGGGGCCCGGGCAGGTAGCGCTCCGCCTGCCGGGCCAGGCGGAAGGCGGCATGGATCCGTTGCTGTTCGATGAGACGGGTCATCTCGGGCAGGGCAACGGTCAGGGCCCAGTGGACCCGGGATTCTTGGACCAAATGCCATGCGAGCACGGAAACCATGGCAAGGATCAGGGCCGAGGCTGTGACGGATATGCGCCAGTGCCGGGCAATGGCGCTTAAGGCCGAGATCAGCTGCGATTCCCGCGGAGACGGGACGGCCGGGGCGTCCGTTTCCGCAAGAACCTCCCCCAGGAACCGGAATCCTTTGCCTGGAAGGGTCTCCACATACAGTGGGTTTCTCGCGGAATCACCGAGGGCGTGGCGCAGTCTGAAGGCCGCCGTGTCCAAGGACTTCTCGAAGTCCAGGTGCAGGTCCGGGGGCCAGATCCGCTCCCGGAGCTGCTCGCGGCTCACCACCTCTCCCGGGCGCTCCAGCAGGGCCACAAGGAACCGGAACGGCACGTCCTGGATGGGAACGATCTCTCCGTTCAGGCGGAGTTCCGCAGAGCGGGTGTCCGCTTCAAAGGCGCCGAATCGGTAGCGCTGAGGAGTGGCAGAAAGAAGGTGATGCATGGCTGGGATCAGGGTGGAGCTCGACTCTAGGCCCCAATTGTAAATTTTCAATTAATTTTTTATTTTTTTTTGGGGAAAACCCAAGTAAGACACGCGTGAGATGAGGTGTGACGGAATTAAGTGGTCGTGGGCAGGGTGCGACCCGAGATTGGACATGTTCTGGTCCAGCCTTCACTCAACCCACTTTCAATGAGAAAGATTCCATACACCTCCCATGCCCCCCAGGTACGGACGCAAGACCCAACTTCCCTTCTGATGTCGCTCGACATTGCGCCCTGTGCAGTGACCAGTTACATGCGCCGTACCGGTAGAGCCCAGGCTCCAACCTCCTAAATCGGAGGACTCATGAGAAGAATCCCCCCATCCGAAAGGAATACCGGGTCCGCCCTCCAGGTTGCCAAGGCTTACCCCTTGGAACGCTGGCAAGAACCGGTGAACCTGGAGGCCTTGGACATCGACTTCTTCGACCAGAGCCACTTCATTTCCCGTGACCAACCCTAGCATTGGAGAAACTATGTTCCAACACATACTGCTTGCGGCTGAGGACTCGGACCATTCCGTGAATGCCGCCAGGATGGCGGGGGAGACCGCCCGGACGATGAATTCGTCCAGCCTGTGCATTGCCGTGACCTACCCTCCGGTTCCGGATTTCCTGGGCGAGTCGGATTTCGAGAGGATGACTGCGGATCGCCTGACCAAGGCCGAAGCCGTGGCGCGATCGCTCGTGCAGGAGGTCGGGGCCATCCCCGGGGAGATTCAGACCGAGGTCATGGAAGGGCCGGTGGTGAAGGCCATCCAGAAGATCGCCCCAGTTCATGGCAGCGACTTGATCCTGATGGGCTCCCCTCATCGGGGAATGTTGGGCCAAGCGGTGGCCCGGCACCATAGCCACCAACTGGTGGATCATGCCCCCTGCCCAGTGATGATTGTGGACTGAAGATCCGGGGAGAGGGTTGAGTGGAAGATTCGTTGCCTTGGATAACCTTCCATTTTCTGATCAGACCTCGGGTCGGGCTCGCCGCAGGCCTCCCAAATCAGAGGAACAGCTCATGTTCGGACTTTCCAGATATACCCGCCGATCTGGCTACATTCCCGAAGGGAAAACTGAGGTGATTAAAAAATCGAAGGGCAATCCTATTCGATGCTCTTCGGGAATCCTCTGGGTGACCATTGAGGGAGACAGCAGGGATTACCGCCTCTCCCCGCTCCAGGAGTTGCCCATTCCCAACCAAGGGATGGTCGTCCTCAGCGGTCCTGCATCCTATCAGGTCTCGGCGGTCCAGCATCCAATCAGGTCTCACCGCGCCCCTAATTCTGGCAACAGCGCCATGCCATTTTGCGATGGCATTAATTTAAAATGAAATTCTCGATCAAAAAAATAAAGTTATTTGCCTCATCGCTGCTTCGTGTGAGTATTTGCGTCGCCAATCAATCAGCATGCCTTCCATTTCATGACGTCCCTCGGTCTTTGCCCAAGGGAGTACCGGGTGGCTTCCCCCTCAGCCTTGGGACACAAGGAGGTTGCCATGGTCAGGTTTCTTCCGATCCGGAAGCAGGTGCAATTCTTGAGCCTATTGCTAGCGGCCGCGCTGGCCAATCCCATGCATGCGCAGACGGTGGAGGAACTCAAGCTCGGCTACCTCTGCAACCTGTGTGATCCCAGCAACAACTTCACCTGGACGGCCAAGCTTGCCCTGGACGACCGGGTGAAGGAGATCAACGCCAAGGGCGGAATCCAGGGCGTGAAGGTCCGGGTGATCCCGTACGATACCAAGGACGTGTCCAGCAATGTGGTGGTGGGCGCCAGGAAGCTGATCGAACAGGACCATGTGGACTGCATCATCGGTCCCCAGTCTTCGGCGGGAGCTTCAGGCCTTGGGACCATCGCCGAGGCCGCCAAGGTGCCCATCTTTGCCACGACCGCCAGCGGCCCCCTGGTCACCCAGACCAAGGACGGCAGGATCAAGCCCTACATGTTCCGGGCCTGCTACACCGATTCCTACCAGGCCACCATCCTGGCCGATTTCGCCTTCAAGGACCTGGGCAAGCGAAAGGCCGCATTCATTTTCGGCAATGACTATCCCTACCCGGCGACCATCCTCAAGTATTTCGAGGCCGAGTTCACCAAGCTTGGCGGTCAGGTGGTGGCCAAGGAAGGCTTCAGCTATGGCACCGAAGACTTCAAGCCCAAACTCTCCAGCGTGGCCAAGGCTGAGCCCGACTGCCTGGTCATTGCCACCGGGGAGGTCAAGGACGTTTCCCGCTCGGTGCAGCAGGCCGAATCCATGGGCTTGAAATTCCAATACCTGGGGCCGGACGGCTGGGCGGTTAACGATCTGCTCTCCATGGCCGGCAAGCAGCTGGAAGGCAGCTATCTGATCAGCGGGTTCAACACCGAGGACCCGAGGTTCGCGGACTTCAACGCGCATTTCAAGCAGGCGCACAACCTCAAGTGCGATGTCGGCGCCTACTACACGCTGGACGCACTCATGGCGATGGAGTTCGCGGTCGGGGCCTCACTGAAGAAAACCGGGAAGATGGACCCGATGGCCATGAGGGAAGCACTAGAAACCATAAAGGATGTACCGGTGGTCACCGGTCGCCTGACTATCGATCCCACCACTCACGACCCGTACGACCCGCATATCAACATCGTGGCCGTCAAGGACGGCAAGTGGCAGACAGTTAAAACTTATCATCCCGAATAGATGCTTTCCGTTTCGGCAGGCACCGGCGGGCACGCCTGCCGAAAACTCAATCTTTTCCAGGCCATCATCAGCAGGCATTACCCACTCGGAACAGCAAGGAACCCTGATCCCCTCCCCAGCCAGCAACCTGAAGGTCACCACCCCGGAATACTGGGTCCGCTACAGGTAGGACCACCACCAGCCAGCCCGGTGCCGCTGCTTCACCCCCGCGTACCACCGGCACAGCGGGAACAGCACGGCCAACCCGAGCGCCCAGGCCAAGTAGACCGCCCAGAGGCGGAAGCCGAGGTCGGCCGGGTAAGGCCGACCCATGTGCAGGATGACGCGCCAGGGCTTGTCGGCCAGGGCGTGGAACAGCACTCCCATACCATGGGCCACAGGCCACTGGAGCAGGTAGAAAAACATGGGCACCCGGCCCAAGGTCGACAGCACCCGGTCAAGCGGGTTGGCGCTCCGGCCTTCGCGCCAGGCCAGCAGCAGCAGGGCCGGGCTGAGCGTCATGAGCAGGTAGAGCAGGCTGGGCGGGTATTTGGTGGTGTTGACGAAACTCAGGGCGGTTCTGAACCAGGTGGTCTGGATGATCCAGGGGGCGGGATCGCCGTAGCCACCCCTGGCACGGATCAGGACGAACAGCAGGAGGCCGGCGGCCCCCAGGCGGGCTAGCAGGCGCCGCCGCCGCGCTGGGTCCTGCCGATAACAGCGGCCCAGGGAGAAGCCGAGGGCCATGACTCCGGGCCACGGGAGCACCGGATAGAGGATGAATACGCGCGGGAAGGGGGTGGCGAAGGGGGAGACCGGCCCGACCCGATGCAGCACGGTCCACAGGTCGCTCCAGGCGCCGGAGGCCAGGACCGGGTCCAGCAGGTTGTGGCCGAACACCAGGGCCAGACCCAAGCCCAGGATCCAGCCCCAGGGCAGGCGCACCATGAAGGCCATCAGGATCATGCTGACCCCCAGAACCCAGATGACCTGGGCCAGCAGGGTCTGGTGCCAGGGTTCCCACTGGAATTCAGAGCCCAGCGCCACGAGTGTGAATTCGCAGAATATCAGCCACAGGCCCCGGGTCCACAGGAAGCGCCGCACGGCGGCGGGGTCCTTGCCGCCCTGGGCCATGAAGTGGACGCCGAGGCCCGCCAGAAACAGGAACACCGGGGCGCAAAAGTGGGTAACCCACCGTGTCAGGAAGGTGGCCGAGCTGATCACTGAAAGATCCGTGGCGCGGTGCCAAAAGGATTCCGCGAGCAGGTAATCCCGGGTGTGGTCGATCAGCATGAGCGCCATCACCAGGCCGCGCAGCCAGTCGATGCTGGCCAAGCGCGATCCGGGCGGGGGCTCCTGAATCGGTGGGGCTAAGGACATTGGATTTGCCGAAGTGAATTATTATCCCATGGGACACCATGCGCCACAGCACCGTGATTCACCTCCTCCATGCCCGGGTCGACCATACGACCATCAGCAACTGGCTGGGGCATGCAAGCATCCTCACCACCAACCGCCATGCCACGGTGGCCCACTCAATGCTTCGCTATGCTCCCGTTCAAGTTCGACGAAGCCAGCCTGAATAGCGTCGCCCCAGCCCTCCACCCTAAACAGGCTTTCACATGGCCTTGGCCAGGATGTTCACCAGGGCCGCGCGGTCGAAGGTCACGGGATTGGCTTTCATGCTGCTCGCCGCCAAGCCCCTTTCGGCAATGTGGTCCAGGTCCGCCGCAGTGAGTCCGTAGCTGCCGAGGCCCGGCACCTGGAGTTCCGTCACCAGATCCTGTACCCAGCGCAATCCTTCCTGGGCGTCCGCTCCCGGGTCGCCGGTGAGCAGTCCTGCAAGTTCCCGGAACTTGACCCAAACGGGGCTCCCACGCCCGCTGGCCCGCAGGTTCGCCTCCAGCACATGGGGCAGCAGGGCCGCGCAGGCGGCGCCATGTGGAACTGGAGCTAGGCCGCCCAGGGGAGCCGCCAGGCCGTGGACGGCGCCCAGGCCAGCGTTGGCCAAGGCCAGGCCTCCCAGCAGGCTGGCCAGGGCCATGTCCTCGCGGGCCGCCAGATCATTGCCGTCGGTCCAAGCCCGTTTCAGGGACCGGCCAACGCGCCGGACGCCTTCCAAACACAGAGCGTCCGTGATGGGGTTGGCCTTGACCGAAAGTTACGGCTCGATGAGTTGGGTTAGTGCGTCCAGTCCGGTGCTGGCGGTGATGGCCGCGGGGACGCCTACGGTCAGCGCGGGATCCACCAGCGCTACCGCCGGGAGCATCCAGGGGTGGCGCAGGCTCGCCTTCACCCCGTGGTCCGGAGACGCCAGCACGGCGTTCCGGGTGACCTCCGAACCGGTGCCGGCGGTGGTGGGGATGGCGATGCAGGGCAATGGATGCTGGACCAGGGGACGGCCCTGGCCGATCACTTCCAGGTAATCGAGGGGATCGCCTTGGTTGACCGCCAAGCCTGCGATGGCCTTACCGCCGTCCAAGGCGCCACCGCCGCCGAGGGCGATGACGAGGTCTGTCTGCCCGGCCCGGGCCCGGGCGGCTCCTTCCCGGACACCGGCGAGGGTCGGTTCACCGGCCAGGAAGAAGTGGGAGGGCTGGAGCCCCTGGGCTCGGAGCAGTTCCAGTAGGCCATGGCTGCGGGTGGTATCGCGTCCGGTCACCACAAGGGGCCACCGACCCAACCCTTTGGCAAGGGTCCCCGCTTCCGACAGCACCCCTATGCCGAAGATGATGCGCTGGGCAGTGGCGAACTCGAACCGCATCACCAGCCTTCCTCTCCGGGGAAGACATTGGTGTATTTCAAGGCAGACCGCGGTTCCGCCATCATGTCCCCCATCGCCCCGGCCCAGGCCGCATAGTGGGCCGTGAGCCGGTGCCTGGCTTGATCCTCCACTGCGCGGTAGACCTCCACCAGCACGAACCGGGTGGGGTCGTCCTGCTGCTGGACCACATCGAACCGCACGATGCCGGGCTCCTGGATGCTGGCCCGGGCGTTGGCCAGGGTGGCCACCTGGAAAGATTCAATGCAATCTGGCTTCACTCGGATCTGGACATGGATGATGTGCATAGCATCCCCGCTCAACAAGTCCATTCCAGTATATGCGTATGGGCCAAGCCTGGCCGCGGCGCAGGAGCACACGGAGAGCGCCCTGGGCTTCCGCTCGGCGTAGTTCTGGATCCCCTTGAGGCAAGGGGTGATGGATGCCGTGGAGACAAGCCTGCACCATCTGCATGGCTCGCCGGACCTCCTCCGATCCATGACCGCCTTCCCGTGGATTATCGAATCCGCAGCCTGATTACTCTATGATTGACTGCGAATTGGTATGAAACCAGCTCATCCGGATCACGCGCTGAGCCGATCGGGCCAGACGACGTCCGCCTTCGGATCCTTCTTGATCCGGTCGAGCTGCGCCTTGCAGGCATGGATCTGCTTCTTGAAGGTGCCGACCTGGATGTTCAGGGCGTATTTGCCGGGGCTCACGGCTGCCTTCAACTGCGCCTGGGCCATGTCCAGCTGCTCCTTGAGGGCGGTGATCCGCCGGGTGATCTGTTCGATGGCCTCGGCCTTGGGTACTCGCGTGATGGTGGGGTCGATCCTGATCTGGCTGTTCTTCATGGCGCTCTCCTGAATCCCATTGAGGGGCGCGCAAGTATGGGGAAGAGCGCGGTCAAGGGAAGATGCGGAAATCGTCGAAACCCATCAAGAATCCGTCAAGGCCGGGCGAACAGTTCCGGCCGGGCATAGAGCCCGGCGCTGCCGCCAGTGTGCAGGAACAGCACGTTGTCATCCTTGCCGAAGCGTCCGGTGCGGGCCAGGTCGATGAGCCCGGCCATGGCCTTGCCGGTGTAGGTGGGGTCCAGCAGGATGGCCTCATGACGGGCCAGCATCTGGACGGCTTCGAGCATGCCCGCAGTGGGGAGGGTGTAGCCCGCCCCGAGATAATCGTCCAGGCAGGTCACCTGGCCGGCGGGCACCGCGGCGGCGCTGCCCAGGAATCCGGCGATGGCCCGGATCAGCTCCAGCGCCGTGGCTTCGGCGCCGGCCCGGGGCTGCAGCACGGTCACCCCGGTCACCGGGATGGCGCTGTGGCTGGCGCGAAGGCCGAACAACAGGCCGGCCAGGGTGCCGGCGCTGCCCACGGGCACGACGATGTGCTGCAACGCCAGGCCGGACTCCCGGAGCTGCGCCAGCAGTTCCAGCGCGCAGGCCACGTAGCCCAGCGCGCCCAGGGGGCTGGAGCCGCCCAGCGGGATGAGGTAGGGGCGCCGGCCCTCGGCTTCGGCCTCGGCACCGGCGGCGCTCAGCGCGGCCTGCAGGTCGCTGCCCCAGGGCACGGTGGTGATCCGTTCAACCCCCAGCACATGGTAGAGCAGGACGTTGCCATTGCCGTCCGGTTGGCAGGCGCCGGGCGTGTCTTCGGCCAGCACCAGCCGGCAATGCAGGCCCTCCCTGGCCGCGGCCGACAGGGTCAGCCGGCAGTGGTTCGACTGCACGCCGCCGCAGGTGATGAGCGTATCCGCGCCCCGGGCCAGGGCGTCGGCCACCAGGAACTCCAGCTTGCGTGTCTTGTTGCCGCCGCCGGCCAGGCCCAGCTGGTCGTCCCGCTTGATGTACACGTTGGTGCCAAGGACCCGGGACAGCCGGTCAAGCCGCTCGATCGGCGTGGGTCCAGGGCTGTAGGTGCGTCGGGGGAACCTGGAGAGGTCCATGGGGTGTCCTTCCAAAGGGGGGTATCGACCATGTTACTATCCCAGCGATGAATGCACCCGCGTCCGCGCGCACCGGCCTGCTGGATCCCCTGCGCTCCAGGTTGTTTCTCATGATCTGGATCGCCAACATGGCCTCCAATATCGGCACCCAGATCCAGAGCGTGGGCGAGAAGTGGCAGATGGCGCACCTCACCACGTCGCCGCTGCTGGTGGCCCTGATCGAGACCGGAAGCACCCTGCCGGTGCTGCTGCTGGGGCTTTCCGCCGGGGCCATCGCCGATATCGTCGACCGGCGCAAGCTGCTCATCAGCACCCAGGTGTTCATGCTGGCCTGCGCGGCAGCGCTGTCGGGGCTCACCTTCCTGCACCAGATCACGCCGATGGTGCTGCTCACCATGTCCTTCCTCATCGGCGTCGGTTCGGCCCTGAGCATGCCGGCCTTCCAGGCCATCGTGCCGGAGCTGCTGGACCGGGAGAACCTGATCGGCGGCGTCGCGCTGAACAGCGCCGGCTTCAACATGAGCCGCGCCGTGGGGCCGGCGGTGGGCGGGCTGATCGTTGGGCTCATGGGCGCGGGCTGGGCGTTCAGCTTCAACGCGGTGTCGTTCCTGGCGGTGGTGGTGGCGCTGCTGGTCTGGAACCGCCGGCCGACCAGCGCCAGCCTGCCCGGGGAGCGCTTCCTGGGCGCGCTGAAGGTGGGCTTCCGCTACGCCCGGCACAGCCGGCCGTTCCAGGTGATCCTGCTGCGCGCCCTGGGCTATTCCTGGTTCTCGGGGGTGATCTTCTCGCTGGTGCCGGCCCTGGCCATCCATGACCTGAAGCTCGGCCCCGGGGCTTTCGGCGGACTCATGGGCTGCATCGGCGCCGGGGCGGTGCTGGCGGTGTTCATGCTGGGGCCGCTGCGCCGGCGCTGCAGCACCAACCAGATCCTCGGCGGCTTCAGCCTGCTGGCGGCGCTCTCCCAGGCGGTCATCGCCTATGTGCCGCACACGCCCACCGTGGCGCTCTGCCTGGTGCTGTCCGGGATGAGCTGGCTGGCCATCCTGTCCACCATCAACACCGCCATCCAGCTGTCGGTGCCGCCCTGGGTCAAGGCCCGGGCGTTCGGCACCTACCAGACCGTATGGGGCGGCGCCTTGGCCCTGGGCGCGGCATTCTGGGGAGAAGTGGCGCTGAAGCTGGGGCTGCGCACCGCCATGGGGCTGTCCGCGGCCGGCATGCTCGCGTCCCTGGTGCTGCTGGGCCGGCTGCGCATCACCGCGTTCGACCAGGACCTGGACCTGAGCCCCCACCGGGACTCGCCCCACCGGCCCACCGCGATCCCGCTGGAAGCCGGCCCGATCCTGGTGCAGATGGAGTACACTGTGCCCCGGGCCGACCGGGAGCCGTTCCTGGACGCCATGGACCCGGTGCGCCGGCTGCGGCTGCGGGACGGCGCCATGCGCTGGGCGCTGTTCGAGGAGCCGGACCAGCCCCCGGCCGGCGGCGTCCGCTTCCTGGAAACCTACCTCAGTTCCACCATGGGCGAGCACCTGCGCCAGCATCACCGCGCCACCGCCCTGGACCGGGAGGTGCTGCGCAACGCCTACCGGTTCGCCGCGGGCGGCCGGCCCACGACGCGCCACCTGGTGGTGGTGGAGGACCATGATTCCAGCCTGCTGCAGAAGATCTGGCAGGGCTGGGTCGGGGAGTGATTTCGGGTTGACACTCCCGGACCCCCCGGCCACCCTCGAAGAAGGTCATGGACCAGAAAGGGGGTTGAGATGGAAAACCGTGAACAAAGCGAACCTCCGTCGTGCAGCCTCCTCCCGGGGTCCTGAACTATTTCATGGTGGATGAGCCAGGGGCTGGTTGGAACGGCAAGGGCTGCGTCTGACCGGTAGGCAGTGCGGAAGGGTGAAACCCGATCTGTCCTGTTGGCGAACCATGGAGCCGAGGACACCGGGCGGAGGACTCACCATGCTCTGGAACGGGAACGGCGCGCCACCGGCCGGAGGTTCCTGGCCGGAGCCGTGGGCCTGGCTCCGTTCGTCCATTCAATCCGACCTTGAAAGATTTCGTCATGACCAACCAAGACCTTTCCCAGAACACGCCCGGGGACTTCCTCAGCCGGACCCGTGTGGTGAAGTCCCCCTGGATGGTGCGCG
>CAZVHQ010000035.1:0-38258 GCA_964627225.1 uncultured Mesoterricola sp.
GCCGCGACGTTAAAAATCTGAAGCCCCCCAGCTCGAACTGGGGGGCTTTTTGCGTTTCGCAGGGGCGCTGCCGCTCATTCTGCGATAGTATGGAATTTCGACTTTGAGGTAGCCATGCCGATTTCCATCCGCCTTCCCGATGATTCCGTCCGTGAACTGCCGGACGGGGCCACTGGCGCGGATCTTGCGCTCGCCATCGGGCCCCGCCTGCTGGAAGCGGCCCTGGCCGTCCGGGTGGATGGCGCCGTGCGCGACCTGAAGGCGCCTCTGCCGGACCAGGCCAAGGTGGCGATCGTCACCGGCAAGGACCCGGCGGCCCTGGAGATCATCCGCCATTCCACCGCCCACCTCCTGGCCCAGGCCGTGCAGCGCCTGTTCCCGGGCGTGCGGGTGGGCATCGGCCCGGTGATCGAGGACGGCTTCTACTACGACTTCCAGGTGGAGAAGTTCTTCACCCCCGAGGACCTGGCCGCCATCGAGGCGGAGATGCACAAGATCAGCGGGGAAGCCATTCCGGTGGTGCGCGAGGAACTGGACCGCGACGACGCCATCGCCCGGTTCCAGGCCATGGGCGAGAACATGAAGGTGGAACTGGTCTCCGGCATTCCCGCCGGTCAGACCATCTCAGGCTACCGCCAGGGCGACTTCTACGACCTGTGCCGCGGCCCGCACGTGCCGGACACCGGCAAGCTCAAGGCGTTCAAGCTGCTGAGCACGGCCGCCGCCTACTGGAAGGGCGACGAGAACAACGCCCAGCTGTGCCGGGTCTACGGCACCGCCTTCCTCAACGCCAAGGAGCTGGAGGAGCACCTGCAGCGCCTGGAGGAGGCCAGGCTGCGCGACCACCGCAAGCTGGGCCGGGAACTGGACCTGTTCTCCTTCCAGCCGGAGGCGCCGGCTTCGCCGTTCTTCCACCCCAAGGGCACGATCATCTACAACGAACTGGTCAACTACATGCGCGGCCGCTACGTCCGCCAAGGCTACTCGGAGGTCATCACCCCCCAGGCCCTGGACGTCGCCCTGTGGAAGACCAGCGGCCACTACGACCACTATGTGGACAACATGTACTTCACCACCGTGGATGAGCGGGAATACGCCCTCAAGCCCATGAACTGCCCCAGCCACTGCCTGATCTACCGCAATGGCCGGCACAGCTACCGGGACCTGCCGATCCGCTATGCGGACTTCGGCCGGCTGCACCGCTACGAACGATCGGGGGTCACCCACGGCCTGACCCGGGTCCGCACCTTCTGCCAGGACGATGCCCACATCTATTGCACGCCCGAGCAGATGCAGTCCGAGATGGCGGCCTTCCTCGAGTTCATCAAGGACGTCTACCACACCTTCGGCTTCGACGAGATGAAGGTGGAGCTGTCCACCCGGCCGGAAAAGCGGCTGGGCAGCGACGAGATCTGGGACCACGCCGAGGGCGCCCTTTCGGAGGCCCTGCGGGAAGCGGGCATGCCCTACCAGATCAACGCCGGCGACGGCGCGTTCTACGGCCCCAAGATCGACTTCTCGGTGCTGGACGCGCTCAAGCGGCCCTGGCAGCTGGGCACCCTGCAGGTGGACTACTCCATGCCGGCCCGGTTCGGGCTGATCTACGTGAAGCCGGATGGCTCCGAGGGGACGCCGGTGATGCTGCACCGGGCCCTGCTGGGCAGCCTGGAGCGCTTCATGGGGATTCTCATCGAGCACTGCGCCGGGGCCTTCCCCGCCTGGCTGGCGCCCGTGCAGGTGGCCGTGCTGCCCATCACCGACCGGGCCCATGAGTACGCCTTGAAGATCCGCGACCAGGCCATGGACCTGGGGATCCGGGTGGAAGTCGATCTGCGCAACGAAAAAGTGAATGCCAAAATCCGTGACGCCCAGCTCCAGAAGATCCCTTACATGCTGGTGCTGGGCGACCGCGAAGCCGCTGCTGGCACGGTTTCCGTGCGGCATCGGCACAAGGGCGATCTGGGGGCCCAGTCCCTGGATGGTTTCTTTGATCTGCTGACCAAGGAGATCCGAACCCGGGCCAAGTGAACTTTCCTTGGTCTTTTGAGGATTGGCTGGTAGAATTTCTTTCCTTGCGTTGTTGAGGAGGACCGTATTCGAGCTAATGAAACACGAATCAACGATGGTATCCGGGCTGCTGAAGTCCGGGTCATTGCGGAAGATGGAGCGCAACTGGGCGTCATGACGCCTCATGAAGCGATCCGTCTCGCTGAAAGCAAGGGCCTGGATGTGGTGGAAGTCTCACCGACGGCGAATCCCCCGGTCTGCAGGATCATGGACTATGGCAAGTACAAGTTCATGGAAGCCAAACGGGAGCACGCTGCGCGGGCCAAGCAGAAGAACATCGTGGTCAAGGAGGTCAAATTCCGGCCTCGCACCGATGACCATGATTTCGAATTCAAGGTCAAGCACATCCTGCGATTCCTGGAAGAGGGCGACAAGGTCAAGATCGTCGTCATGTTCCGGGGGCGCGAAGTGGTTCACCGGGATATCGGCTACCGCATCATCGAAGACGTTCTGACCCGCATCTCCGACAAGTGCGTTATTGAAAAACCCGCCGGCATCGATGGCCGCGACATGCACGCCATCGTCATTCCCCGTCCGGTGGAGCAGGTGAAGAAACCCAAGACCGGAGCCGACAAGGCTTCCCCAGCCCTGGAACCGAACCAAGCCTAGAGGTATGTCATGCCCAAGCTCAAGACCCACAAGGGCGCCCAGAAGCGCTTCAAGAAGACCGGCAGCGGTCTCTTCAAGCGCGGCTGTTCCCACCAGCGCCACCTCCTGTCCAGCAAGGCCAGCAAGCGCAAGCGCCAGCTCGACATGGGCCGCATGGTGGACAAGTCCGATCTGGGCCGCGTCCGCGCCATGCTGCCGTACGCCTGATCGCCATCAATGACCCGGCGGCCGACGCCGCCCCCGACGTGGCCTTGAAAACCCCCAAGGGTTGCCACCAGGAAAGGAAAACGATATGACCCGCGTCAAACGTGGTTTTAAACGAGTCCAGCGCCGCAAGCGGATGCTGAAGTTCGCCAAGGGCTTCTACGGAGCCAAGTCGCGCCTCTACCGGAGCGCCAAGGAAGCCGTCGAAAAGGCCCTCGGCTATGGCTACCGTGACCGCAAGGTGCGCAAGCGCGACTTCCGCCGCCTCTGGATCGTCCGCATCGGCGCCGCCTGCGAGATGAACGGCCTGTCCTATTCCAAGTTCATGGGCGGCCTCAAGAAGGCCAGCGTGGACCTGGACCGCAAGATCCTCGCCGATCTCGCCGTGCGCAATCCCGAAGCGTTTACCAAGCTCGTGGCCGTGGCCAAGGGCTGAGCGAAGCACTCAACATCGCAACAGACCTGAAAGGCCGCTCACGCGGCCTTTCTCTGTATACGAGAGGACGTCATGGAACTGCCGCTGCTTCCACCTGAAATCGCCGATGCCCAGAGGGATTTTCCCGGCGCGTTGTCGGCCTGTGCCGACCTGGACGCGCTCATGCGGCTCAAGGGGGCCTTCGTCGGGCGCGAGGGCAGCCACGCCCAGCGGCTGATGGAGCTGCTGAAGGCGGCGCCCAAGGAGCACAAGCGGGAACTGGGCGCGACGGTCAATGCGCTCAAGAACCAGTGGGAGGAGGCGCTCAAGGGCCGCCAGGCCGATCTGGAGCTGGAGCGCCAGCGCGGCGCGGCGCTGGCCCACGCCTGGGACCCGGACCTGCCGCCGCCGCTGCCGCCCATGGGCGCCCTGCACCCGCTGAACCGGCTGATGGACCGCATGGTGGACGTGTTCCGGCCCCTGGGCTACCACGTGGAGGAGGGGCCGGAGGCCGAGACCGAAGGGCACAATTTCGACGGCCTCAACATCCCCCAGGACCATCCCGCGCGGGGCAGCGCCGACACCTTCTACTTCAAGGAGCAGGACGGGCTGCTGCTGCGCACCCACACCAGCCCGGTGCAGGTGCGCGTGCTGCGCCGGATCGGCGCGCGCGGCGCCGACGGGGTGAGCGAACTGGAGCGCAGCGGCGGAATCCGCTTTCTGGCTCCCGGCCGGGTCTACCGCAAGGACGAGATCGATCCCACCCACAGCCCGATGTTCCACCAGGTGGAGGGCATGATCGTCGGCAAGGGGATCGGCATGCACCACCTGAAGGGGACCCTGGCCTACGCCATGAAGGCCCTGTTCGGGCCGGGCGCCGATGTGCGCTTCCGGCCCAGCTACTTCCCGTTCGTCGAACCGGGGGCGGAGATGGATGTGCGCTGCCCGCTGTGCGGCGGCTCCGGCTGCCGGGTCTGCAAGGGCTCCGGCTGGGTGGAACTGCTGGGCGCAGGGTTGTTGCACCCCAACATCCTGACCATGGCCGGGATCGATCCCGGGGTCTGGAGCGGGTTCGCCTTCGGCATGGGGGTGGAGCGCACCGCGATGATGGTGAGCCAGACGCCGGATCTGCGGCTCTTTTTCGAAAACGACCAACGGTTCCTCAGGACCATGGGAGGGCTGGACTGATGCTCATCGAGATCAACGCACTGACCAATGAGCTGCCGGCCCTGGCCGGCACCGGCACCGTGGAGCTTTGCGAGCGGCTGGCGGGGCTGGGGTTCCCGGTGGACGGCGTGGAGACCGAGGGGGAGACCACGGTCCTCGAGGTGGATGTCACCGCCAACCGCGGCGACGCCCAATCGCACCGCGGCCTGGCCCGGGACCTGGCGGCCAAGCTGGGGGCGCAGCTGAGCCCGCTGACCCACCCGGTGCTGGGCGAAGGCGAACCGCTGGTGCCCATCCGGCTGGAGGCCGGGGACGCGGCGCCCTTCTACGCCACCGCCGTGATGGAGCTGGGCAAGGCCGGCAGCACGCCCGGCCCGGTCCGGGCCTTGCTGGCGGCCATGGGCGCGGGGGCCAAGGGGCTGCCGGCGGTGGACGCTTCCAACGAGCTGCTGCACCGCTACGGACATCCCACCCACGCCTTCGACGCGGACAAGCTGCACGGGGGGATCACAGTGCGCTGGGCCAGGGCGGGGGAGACCCTGGTGACCCTGGACGGGGTGGAGCGCAAGCTGACCGAAAAGGATCTGCTCATCGCCGATGATGCCGGCCCCATCGGCCTGGCCGGGACCATGGGCGGCGACGCCACCAAGGTCTCGGCCCGCACCAAGCGGGTGCTGCTGGAGAGCGCCTATTTCGACGCGCGCACGGTGCGGGCCATGGCCCACCGGCACGGGCTGCACACCGACGCCTCGGCGCGCTACGGCCGGGGCGCGGACCCCGGGTTCGCCCGGGTGGCCCGGGACATCCTGGCCCAGCGCCTGCAGGCCTGGTGCGGGGCCCGGCTGCAGTCCGCCTGGTCGGTGGGCGCGGTGCCCGAGCCCGGGCCCGAGATCCCGCTGTCCTGGGCCATGCTCGACCGGGTGGCCGGCTATGCCATCGACCACGAGGTCGCCCTGGCCTTCCTGCGCAGCCTGGGCTGCAGCGTCCGGGAGGACGGGGCCGGGCTGCTGGCGCGCTCGCCCAGCTGGCGGCACGACCTGGCCCTGCCCGATGATCTGGCCGAGGAGGTGCTCCGCCTGGGCGGCTACGAGGCCATCCCGGCGGCCCTGCCGCCCCTGGACTGCGCTCCGGTGGCGCTGGCGCCGGACTACCTCAAGCGGCGCAAGCTGGCCCTGCGCCTGGCCAACCTGGGCTTCCTGCAGACGGTGACCCTGGGCTTCACCGATCCCATGGAGGCCAAGGACGGCCACGGCATCGGCGACCGCCCGGAACTGCGCACGCTGCGGAACCCGCTGGGCGAGGACTATTCCGTCATGCGCGGCACCCTGCTGCGGGATCTGGCCCGGGTGGCCCGGCTGAACCTGGAACGGGGGGCCCGGGAGGTGCGCTTCTTCGAGATCGCGCCGGTGTTCGAGGCCCATCCGGGCCAGCCCCTCCGCGAGACCTGGAGCCTGGGCCTGGTCTGGGGCGGCGAGGTGGGCGGCGAGGATCCGCTTTCAACCGGACGCCGGATGGGCCAGCCCGAAGGCCAAAGCCACCTGATCGGGGTGCTCAAGGCCATCGGGGTGGGCGACGCCGATATCCACGCCTTCGGCCGCTGGCAGATCGCCAGCTGGGAAAGCGGGGCGAAGGAACCGGCGGGCTGGCAATTCGAGATCCCCCTGGCCGCCATCCCGGACGAACCGGAGCGGATCATTCCCCGGTTCGTTCCGTTCAGCCGGTTCCCGGTGGTGGAGCGGGACCTTTCCCTGCTGGTGGACCTGGGCCAGCCCTACGACGCGCTGCGCGAGGCCCTGGCCGCCGCCCTGGCCGCCGCTCCGCTCCAGGATCTCAAGTGCGTGGACGTGTTCCGCCACAAGAGCCTGCCCCGGGGCCGGCAGGCGTGGCTCATGCGCTTGCGTTTCCAGGCCATGGATCGCACGCTCACCGGGGAGGAGGTGGACGGCTGGATGGTTCAGGCTTTGGCCGCAGCCAAAAGCCTCGGCGCCGAACGACGGAGCTAGTACCGGTTGATTCCGTTTTGACTTCGCGGCCGTTCTGGGCACAAGCAGCCGTCATGGAGCAGGCTCCATAACGGCTGCTAGAATGGATGCAACGAGGCGATCATGGATCTTCTGAAGCAGCTCGAAGGCAAGCTACAGCTGCTGGTTCAGCAGCGCAACCAGTTCAGGGACGAGGCGGCCGCGCTCAAGGCCGATCGGGGCACCCATGATGAAGAATTGCACAGTTTGCGTCGGCGCCTGGAGGACCTGCAGACCGAGCACGCCGCCCTGCAACGGGAGCGGGAGACGGTGAAGAAGCAGGTGGAAACCATCCTGAAAATGGTCGAGGGCCTGGAATGACCTTGAACCAGGATATCCCGCTGGAGGTGCTGGGCCGGCAGATCCGGGTCAGCACCGGGGCTGGCCCCGAAGAAATAAACCGGGCTGTGGCCCTTCTCGAGGCCACGTTCCGCGACATGGAATCCGCCTATGAGCTAAGATGGGGTATTCCGCCATCGGCGCTGGATACATCTACATGGTTGCTGATGGGGGCCCTCAACTTGGCGTACCGTGTGGTGCGCCTGGAAAGGGAAGCCTGTCAGCATACTCAGAACCTGGAACAGACTCTCACCAAACTGCTCGATGATGTTCCGGACGAAGCCATTCCCCCTTCCGGCCCACCTGCTTCACGGGCCTGAAAATTTGATCCCTGCGAGGCCCGTGATTGGCCAAGCGCTTGTTCCGTAATTTGCCATGGGAGACCTTCCCCCAGCACTGTGCGTTCCGCGCGACGGCGCGCCTTAAGCTGGGATCCTGGTAGCCCCCCTGTTTGCTAGGGAACACGGCAAGCCTCCACGACTGAGCGGGGATCCATTTCGTCTGACCGGTTCCAGTGCTGGCAGCTCCAAACCCTCAGGAGCGAGCGCATGAACCTATTGGATTGGTTATTCTTCACCCTGGCGATCATCGCCCTGGCCGGCTTCATCTACCAGATGCGCAAGGCCCAGCAGGCGGTCGTGGATGTCTCCCATGCCCAGGCCAAGGCCGAAGCCGAGCTGAAGGCCGAGCGGGAGCGGCTGCTGGCGGAGGCCGAGAAAGAGGCGGCCAAGGTGGTCAACCGCGGCCAGCGCGAGGCCGACGCCCTGCGCAAGGAGGCCGAACTCAAGGCCAAGGAGCAGGCCCTTTCGGCCCGCCAGGAGGCGGAGAAGCTGACCAACGAGCGGATGCAGTCCCTGGACAAGCAGGAGCAGCGCATCCAGAGCAAGGAGGACAGCCTCGACAAGAAGCTGGTGCAGGTGGACCAGAAGGTCAAGGAGGTCGAGGTCAAGACCGAGCGCCTGAAGGACGACCAGGAAAAGCTGGCGGTCATGCAGGCGGATGTGAAGCGGGTCATCGAGGAGCAGTCCGCCCGGCTGGAAGCCATCGCCGGCCTGACCCGGGAGGATGCCAAGATCGAGCTGGTGGCCCAGTTGGAATACACCGCCAAGATGGATGCCGCCAAGCTGGTGCGGCGGATCGAGGATGAAGCCATCGAAGAGGCGACCAAGCGGGCGCGCTGGACCATCACCGCCGCCATCCAGCGGGTCTCCTCCGACGTGGTGGCCGAGACGACGGTGAGCTCGGTGCAGCTGCCCAGCGACGACCTCAAGGGCCGGATCATCGGCCGGGAGGGCCGCAACATCCGGGCCCTGGAGAAGGCCACCGGCTGCGACCTGATCGTGGACGACACCCCCGAGACCATCGTGGTGAGCAGCTTCGACCCGATCCGGCGGGAGGTGGCCCGCCAGGCCATCCTGAAGCTGCTGGCCGACGGCCGCATCCACCCGGCCCGGATCGAGGAAGTGGTGGAAAAGACCAAGATCGATATGGACCTGCACCTCAAGGAGCTGGGCGAGGCCGCGGCCATCGGCCTGGGCTTCCCGGATGTGCATCCCAAGCTGCACAAGCTGCTCGGCCGGTTGAACTACCGGACCAGCTACGGCCAGAACGTGCTGAACCACACCAAGGAAGTGGCCCACATCGCGGAGTACATGGCGGCGGAGCTGGGCGCGGACCAGCGGCTGGCGCGCCGGGCCGGGCTGTTCCACGACATCGGCAAGGCCATCGACCGGGAAGTGGAGGGCACCCACATCGAGATCGGCATGGAGCTGCTCAAGCGCTTCGGCGAGAAGGACAACGTCATTCACGCCATGAGTTGCCATCACGGGGACTTCGAGCCCAAGACCGTGGAGGCCATGCTGATCACCGCTGCCGACGCGCTGTCGGCCGCCCGGCCCGGGGCGCGCCGGGAGATGCTGGAGACCTACGTCAAGCGCCTGGAGGCCCTGGAAGCCATCGCCAACAGCTACAAGGGCGTGCAGAAGAGCTTCGCCATGCAGGCGGGCCGGGAGATCCGGATCATGGTCGATGCGGGCCAGGTGAACGACGACCAGGCCTTCTGGATCGCCAAGGACGTCACCAAGCGGATCGAAGGGGAGATGCAGTACCCCGGCCAGATCAAGGTGACGGTCATGCGCGAGACCCGGGCGGTGGAGTACGCCCGGTAGCCCCGTTCAGGAAAAGGCGCGCATCAGGATGAACACGCCGCCGTTCCAGAGGCCGTGGACCAGGATGGACGTGGCCAGGTTGCCGGTGCGCAGGTAGGCGAAGCCCAGGACGATGCCCAGGGTGGTGAGGGTCGGCAGGCCCAGGGGCTGCATGTGCATGGCGGCGAAGCTGAGCCCGGTGACGGCGACGGCAAGCTGACGGGCGCGCCGGGGGCCCAGGTGGGTCTGCAGGCGCTCGCCCAGCCAGGGCAGCAGGAAACCGCGGAACATGAGTTCTTCGAAGGCGGGCGCCAGGACGGCCACGGTCAGGAACAGCAGCAGGACCACCCAGGCGCCATGGAGGTGCGCCAGGAGTTCCAGCAGGGCCTTCTGCGGCGGTTCGCCGCCGGGCAACAGGGGGCTCACGGCCAGGGCGACCATCACCACGGCGGCGAAGGCCAGGGCGAAAAAACCCAGCCCGGATGCCAGCGCGGTCCCGTGGCGGCCCGGCAGCACCCGCCGCAGGAGGGCGGCCGGGCCCACCCCTTCGGCCAGCATCAGGAAGGCGGTTCCCGCCAGGGCGTGGCAGCTGTAGACCAGGGGCAGGTAGATGGACCTGATCCAGGGCAGCGGGCCGGCCAGGGTCGCCACCAGGGGGCCGGCGGCCATGAGGGTGAGGAACCAGCCCAGCATGACGATGAGCACGCCCCGCCCGGAAACGCCGTAGTGCGGCAGGGGGACCGGAGCGACCGGGTTCAGGGCCAGGTACAGGGCGAAACCCAGACCGGCGGCGGCAAGCAGGATGCCCCCCAGGCTCAGCACGCCCATGGTCACCAGCCGCGCCATGGCCCACGCCCGGGCCTGGGCTTCCAGCGGCCGCGGGTCACCGCCAGCCTTGGCCAGCAGCCGGGCCTCGAGGATGCGGGCCGCGTAGCCGCCGCCCAGGGCCTTGGACACCGGCTGGAACGCGGCGGCCGAAGGCGGCGCGCCGGAGCCGCGGTAGCACCAGGTCCAGGCCTGGCGGAAGGCCGCGCCGGCGGGTCCGGGGGCGGCCTGGATGAGCCCGCTGCCGGAGCCCAGATCGCCGGTTTCGGCGGCGTGCACCGCCAGCAGCGCCTGATCCCAGCCCGTGCGGCGGGCGGTGGCCATGGGCGCCAAGGCGGCCGCGGGCAGGCTCCAGCCCTTCAGGGATGCCAGGGCGCTGCCCTTGGCCGCGCCCAGGACCACATCCTGGAGCCGGCCCTGGAGGGTCGCCTGGTCCTCGGGCGGGGGCGGGCCGGCGCGGCGGAACCGGGATTGGCTTCCGGCCAGCAGCATGATCACCAGCAGCAGGGCGGCGATGAACGGATCGGCCCAGCTGTGGTCGGGGCTCCAGGGCTGGGAGTGGTTCTGCGCCATGATCCAGGATGATACATTGGTAGGAGGAGCGCCCATGGCCTTTTCTCAGCCCATCGATGTGCGATTTTCAGATCTGGATGCCCTTGGGCACGTGAACCACGCCGTTTTCATAAGCTACCTGGAGCATGCCCGGACCAACTGGTGGCGGGCCCTGATCGGTGAGCGGGCGTTCCAGGAAGAGGGTTTCGTCATGGCCCGGGTGGAGATGGACTACCGCAAGCCGATCGGCCTGGGCGACCAGGTGCGGGTGGAGCTGCGCTGCGCCCACCTGGGCCGCACGTCCTTCACCCTGGCCTACAAGGTGATCCGGGAGCCGGACGGGGTGATGCTGGCCGAGGCCCAGACCGTGCAGGTCATGGTGGATTTCGCGACCATGCGTCCCCGCGCCCTGCGTCCGACGACCGAGGCCTGGCTGAAGTCCCAGCAATGAAACTGGGCACGGCGGTTTGGAGCGAGGGCGCGTCTGAACGCACGGCCATGGTGGCCGAGCTGCCGTCCGATCCGGGCCGGGTGGTGGATCTGAACCGGCTGGAACATCTGCGCCTGGCCAAGCTGGGCGAGGGCTGGGCCGAGCGGCTGGCCGGGGCCCGGGTGCCGCCGGGACTGCGCCAGTTGCTGGAGGGCGGCCCCCGGGCCATCCACCGGGCCCGGCAGGTGGTGGCCTACGCGGAAAAGTGGCACGGCCGGGGCGGCCTGCCGGAATCCCTGGCGCCCCGGGCCGATCAGGTCAGGATGCTGGCCTGTCTGCCCAGGCCCCTGGCCGTGCGCCGGTGGGACGGCAGCGTCCTGGACCGGCTGGCGCTGCAAGGCCCTTCCGGGACCCCGTCCGGTCGCCTGCTGCCCACCCTGGCGCTGGTGGGCCTGCACGGCGATCGCCCGGCCGGCTGTTGCCTGGCCCTGGAGCACGCCCAGGGGGTGCTGCTGGGCGCGTGGCTGGAACTGGACCTGGATTGGGATGGCGCGCTGGAATGGCGCCTGGGCGGCCAACGCCGCAGGCTGCCGCTGGATGCCTGGCGCGGGCTGACGCTGCCCGCGCTGCGGCCCGCGGAGGTGCTGCTGGCGCCCCCGCCCCGGCTGCGCTTCGCCGACGGGGAAGCGGGCATGGCCATCCAGTTTGTCTCGGCGTTCGAGACCCTCAGCCTGCAGTTGGCGGACACCGGGGTCCATCCCACCATGCAATAGCTTGAAGCCTTTTGCACCGGGACCGGCACCTTCCTGGCGAGGCGCGGGCGCGCCCTGCTGTTGACGCTCTCGGAGGGATGCCATGGACCTGGCGACGAAGGCAACTGCCACCAACCTGCTCGGGGAAGACCATCGCAAGGTGCAAGCGCTGTTCCAGCGGTTCCTCGTGACGGAGGACATCCAGGAACGGGTGGACGCCGCCGAGACCATCTTCAAGGAACTGGACATCCACTGCCGGCTGGAGGAAAGCCTGGCCTTCCCGGGGTTCTTCCGGGCCGGCGCGGAGCAGAACCTGCTCCAGCGTTTCCGGCAGGCGCACGGCGACATCAAGCGCCAGATCAGCGAAGCCCGGCTCGCCCTGCCGGAGCCGCGCGGCCCGTCCGCCGAAGCCGACGCCCGGCTCATCCAGATCATGGCGAAGCTCCGTGGCCATGGGGCCGAAGAGGAAGCCCAGGCCTTTCCCCTCCTGGCGGCCGACCCCGGGTTCGACCAGGAACTGGGTGCCGAACTGGCCAGGCTGAAGCTCAAGCTCAAGGTGTTCCCGCCCATCCGCCGGCGCATCGACCTGGCGGTGCCGACCCGGGTGGCCTACAACCAGTGGATCCAGTTCGAAGCGTTCCCGCGCATCATCGACAACGTGAAGGAAGTGCGCCAGCTGGACGACGCCCATGTGCGCTGGCTGGTCAACGTGGGCGGCAAGGATGTGGCATGGACGGCGGAGATCTATGAGCAGATCCCGGACCAGCGGATCGCCTGGATCAGCGTGGACGGCGCGCGCAATGCCGGTTCGGTGACCTTCCGCCCCTTGACCGCGGACTCGACCCGGATGCTGGTGGAGATCGCCTACGAGCCCCAGGGCCTGCTGGAGGATCTGGGCGCCCTGCTGGGGCTGCTCGAGCAGCGGCTGGCGAGCGCCTTGCAGCGCTTCAAGGGCGAGCTGGAAACCCGGGAACGGGAAACGGGCGGCTGGCGCGGCAAGATCGAACGAAGTTAGTGCAGGGCGAGCATCCGCTCCACCGGTCCCAGGGCGCGCAGCCGCACCGCTTCGTCCAGTTCGATCGCCGGGCGCAGGTCGCGCAGGGCGAGGTACAGCTTTTCCAGGGTGTTGAGCTTCATGTAGGGGCACAGGGAACAGTTGCAGCCGCTGTCCACGGGGATCGGGATCAGTTCGGCCTCGGGGCGCAACCGGCGCATCTGGTGCAGGATGCCGGCCTCGGTGCCGATGATGAAGGACTTGGCCGGGCTGCTGCCGACGAAGTTCAGCAGGGCGGCGGTGGAACCGACGAAATCGGCCATCTGGCTCACGCTGGCGTCGCATTCGGGGTGCACGATCAGCTGGGCGGCCGGATGGGCCGCCTTGAGCTGCGCCACCCGCCGAGCGGTGAACTGCTCATGGACGATGCAGAAGCCGGGCCAAAGCACCATCTCGCGCCCGGTCTGGGCGGTGACCCAGCGGCCCAGATGGCGGTCCGGGGCGAACACGATCTTGCGCTCCGCGGGGATGCTGCGCACCACCCGTTCGGCGTTGGAGCTGGTGCAGATGATGTCGGACAAGGCCTTCACGCCGGCCGAGCAGTTGATGTAGCTCACCACCACGTGGTCCGGGTAGTCCTTGAGCCAGGCGCCGAAGGCGTCGGCCGGGCAGCGGTCCGCCAAGCTGCAGCCGGCGTCCAGGTCGGGGATCACCACCCGCTTGCCGGGGTTGAGGATCTTGGCGGTCTCGGCCATGAAGTGCACCCCGCAGAAGGCGATCACTTCCGCGTCGGTGCGGGCCGCGGCCTGGCTGAGCTGCAGGCTGTCCCCCACGAAGTCGGCCAGGTCCTGGATTTCCGGATCCTGGTAGTAGTGGGCCAGGATGACCGCCTTGCGCTCGGCGCGCAGCCGGTTGATCTCCACCGCCAAGTCCAGCGCGGGATCCACGGTTTCCAGGGGCGGGGCGGAGGGGGCGGCTGCGTTCATGAGAACCATTCTATCCTTCTCCTCCAAGGGGGGGAAAAGGGGACTGTAAATCCAGTAATTTTCCTAGCCCTGACCATTGGTTTGAGCAAAAAGGTATTGAAAACGCCGGGGGTTCCCGTAGCATGAAGGCAGTTCAAAAACAGGTTCTTTTCCATCCGGAGGATCCATGTCCAATGCGCAGGCCGTGAAAGGTTCCGAAATTCAGCGGCTGGATCAGATGAAGGTCAGCCGCTTCTTCGGCTGCAACACCTTCAATGAGCGCACCATGCGGGAACGCCTGCCGCGGGAGGTCTTCAAGGCCTTCCGGCAGTGCCTCAAGCGGGGCGAGCCGCTTTCTCCGGATATCGCCCATGGGGTGGCCTCGGCCATGAAGGAGTGGGCCCTGGAACATGGCGCCACCCACTTCACCCACTGGTTCCTGCCCATGACCGGCGCCACCGCGGAGAAGCACGATGCCTTCATCGCCTGGGACGAGCCCGGCGTGGTCATCGAGAAATTCTCCGGCGGCCAGCTCATCCAGGGCGAGCCCGACGCCAGCTCGTTCCCGTCCGGCGGCCTGCGGGCCACCTTCGAAGCCCGCGGCTACACCATCTGGGACGCCACCAGCCCGGCCTTCCTCATGGAAGGCCCGCTGGGCACCACCCTGTGCATCCCCACCGCGTTCGTCGGCTACCACGGCGAAGCCCTGGACAACAAGCTGCCGCTGCTGCGCTCCATGGAGGTGGTGAGCCGGGCCGCGGTGGAGGCCCTGAGCCACTTCGACAGCCACGCCAGTTCGGTGGTGGCCTCGTGCGGGCCGGAACAGGAGTACTTCCTGGTGGACCTGGAACTCGCCCGCAAGCGGCCGGACCTGATGTACGCCAACCGGACCGTCCAGGGGGCCCGCCCGCCCAAGGGCCAGGAGCTTGAGGACCATTACTTCGGCAGCATCAAGGAGCGCGTCCTGGGGTACATGCAGGAGGTCGAACTGGAGTGCTTCAAGCTCGGCATTCCCGCCAAGACCCGGCACAACGAAGTGGCCCCCAACCAGTTCGAACTGGCGCCCATCTATGAGCCGGCCAACCTCGCCTCCGACCACAACCAGCTGCTGATGGAGGTGATGAAGTCCGTGGGCGAGCGCCACGGCCTGGCCGCGCTGCTGCACGAGAAGCCGTTCGCCGGGATCAACGGTTCCGGCAAGCACGTGAACTGGAGCATGGCCACCGACGAAGGCCACAACCTCCTGGAACCGGGCCACACGCCCGAGGAGAACCTGCAGTTCCTGTATTTCCTGGCGGCCACCCTGAAGGCCATCCACCGCCACGGCGGCCTGTTCCGCGCGGCCATCGCCTTCGCCGGCAACGATCACCGGCTCGGCGCCAACGAGGCGCCGCCGGCCATCATGTCCGCCTTCCTGGGCTCCCAGCTCAACCTCATCCTCGAGGCCATCGAGCGCGGCGACGTGGCCGACGCCAGCGAGAAGCAGATCCTCAACCTGGGCCTGGCCAGCCTGCCGATGCTGGAGAAGGACGCCACCGACCGCAACCGCACCAGCCCGTTCGCCTTCACCGGCAACAAGTTCGAGTTCCGGGCGGTGGGCTCCTCCCAGGCCATCGCCTTCCCGCTCACCGTCATCAACGCCACCGTGGCCGAGGCCCTGGACGAGATGAACGCCCGGATGGAGGTCGAGGCCGCCGGCGGCCGTTCCAGCCGCGCCGCGGCCATGACGGTGATCCGCGAAACGATCATCGAGACCCGGGCCGTCCGCTTCGAGGGCAACAACTACTCCGCCGCCTGGCGCGAGGAGGCGGAAAAGCGCGGGCTGCCCCACGCCAAGGACACCGCCGCCGCCCTGCACGTATGGGACGACCCGGCCGCCAAGCTGGTGTTCACCCGCAAGGGGATCCTGGCGCCCGAGGAGCTCGAGGCGCGCATCCACATCCGCCATGAGCAGTACCAGAAGGCCATCGCCATCGAGGCGCAGGTGCTGCGGGAGATGGCCGAGACCATGCTGCTGCCGGCCATCATGGATGACCTGGGCTGCCGGGCCGACACCATCATCAAGCTGATCGCCGCCGGCATCGTGGTTCCCGCCACCCTCAAGGAGGCGCTGGCGACCCAGACCCGGCTGGCCGGGATCGCCCAGGAACGGCTGGCGGCCCTCAAGAACGCCATGACCGCCGCCGAGCATGTGCCCGAGGAAGCACTCGCCAAGCGCACCGAAGCCTATGCCACCGGCGTGCGCGAGGCCCAGGAACTGCTGCGCGACGTGCTCGACCAGCTGGAAAAGGACACCGCCGCCGCGCGCTGGCCGATCCCCGTCTATCGGGAACTGCTGGCCCCGCTGATCTAGTCGACCTGCCATTGGGCATGGTTAGGAGCCGCGCAAAAACAACCTGTGCTTTTCAGGTTGTTTTTCTGCGGCTCCTTATGCCGGAGCATTACCGGAGTGTTCAAGTTATTTTTGCGCAACGGCTTAGAATGGGACCATGCCCATGCTTGAAGATCTCACCACGCACCTGCCGCCGCCGATCCTGGCCTCGGCTTCGCCGCGGCGCCGCCAGTGGATGGAGGCGCTGCAGATCCCCTTCGAGGTGTGGGTGCCGGATGTGGACGAAACGCCGCTGCCGGGCGAGGAGCCCGGCGCCATGGTGGCGCGCCTGGCCCGGGCCAAGGCCGGCGTCGTCGCCCAGGCCAATCCGGACCGCTGGGTGATCGCCGCCGACACCACCGTGGCGGTGGACCACCACATCCTGGGCAAGCCGGTGGATGCGGCGGATGCCGCGCGCATGCTGATGCTGATCCAGGGCCGCGCCCACGAGGTGCACACCGGCCTGTGCCTGTGCCGGAACGGCCAGGTGCACAGCCTGGTGGATACCGCCGAGGTGTTCCTGCGGCCGGTGACGGCCGCCCAGGCGCGCTGGTACGCCGGCACCGGCGAACCCATGGACAAGGCCGGCGCCTACGCGGCCCAGGGCATCGCCGCCCTGTTCATCGACCGGATCGAAGGCAGCTTCGCCACGGTGATGGGGTTCCCGGTGGAGCGGTTCGGCGAGCTGGTGGGCCGGCTGGGGCTGCTGGGGGCGTGGTTGGGGATGCCCTGACTCAGGGGAGGCTGTCGAGGTACTGCCTGGGCGCCATGACCTTGACGTTTCTTCGGATGGCTTGGGGGAAATCCGCCAGGTTGCCGGTCACCAGCACGGCACCGGTATGCTGGGCCAAGGCGAGAAAGACCAGATCATCCGGGTCTGGCCCGGCCAGCGGCCATGCAGGCGGATCCGCATCCAGGAAGCGCGCTTCCTTGAGCAAGGGCTCGAACCACCCTGGTGGAAAGCCAAGGCGGGCGAACTTGGGGCGGGTCAAAACGTCCCAGTACTCCTCAATGATGGATGGGCAGGTGAAGCAGGCCAATTCCCGCTTCAGGACGGCCTGGGCCAGAAACCCGGGAGGACCGTCCAGATGCAGCGCGGCACTTACCAGAGCGTTGGTGTCCAGCACCAGGCTGCGGTTCACTTCCCGGCTTTCCGCGCCCGCCGTTCCGACCGGGCGGCGCGGATCTCAGCCTGGATATCCTCCATGCTCATCCGGTCCAGTCCGGCTTCCCGGGCCTTGAGCTGGGTTTCGCGGATGCTCATGATGGCCAACGCCTGACGGAGCGCCTCGTACTGCAGCCCCACGTCGGATCCCGTGACGGGAATCAGGAAGTACTGCCCATTGCGCCCCGACAGCAGCAATGGATCTCCGGGGTCCCCAGGCGGGAGGCTGGCGGCCCCGCGCTGCTGAAAATCCCTCAAGGTCATCGTCCGCATGCCTCACTCCTTGAATAGAATGTAGGCATTTTGTCAACGTTCCGCAACCCTCTCCAGATCGACGTCAGCAGGCCCAGGACAGCACCGCCCACAGCAGGATGACCCCGTAGATGGCCAGCATGGCCGGGTCGGTCCGGCCTGGGCCGGGGCGGGTCATGGCTGCCTTTGGGCGATGGCCGAGACCCGGGCCGCCGGCGCGGGCAGGAAAGGGTCGACGATGACGGCCAGGATCATGACCAGGGCGAACAGGTTGATGACCCAGAAGGTGCGCCGGAACACCGCGCGGTCCAGCTGGGCGCGGAGCAGGGCGGTGGCCTGCCAGAGCAGCCAGAGCGCGGCGGCGCCGAGGACGGCCATGACCGGGGCCGAGAACACTGCGCCGAAGGCCGGCAGGAACGCGCAGGAAAAGGCCGTCGCCGCCATCCAGGTGAAGCTGAGGCGGCCGCTCTGGTCGGTCCGGAAGTGGCGCGACAGGGTGGGGAATTCGGCCCGGCCATAGTCCTGGTCGTGGATCAGCATCAGCATCCAGAAGTGCGGGACCTGCCACAGGAAGAACAGCAGGCACAGCGAGGCCATCGCCGGGGAGGCCAGCGCGCCGCCGGCGGCGGCCCAGCCGATGGCGGGCGGGATGGCGCCGATGAGGGCGCCGGGAATGATGGCGAAGGCGGTCACCCGCTTGAGCGGGGTGTAGACGCCGTTGTACCAGACCAGGGCCAGCAGGCCCAGCAGGGCCGAAGGCCAGCCGTGGCGCCAGAGCAGGAGGGCGAACCCGGCCCCGGAAAGGGCGGCGCCGAGCATCAGGCCGGTCCAGGGGGAGACCCGGCCCGAGGGCAGGGGCCGCTGGCGGGTCCGCTCCATGCGGGCGTCGTGCTTGAGCTCCTGCAGTTCGTTCAACGCGCACGAACCCATGGCCAGCAGCAGGATGCCCAGCAGCGCGGTGAGCAGGCCCCACTGGAAGCGGCGCAGCGCCGCCAGGTAGCCGGCCGCCGCGGTGAAGGTGGAAGCGGCGGAGATGGAGATCTTGGTCAGCTGGTTGAAATCGCGCCAGGACGGCAGGACGGGGGGGCGGGGGACGATGGTCATTTCAAGGTCTTGATGAAGCCGACGATATCATCCAGCTCCGCGGGCGTCAGGTCGATGGCGGGCATGACGTCCGGGTAGCCCTTCAGGCGCCCGGCGCGGGGATTCCGGATGCGGGCGCGCAGGTGGGCCTCGTCGGCCAGCACGCGCTTCAGCTGGCCGCCCACGACGACCTCCTGCATCTGGCCGAACATGCCGCGGAAGGTCGGGCCGACCATGACGGTGCCGTCGGTGGAGTGGCACTCCAGGCAGGTGTGGCGCCGCAGGACCGCCAGGGCCGGCTCGGGCGTGTCCATCCGGGCCACGGGGGGGTCGGGTTTCGGCGGCGGGGCGTTCTCGTCGCCGAAATACCAGCGCCGGAATTCCGCTTCGGGCACCACGACCACCTTGGTGAGCATGGAGGAGTGATCGACCCCGCAGATCACGGTGCACTCCACATCGTAGGAGCCGGTCTGGATCGGCCGGAACCAGGCGGTGTTGACCCGCCCCGGCAGGGCGTCGATCTTCAGGCGGAAGGCGGGAATGAAGAAGCCGTGGATGACGTCGAGGCTGCGGACCTCGAGCTTCATGGGCCGATCGATGGAGGCGTACAGGACCTGGGTCTGCTTCTGGTTGGGATACTGGAAGGACCAGGTCCATTGCCGGCCGGTGACCTTCACCAGCATGGAATCGGCCGGGGCGTTGCTCATGTACTCGTAGTTGGTCCAGCCGAAGTAGAAGATGCCGATGAACACCGCCAGCGGGACCAGGGTCCAGGTGACCTCCAGCAGGGTGCTGCCATGGATCTGGGAGGCCCTGGGGTTGCGCTTCCGGCTGTAGCGGATCACGAAATAGATCATCGTGGCGGTGATGCCGAACAGCAGGAACACCGACAGGGCCAGGATATAGAGGAATATCACATCGGCCCGATGGGCTCCGGTTGATGCCTGCGTCATCCATCCCATGGTGGTTCCTCAGCGAAACGCGACGTCGGAGAAAAGAAGGGCGAAAAAGATCAGGAGCGTCCCCAGCGCCACCGTCACCACGGCCTTCAGCAGCAGCCCTTCGTAGCGCAGGTGCATGAAGAAGTAGAACACCAGGGCGGCCTTCAGCGGGGTGATGAGCATCAAACCCCAGACGGCCGCTTCCTGCCCGGTCCGGCTGACCAGCACCAGCAGGGTGGTGAGGGCGACCAGCACCGCCCAGACGATGAAGAAGATGCCGTAGCCGGGGTGGGCGTGGGCTTCCGGTTCCATCAGGGGTTCGCTCATTGCGCTTTCTCCCATCGTCAGGCCGCCAGGTAGAACAGGGGCAGCAGGAAGATCCAGATGACGTCCACCAGGTGCCAGTAGAGCCCGCTGTTCTCCAGCAGGATGAAACGGTCCCGGTCGATCCGCCCCCGGGCCACCAGCACGGTCATCACCGCCAGGACGCCGAGGCCGGCCAGCACGTGCACGCCGTGCAGCCCGGTCATGGTGAAGTAGAGGCCGAAAAAGACCTGTTCTCCCGGCGGCTGGGCGGCCAGGTGGGGGGAACCGGGGTACATGCCGTGGCGGATCTCGGCGGTCCATTCGATCGCCTTGTCCACCAGGAAGACCAGCCCCAGGAACATGGTGATGCCGAGGCAGAGCAGCGACCTGCGGCGCTCGCCGCGCTGGATGGCGACGATGGCGAGGGCCATGGTGAGGCTGCTGGTGAGCAGGATGAAGGTGTTCGCCACGCCGATGACGGCGTTCAGCTCCGAGCCCGCGTGGTGGAAATCGACCGGGTAGCGCGCCCGCGTATAGGAGTAGGCGATGAACAGGCCGGAAAACAGCAGGATTTCCGTCAACAGGAAGAGCCACATGCCCAGCTTGGCGCCAAAGTAGTCGTGGTGCTCCTCGGCGTGGATCGTACCGGCCTCGCTCATGCTCCGCTCTCCGGATGGAAGGTGTAGGCCTCTTCAGTGATGGTGGGGATGACCGCGAAGTTCTCCACCGGCGGAGGCGAGGCCGTGGTCCATTCCAGGGTCACGCCGCCCCAGGGGTTGGCGCCGGCCTTGGCGCCCCGGAACCTGGCCACCACGAGGTTGACGAAGAAGATGATCAGGCCCGCGACCAGGAACCAGGAACCGACGGTGGCCACCTCGTGCCCGGTGTCGAACATGGGCAGGTGGTTGTAGTAGCGCCGCGGCATGCCCTGGAGGCCCAGGACCAGCATGGAGAAGTAGAGCATGTTGAAGCCGATGAAGATGGGCAACCAGGCCACGTAGGCGGTCCGCTTGGAATACATCCGGCCGAACATCTTGGGGAACCAGTAGAGCAGCGCGGCGAAGAAGCCGAAGCCGGTGCCGCCGAACATGACGTAGTGGAAGTGCCCGACGATGAAGTAGGTGTCATGGACGTGCACGTTGACCGCCAGGGCGCCCTGCATCACCCCGGTGAGCCCGCCGATGGCGAACAGGAAGATGAAGGTGAGGGCGTACAGCAGGGGCGGCTGGAAGTCGATGGAGCCCTTGTACAGGGTGGCCGTCCAGTTGAACACCTTGATCGCGCTGGGCACCGCCACGATCATGGTGAGCAGGGAGAACAGCATGTTGGCGAACGGGCTCATGCCCGAGGTGAACATGTGATGCGCCCAGACCAGGGAGCCCACGGCGGCGATGGCCATGCTGGAGAAGGCGATGGCCTTGTAGCCGAAGATGGTGCGCCGGGCGAAGGTGGGCAGGATCTCGGTGATGGCGCCCATGGCCGGCAGGATCATGATGTAGACCGCCGGATGCGAGTAGATCCAGAACAGGTGCTGGTAGAGCAGCGGATCGCCGCCCTTGGCGGGATCGAAGATGCCGATGCCGACGATCCGTTCGAGCATCACCAGCACCAGGGTGATGGCCAGGATGGGGGTGGCCAGGATCTGGATCCAGCCGGTGGCGTAGAGCGACCAGGGGAACAGGGGCATGCGCAGCCAGGTCATGCCCGGGGCGCGCATCCGGTGGATGGTGGTGACGAAGTTGATGCCGGTGAGCATGCTGGAGAAGCCCAGGATGAAGGCGCCGAACACCGCCATGGTCACGTTGGTGCCGGTCTTGAGGCTGAACGGCACGTAGAAGGTCCAGCCGGTGTCGGCCGGGCCGCCGCCGGTGACCAGCGACAGCAGCGCGATGAGGGCCCCGGCGATGAAGAAGTACCAGGAGTACAGGTTCAGCCGCGGGAAGGCCACGTCCCGCGCGCCGATGAGCAGCGGCAGCATGAAGTTGCCGAACACCGGCGGCAGCCCCGGGATGACGAACAGGAAGATCATCAGGACGCCGTGGAAGGTGAACAGGGCGTTGTAGGTCTGGGCGCTGACCAGGTGGTGGAACGGCGCCAGCTGCACCAGGCGCATGACGATGCCGATGCCGGCCCCGGCGGCGAAGAAGGTCAGGGTGGAATACAGGTACAGAAGGCCGATGCGCTTGTGGTCGGTGGAGGTGATCCAGCCGAGGATGCCCTTGCCATCGTCGTCCAGGTAGCTGGCCCGCGGCAGCGGCGTGCTCATGCGCGCACCCCGCGCTTGCGCCGGAAGATCAGCACGGCCGCGAACCCGGCGGCCAGCAGGAGGGTGATCGTCGCGGCCACCCGGGTGACGCTGAACACGTAGCCCCGGCCCTGGGGGTCATAGCTGAAGCAGAACTGCAGCCACTGGTTGATGGTCGGCCGGGCTTCGCCGCGGGCGGCCTCGAGCACCGCCATCTGCAGATCGGCCGGCTGGAAGCTCACCCCGTAGATGTAGCGGGTCAGCTTGCCGCCGGGCGACAGCAGCATGATCGCCCCGGCATGGATGAAACCGTCGCCCTGGGCCTTGAACCTGAAGCCCACGGCATCGCACAGGGCCCTGGTGGCGGTGGACGACCCGGTCAGGAAGCGCCAGGCGGCCGGGGAAATGGGGCGCTTGATCTCCTTGAGGTAGTTGGTCTGCTTCTGCTGGGCGATCTCCGGGGTGTCCTTGGGGTCGAAGCTCACCGTGATGACCTGGAAATCCTGGCCGGGCTGGGCCTTGACCTGGTTCAGGACGTCGGCCACGCCGTTCAGGAGCGGGGTGCAGATGCCGGCGCAGCTGAAGTAGTTGAGGGTCAGCACCGTGGGCTTGTCGATGAGCGAGCGCAGGGCCACCGGCTTGCCGTTCTCGTCGTTCAGGACGAGGTCCAGCGGCACCTGGGCGCCCAGCTTCTGGTCGATGCCCGCCTCGGCCGCCGGTGCCGGAGCCTGGGCCGGGACGGCGATGCCGGTCAGCATGGCCAGGGCGCATGCCAGGATCGAGAATTTCATCGTGCATCCTCCTTCAATTCGCGGTTCAGGGCGCTGCGCAGCTCCTGCCACTGGGCGGGGGCGAAGAGCGCCACGCCGGGCTGGAAGCCGTTGCCGGGAGCGCCCCAGGCGGCGCCCTGGGCCAGGATCTGGTCGCTGGCGCGCCAGCCCGGGAGGGCGGAGAGGGTCTGGGCGGCGCGCGCCGGGTCGGCGATGGCCGCAAGCAGGATGGGGTCGGACGCCGCTTCGAAGGCGGAAGGCGGCGTGAACTCCGATGCCAGCCTGGCCATGGCCATGGCCACCGGGATCCGGTTGGGGATGACCTCCCCGGCGCTCCTGAACCGGGCGGCCACTTCGTCCAGGGCCTTCGGATCCTCGGCGCCGTGGTCGAAGCTGCCCAGGGACCGGACGTAATGCACCAGGGCCATGCGGTCGCGCTTGGACAGGTAGGCGTAGGACACCATGGAACTGCCCTTGATGCCTTCCTCCAGGGTCTTGTAGATGTTCTCGATCCGGGGGCCGATCTGCCAGCCGGCCTGCTGGGTGAAGTTGCGCGGCGGGGGATTGAGCCCGCGCCCGGCGGGGCCGTTGCCTTCGCCCTTGGGGCCGTGGCAGGAGGCGCAGGTCTGGGCATAGAGCGCCTGGCCCCGGCTGAGCAGTTCCGGGTTGGGGGTCATGACCGTGGCCGGATCGATGGGGGGGACCTTGCGGCCCGCTTCAGGCGGGTAGTCGGTGGGGTCCAGCCAGCCGGTGCCGCCGCCGGCGGCGGCCGGGCCCACGCCGGGATCGGGCGAGTTGGCGTTGCGCAGCCCGGGCAGCACCAGGAAGGCCAGCACCGCCAGCAGGGCGATGAACAGGGCCACGACCAGCAGCGCGGACAGCAGGCGCTTGAACTCGGAGGGACTGACGTAGCGGTCGATCATAGCCTGAACTCCAGACCTTCCCGGAGGAAGGGGTCGCCCACCGGCATGTCCTCGCCATGCGCCATGGCGCCCCGCGTCCAGAGCAGCGTCGCGCCGACGAAGAACAGGGCGAAGCCCAGTTCGGGCCAGGAGAACACCGGGGCGCCGAGCGCCGGGAACACCAGCCAGTAGAGATCCAGCCAGTGGGCGGCCAGCACCACCACGGCCACCCAACGCAGGCGCTTGAGGTCGCCCTTGGCGTCGCGGGGCACCAGGGCGAAGAACGGCACGAAGAAGTGCAGGAGGGCCAGGAGCACCACCACCCCGAGCCAGGCCCCGCCGGTGTGCGCCTGGTACCAGAGCACTTCGTCGGGCAGGTTGCCGTACCACATGAGCATGTACTGGGCGAAGGCGATGTAGGCCCAGAAGACGGTGAAGGCGAACAGGAACGCGCCGAGGTTGAAGAAATGATCGAAGCGGACGGCCTGGAGCCGCTCCTTGCCCCGCAGGTAGATGACCGCCAGGACGGTCGCGGCCAGCCCGGCCATGAAGGCGCCGGCGAACAGGTAGACGCCGATGACATCGCTGTACCAGGCCGGGGTGAGGCCGCCGATCCAGTCGAAGGCCGCCTGGGTGACCAGGAGGGCGAAGATGGCCATGCACACCGGGGCGAACCGGCGGGCCCGGATGGTGAACCGGGGATCATGGTCCCGGTCCTGGCGCAGGGAACCGCGCAGCAGGACCACCAGCGGCACCAGGCCGAGCGCGGCGCACAGCGCCACCCGGGCCGAGAAGCAGGGCACGCCGAGCCAGACCGCCTTGCCGGCCAGGAGCGGATCAAGGGCGGCTTCCGGGCGGGCGCCGGGGAACAGCGTCTTGAGCGAGCCCAGGCCGACCAGGGCCACGGCGCAGAGGGGGATCAGCAGGGACGCCAGGCGTTCCGGGATGCGCCGCAGGGGCACGCTCCAGCGGGCCGACACCAGGTGCTCCAGGGCCACCAGGAACAGCGCGCCGAGCGCCAGGGTCAGGAGGAACAGGAACCACACCACCCAATTGGCCCAGAACCTCGGCCCGCCCATGACGAAGTAGGAGGCCACCGCGGCGGCGCCGCCCAGGGCCGTGGCGCTCCAGAGCAACTTGACGGTTCGGTCGGCGCTCATTTCAGGTCCTCGTCTTTGGCGTTCTGGGCGCGCTGCAGGGCGCGCACGTAATGGACCACCGCCCAGCGCGCGTCCTCCGGGAGGTCGGCGGCGTAGGAGGGCATCGCGTTCTTGCCCAGGACGATGGCTCCGTAGATCCGGCCGTCCGAATAGGCCTGGAAATTGGGCGCCTGCAGGTTGGCCGGCTTGGCGCCGTAGGCCGCCGAGAGCGTGGGGATGCCGTTGCCCAGGGCGCCGTGGCAGACCGCGCAGCGGATCTGGTATTCGGCGCGGCCCTTGGCCAGCACCGCCGGGGTGCGCGGCAGGGGGTTCACCAGCCGGGCGGCTTCGTCCTCGGAGGCGAAGCCGGGGGGCATGAAGCCCCGGGCGACGGTGCCCGCCACCGGCATGCGCATGCCCCGGCCGTCCTTGAAGAAGGTGCTTTGCGCCTGGGGGTCGAGCCGCGGCTGGTCTTCCATGTGCGACATGGGGGGCAGCACGGGGATGAGCTTCACCGCGCCGTACATGACCAGCCCCGAGACCAGGCAGGCGACGGCGATTCCGGCCAGGGACTTCTGGATGAACCCGGCGGTGAGCCACGGGCCCCGGGCGGGTGCCGGCAGCAGTTCAATGTCGCGGGCGCCCGCCGCTTCCAGGGCAGCCCGGGCCACCGGGGCGAAGCCGTCGCCGGCGCCCTCCTCGGCCTCCACGGCCAGGGCGAAGCGGTCCCGGGTGATCCCGCGGATGGCCTTGGCCTGGAGCACCGGATGGCCGAAGGTGGGCAGCCGGTTCAACAGCAGGAGCATGCCCAGGCCGGCGGTGAAGGTGGCGAACAGGACCATGACCTCGAACATGATGGGCACGAAGGCCTGCCAGGAGGAGGGCGCCTTGCCTCCGGTGATGATGGGATAGTCCACGGCGCTGATCCAGTACTGGAACAGCAGGGCGGTCAAGGCGCCCAGCACGCCCATGACCATGACCATGCCGGCCAGCGGCGAGCGGCGCTGCTCCAGCGCCCGGTCCAGGCCGTGCACCGGGTAGGGGGTGTAGGCTTCCAGCCGGCCCAGGTGCCGGGCCTTGACCTTGGGGACCGCCTCCATCAGCGCATCGGCGCTGTCGAACAGGCCCAGGACGGCGAAGGTCTCATTCATGGTCTGCTCCATGCCTGGGCTGCGCGCCGGGCAGGTCGGCCTTCATCTCGGAGGTGGCGATCACCGGCAGGACCCGCGCGAACAGCAGCACCAGCGTGAAGAAGATGCCGAACGAGCCGAGCAGGATGCCGTAGTCGGTGAGGGTCGGCTTGTAGATGCGCCACGCCGAAGGCAGGTAGTCCTGGTGCAGGGAGATGACGATGATGACGAAGCGCTCGAACCACATGCCGACGGTCACGGCGGCGGCCACCAGGAGCATCCAGGGGTAGCTCCGGCGGCACTTCCTGAACCACAGGAGCTGCGGCAGCAGCACGTTGCAGGTGATCGTCAGCCAGCCCGCCCAGCCGTAGGTGCCGGTGATGTAGTTCATGAACACATGGTGGAGGAAGGAATTCATGCTGTACCAGGCGGTGAAGCCCTCGATGACGTAGGCGTAGCCCATCAGGCAGCTCATGCCGAGGATGACCTTGCACATCACCTCCAGGTGGAAGTCGGTGATGAGGTTGTGCAGGTCCATGGCCTCGCGCACCACGATGAGCACCACCAGGACCATGGCGAACCCGGCGAAGACGGCGCCCACCACGAAGTAGGGCGGGAAGATGGTCATGTGCCAGCCCGGGACGATGGAGGTGGCGAAGTCGAAGGAGACCACGCTGTGCACTGAAAGCACCAGCCCCGTGGCCAGGCCGGCCAGCAGGATGTAGGCCTTTTCGTAGTGCCGCCAGTGGTTGGCGGCGCCGCGCCAGCCGAGGCTGAGGATGGCGTAGATCGGCTTGCGGATCCGGCTTTCGGTGCGGTCGCGCAGGGAGGCCAGGTCGGGGATCAGGCCCAGGTACCAGAACATCAGCGACACCGAGAAGTAGGTGCTGACCGCGAACACGTCCCAGAGCAGGGGCGAGCGGAAGTTGGTCCACAGGCCGCGCTGGTTGGGATAGGGCAGCAGCCAGAAGGCCACCCAGGGCCGGCCCACGTGGATGAGCGGGAAGATGCCGGCGCACATCACGGCGAAGATGGTCATGGCCTCGGCGAAGCGGGCGATGGCGTTGCGCCAGCGCTTGCGCAGCAGGAAGAGGATGGCGGAGATGAGCGTCCCGGCGTGGCCGATGCCCACCCAGAAGACGAAGTTGATGATGTCGAACGCCCAGAACACCGGGCTGGTGTTGCCCCAGGCGCCGATGCCGCGGTAGAAGGTGTAGCCGATCAGGGCCATGCCCAGGGCCGCGACCGCGCTGGTGCAGGCGACGGCCACGTACCATTTGAACGGCGGGGCCTGGCCCGGGAAGCGCAGGACCTGGTCGTCCACGCTGCCGGGGGTGACCTTGCCCACGGTCAGGGCCGGCGCGCGCAGGACCTCGGGGAGTCCGGCCGGGAAGGAGGTGGGCTCAGGATTCATGGTCCGCCCCTTCGAGCGCGGGGTTGCTCAGATTGGCCAGGTAGGTGATGGCCGGCCGGACGCCCAGCTCTTCCAGCACCTTGTAGCCGCGGTTGCTGTCCGAAAGTCGCGCGACCCGGCTGGCGGGATCCTTGAGATCGCCGAACACGATGGCCTGGGCTGGGCAGGCGGCGGCGCAAGCGGGCGTGATCTCGCCGTCCCGCAGGGGCCGGCGCTCGACCTTGGCGCGCACCTTGCCGTCCTGGATGCGCTGGATGCAGAAGGAGCACTTCTCCATCACGCCCCGGGGCCGCACCGTGACTTCGGGGTTGTAGACCAGGGATTCGGGCTCCTTCCGGTGGGCGGTGTACTCCAGGAAGTTGAACCGGCGCACCTTGTACGGGCAGTTGTTGGCGCAGTAGCGGGTGCCCACGCAGCGGTTGTAGGCCATCTGGTTCAGCCCTTCGGGGCTGTGGTTGGTGGCGTTCACCGGGCAGACGTTCTCGCAGGGCGCGTCATCGCAGTGCTGGCAGAGCATGGGCTGCTGGACCACCCGGGGGTTCTCGGGCCGGCCCAGGTAGTAGCGGTCGACGCGGATCCAGTGCATCTCCCGGCCCTTGGCCACCTGCTCGGGGCCCACCACCGGCACGTTGTTCTCCGACTGGCAGGCCAGGATGCAGGCGCTGCAGCCCACGCAGGCGGCCAGATCGATGGTCATGCCCCACTTGTGCTCGGGGAAGGCCTGGTCGCGGTACAGGCTTTCGGGGTTGCCGCGGTGCTTGGGGCGCGCGGCCTCCCGGGCGTATTCCGCGAGGGAGAACGAATGCACGATCTCATGCCCCTCGATCCGGCTGTGGCTCTGGGTGACGGGCAGTTCGCGGTGGCCGCGGATCTTGGCCAGGCTGACGGCGCGGCGCAGGCCGGGCGTGGCCGGGTCCATGAGCGGGTAGGCGTTGAGGCCGACGTCCTTGGCCACCTGGCCCGTGGTCCGGCCGTAGCCCAGGGCCAGGGCCAGCACGCCGGGCGCCTGGCCCGGCTGCACCATGATGGGCGTCACCAGGGTGGTGCCGCCCGCGGTGAGCGTCACCAGGTCGCCGTCCTTGAGTCCCAGGCGCCCGGCATCGGCCACCGAGACGTTGAGCGGGTTGCCCCAGGTGCTCTTGGTGACCGGGTCGGGGCACTCCTGCAGCCAGGCGTTGTTGCCGTACCGGCCGTCATGCACGCCGGCCCCGGGGAACAGGACCAGTTCGTAGTCCCCGGCCGCTTCGGCGGGGCGCCGGGCCGCGGCGTTCACCGGGGCGCTCTTCAGGGACGGGGCGGGGCCGGGCCGGGCGGCCACCGGGATGACGCCGTCGTGCAGGGCCGCCTCGAAGTAGCGTTCGAAGGGCACGACGCCGCCGGGATAGACCTCCCGCTGCCAGCGCGCCCTCAGGTAGGCGTGGTAGTCCTCGGGGACGGCGGCGGCCAGCCCGCGCAGCAGGCCGAGCAGCACGTCCTCGCCCTGGCGGGTGTCGTAGAGCGGCCCGACCGCCGGCTGCTGCAGGGTGAGCAGCCCCGTGCCGCCGTCATGGTCGCCCCAGGCCTCCAGCCAGTGGTGTTCGGGCAGCAGCACCTGGCACTGGGCCGCGGATTCGTCCTCCTGCAGCCCGATCCAGGCGCGCAGCGGCACCTTGGCCAGGCCCGCGGCCCAGGCTTCCGGCCTGGGAAAGGCGTAGGCCGGGTTGACGCCCCACAGCAGCACGGCGGCATAGGTGCCGGCGGCCATGGCCTGGACCTCGCGCTCCAGGTCCCGGTGCGAAGCCAGCGGCTCGGCCGTGCGCATCTCCAGGGTTTCGGCGCGCAGCATGGCGTTCAGCAGATGCACGGCCTGGTGGGCTTCGGCGGGCATGCCGTCGCCGCAGAGCACGAGGGCTTCCCGCCCTGCGCCCTTGAGGTCGGCCAGCAGGGCCTCCCAGGCCCTGGGCTCGATGCCGAGCGCCTGGGGCGAGGCGTCGATGCCGGCCAGGTCCACGCCCTCCGGCAGGGGCAGGCCGTGCTTGTCGCGCAGCGCCTTGGCCAGGCCGAAGGCCGCCAGGGCCGCGCGGGAAGGCCGCATCGGGAAGCGGTGGTCCGCCTTGGCGCCGGTCAGGGTCATGGCCCCTTCCACGACCCACAGGCGGTTCATGGGCTCCTTCGGGCCGCGCAGCCGGCGTTTCGCGGCGAAGGCCTCGATGGCCGCGGGGTCCTCGCCGTTCAGGAAATCGGCGCCGAAGGAGAGGATCACCTTGGCCTTTTCGACCCTGGGCGCCAGGGTGACGGGGGCGCCGAAGGCGGCCGCGGCGGCCTCTGCGCCCGTCGCCGACGCGGGTTCCCAGGCCAGGTGCCGGAGCCCCGGCAGGGCCCGCCCCAGGTCGGCCACCAGGGCCTTGCGGGTGGGCGATTCCAGCGCGCCGGTGAGCAGCAGGACCTTGGCGCCCGAAGCCCTGGCCGCGGCCAGGGCGGGCACGATCCGGCCCAGGGCCGCGTCCCAGGAGGCCGGGCGGCCCTCGACCCTGGGCCCGCGCAGGCGGTCCGGATCGTAGAGGCGCAGGACGTCGGCCACGGCCCGGGGGGAGGTCTTGCCTTTCAGCCGCGGGTGCTCGTCGTTGCCGCTGATGTGGATCGGCCGGCCTTCCCGGGTCTTCACCAGGACGCCATAGGCGCGCGTGCCTTCCTGGAAGGTGGAGGCGTAGTAGTTCGCCACGCCGGGCACCACCTCGGGCGGGCGCCGGGTGTAGGGCACGATGCCGCCCCGGTCGTTGCTGGAGCAGGCGGCGGTGGACGCCAGCAGGGTGGTGGCGCCCGCCAGTTCCAGGAACTGCCGGCGGGAGAGCCCGGTGGGCGGTTCGGTGGCTCCGGGCGCGAACTCGCGCGCTGCGGCGGCCCGGACCGGGGCGGTCTCCCCGCGCTCCTCCAGCGAACGCCAGGGGCGGTCCTGCGGGGCGGCTTCCGATGGGGTTCGAGAGGTATCATCCACGGCGCTTCACCGATCGGCTAGGGGGTTTGATGGATGGGCGGCGCGCCGGGCCGGACAGGCCGGGCAGGAGCAGGGCCGGCAGGTTCAGCCAGGCGACGCTGAGGGTGGCGGCAAGCACGGCCAGGCCCTGGACGAACCCCGCGCGGCCCGTGCTTTCCGATGCTTCTCCGGTCGTTCGTTCAGACATGCTGTTCCTCTATCGGTGACATGCGCTGCAATGCTCGGGGGCCGTCCGGATGGACGTGCCCACGGGCAGCGCGGCATGGGGATCCCGGTGACAACCCAGGCAGTTGCTCATGCGCATGGACATGTGCTGGGAAACCGTGTCCATGTCCTGCACCTGGCCGTGGCAGGTCTGGCAGGCCACGCCCGCGTTCACATGGGGACGGTGATCGAAGAACACGTGCTGGGGAAGATGGTGCACCCGGCGCCATACCAGCGGCGCGCCGGACCGGTAGACCTCGGTGAGCCGGATGATCGCCGGGCTGTCGATCTTGGTATAGCGGTGGCAGTTCATGCAGGTTTCCACCGCCGGGATGCCGGCGATCCGGGAGCGCGAGGCGCCCGAATGGCAATAGAGGCAAGCCACCTGGAGCGTGCCGGCATGCAGCCGGTGGGAGAAGGGAATCGGCTGGGCCGGCGCATAGCCCCGCGCGAACCGGCCGGGCTGGACGAACCAGCCCACCGCCAGCACGGTCGCCAGCACCGCCATCGCACCCGCAGGCAACAGAAGACGAGCGGCTCGATCAAATGGGTGCATTCAAGATCTCCACTGTCTGCGGGTCATGGAAACCATAATCCGACATCTGCCCCTGTGCAGCTATAAAAATTCCACCCCTTGTGACGGTGCGCCAATGCTTCAGCGGAAGGCCACCGGAATGGCTGGGAGCCGGCGCTGGCTCACGGCGCACCTGCCATGCCTCCGCCCTCACAACGTGCCGGACCTTTCGGCCAGGTTCGATCCACGAATTTTTTTCATAGCCCAGAGTTTGTGGATCAATCCTGTTTTTGTCAAACGGGAAAATCCATCGGCGCGGCAAGCCGGGTTGCCGGCGCCCGGTACGGACCCTCGATCACCATGCATCCGACGGTGCTAGAATCCCCGGCATGATCCCAGCTCGGCGAGGAAAAGGGTTCCGCCTTCCGGCGGAGTGCGCGTGACGGGCCAGGGCTGGCGCCTGGGGCCGCACTGGTATGTCCCGGTGGCGCCGCCCCTGGCTGGGCCGGGCTGTGTCTGGGTGGTGGTGCGCCGGGATGGTGAGGGCCCGCGCAACCTGCTGCAGCTGTGGGAGCCATGCCCGCCGGCCGGGATGCTGGACACGCTCCGGGAAGCCTTCCTTCAGCGCTTCTCCCGGGCCGAGGCGATGGACCCGGGGCCCTGCCACCTGGGCTTCGACCGGGGCCGGGCCTGGTTCCTCCAGGAACTGGGCGGCACCCCGCTGGCGCGCCTGTGGGCCCAGGCCGACCGGGCCGGCCGGCTCGCGCTCAAGGCCCGCATCGGCGCAGCCCTGGACGGGTCCAGGGTGCCCCGGCTGCTGCTCCCCGAGGTGATCGGGTACGAGCCCGGCCGGGTGCTCGCGCCGCGGGTCCTGGGCGCGCCCGGCCTGGACCGGGAGGCCCTGCTGGGCCGGCTGGATCCGCTGCAGGCCCCGGTGGGCGCGGGAAGCGGCGAGCGGCCCTGGGAGGAGCCGCCGGAATTCGCCGACCGCGGCCAACTGCCGCTGCGCGGCAGGATGCGCGAGCTCACCTACCTGAAGTCGCTGATGCTCGGCCTGGGCGCGGCCATTCCCATGGAACGGGTGGTGCTGCTCCAGGGCGAGGAGGGCCTGGGGCACGGCCGGCTGTGCGACTGGGCCGCGGCCGTCGCCGAAACCGAAGGGATCTGGGTGGCCGACCTGGACATCTTTCCGGGCGAAGGGGCCGGGGGGCTGCTGGAACGGGTGGTGGCCGAACTCATCGCCGGCCTGGAGGCGGAGTTGTACGCGGCGCTGCCCGGGGTGGCCCGGGCCCTCTCCGGGCGCATGGCCACCTTCGCCTTCCTGCGCGGCGGACGGCGCTCCCCGGCGCGCGCGCCGGAGCCGAAGGAGATCGCCGCCATCCTGGAAGCCATGGCCTTCGCCCAGGCCCGGCACCCCAGGCTGGTGCTGATCCGGGGCCTGGAACGGGCCGGCCCGGAAATCCCCGGGTGGCTCCGCGAGCTGGCCGCGGGGTCCGCCCTGCCGTGGCTGCTTTCGGCCCGGGAGCCGGGGCTGGGCCCGGAGGGGAAGGCCTGCTGCGCGGCGCTGGCGCGCCTTCCGGCCTGCGCCACGGTCATCCTCGACCGGCTCGAGGATGACGGCATTCATCAGGTCATGGAGGATCTTCTGGGGCCCCACGACCTGCCGGCAGAGTTTCTGGCCCGGCTGGCTGTTGCCAGCCTGGGCAATCCCGGGCTGCTGCAGAAGACCCTGGAGCAGGCCCAGGGCGCGGGCAGCATCCTGCTGCGGAACGGCCGCTGGGCCTGCGCCCCGGACGGCGGGCCGGGCCTGGAGCTGCGGTCGGACCTCATGGCGGGCATCCTGGCGGGGCGCCTGCGGCGGCTTCGGCCCGCCTCCCGGAACGCCGTGAACCACCTCGCCCTGGCGGATGGGCCGCTGGGCTTCGCCACCCTGGGCCGGGCCCTGGGGCTGGACGGTGACGCGCTGGAGGAGGCCCTGCACCCCGCCGCCGGGGCCAAGCTCATCCTGCTGGCGGATGGCGCGGCGCGCATCGCCGGGCCGGCGGAGCGGGACCTGGCCCTCGCCCGGATGACCTCGCGGGAGATCCGGGCCGGCGCGCAGGTGCTGCTGAAGGCCATGGACGAGCAGGGCGGCAGGCCGCTGCTGGCGGTGCGGCTGCAGGCCTTCGCCCTGGACCGGGGGGCGGCATTGGGCAAAGTGCTCGAAGGCGTGGAACGGGAGCTGACCGGCCCGCTCCAGGCCGGACGCATCGTCAAGGAGGCGCTCGCCCTGGGGCCGGACAGGTTCCAGGAAGCCCGGCTGTGGGAGTTCCAGGCCGACGCCTGGGACCGGGCCACGGCCGGGGACGGGCTGGGCACGGCCGGGCTCCCCCCGGTGGGGCGCGCGCTGGAGGCCCTGGCGCGGGCCATCCGCATCCTGGGCGCGGCGGACGGCGGCGCGCCTGAGGAAGAGGCCGCGGCCCGGCTGCAACGGAAACAGGGCCTGCTGGAACTGCGGCTGCGCCGCCTGGAGGCGTCCGCGGCCTCCCTCCGACGCGCCTCGGCCGTGCTGGCGGACCATCCGTTCCACCCCGAGCAGCCCCGCCTGCGCCTGGCCCTGGGCCGGCTCCAGCTGTGCCGGGGCGAGTGGGGAGCGGGCGTGGCCAGCCTGCGCTCCGGGCTGGAGCTGCTGGATCGCAAGGACGCCGGGGCGGGCCGCCGCGACCGGGCGGAGCTGCAGCTGGAACTGGGCCGGGCCCAAGGCGAAGGGGCACGCTTCCAGGCCGCGCTGGCCACCCTGGATCCGGTCCGGCGCCTGGCCGAACACGACGGCGACCGGCGCATGCTGGTCCAGGCCCTGGACGCCCTGGGCCAGGTGCGCCAGGGCATGGGCCAGGCCGACCCGGCCCTTGAATGCCTGCAGGAAGCCCTGGTGTTGGCGCGCTCCCTGGATGACCAGGCCCTGGTGGCCGAATGCCAGCTGAGGCTGGGCATCCTGTGGAGCTGCCGGCAGTTCCTGGGGCCGGCCCGGGCCAGCCTGGACAGCGCCTTGCGCCGGTTCGAGCTGCTGGGGGATGACCCGCGGGCCGCCCGGGCCCGGGTCTGGCAGGCCCGCAACCTGGCCGCCCTGGGCCAGCCGGAGCAGGCCGATCTCCTGCTGCTGCGGGTCGCCACGGCCACGCCGGTGGAGCTGGGCGAACGGGTCTTCCTCGAGGGCGAAAGCGCGGCGTTCACCGATGCCTGGAGCGCCGCGCGCCGGCACTACCAGGCCGCGGCCAACCGCCTGGCCCATGCCGGCCTGGTCTGGCGGGAACGGCTGGCACGGCTCCGCTGCATCCAGGCCGAGGCCCAGGAGGGGGCGCAGCTCGAACCCGCCTGGATGCGCCTGGAGCAGCTCAAGGCGCTGGTGGAAGGGGGCGGCTCGCGCTGGCTGGAGGTCGAGTGGCACCGGGCCCACGCGCTGCTGCTCAACGCGGCCGGAGGCGCCCAGGCGCTGGCGCCGGCCCTGACGGCCTGGGGCGAGGTCATCGCCGGGGCCCGGGAACTGAAGTTTCCGCACCTGGTGCTGGAGGCCGCCACCCGGTCCTCGGAGCTCCTGCTGGAACACGGGGAGAAGCTGGGCGCCCGGGTCCGGGTCGAGGACGCCCTGGCCAGCGCCCTCGAACTGTGGGCCAAGCTGCCGGCGGATGCCGGCCGGTCCTTCCTGGGACGGAACGATCTGCACCGGTTCCAGCGGGCGGCCCGGCGCGCGGAGCTCAGCGTCGCCTGGCCCGGGCCGGTGGCGCCCGCGCCGGACTGGAATCCCACCACCGTCGATCTGTCCATGGTCCCTGCCTTCCGGGCGGAGCCATGAGCCGGCGCAAGACCGGGGCGTTCCGGACCAGTATTTTCTTTTCATGAAATTTCCGCCCGGGGCCGTGGCCGGTCGCCAAATTTTATTCGAAGCAGTATGAATATCTTTGAGGAAATTCGGCCCGGGCCGGCACGGGGGAGTGAGGATATCCGAGCCGGGAGGTTCCCAGGGCGGCAGGAGTCATATATCCTTTCCAAGGAAGCCCGGAAGATGCTCAATGCGTGGCAGCCCTCCACGGAACCGGGTGGAGATCATCAGCAACCGAGCGAGTGAGGTTCAATTCAATTCATGCGTATCGTCCGTTCCATCCCTGAATTGCGTGTCGCCCTCAAAGCGGTGCGGGACAGCGGCCAGAGCATCGGTCTGGTCCCCACCATGGGGTTTCTCCACGAAGGGCATGCTTCCCTGATCCGCCAGAGCACCGCCCGCTGCGATACCACCGTGGTCTCGGTGTTCGTCAACCCGACCCAGTTCTGCCCCGGCGAGGACCTGGCCAAGTACCCCCGGGACCTGGAGCGGGACCAGAACCTGTGCCTGCGCCTGGGCGTCGGCACCCTGTTCATCCCGGAGCCGTCCGAGATCTACCCCACGGGCTTCTCCACCTCCATCGAAGTCGGGCCCATGGGCGACGCCCTGTGCGGGCGGTTCCGCCCCGGGCATTTCCGGGGCGTGGCCACCGTGGTGACCAAGCTTTTCAACCTGGTGCAGCCCGACCTGGCCTTCTTCGGCCAGAAGGACCTGCAGCAGACCTCCATCATCCGCCGGGTGGTGAAGGACCTGAACCTGCCGGTGGACATCCTGGTGGCGCCGACCGTGCGCGAGCCGGACGGCCTGGCCCTCAGTTCGCGCAACGCCTACCTGGGTCCCCAGGCCCGGCAGACCGCCCTGGGCATCAGCCGCGGGCTGTTCGCCGCCGAAGCCAGGTTCCGCGGCGGTGAACGGGACGCTGCCCTGCTCATCGCCACGGTCCGCCAGGAACTGCAGGGCATGGATGTGATCCAGTACTGCGAAGCGGTGGACCCGCTGACCATGGACGCCCTGTCCGGCCCCATCAACCGCCCCGCCGCCCTCTGCGTCGCGGTGGTCCTGGACGGCACCCGGCTGATCGACAACGTGCTGCTGTCGCCCAGCGGCGAGGCGACCCAGTTCATCAGCCACCTGGAATCCGAGGGCAAGCCCTGACTGGACGCCGGGCGCCGGAACGGGCGATACTGATCACTGGCCGGGACCCCCTCATGGGCCTGGACCGGAGGCTGATATGCTGCGTCAATTCCTGCTGGGCAAGATCCACCGCTGCGTGGTAACCCGGGCCGATCTGGACTACATGGGTTCCATCACCATCGATCCGGTGCTGATCGAAGCCGCCGGATTCCTGGAAAACGAAAAGATCGATATCTACGATATAACCAATGGCTCTAGAATAAGCACTTATGTAATCCCGGGGACGTCCGGGTCCGGGGAGATCGGGATCAACGGGGCGGCTGCCCACCACGTCCAGGCCGGGGATCTGGTGATCCTGGCGGCGTACGGGTGGATGACCGAGCAGGAAGCCGCCGGCCGGCGGCCGAAGGTGGTGTTCGTGGATGGGCACAACGCCCCGCTGCGCACCCTCGACCGGGAGTGCACGCCGGTGGCCTGATGCCTCGGCCTCAGACGGAAGTCCAAGTTCTCCTTCCCATAATTCCTTAGACTTGTTAAAAAGGGTACGCTGCCGGTCTGGTACGGCCGGAGGCGCATGGGGGATCGCAGGTTGCGCTCCGGCCGAGTTTTAGAGAGGTAACAGCCATGGAAGTCAGACGGTCCCTCGTGGTCAATGCGACCCCGCTGGAGACGCGCATTGCCCTGCTGGAGAACGGGCAATTATGCGAACTGTTCATTGAACGCACCACCCAGGCCAGCCAAGTGGGGGATGTGTACAAAGGCAAGGTGGCCAAGCTCCTGCAGGGCATGCAGAGCGCCTTCGTGGCCATCGGCGGGGCCAAGGACGGCTTCCTCTACCTGGATGAGCCCGAGGCCCACCGCCTGCCCAGCGAGGAGGCTCCCGAAGAGGAGGATGGCGAAGCCGGCGTGCTGGAATTCCCCATCCTGCCCATCAGCCTGCCCCCGGTGCGCGAGGGCGAGGAGATCCTGGTCCAGGTGGTGAAGGATCCCATCGGCAGCAAGGGGCCCCGCCTGTCCCGGCACATCAGTTTTCCCGGCCGCTACCTGGTGTTCATGCCGGGCATCGAGCATGTGGGCATCTCCCGGAAGATCGTCAACCCCCAGGAGCGCGAGCGCCTGCGCAGCCTCATCAAGAGCCACGCCCAGCCCGGCGAAGGCTTCATCGTGCGCACCGCCGCCATCGGCGAAAAGGACGAGGACCTGGTGGGCGACGTCACCTACCTGCGCGAGCTGTGGGCGGAACTGCAGGTCAAGTGCCAGCACCTCCATGCCCCCAGCCTGGTCTGGAAGGATTTCCGGCTGCTGCAGAAGGTGCTGCGCGACCTGTTCCGGGAAGAAGTGGCCAGCTTCTGGGTGGACCGGGACGACACCTACCGGGAAGTGGTGGACTTCGTCAGCCGGCTGCACCCGGAGTGGGTGGGCCGGGTCAAGCACTTCACCAGCGACCTGCCGATCTTCGAGGCCTTCGCCATCGAGAAGGAGATCGACAGCGCGCACCAGGCCAAGGTCTTCCTCAAGCACGGCGGCAGCATCGTCATCAACCAGACCGAAGCCCTGGTGAGCGTCGATGTGAACACCGGCAAGTTCGTCGGCAAGAAGGACCTGGAGGAGACCGTCTTCCTCACCAACATGGAGGCCATCCCCGAAGTGGTGCGCCAGCTGCGGCTGCGCAACCTGGGCGGGATCATCGTCATCGACTTCATCGACATGATGGACGCCGGCCACCGGGAAAGCGTGATGAAACGGCTGCAGGAGGAGCTGGAGCGCGACCGCAACCACGCCCGGGCCGTGGAGATCAGCGATTTCGGCCTGGTCGAGATGACCCGCAAGCGCACCGGCCCGAGCCTGGAGCGCCTGCTCACCTCCTCCTGCCCGCACTGCGCCGGTTCCGGCCGCCGGCTCAGCGCCGAGACCGTGGTGCTGGGCGTCTACCGGGAAATGGCGCGCCAGGGCGAGCGGCTGCGCGGCGCCCAGGTGCGGCTGACCCTGCACGTGGACCTCAAGAACGCCCTCCAGCCGGAAACCCGTGAAGGCGTCAACACGCTCGCCCGGGCCCTGGGGGCGCACGTGCTCTGGATGGAGCGGGCCGATGGCCCGGTGCATGAGATCGGCATCGAAGTGCTACCCTCTTAGTCCGGATACAATGCGGCAGGAGCTTCCATGACCGAACGCGGCGACCTGAAAGACGATGTCTTCCTGCGCATGGCTCTGGAACTGAGCCGCCTGGGCACCTGCTGCCGGCTGAAGGTGGGCTGCATCCTGCTCCGGCCGGACGGCGGGATCGCCTCCGGCGGCTACAACGGCGCCCTGCCCGGGATGCCCCACTGCACCCCCGAGACCTGCGGCCCGGGGCAGCGCTGCCTGCACA
>CAZVHQ010000036.1:0-1163 GCA_964627225.1 uncultured Mesoterricola sp.
CCGGGAAGTAGATCGTGGGCGGATGGAAGCCGCGGTCGATGAGGCCCTTGGCCACATCCAGGGTACTCACCTCATTGGCCAGTTCGCTGTCGTCCAGGATCACTTCGTGCAGGGTCGGGGTCTGGTATTCCATGTGGTAGACGCCCGCCAGCTCCTTGCGGATGTAGTTGGCGTTGACGATGGCGCGCAGGGTGGCGGCCTTGAGCCCGTCGCCGCCGTGGCTGATGCAGTAGGTCAGGGCCCGGACCACGATGCCGTAGTTGCCGAAGAAGGCCTGCACCTTGCCCATGCTCTGCGGGCGGTCCCAGTCCAGCCGGTAGCTGTGCCGGGCCACCTGGCCTTCGCCGACCGGGGTGGTATCGCGCACCACCACCGGCCGGGGCAGGAACGGTTCCAGCTCCTTGCTGCAGGCCACCGGGCCGGAGCCGGGGCCGCCGCCGCCGTGCGGGGTGGAGAAGGTCTTGTGCAGGTTCAGGTGCATGAGGTCCACGCCGAAGTCGCCGGGACGGGCCACGCCGACCATGGCGTTCATGTTGGCGCCGTCCATGTAGACCAGCCCGCCCACCGCGTGCATGGCCTTGCAGATGTCGGCGATGCGGTATTCGAAAATGCCCAGGGTGTTGGGGTTGGTGATCATGAGGCCGGCGACGTCCTCCTTGAGCTCGGCCAGGAGGCTGGTCAGGCCCTTGTGTAGCTTGCCGTCGTGGCCGGTGACATCCTCGAAGCTCACCGTGCCGTCAGCCTGGGAAGCGACCACGACGACCTCGTAGCCCGCCATGGCGGCGCTGGCCGGGTTGGTGCCGTGGGCGCTGTCGGGCAGCAGGATGACCCGCCGCCGTGCGCCCCGGGACACATGGTAGGAGCGGATCAGCATGACGCCGGTGAGTTCGCCGTGGGCGCCGGCGCAAGGCTGCAGGGTGACGGCCGGCAGGCCGGTAATCTCCTTGAGCCATTCCTGGAGGGTGTAGAGCACGGCCAGGTTGCCCTGGACATGCTCGGCCGGAGCCAGCGGATGGGTGTCGGCGAAGCCGCTCAGGGCGGCGACCTTCTCGTTGACCCTCGGGTTGTGCTTCATGGTGCAGGAGCCCAGCGGATATAAGCCGTCGTCCACCCCGTAGTTCCACTTGGAGAGGCGGGTGAAGTGGCGGATGACGTCCACCTCG
>CAZVHQ010000036.1:1263-37896 GCA_964627225.1 uncultured Mesoterricola sp.
CACCCCGTAGTTCCACTTGGAGAGGCGGGTGAAGTGGCGGATGACGTCCACCTCGTTGACCGAGGGCAGGGCGTCGAAGCCGCTGCGCTTCAGATGGGCGGGGCGGGTGTCCTTCGCGGCGGGCACGTCGAGCTTGGGCAGATCCATGCCGACCTTGCCGGGCACGGAGCGTTCGAAAATGAGAGGTTCACGGGTTCTGGTGGTCATTTTTCATATCCTTAGCCGTTTCGTGACGAATGGTTTAAGAGCGCGTTGGTGGCCCCGGTCTCAGCGGCCGTAGCAAAACAACTTGAACTGCACAAGTTATTTTGCAACGCCCGCTAATCCAACCAGGCTGGGAACGCGGGCCAGAACTTCGACCAGCTGCTCGATCTGCGCGCGGCTGTTCAGTTCAGTGGCACACCAGAGGATGCAGTTCTTGAGATCGGCGGCGTAGGGCGTGAGGTCGAGGCCCGGGAGGATGCCGGCCTTGGTGCAGGCCGCCTGGAGCGCCTTCATGTCGCCATGGTAGCTGGTGACGAACTCGTTGAAGAAGGGCGCGCTGAACTTGCCCGAGAAGTCCGGCAGCTCCAGCAGGCGGGCCTGGAGGTACTGGGCCTTGGCGGCGTTCTGCTCAGCCAGGCCCTTGATCCCCTCGGGGCCGGCCAGCTGCAGGTAGATGTTGGCCCGCAGCGCCACCAGCCCCTGGTTGGAGCAGATGTTGCTGGTGGCCTTGTCCCGGCGGATGTGCTGTTCCCGGGCGGTGAGGGTGAGCACGTAGCCCACCTGGCCGTCCAGGTCGCGGGTCTGGCCCACCACCCGGCCGGGCAGCTCGCGCTTCTGGCTGTCCTTGACCGTGAGGAAGCCCAGGTAGGGGCCGCCGAAGTTCAGCTTGTTGCCGAACGACATGGCCTCGCCGGTGGCGATATCGACGCCCAGCTTGCCGGGAGCTTCCAGCCAGCCGAAGGCGAGCGCCTCCTGGGTGACCGAGACGGCCAGGGCGCCGGCGGCGTGGGCCGCATCGGCGATCGCCTTGAGGTCCTCCACGCAGCCGAGGAAGTTGGGATAGCCCACCATCACCGCGGCCACGTCGCCGTCCAGCTTGGCAGCCAGGTCGTCCATGTCGGTGACGCCGTCCTTGAGGTTCACCAGCACCAGCTTCAGCCCCTCGTGCGGGGTGATGTTGGTGCAGAGCACCTCCTGGTAGTGCGGGTGCAGGCCGGCCGAGATCAGGATGGTCTTGCGCTTCTTCTGCAGGCGCACGGCCATGAGCGCGGTCTCCACGCAGGCGCTGCCGCCGTCATAGAGGCTGGCGTTGCCCACTTCCAGGCCGGTGAGGTCGCACAGGAGGGTCTGGTACTCGAAGATGTGCTGCAGGGTGCCCTGGCTGATCTCCGGCTGGTACGGCGTGTACGCCGTGAACCATTCCTGCCGGCTGATCATCTGGTCCACCGCCGACGGCACGAAATGGTCATAGGCACCCGCGCCCAGGAAACGGGAGCTGAATTGGGTGTTCATGCCGGCCAGGGCCGTCATTTGCTGGAGCACCTCCTGCTCCGACTGCTGGCCGGGAAGGTTGAGTTCACGATCCAGCCGCAAGCGGCCTGGAATTCCTTGCAGGAGATCTTCGGCCCGTGCCACCCCGATTGCATCAAGAAGGGCGCGATCCTCCGAAGGAGCCGTGGGCAAGTAGCGCATAGGGCAGCCTCTATCTGGGAAAGGTGACGATCAATCGTTCACGACAGAAGGGTACCACGTTGCCCGGGGCTCAGGCCGCCCCTTTCCTGGAAGAAGGCCCAGGACGTGATCCAGGACACCCCGTGTTCCACGTAGAACACTGGAACCCCCAGGGTTTCCCCAGGCCGCTTTGGGTTAACCTGGAGCCATGCGCTGCCCATTCTGTGGCCACATCGAAGACAAGGTTGTGGATTCCCGCGAATCCCGTGAGGGCGACGCCATCCGCCGGCGCCGGGAATGCCTGAAGTGCGGCCGCCGGTTCACCAGCTATGAACGCCTGGAGGAAGTTCCCATCCTCATCGTCAAGAAGGATGGCCGCCGCGAACCGTTCGACCGGCAGAAACTGCTGCGCGGCATCATGTCCGCCTGCCAGAAGCGCCCGGTCTCGCTGGGCACCCTGGAGGAGGCGGCGGGCGACATCCAGGCCAAGCTCATGGAACTGCCCGACCGGGAAGTGCCCAGCCGCAACCTGGGGGAGCTGGTCATGGACGCCCTGAAGCGGATCGATTCCGTGGCCTACGTCCGGTTCGCCAGCGTCTACCGCGATTTCAAGGACCTCCCCGACTTCGTGAAGGCCCTGGAGGGCCTCATGCCCGCCACGGCCGCCCAGTCCCCGCGGCCCGCCCCCCGCCCGGTCCCGCCGGCCCCGGACGTCCCGGAAGCGCCGCGCCAGGCCCCCCGCGTCTCCGACCCCCTGCCCTTCAAATCCACGCCGCTGTTCCCCGGCGTGACCCCCGAACGACCGGGTCCGCCCAAGCGGCGGAAGTCCCGTTGACGCACATCCCGCTAGACTATTAGCCAGAGGTATCCCGTGGCCGAAGAAATCGTCATCCCCCAGCTCATTGAAGAATCGCCGAAAATTCCCGATGTATTGCCAGTCCTGCCGCTGCGCGACGTGGTGGTCTATCCGTACGTGATCCTGCCCCTTTCCGTGAGCCGGGAGAAATCCCTGCGCGCCGTGGACGCGGCCCTGGTGGAGAGCCGCATGATCCTGCTGCTTTCCCAGAAGCAGATGGAGATGGAGGACCCCAGTCCCGAGGACATGTACACGGTGGGCACCGCCGCCCTGATCATGCGGGTGCTCAAGCTGCCCGATGGCCGGGTGCGGGCGCTGGTCCAGGGCCTGCAGCGGGTGCGGGTGGAGTACTTCACCGAAACCGAATCCATGTTCAAGGCCAAGGTGGAGATCCTGTCCGAATCCGAGATCGGCGAGCACGACATCGAGCTGGACGCCCTGCTGCGCTCGGTCAAGCAGACCCTGGAAAAGGCCGTGGCCCTGGGCAAGAACCTGCCCCAGGAAGTCCTGGTCATCGCCGCCAACCTGGACAGCCCCGGCCGGCTGGCGGACATGGTGGCCTCCAACCTGGATATCAAGCCGCCCCAGATGCAGGAAGTCCTGGAGATCGCCAACCCGATCCAGCGCCTCAAGCGCGTCAACGAGCTCCTGATGCGGGAAATCGACCTGCTGGAAGTGCAGCAGAAGATCACCATGGAGGCCCGCGGCGAGATGGATAAGAGCCAGCGGGAGTACTACCTGCGCCAGCAGCTCAAGGCCATCCAGCAGGAGCTGGGCGAGGGCAGCGAGCTGGCCGAGGAGATCCAGGCCTTCCGGGACAAGGTGGCCAAGCTGAAGGTGCCCCCGGAGCCGCTCACCGAGATCGAACGCAACCTCAAGAAGCTGGAGCGGATGCACCCCGACTCCAGCGAGACCGCGGTGACCCGCACCTACCTGGAGTGGATGACCGAGATGCCCTGGGGCACCATCACCGAGGACAACCTGGACCTCAAGGAAGCCAAGCGGATCCTCGACGAGGACCACTACGGCCTTGAGAAGATCAAGGACCGGCTGGTGGAGTACCTGGCCGTGCGCAAATTGAACCCGGAGCACAAGGGCACCATCCTCTGCTTCGTGGGACCTCCGGGCACCGGCAAGACCAGCCTGGGACGCAGCGTGGCCCGGGCGCTGGGGCGGAAATTCGCGCGCATCTCCCTGGGCGGCGTCCATGACGAGAGCGAAATCCGCGGCCACCGCAGGACCTACGTCGGCGCCATGCCCGGCCGGATCATCCAGGCCCTGCATCAGATCGGATCGGTGAACCCGGTCATCATGCTGGACGAAGTGGACAAGATCGGCCGGGACATGCGCGGCGACCCCTCCGCGGCGCTGCTGGAGGTGCTGGATCCCGAGCAGAACCACACCTTCCGCGACCACTACATGAACGTGCCCATCGACCTGAGCCAGGTGCTGTTCCTCACCAACGCCAACGAGCTGGACCCCATCCAGCCGGCGTTCCGGGACCGCATGGAGATCATCCACCTGTCCAGCTACACCCTGGAGGAGAAGATCGGCATCGCCGAACGCCATCTCATCCCGCGCCAGCTGGAAAAGAACGGGGTCAGCGCGGACCAGGTGGAATTCAGCCAGAAGGGCCTCCAGGCCATCATCACCGGCTACACCCGCGAGGCCGGCCTGCGCCAGCTTGAGCGGGAGATCGGCACGGTCTGCCGCAAGGTGGCCCGCAAGGTGGCCGAAGGCGAGCTGAAGGGCAAGCTCTCCCTCACCGACAAGAACGTCCACGAACTGCTGGGCCCGGTGAAGCTGCTCCAGGATGAGCGGCTCAAGGCGCCTCGGGTGGGCGTGGTGACCGGCCTGGCCTGGACCTCCACCGGCGGCGAAGTGCTGTTCGTGGAAGCCCTCAAGATGCCCGGCAAGGGCGCGCTGACCCTCACCGGCCAGCTGGGTGACGTGATGAAGGAAAGCGCCCAGGCCGCCCTCAGCTACATCCGCTCCCGCGGCGACGCCTTCGAGATCGAACCGGAAGTCTTCCAGAAGTTCGACCTGCACATCCATTTCCCCGAAGGCGCCATTCCCAAGGACGGCCCCAGCGCGGGCCTGGCCATCGCCACCGTGCTGCTTTCGGTGCTCAAGGGCGTGCCGGTGAAGAACACCTTCGCCATGACCGGCGAGATCGATCTGCGCGGCGAGGCGCTGGCCATCGGCGGGCTCAAGGAGAAGGCGCTGGCCGCGCTGCGGGTGGGGGTGAAGAACATCATCATCCCCTTCTCCAACCAGAAGGATCTTGAGGAGATCGCTCCGGAGGTGCGCCGCAAGCTGCATTTCCACCCGGTGAAGCAGGTCGAGGAGGTGTTTGAGATCGCCCTGGAAGGCTGGGTCCGGCCGGAAAAGCGCAAGAAGCCCAAGGCGCCCAAGGCAGTCAAGGCCGACGCGCCCAAGGGGGCCCATTGAGCCTGTTCGGAACCCTGTTCAACAAGGTCAAGCAGGGCCTCCAGCGCACCCAGGAGCTGGTGCTGGCGCCCATGGGCCGGCTGCTCGGCCTGCGCCGGCTGGACGAAGGCCAGCTGGAAGAGCTGGAGGATCTCCTGCTCCAGGCCGACCTGGGCGTGCACGCCGTCGCCCGGCTCATGGAGCGGCTGCGTTTCGAACTGAAGAAGTCCGCGGAAATCGATCCCAAGGCCGTGCTCAAGGATGAGCTGCTGAAGATCCTGCACCTGGTGCCGCCCCGCCCCTTCACCGCCGCGGGCACCCAGGTGATGCTCCTGGTGGGCGTCAACGGTGTCGGCAAGACCACCACCGTGGGCAAGCTGGCCGCCCTGCTCAAGGCCCGCGGCGAGGAGGTGCTGGTGGTGGCGGGCGACACCTTCCGCGCCGCCGCCATCGACCAGCTGGAGCTGTGGGGCAAGCGCGCCGGGGTGCCGGTGATCCGCAACCAGATGGGCGGCGATCCGGCGGCCATCGCCTATGACGGCGCGGCCAGCGCCGTGGCCAAGGGCATCCCCTGGGTGCTGGTGGACACCGCCGGCCGGCTGCACACCAAGGACCACCTCATGCGCGAACTGGACAAGATCCGGCGCAGCCTGCAGAAAGTCCTGCCCGAAGCGCCGCACCGGGTGATCCTGGTGCTGGACGCCACCACCGGCCAGAACGGCCTGGTGCAGGCCGAGGCCTTCAAGCAGACCGCCGGCGTCACCGACCTGATCCTCACCAAGCTGGACGGCACCGCCAAGGGCGGCGTGGCCGTGCCGATCCTGGAACGGCTGAAGCTGCCCATCGCCTTCGTCGGCGTGGGCGAGCAGCTGGACGACCTGATCCCCTTCGATGCCGAGACCTTCGTCGACGGCCTGCTTGATGTCTAGGCCGCTCACCCCCGAACTGGCCTGGGAACTGGCCTGCGGCGGTCCCTTCCCGGATCCGGTCCACCTGACCGGAGACGAGGCGTTCATGGCGATGGCCCTGCGGGAGGGCATGCTGGGGGTCGGGCTGTCCAGCCCGAACCCGCCAGTGGGCTGCGTCATGATGCGGGACGGCCGGGTGCTGGGGCGCGGCGTGCACACCCGGGCCGGGGATCCCCATGGCGAGATCATGGCGCTCCGGGACGCCGAAAGCCGGGATGAAGACGTCCGCGGCGCCACCGCCTACGTCACCCTCGAGCCCTGCTGCTACCAGGGCCGGACCCCGCCGTGCACCGCCGCCCTGATCCGCGCCGGCGTGAAGCGGGTGGTGGTGGGCGTGCGCGATCCCAATCCCAGGGTGGACGGCGGCGGCCTGGCCATCCTCACGGCCCACGGCATCGAGGTCCAGGAGGGCGTCCTGGGTGCGGCCTGCGCCCAGTTCCACGCCCCTTTCTTCAAGCTCATCCATTCCGGCCTGCCCTGGGTCATGCTCAAGCTGGCGCTCGGCTCGGACGGCGCCATCGGGCCCGAAGGCCAGAGCACCCAGGTCACCACCCCGGAGATCCAACACCTGGCCCACGCCCTGCGCCGGGCCAGCGAGGCCATCGTGGTGGGCCGCTGGACCGTCCAGGTGGACGACCCCCTGCTCACCGACCGCTGGCACGCCCCCACCGCCCCGCACCGCCAGGCCCTGCGGGTGGTTCTGGACAGCCACGGCCAGCTTCCCGAAAACCGCAAAGTCTGGCAGCCGGCGGCCGGCCAGCCGGTGCTGCGCGCCGTGGTGGAGGACCTGCCGGCCCTGCGCGGGGTCGAGGATCTCCGCCTGCCGCCCAGCGCCAACGGCTGCAGCCTGCGCCACCTGCTGCACGAGCTGGCCGCCCGCGGCGTCGGCCGGGTGCTGTTCGAAGGCGGCGGCCAGCTGGCCCGGAACCTCCTGGAGCAGGGCCTGGTGGACGAGTTCCACCGGTTCAGTTCGGAAACCCCGGCGGGCGGCCAGCCGGTGCAACTGGATGTCACCAGCCTGCCCCACCTGCGCGCCCATGTGAACTTCAAGGGCGGATGCTGGGACGTGCTGGCGAAATCCTGACTTATCCGCCGCCCACCAGCCGCACCACCTCCAGCCGGTCGTCCTCGCATAGCCGGGTTTCCGGGTACTCCGCCTTGCGCACCACCTGCCCGTTCAGCTCCACGGCGCTGCCGAACGCGGGCAGTTCGAGCCAGAGGGCCAGTTCGGCCACGGTGGCCAGGACCGGCGCTTCGCGGGGTTCTCCGTTGATGACCAGACGCATGGCGCTCCTCACCTTCCGGCGGCCTGGAAGCCGCGCTCCAGGTCGGCCCGGAGATCCTCGGAATCCTCGATCCCCACCGAGAAGCGCAGCAGGCCGTCGGTGATGCCCAGCCGCGCCTTCACCTCCGGCGCCGTGCGCAGGTGGCTCATGCTGGCCGGGTGCTGGATGAGGCTTTCCACCCCGCCCAGGCTCACCGCCCGGATGATGATCTCCAGGGCTTCGCAGAACTTCTGCCCGGCCACCAGGCCATCGGTCAGTTCAAAGCTCATCATGGCGCCGAACCCGCCCAGCATCTGCCGGGCGGCCACCGCGTGGCCGGGGTGGCCGGCCACGCCGGGGTAGTCCACGCGCGTCACCTGGGGCTGCCAGAGCAGCCAGGCGGCCAGCGATTGGGCATTATCAGCGGCGCGCATCACCCGCAGGTGCAGGGTCTTCAAGCCCCGGTGCAGCAGCCAGGCGGCCATCGGGTCCAGGGTCGGCCCGGTGAGCCGGGCCACGTTCCAGCAGGCCACCACGTCGGCTTCCCGGCCGGCGATCACCCCCGCCAAAAGGTCCGAATGGCCGCCCAGGTACTTGGTGGCGCTGGCCACGCTGAGGTCGATGCCCAGTTCCAGCGGCCGGGTGAACACCGGGGTGGCGAAGGTGTTGTCGGCCAGGGTGCGCACGCCCCGGCGCCGGCCGATCTCGGCGATCCCGGCCAGGTCGGTGATGGCCAGGGTGGGATTGGAAGGGGTCTCCACCAGGACCAGCGCCGTCGCGTCGCAGATCGCCTGCTCCCATTCCTGCAGGTCGAGGGTGTTGCGCACCCAGGTGATCTTCAGGCCGCGCCGGGCCTCCCAGCGCCGCAGCAGCTGCTCGGTGCCGAGGTACAGGGCGGCCGGCGCCACCACGTGGTCGCCGGGTTTGAGCAGCGCCTCGAACACGGTGGCGAAGGCGGCCATGCCGGATGCGGTCACCAGGGCCCGCTCGGCCTTTTCCAGGGCGGCCAGTACCGCCTCCACCTCGCTGAAATTGGGATTGCCGCACCGGGTATAGAAGCGCGGCGGTTCGGTGGCCGCCGAGAATTCGGCGCCTTCGGCGTTCTCCATCAGCTGGAACACCGAGGTCTGGTAGATGGGCGTGGTCACGCCGCGGCTGTCGTTGTGCTGCCGGCCGGCATGGATGGCGATGGTGCTTTGGCCCCAGTCGCGAGTGTTCATCATCGCCCCCCGCGCGCACCGCGCAAGCTGCAGGATAGCATCGCCGCCCGGGAGCGGATCAGCGGGTGCGCCAGAAAACGAAGGCCAGCGCACCGATCGCCACCGCCAACAGCACCAGCACGCGCCAGAAGGTGGGCTGGGCCGGACTGCCATCGCCCCGGGTGACGCTGTCGGGATCGGACAGCGCGGCCTGGGTCAGTTCATCCTCCGGCGCCTCGGGCGGATCCGGATGGTAGGGCACCAGATCCCGGGAGACCTGCCCGAAGTACACCAGCTTCCAGGCGTCCTTGTCCACCGGCGGCGCCGGCCGCCCAGCCTGTTCCGGGCTCGTTCCCGGCGCTTCCTCGGTCATTTCGCCTCCAGGGCCTGCTCCAGCACTTCGTTCACCAGCGAGGGGTTCATCTTACCCTTTCCCGCCTTCATCACCTGACCGACGAAGAAACCCTTGAGATTCTCCTTGCCGCCCCGGTACTGGGCCAGCTGCCCGGGGTTGGCCTGCAGCACCGCCAGCACCAGCGCCAATATGGCGCCCCGGTCCGACACCTGGCCCAGCCCGCGCTGGCGCACCAGGTCGACCGGAGCGCCGGCGCCCGCCAGCAGGAGCGGAAACACCGTCTCCTTGGCGGTATTGAGGTTGATCTCGCCCGCCTGCACCATCCGGATCAGCTCGGCCAGGTGCCCGGGCCGCAGCCCCAGGGCCGTGATGTCCTGGCCGCGCTCATTGAGGGTCCGGCTCACCTCGCCCAGCATCCAGTTGGCGGCCTGCTTGCCGTTGCCGGCCCCGGCCGCCGCCTCGAAGAAGTCCGCGAAGGCCGGGCTCTGCAGCAGCAGCCCGGCCTCGTAGGCCGAGACCCCGTACTGGGCGGTGAACCGCTCGAACCGCGCTTCGGGCAGTTCCGGCAGGCTGCGCCGCACCGTTTCGATCTCCGCCCCGGTGATGACCAGGGCCGGCAGGTCCGGCTCCGGGAAGTAGCGGTAGTCCTGGTCGGCCTCCTTGCTCCGCTGGCTGCGGGTCTCGCCCTTGTCCGCGTCCCAGCCCCGGGTCTCCTGCTGGAAGGTCTCGCCCCGCTCCACCAGGGCGATCTGCCGGTCGATCTCGAAATCCAGGGCCATGCGCACGAACCGGAAGGAATTGAGGTTCTTCACCTCCACCCGGGTCCCCATGGGCGCGCCCGGCCGGCGCACGCTGACGTTGGCGTCGCAGCGCATGGAGCCTTCCTCCAGGTTGCCGTCGCAGATGCCCAGGAAGGTCACCAGCCGGTGCACCGCCTTGAGGTAGTCGGAGGCCTCCTGGGAGCTGCGCAGATCCGGCGCGCCGACGATCTCCAGCAGCGGCACCCCGGCCCGGTTCAGGTCCACGTAGGAACTGGTGCCCATGTCGTGGCTGGATTTCCCGGCATCCTCCTCCAGGTGCGCCCGCTCGATCCCCACCTGGATCGTGCCCGCCGCGCCGCGCACCGAGGGGTCGCCTTCCAGGCGCAGCCGCCCGCGCTCCACCACCGCCACCGGCCCCTGGGTGATCTGGTAGCCCTTGGGCAGGTCCGGATAGAAGTACTGCTTCCGGTAGAACGTGCTGCGTTCGCGGATCGTGCCGCCCACCGCCAGCCCCAGGGCGATGGCCATGCGCACGGCCTCGGCGTTGAGCACCGGCAGCGCCCCGGGCAGGCCCAGGCAGACCGGGCAGGTGTGCCGGTTCGGCGCGCCGCCGTATTCGTTGCGGCAGGCACAGAACATCTTCGAGCGGGTCCGGAGCTGCACGTGGACTTCCAGACCGATCACCGCTTCGTAGCCCGATTTCATAACCGCTCCCTCTGGCGATTATCCCGGAAATCCCTGCCCATGGGACAATGACCACGCGTCGATCCGGAGGTCGCCATGCCCGATGCCATCCTGCCCCTTGGAGATCCACGCCTGCGCGCGCGCTCCCTGCCCGTGACGGCGCTGGACGACCCGGCCTTCCAGGCCGAGAACGCCCGGCTCCAGGCGACCCTGGAGGCGTTCCGCAGGGCGCACGGCTTCGGCCGCGGCGTGGCGGCCCCGCAGATCGGCATCGCCAAGCGGGTGATCGCCTTGAACCTGGGCCATGGGACCCATGCCCTGATCAACCCCGAGATCACCTGGACCAGCCCGGAAACCTTCACCCTCTGGGACGACTGCATGTGCTTCCCCTGGCTGCTGGTGCGGGTGCGCCGGCATGCCTCCATCTCCCTGCGCTTCCTGGACGAGCGGGGCGAACACCAGACCTGGGAATGCCTGGGCCAGGCCGAGTCGGAACTGATCCAGCACGAGTACGACCACCTGGAAGGCATCCTGGCCACGGACCGGGCCGAGGGTCCCGAGGCCATCATCAGCCGGGAGGCGTTCGAGCAGTTCCGGGACCATTTCACCGGGATGGTGGACTACACCATCCGCCCGGTGCCCGCCGACGCCGAGCCCCCGGCCGAGGATCCCAGGCCCGCGCCGGGCGCGGAGCAGGCCGAGGAAACCGGCCGGCTGCAGTAGCCCGTCATTTGCCCAGGCAGAATCCGGCAAACACCTGATCCAGGGCGCTCTCCGCCCGGTCCTCGCCGGTGAGCCGGGCCAGCAGCCCCCAGGCCCCCTGCAGGATGGAGGCCGCCAGCTCCGGCGGCGCGCCCGGCTCCAGCCCCAGCAGCAGGTCCATCTGGACCACCAGCTCATCCAGCAGTTCGCGCTGGCGCCGGGTGGCCAGCGCCCCCAGGCAGGCATCCGGCGCCAGCCCGCCCAGGAAGCGCGCGCGCAGGGCCTCGGCCAGGGGCTCCAGGTCGCCGGTCCGGGCGGAAATGCGCGGGCCGTCCGTGCCGTCCCCGCCCAGGTCGGCCTGGTTGCGCACGGTCAGCACCTTGCCCGCGAACGGCGCCAGGCGCTCCAGGATGTCCGGGTCCGGCTGCGGGTCCGGCAGGGGCACCAGGTGCAGGATCAGATCCGCCTGCTCCAGGACCCCGCGCACCCGGGCCACCCCCAGCCGCTCCACCGGGTCATCGCTCCGGCGCAGGCCCGCGGTGTCGAACAGGAACAGCGGCAGCCCCGCCCACTGGGCCCGCACTTCCAGCACATCCCGGGTGGTGCCGGGCAGCTCGGTGACGATGGCCCGGTCGGCCCCGGCCAATTGATTGAACAGGGTGCTCTTGCCGGCGTTGGGCCGGCCCACCAGGGCGACCCGGATGCCGTCCAGCAGCCACCCGGCCGCCGAGGCCCGCCCCTGTTCCACGTGGAACAACTGCTTGAGCGGCGTCAATTCCCGCCGCATCGCCCCCAGATCCAGGACGATGCCCTCTTCTTCGCCATAGTCCACGCTGGCCTCGGCCCGGGCCAGCCAGGGGGCCAGGGTCGTCCGGGCCTGGTCCACCCAGGCCGGCAGGGCCCCGGCCCGGGCCTGGGCCTGGCGCACCTGGGTGTCCGTGGCCGCGTTCACCAGGTCGCGGAGCGCCTCCGCCTCCAGCAGGCTCTGCTTGCCGTTCAGCAGGGCGCGCCGGGTGAACTCGCCCGGTTCCGCCAGGCGCACGCCCATCCGCCCCAGTTGCTCCAGGAAACGCTTCACCAGGAGCGGATTGCCGTGCATCTGGAACTCCACCAGGTCCTCCCCGGTGTAGCTGCGCGGGCCAGGGAAGAACAGCACCAGGGCCTGTTCCCGGTAGCCGTCCCAGGCCAGGACGCGCAGCTCCGCCCGCCTGGGGGCCGGCAGGGGCGTCAGCGGCCCGAGCCGGGCCGCCAGGCCGGGCCCGGAAACCCGGACGATCGCCACGGCCGAAGGCAGCAGCGGGGTGGCGGGAGCGCAAATGGGATCGAACATGGGTCAGGCCTGCCCTCCACCGGCGGCAATCCCTACTCTACTTCAAGCGGTTCCCGGACAGCCCTGGACGCGGTGCAACAAAAGACATCCATTTCTTAAATTTGGATTTGCATTCCCGGGAATCCGTGGTTTGATTCTGGCACTTCCAGCGCTTTGAGCCCCTATACCGACTCCACGCCCAAATGGGAATCCATTCCCGGAAAAGGAGAAAGCATGGCCTTCCCTGCCTACCTCGACCTCAAAAACCTCAAGAATCTTTTCCCCAAGGACTTGACCCCCGCCACCCTGGCCAAGGCTCAGACCATCTTCCTCAAGCGCCTGTCGCTGGAAGCCCATCACTTCTATGGCGGCAAGATGTCCATGGTCCCCAAGGCCGGCATCTACGACTTCGGCTGGTTCGGGGTCTACTACACACCCGGCGTCTCGGCCGTCTCCACCGCCATCCGCGAAAACAACCTGGAATCCTACAATCTTTCCAACCGCAGCAACCTGGTGGCCATCGTCTCCGATTCCACCCGGGTCCTGGGCGACGGCGACTGCACCCCCAGCGGCGGCCTGGGCGTCATGGAGGGCAAGGCCTTCCTCATGTACTACCTGGGCGGGGTGGACGCCATGTCGCTCTGCATCAACTCCCACACCGAGCCCGGCGCGCATAAGTCCGGTTTCGATTTCCGCAGCATGGGCAAGCATGAGCACGACCCCCAGAAGATCATCGACTTCGTCCGCATGGTCACGCCCTCCTTCGGCGCCATCAACCTGGAGGACATCTCCCAGCCCAACTGCTTCAAGGTGCTGGACGGCCTGCAGGACTGCGGCATCCCGGTGTGGCACGACGACGCCCAGGGCACCGCCTGCGTCACCCTGGCCGGAATGATCAACGCCATCAAGCTGGCTGGAAAACAATGGAAGAACGTGAAGGCGGTCTTCCACGGGGCCGGCGCCTCCAACGCCACCATCGTCCGGTTGATGCTCACCGAAGGCATGGACCCCAAGAACGTGATGGTGTTCGATTCCAAGGGCGGCCTCCACGCCGGCCGCGACGACATCAAGGCCGATGCCCGGTTCTACCGCAAGTGGGAGATCTGCGAGCGGACCAACCCCAACCGCGTGGACGACATCAAGGATGCCTGCAAGGGCGCGGACATCCTGTGCGCCCTGTCCACCCCCGGACCCGGCGTGGTCAAGAAGGAATGGATCGAGGTCATGGCGCCCAAGGCCATCGTCTTCGCCTGTGCCAACCCGGTGCCTGAAATCTACCCCTACGAGGCCAAGGAAGCGGGCGCGCTCATCGTCGCCACCGGCCGCAGCGACTTCGCCAACCAGGTCAACAACTCCATGTGCTTCCCGGGTCTCCTGAAGGGCTGCCTGCTGGTGGATGCCAGCCGGGTGACCGACAAGATGGCCATCGCCGCGGCCCATTCCATGGCCAAGGTCCAGCAGAAGCGCGGCATGGACATCGACCACATCATGCCCACCATGGATGACGTGGATGTCTTCCCCCAGGAGGCCGCGGACGTCGCCACCCAGGCCATCGAGGACGGCGTGGCCCAGCGCAGCATCACCCCCGCCGAAGTGTTCCAGAAAGCCGACCGGGACATCAAGGAGAACCGCGAGATGGTCCAGTTGCTCATGGAGCGGGACAAGATCAAGACCCCGCCCAAGAGCATGATCGATAACGCCCTGGCCGCCACCCTCGCCGAGATCCGCGGCCAGGTTGCCCCGGTGGCTGGCAACGCCGACGAGTAGTGAATGACCCGTGCGCTTGAATGAATGGCCGGGCACCGCCCGGCCATTCATTTGGTGCGATCAGACCCGGGTGACCTTCAAGGCCTTGTAGGTGCCGGTGCCTTCGCTTTCGGTGGCGAAGCCCGGCTTCCGGCTGAGCACCATGTGCACCCAGCGCCGTTCGCGCGGGCTCAGGGAGGTGAAGGTATAGCTGCCGAAGGCCTTGGCCTTCTCGGCGGCGAAGCCGGCCATGGCGATGATCTCCTTCATGCGGAACAGCCGGAAGGATTCCACGTCCAGGTAAGCCAGCCGGCCTTCATCCCGCTCGCCTTGGGCTTCGTGCAGCAGGAACTGCAGGGCGTCCAGGGCCTGCCCCTTGTTGGCGGCCAGCCACGAGGCGTCCGGCCCCTGCAGGACCAGACGGTTCGGGAACAGCGCCTCGTCCCCGGAGGGCTGGAAAACGACCGTCACGTTCAAGCCGAGCTTCGAGCACCAGCGGGTGACCAGCTCAGGGGCCTGTTCCAGCGAAAATCCGGGCTTGCGCATAAGTTTCTCCCTAGGCCACGACGGGCTGGGGCTTGTAGGTCTTGATCACCAGCCAGGTCTGCAGGATGCCGATGATGTTGAACATCAGGTAGTAGAGGCAGAGCCCGGACGGGGTCTTGGCGAAGAAGAAGGAGAACATCACCGGCATCAACACCATCATCATCTTGCGCTGGGCCGGATCGCCCACGGCGGGGGTCATCGCCTGCTGGATGATCATGGAGACGCCCATGAGCACCGGCAGGATGTAGAAGGGATCCTGGGCGGAGAGGTCCTGCAGCCAGCCGAGGAACGGCGCGTGGCGCAATTCGAACACCGCGTTGAGCATCGACCAGAGGGCGAAGAACACCGGCATCTGCAGCAGCATGGGCAGGCAGCCGCCCATGGGGTTGTGGCCGTTCTTCTTGTAGAAGGCCATGAGCTCCTTCTGCATCTCCGCCTTCTTGGTCATGTCGTTGCCGAACTTCTCGTACTTGGCCTGGAGCGCCTTCTGGAACGGCTCGAGCTCCTTCATGCGCACCATCTGCACGGTGGTCTTGGTGTTGAGCGGCCAGAGGGCGCCCCGGATGACCACGGTGAGCAGGATGATGGCCCAGCCCCAATTGGGCACGAAGGAATGGATGCCGCGCAGGATGAAGAACAGCAGCTGGGCGACCAGCCCGAAGAAACCGAAATCCACCACCTGCTTGAACATGGTGCCCTGGTCGGGATTGCCGGGAGCATGGAACTGGGCCAGCGCCTCACCCTGTTTGGGACCCAGGTAGAGCCGGGCGGAAACCTTGCCGCCACTGTCGGGGGTCAGCAGGTAGCCCAGGGCGGTATCCCGGCGTGGCTCCCGGGAGGCATCCCAGATGGCGGCGAAATAATGGGTGGTCTGGGCCGGCTTGTTGGGATCCAGCCCGGCGTCGAGCCCCAGGCTGCGGGAGGTCGGCGGCAGTTCCTTGCGCTTGGAGCCTAGGAAGCTGGTGAAGGGATCCTTCAGCATGGAGGCCCAGGTCACCGCCTTGATCGACTTGGGTTCGATGCTGAACACGCGGCCCAGACTGGCCACCGCCAGCAGATTGTTCGGCATGGGCACCAGGTTGAGGCTGGCCGCCCTGGGCGAAGCCCATTCCATGGAAACGACGTGGCCCCGGGCGGGGACCAGGTAGGTGAGCCGGTCGCCCTGGGCGCTGTGGAAGGTCACGGTCTGGCCATCGGGGGTGCCGGCGACCTCGGGCTCGCCCTCGAACCGGGCATCGACCGCCGCGCCAAGACCTGGGAAATCCTTGGCGATCTCGGCACCGTCCTTGCCGAGCTTGGCTTCGGTGAAGAACTTGGTGCCGTCGCTCCATTTCACCTGCACCAGGGCGCCATCACCCTTGCGCCAGGTCAGCTCGAGGGTGTCGTTCTTGAGGCTGAACCGGGCCATGGGATCCACCGCGGCGACCGGGGCGCCGGGCACCGCTGCGGGAGCTGGGGAGGAACCCGCCGGCTGCACCGGCACCGGTTCGGCCGGCTGCACCTGCGCCACCACCGGCGGATGCGGATTCAAGCGCGTCATCAGGAAGTTGTAGCCGCCGAGCAGAAGCACGCTCAGAACCACAAAGATCAGCATATTCCGGTTTTTCATCGGGGTTCCCAACGGCTCAGAGCCAGCCGAAGCTGGCTTTCGATTTCATGAAAGGAGAATAAACAACCCTTTGCGGCGCCCCGGGCAGGCCGGACCCACACCACATATCCTAGATCATCCTGGGCCGGGTCTTCCCGCAGGATCTTGAGAAAGGCCATGCGCACCCGCCGCCTGAAGCGGTTGCGCTGCACGGCCCCTCCCTGTTTCCGGGATGCATTCACCAGGAGCATCGGTTCCAGGCCGCTGGCCCAGCGCCAGATCCTGATGTCCAGAGGCTGCTCCCGCCCCAGCAAGGGGCGGGGGGCAACGCTGGGGACCGCGTGATCCTGGCGTTGTACGACCCGGTAGCGCCCGGCTACCTTCATTACGGTTAAAGCGCGAGGACGTGGCGGCCCTTGGCACGACGACGTTTCAACACCATTCGGCCGTTCTTCGTCTTCATGCGGGTCAGGAAACCGTGCGTCTTGGCACGGTGCCGGTTGTTGGGCTGGAACGTCCTCTTCATAGAACACCTCATGGCCCTGTTTGGATGGAAAGGGCGAACCTTCGAGGCTACCAGCAGGTGATTCTTTGCTCAACCCTAAAGAGTGGCCCACGCATCCGGAAGGCGATGATAAAGTAGGTTTCCCGCATGCGGAATGGAGTTCTGGGGCCCCTCGCCCAAGATTGGTCTGACGCCCTTCCCGGCTCGGACTCCACTTCGATTCTATAGACTGGGACCTCGCCATGTCACACGATCCTCAAGCCCTCTGGGACACCCTGCGCAAAGGACTGGCCCAGCGTCTTCCTGAGCGGACCTTCGCCGACTGGATTGAGCCCTGCTCGGCGATCAACTTCGACGGGACCACGCTGCTCATCCAGGTGCCCTCCCCGTCCGCCCGGATCTGGATCGAGCAGCAGCTGGCCGAGGAATTCCACGACGTGCTGGTGCAGTCCGACCTGGCCAACCTGAGGCTGGGCTTCATGGTGGCCGGCGACGCCAAGCCCGCCAAGCCCGGGCAGAAGCCCAAGGCCGCCGCCTCGGCCATGGTGGAGACCCCGGTGAATTCGCCTTTTCCCCAGGGGTTCCACCGCTACACCCTGGACCGCTTCGTGGTCGGCCCGAGCAGCCAGCTGGCCTTTGCCGCCGCCAACGCCGTGGTGGAAAGCCATGGCAAGCCCAACTCCTCGCTGAACATGAATCCATTATTCGTCTATGGCGGTTCCGGCCTGGGCAAGACCCATCTGATGATCGGCATCGGCAAGGGGCTGCTGGCCAAGAACCCGGCCCTGAAGGTCGCCTACCTGAAGGTGGACAACTTCTTCAACGAGCTGACCATCGCGATCCGCGCTAAGAACACCGAACCCATGCGCAAGAAATACCAGCAGAACGATGTCCTGCTGCTGGACGATGTGCAGACCCTGGGCAAGATGGAGCGAACCCAGGAGGAGATCTTCTACATCCTGGAGTACCTGCTGCAGTACGGTAAGCAGATCGTCATCACCTCGGACAAGCCGCCGCAGAAGCTGGAGGGCTTGCATGACCGGCTGATCACCCGCTGCAAGTGGGGATTGACTGCGGATATCCAGCCGCCCGATTTCGAAACCCGGGTGGCCATCCTGCGCAAGAAGCTGGAAGACGAAGTGTTCAAGGACCTGCCCGAGGTCGGCGAGGAGGTGATCACCTTCATCGCCCACAAGGCCAAGGGCAGCGTGCGCGATCTGGAGGGCCTGCTCACCCGGGTGGTGTTCCAGAGCAGCTTCCTCGGGGTCTCGCCCAGCCTGGAGGTGGCCCAGCTGGCCTTCCAGGGGCTCACCGGCAACGAGGCGAGCGCTTCCATCTCCATGGAACGGATCTGCCGGATGACGGCGGAAACCTACAACATCTCGTTCAACGACCTGATGAAGAAGAAATCCCGCCAGCAGGCGGTCCTGCTGCCGCGCCAGGTGGCCATGTTCCTCACCCGGGAACTGACCGCCTCGTCATTCACGGAAATCGGCCACAACTTCAATGATATGCACCACAGCACGGTCATGAACGCCATCAACTCGGTGAAGAACCGCATGCAGAAGGACGCCGATTTCCACAAGATTGTCCACTCCCTGTTGAATAGCATCCAATAGATTGATTGGACTTGCCGCGTAACACGCGGTGCCGGCCGGAACCCGGGCCGGCAGCTCTGCGGAAAACCCCTTCCACCCGCTCCGCCCGCCGGCGCTTCTGCCCACCAATGCGCGCTTCCCGCGCCCGGGCCCACACCCGACCAGCGCGGTAATCCCCAAGCCCGCCATGGCGATCCGACGAAATCCGCAGGTACCGGCCCCGCTCAGCATAATCAAGGTGTTTGATGAACTTTCCTTCGGATTCATTTAAGAATCATTCTGATGGGTTGCTGCGGAGTGACGCTCCCTCCCGGAGAACGCATTTTCTGGCTCCACAGGCCAATGGAGGACGATGTGCACAGGTTTGTCCACCGCGGCTCAAAATCTATCTGCTATGAGGAAACAGCTTGTGTATAAATGAATGAATATTCATAAGGATTGGCGGCGGAAATTGCGGAAAACCTTTTCTGGGCTGTGCGCCTGGGCTGGCCAGACACCTCCAATGCACCATTCCGGACCCTCGAAGCACATCTGCCCAGAGGCGTGGTTTCAAGCTACACTAAGGGTTTGAATCGAAATCCGCAGGATGGCTTCCCACTCAGCATAATCAGGGTGATTCATGAACTTTCAAGTACAGGTTTCCAAAGAACGTCTTGATAAGACCCTGGGAATACTGAAACATGCCCTTGAACGGCGGGTGACCCTGCCGATCCTTCAGCACATCCTCGCCGAGGTGAACGATCACGAGATGACCCTCAAGGCCACCGACATGGAACTCGCTTTTGAGGCAATGGTTCCGGTGGAAGGTCAGGGCAGCCGGGTGGTGGCCATTCCGGGCAAGAAGTTCATCGAAACGGTCCGGGTCTTTCCGGACGGCCTGCTGACCCTCGAATGGCCGGATAACGGCAATCGCATCTGGCTGCGCGCCAAGGGCTTCAACTCCGAGCACAACATCCAGCCGGGCGAAGGTTTTCCGGAACTGCCCAAGCCGGAGCCGGGACTGCCCAAGGTCACGGTCCCGGCCCAGGCCTTCCGCCGGGCCATCCAGCTGGGCAGCATCTCCGTCAGCAAGGACGCCACCAAGCCGGCCCTCTCCGGCGTGCTGCTGCACCTGAGCAAGCACTACATCCGGGTGGTCTCCACCGACGGCTTCCGCCTGGCCGTGGTGGAAGTGCCCTGCGAGACCGGCCTGGAGGCCGACGCCCGGCTGATCGTGCCGCGCCGGGCCCTGGACCTGCTGCCCTCGTCGCTCGGCGACGACGGCCAGCTGACCTTGTCCTGGGACGAGCGCAGCCTGTTCATGGACCAGCCCGGGCTCAAGTTCTCCACCCGCCGGGTGACCGGCAACTATCCGGCCTACGAAAAAGTACTGCCTTCGGAGTTGCCCAAGAAGGTCATCATCGACCGGGAGGATTTCCTCAGGACGCTCCGGGTGGTCGGCCTCAAGAAGGACGACTACAACAAGAACGTGCGGTTGTTCTTCGAGTTCCCCAACCTGAGGGTGTTCTTCCAGCACCCCGACGAGGGGGTCAACCAGGGCACCCTGGCCTTTTCCGGGGAGGAGCAGCCGCTGGAACTGGCTTTCAACATCGACTACTTGACCGAACTGCTGGAAAGGATCCCCGGGGAAGAGGTGGTCTACCAGTTCAAGGACGATGTGGGACAAGGAATCTTCATGTCGCCGAGCATCGAGGACATGAGTTTCCGCTACATCCTCATGCCCGTTAAATTCGCCAACCCCAGCTGAGGCCCACCCCGACGCCCGCCCCCCTGTCCCTGCAAAGTGAGTATTGATGACCCCAGAAGTGATCCCCACCCAGCCCAAGGAAAACGAACACACCTATACTGCCGACAACATCACCGTGCTGCGCGACCTCGAAGCGGTCCGCAAGCGCCCGGGGATGTACATCGGCGACACCGATGACGGCAGCGGCCTGCACCAGATGGTCTACGAGGTGGTGGACAACTCCGTCGACGAAGCCCTGGCCGGCTACTGCACCCGGGTGGATGTGTTCATCCACGACGACGGCAGCTGCTCCGTGGAGGACAACGGCCGCGGCATTCCCACCGACCTGCACAAGGAGGAGAACCGCTCCGCCGCGGAAGTGATCATGACCGTGCTGCACGCGGGCGGCAAGTTCGACGACAACTCCTACAAGATCTCCGGCGGCCTGCACGGCGTCGGGGTGTCGTGCGTCAACGCCCTGTCCGAGCGCCTGTGGCTGACCATCTGGCGCGACGGCAAGGAGCACGCCATGACCTTCACCCGGGGCCATGCCGACGCCCCCCTGGCCTATGTGGGTCCCACCACCCGCCGGGGCACCCGGGTGCGCTTCAAGCCCGACGCGGAGATCTTCCACTACAAGCTGGACTTCTCCTTCGAGGTGCTGAGCCAGCGGCTGCGCGAGCTGAGCTACCTGAACAAGGGCGTGCACATCCGCATCACCGACGAGCGCAACGGCGAGCACCACGACTTCTTCAACGCCGGCGGCATCGACGCCTTCGTGGAGCACCTCAACCGCACCAAGACGCCCCTGCACAGGCCGCCCATCCACATCGAGGACACCCGGAGCGACATCACGGTCGAGGTGAGCCTGCAGTGGAACGACACCTACCAGGAAACCCTGTACTGCTTCACCAACAACATCCGCAACCGCGACGGCGGGGCCCACCTGGAGGGCTTCCGGGCCGCCATGACCCGGGTGATCAACACCTACGCCGAGAAGAACAACCTGCTGAAGGCCGCCAAGGTCGCCCTCTCGGGCGAGGACGTGCGGGAAGGGCTCACCGCGGTCATCTCGGCCAAGGTGCCGGACCCCAAGTTCAGCAGCCAGACCAAGGACAAGCTGGTGTCCAGCGAGGTCAAGGGCATCGTCCAGACCATCGTCTACGACCGGCTCAGCAGCTTTTTCGAGGAGAACCCCCGGGAGGCCAAGGCCATCCTGGAAAAGGCCATCGAGGCCGCCCGGGCCCGCGAAGCGGCGCGCAAGGCACGCGAACTGACCCGGCGCAAGGGCACCCTGGACAGCGCGGGCCTGCCCGGCAAGCTGGCGGATTGCCAGGAGAAGGACCCCGCCGTTTCGGAAATCTTCCTGGTCGAAGGTGATTCCGCCGGCGGCTCGGCCAAGCAGGGGCGCGACCGGCGCACCCAGGCCATCCTGCCGCTCAAGGGCAAGGTGCTCAACGTGGAGAAGGCCAGGTTCGACAAGATCCTGGGCCACAACGAACTGCGGGTGCTGATCCAGGCGCTCGGCACCGGCATCGGCGCCGAGGACTTCAAGGTGGAGAACCTGCGCTACCACAAGATCGTGCTGATGACCGACGCCGACGTGGACGGCTCGCACATCCGCACGCTGCTGCTGACCTTCTTCTACCGGCAGATGCCGGAACTGGTGCTGCGCGGCCATCTCTACATCGCCCAGCCGCCGCTCTACAAGGTCAAGAAGGGCAAGCTGGAGCGCTACCTCAAGGACGAGCGGGCGCTGGAGGAATACCTGTTCAACAAGGCCCTGGACGGCTGGACCCTCACCCTGCCCGGCGGCGGCGAACACCAGGGGCCCACCCTGGTGCGGGAGATGAAGAAGTGGGGCGAGGTCAAGGCCCTGTACGCCAAGCTGGAACGGCGTGGCTATGCCCGGCCCCTGGTGGACGCCATGCTCAACGAAGGCCTGCTGGACGAAGGCCGGTTCCACAGCGCCGAGACCCTGGGCGCGTTCATGAAGGCCCTGGTGGACCAGGACATGGGCCAGTGCGACCTGGATTCGGTCGAGGCCGTCGAGGTGGACGGCGAAACGATTCCCGCGGTGCACCGGATCAAGCTCACCCGCATGCACCTCTCGCGCCCCATCACCCTCTGGATCGACGAGCAGGTCTCGCATTGGGGCGAATTCCGCCGGCTCATGGCGCTGCGCCACGATCTCAACGACTTCGGCGGCGGGACCCTGAAACTGCACCGGACCGGCGCGGCGCCGGCCGCGCCCGATCCCGACGAGCCCGAAAGCACGCTGGGCAGGCAGGCCAAGGAGCTCACCTTCGCCAACGCCGAGGACATGCTGGCCATGGTCCTGGAAGAGGGCAAGCGCGGCGTGGGCATCCAGCGCTACAAGGGCCTCGGCGAAATGAACCCGGAGCAGCTCTGGGAGACCACCATGGATCCCGAACGGCGCACCCTGCTGAGGGTCCAGGTGGATGACGCGGTGGAAGCCGACGAAATGTTCACCATCCTCATGGGCGACGCGGTGGAGCCGCGCCGGCGCTTCATCGAAAACAACGCCCTCCTGGCCGAAAACCTTGATGTTTGAAATTCATTGTTCCACGTGGAACCTACGGAAGCCTGAATGATCCCCAACCAGCGTGTCGAGCCCATCGAAATCGAAAAGGAAATGCGCAAGTCCTACCTGGACTACGCCATGAGCGTCATCGTCGGGCGCGCCCTGCCCAGCGTGCACGACGGCCTCAAGCCGGTGCACCGGCGGGTGCTGTACGCCATGAAGGAAAGCGGCAACGAATGGAACCGCGCCTACAAGAAGTCCGCCCGCACCGTGGGCGACGTCATGGGCAAGTACCATCCGCACGGCGACTCGGCCATCTACGACACCCTGGTGCGCATGGCCCAGCCCTTCTCCATGCGCCACGTGCTGGTGGACGGCCAGGGCAACTTCGGCTCCATCGACGGCGACAGCCCGGCCGCCATGCGTTACACCGAGGCCCGGCTGTCCCGGCTGGCCAGCGAGATGATGGCCGACCTGGAACAGGACACCGTGGACTGGGGCCCCAACTACGACGACAGCATGGAGGAGCCGCTGGTGCTCCCCACCCGCTTCCCCAACCTGCTGGTGAACGGCAGCCAGGGCATCGCCGTGGGCATGGCCACCAGCATCCCCCCGCACAACCTGCGGGAGTGCTGCGGCGCCCTCATGGCGCTGGTCGACGATCCCACGCTGGGGCTGGAGGGGATCATGGCCCACGTCCAGGGCCCCGATTTCCCCGGCGGCGGGCTCATGCTGGGCACCGAAGGGGTGCTGGACGCCTACCGCACCGGCCGCGGCCGCTGCGTGGTCCGGGCCAAGTCGCACGTGGAGCAGATCAAGCGGGCCGGCGACCGTGAGCAGATCGTCTTCACCGAGCTGCCCTACCAGGTGAACAAGGCCACCCTGCTGGAAAAGATCGCCGAGCTGGTGCATGAAAAGAAAATCGACGGCATTTCCGATCTGCGCGATGAGAGCGACCGGGAAGGCATCCGCATGGTGGTGGAGCTGAAGAAGGGCGAATCCAGCGACATCGTGCTGAACAACCTGTACCAGCAGACCCAGTTGCAAAATTCATTCCCCATCACCATGCTGTGCATCGTCAATGGCCAGCCGCGCATCCTCACCCTGCGGGAGATCCTCAAGGAGTTCATCGGCTTCCGCCGCGAGGTGGTCACCCGCCGGACCTTGTTCCAGCTGCGCAAGGCCGAGGACCGGCACCACATCCTCATGGGCCTGAAGATCGCCCTGGACTTCCTGGACGCGGTGATCAAGCTGATCCGCGCCGCCTCCTCTCCGGACGAGGCCAAGGAAGGCCTCATGGCCGGCCGTTTCGCCACCGCCGCCCAGCTCAAGGCCCGCCCGGAACTGGCCCTGTCCGACAAGCAGGCCCAGGCCATCCTGGACATGCGCCTGCAGCGCCTCACCGGCCTGGAGCGGGACAAGATCCTGGAGGAGCTGGCGGAACTGGAGAAGACCATCGCCGCCCTCAAGGCCATCCTGGATGACGACAGCAAACTCATGGCCGTCATCCGCGAAGAGTTCCAGATGGTGAGCGACCAGTTCGGCAACGACCGGATGACCGAGATCGCGGCGTTCTCCGGCAACATCCGCATGGAGGACGTGGTTCCCGACGAGGAGATGGTGGTCACCATGTCCAAGGCCGGCTACATCAAGCGCACCGCCCTGGTGGCCTACCGGCGCCAGAAGCGCGGCGGCAAGGGCAAGCTGGGCATGAAGACCAAGGACGAGGATTTCGTCGAGCGGCTGTTCCTCACCAAGGCCCACGACACCCTGCTGGTCTACACCGACCGGGGCTATGCCTACGCCTTGAAGGTCTACGACCTGCCCGAGGCCGCCGCCTCCACCCGGGGCAAGCACATCAAGAACCTGATCTCCCTCAAGGACGACGAGAAGGTGGTCACGCTCATGGCCCTGCGGGAATTCCCGGAGGAGTACCACCTGGTGTTCGCCACCTCCGACGGCACCGTGAAGAAGACCAGCCTCAGCTCCTACGCCAACATCCGCAGCAACGGCCTGATCGCCCTGAACATCGAGGAAGGCAACCGGCTGGTGTCGGTGCGGGTCTCCACCGGCAACCAGCAGATCGTGCTCATCAGCGCCCTGGGCAAGGCGATCCGCTTCCCCGAAGAGGACATCCGCGCCATGGGCCGCACCGCCACCGGCGTGCGCGGCATGCGCCTGGGCAGCGGCGACGAGATCGTCGACATGGAAGTGGCCGAACCGCTGCCGGACCTCGAGGAGGGCGAGGAGCCCGACGAGAGCACCGCCGCCCACGGCATGCTGCTCACCGTCACCGAAAAGGGCTACGGCAAGCGCAGCCTGCTGCAGGACTACCGGCTCCAGGGCCGGGGCGGCACCGGCGTGATCAACATCCGGGCCGGCGTGCGCAACGGCAAGGTGGTCGGCTCGGTGCTGGTCAAGCCCGGCGAAGGCTGCCTGCTGATCTCCCAGGAAGGCATGGTGATCCGCTTCAACATCGACGAGGTGCGCAAGACCGGCCGCGCCGCCATGGGCGTCCGCCTGCTCAACCTGCCGTCCGAGAACGACCGGGTGGTGGGTCTGGCCAAGATCGACGCCAGCGCCCAGGCCCTGGATGACGAAGAGGACCTCGATCTGGTGGTGGACGCCGAGACCGGCAACCCCGGACCGAACGAGGGCGGGGAACCGCAGAAGCTGGACCTGGAATAGCCCCCAAGCCCGGGCTCTTAACAGGGGCGCAGCCCCCCGGAAGAACCGATATTGGATTCGGGCCCCTTCCGGGGGCCCGGTTCCCGGGGGGTGATCATGCACTTCCACACGCCGTTCCATCCATTCCAAACGCACCCGGTTTCTGCCCCCGTCGTGGAGATCTGGAATCTCGTCATGATCCTGCTGGGGGTGGCCCTGGTCCTGCTGTTGCGGCCGTTCTGAGAAGTTCCAGAAAGTTCACAGCAGCCCAGCGAAGTTTTCATGCCGTGTCGGTACTCCTGAGGACTGCCCCAGGTCCGTGGGGCCGCCCTTGGGATTGCCATGGTCACCCAGAAGCCGGATACCTCGTCCGATGAACACCCTGCAGGACATCCGGTGAGGCCGTACCTGGATCTCTGGAACCTCCTGCTGATCCTCGTCGGGGTCGCCCTCGTGCTGATTCTCCGGCCCTTCTGGCCCTGAACCGGCACGGCGATTGCTCTCTTCGACCCAGGAGGCAAAACATGTCGAGCATCGCAGGCTTGAATTTGACCGAATGGGTGGGTCAGACCACCGCGTTGAAGGGTAGCAGTTCCACCCAGGCGACGGGCTCGGCAAATGATACCTTCGCCGCCCTGTTCGCCCAGATGATGGCGACCGTGTCCTCGGCACAGGATGCCGGGCAGACCGCGTCCAGCACGTCAACGGCGTCCAGCGCCTCCTCCAGCAGCCAAAGCACCTCTTCCGTTTCCTCCGACATGAGCACCCTGAGCCAGGCCCTCGCCAGCGGGAACCTCTCCGCCGCCCAGCTCGCCTTCCAGTCGCTGCAAACCGATCTCCAGGGCACCCAGGCCTCCGGCACCCAGGCCTCCGGCACCCAGCACGCCCATCACCATCACCACCACGCCGCCAGCCAGGACGTCGCCAGCCAGGACCCCGCCGCCACCTCGGCGGTCGCCGGCACCCAGACTGCCAGCGGCGGGCAGGCCGCCACCGGCGGACAGACCAACGCCTCCAGCACGTCATCCCAGCTGCTGAGCCTGCTCATGGGCATGGTCTAGGACAGGTAATCGCGCCAATCGCCGTCCGGCAGCTCGACGCCTTCCCGCTCCAGCCGGGGCAGCCGGTCCTCTGGAAAGACATAGACCCAGGCCTCATAGCGGTGGCCTGAGTCCAGCAGCACCGGGAGGACCCGGCGCTCGTACAGACCGCCTTCCACATCTTCAAGCTGGTCCAGGTCCTGGAGGGCGTTCTCCAGGGCCCTTTCGTCTTCGTAGCCAACGAATTCCCCCACCACCCAGCCCGGGCCCGGGAAGCGGGGCTCGGACGGAGTGGGCACCAGGGCGGGGTAGCCCGCCGAGGGGAGGTGGAACAACCGTCCCGGCGTATGGGCCGCGGTGAACCCCTCGGGGTCGGTGCGCTGAATCCAGCTGTGCCTATGGCCGCCTGCGCGCAGGCTGCCATAGACGAAAAGCCCGTCAGCCGGCACCGGTAAGCCGCTTATTCAGGAATCGGGAAGCGGCTGGTGAGGTCGAACACGTTCTTGCGGATCTGGGCCACGGCGGCCTCGTCGGTCCGGTTGCGCAGGGCGCTGTCGATCCAGCCGGCGATCTGCTGCATCTCGCCTTCCTTCATGCCGCGGGTGGTGATGGCCGGGGAGCCGACGCGGATGCCCGAGGGCTTGAGCGGCGGATTGGGGTCGAAGGGAATGCCGTTCTTGTTGACGGTGATGCCGGCACGATCGAGCGTCTGCTCGGCTTCGTTGCCGGGGATGCCCTGCTGGAACACGTCAACCAGCATCAAGTGGTTGTCGGTGCCGCCGGAGATGATCCTCCAGCCCTTGGCCGCCAAGGCGGACGCCAGGGCGGCGGCATTCTTGACCACCTGTTCCTGGTAGAGCTTGAATTCGGGCCTCTGGGCCTCGCCCAGGGCGACGGCCTTGCCGGCGATCACGTGCATGAGCGGGCCGCCCTGCACGCCTGGGAACAGCGCGCGGTCCAGGTCCTTGGCGTACTTCTCGCGGCAGAGGATCATGCCGCCGCGGGGTCCGCGCAGGGTCTTGTGGGTGGTGGTGGTGACGAAGTCGGCGAACGGGACCGGGCTGGGGTGAAGGCCGGTGGCCACCAGGCCGGCGATGTGGGCCATGTCCACCATGACCATCGCACCGACTTCATCGGCGATGGCGCGGAAGGCCGGGAAATCGAAGGTGCGCGAGTAGGCCGAAGCGCCCACCACGATCAGTTTCGGCCGGTGCTCCAGGGCCAGCCGGCGCACTTCGTCCATGTCCACCCGCTCGGTCTCCCGGGCGACGTGGTAGCCGATGAACTTGTACAGGATGCCCGAGCTGTTGAGCGGGTGGCCGTGGGTGAGGTGGCCGCCGTGGGCCAGATCCAGGCCCAGCACGGTATCGCCCGGCTTGAGCACGGAGAAATAGACCGCCATGTTGGCCTGGGCGCCGCTGTGCGGCTGCACGTTGGCATGCTCGGCGCCGAACAGCTGCTTGGCCCGGGTGCGGGCCAGGTCCTCGATGGTGTCCACGTTCACGCAGCCGCCGTAGTAGCGCCGGCCGGGGTAGCCCTCGGCGTACTTGTTGGTCAGGTGGCTGCCCATGGCCGTCAGCACGGCCACGGAGGTGTAGTTCTCGGACGCGATCAGTTCCAGGTTCTGGCGCTGGCGCAGGACCTCCAGCTCTATGGCCTGGTACACAGAAGGATCCGCTGTGCGCAGTAGTTCGTACCTATCCATCATGATCTCCTCTGATGAAAATCTTCTCATAGCGGCCACCGGTGCGATGCAATAAAAGCCTTGACCGGGTCCAGATACCTGACGGACACAACCGGGGACGGACGTTCCACATGGAACAACGGATTCTGCCAAACTGTAAGGGAAAGGTGCGCCATGTCCATCCTGCCCCCCTGCGACGCCAGTGACCTGGAGACCTTCGAACACCCCCTGGCCGCGCGCTATGCCTCCAAGGCCATGGTCCGCCTGCTGTCCCCCATGTACCGCATGCGGGTCTGGCGCCGCCTCTGGGTGGCCCTGGCCGAAAGCGAAGCGGAGCTGGGCCTGCCCATCACCCCGCAGCAGCTGGCAGAGCTGCGCGCCACCCAGGATGCCGTGGACCTGGCCGCCATCGCCCACCATGAAGCCGCCCTGCGCCACGATGTGATGGCGGCCATCCACGCCTGGGGCGAACAGGCGCCCGTGGCGCGGCCGATCATCCATCTGGGGGCCACCAGCTGCTTCGTCACCGACAACGGCGACCTGCTGATCTGCCGCAGCGCCCTGGAACTGCTGCGCGGGCGCCTGCGCGACGTCATCGCCGCCCTGGCGGCGTTCGCCGGCCAGTGGCAGGACCAGCCCTGCCTGGGCTTCACCCACTTCCAGCCGGCCCAGCCCACCACCGTCGGCAAGCGGGCGACCCTCTGGATCCAGGACCTGCTGCTGGACCTGGAGGACCTGGACCATGTGCTGCGCACCACCCCGGTGCGCGGGATCAAGGGCACCACCGGCACCCAGGCCAGCTTCCTGGAACTGTTCGACGGCGACGGCGAGCGGGTGGAGGCGCTGGAAGCCCGGTTCTGCGCCAAGGTGGGGGCGCCGGCCATCGCCGTGGCCGGGCAGACCGCCACCCGCAAGCTGGAGGACCGGCTGGGCCAGGTGCTGTGCGGGATCGCCGCGTCCGCCTCCAAGTTCGCCTGCGACCTGCGCCTGCTGCAGCACCTCAAGGAAGTGGAGGAGCCCTTCGAACGCCAGCAGGTCGGCTCCTCGGCCATGCCCTACAAGCGCAACCCCATGCGCAGCGAGCGGATCAATTCCCTCGCCCGGTTCGTGCTGGGCCTGGTGCCCAGCACCTACCAGACCAGCGCCACCCAGTGGCTGGAACGCACCCTGGACGATTCCGCCCACCGGCGCCTGACCATCAGCCAGGGGCTTCTGGCGGTGGACGCCATCCTGGTGCTCTACCGCAACATCGCCTCGGCCCTGGTGGTCTACCCGAAGATGATCGAAGCCCGGCTGCAGGGCGAACTGCCCTTCATGGCGGCGGAGGTGCTGCTCATGGAGGCGGTGAAGCGCGGCGGCGACCGCCAGGATCTGCATGAGCGCTTCCGCCAGGCGGCCCTGGAAGCCGGCCGGCGGATCAAGCAGGAAGGCCGGCCCAACGAGCTGCTGGGCCTGCTGGCCCAGGACCCCGCCTGGGGCATGACCGAAGCCGAACTGCTGGCGCTGCTGGATCCGGTCCGCTTTACCGGCAGGGCCGGCGACCAGGTGCGGCGCTTCCTGGCCGGGGAGGTGGCCGCGGCCCTGGCCGGCCACCGCCCGGGCGAACAAGCCGCCGTAAGGGTCTGAAGCCTTTTCCCCTCTCGAATCTTTCTCCATGGTGACTCAATGCTGAAAATGGCCGTTATCGGTGCCGGATCGCTCCTCGGGCGCGAGCTGGTGGATCTGCTGGAACCCCGGGAATGCTCGGTGCTGCCCCTTGCCCACGGTCCCATGACCCGGGACGAGGAGTTCGGCGACCAGGTCATGTTCGCGCCGGAAGCCTCCCTGCTGGAGGGCATCGAACTGGTGCTGCTGGCCGAAACGCCCAGCGCGCCGGAGCTGCTGGACGGCTTCCAGGGCCGGGTCCTGGATCTGCGCGCCGAACCGGAACCCTCCCTGGACCCCATGCCCCTGGCGGGCCCCTGGCCCAAGGGGAAGATCGCCCTGCGCGTGCGCCCGGCCCTGGAACAGGTGCTGGCCACCGTGCCCAGGCTGGTGGAGGGCGTCGGGGAAGTGAGCGGCACCCACCTGCAGTCGGTGGCCCACCTGGGCGACCGCGGGGTGGACGGGCTCATGGAGCAGACCGCGGCCATCTTCAAGGGCGAGGATCCGGACATCGCGACCCTGGGCTACCGGGCCGCCTTCGAGATGGTGCCCCAGGAACCCCGGGGACGGATGATCACCGTGAAGGTCCCCGCCTTCCACGGCGACCTGCTGATCCTGCACCTGCGCGCTGCCGAGGGCCGCACCCTCACCCGGCTGGAGGCGCCCCAGGGCGTGGAATGGCACGAGCACCCCGCCAGTTCCCGGGAGGTGGCGGTGAGCCCCTACCTGCTGGCCCACTTCGCCCCGGCCGAGGAAGGCCGGGTCGGCATCCTCACCCTGGGCTTCGACCCGATCCTGTGGGGCGTGCTGCGGCCCACCCTGGCCCTGCTGGAACTCTGAACCCATGCCCAGGCTGGATGATCCCCATGACCGGGGGGACTTCTTCAAGTCCCTGGGGATGCTGGTGGCCGGCTTCATCGCGGAGCGGGTGGAGGAGGTGGTGACCGGCGCGGGCCCCAAGCTGCTGCGGCCGCCCGGGGCCCTGGACGAATTCGATTTCCTGGTGTCCTGCACCCGCTGCGACAAGTGCCTGCGGGCCTGCCCGCAGGGCTCGATCTACCGGGCCGGGCCGCAGGCCGGCCTGGCGGCCGGCACTCCGATCATCGAACCGCGCCTCATGCCCTGCTTCCTCTGCACCGACCTGCCCTGCATCACCGCCTGCCCCGACGGGGCCCTGGTCTGGCCCAAGCGCCAGGCGGCCGGCCAAGATCTGGAAGGCCCGCCGGCGGTCAAGATGGGCACGGCCAGGGTCAAGCGCAACCGCTGCCTGACCTATGAGCGGGAAGGGCATCCGGCCGAGCCCTGCCGCACCTGTGTGGACCGCTGCCCCTACCCGGGCGTGGCCATCCGCATGGGCGAAGCCAAGGAAGGCCCGGCCCATCCCCAGGTGATCGACGAATTCTGCACCGGCTGCGGCCTGTGCAGCTTCGGCTGCCCGACCCCGGAACCGGCGATCATCATTCTTCCACGCGAGTAATTGTCAATCGTCCACCGCCCTGCCAGAATGGCGCACCCTCACTTCATGGGATGGGCCCGGACAATGACAACCGAAGGCATAGGCATCTCGGTGCCGCGCAGGGAAGGGCGGGCGAAGCTCACCGGCAAGGCGCAGTACGTCGCCGACCAGGTCTGGCCCGGCCGCATCTACGGCGTCACCGTGCGTTCCAAGGTGGCCCATGGCCGGATCCTGGCCATCCGCTACGGCGACGGCATCCCCTGGGCGGAATTCACCATCGTCACCGCCAAGGACATCGCGGCGATGGGCTGGTGCAACCGGGTGGAGTCGATCGAGCCGGACCAGCCGTTCCTGGCCGAGGAATTCATCAATCACGCCGAGGAGCCCATCGTGCTGCTGGCCCACGCCGACCGGCACCTGCTGGAGCGGGCCCGGCGCGCGGTCACGGTGGAGGTGGAGGAGCTGCCTGCCGTGCTGGATATCGACGAGGCCCTGGCCTGCCGCCAGGCCGTAGGCGGCAAGCGGAACCTGTTCAAGGAGATCCGCATCGAGCTGGGCGACCCCTCGGAGATCTGGGCCCAGGCGGCGCACCTGGTGGAAGGCACCTACCACACCGGCGCCCAGGAGCAGCTCTACATCGAGACCAACGGCATGTCGGCCCAGGTGGACGACGACGGCGTCACCGTGCGCGGCTCCCTGCAGTGCCCGTACTACGTGCACAATGCCCTGACCCAGTTGTTCCACCTGCCCGGGCCCCGGGTCCGGGTCCTGCAGATGGACACCGGCGGGGCCTTCGGCGGCAAGGAGGATTATCCCTCCATCATTGCCGGTCACGCCGCCATGCTGGCCTGGAAGGCCGGCCGGCCGGTGACGATCGTCTACGACCGGGAAGAGGACATGGCCTGCACCACCAAGCGCCACCCCTCGCGCAGCCGCCTGCGCACCGCCTTCGATGCTTCGGGCCGGCTGCTGGCCATGGAATCGGATTTCGTCCTGGATGCCGGCGCCTACACCACCCTTTCGCCGGTGGTGCTCAGCCGGGGCGCCATCCACGCCCTGGGTCCGTACCGCTGTCCGCACGTGCGCATCCACGCCCGGGCGGTGGCCACCAACTCCCCGCCCAATGGCGCGTTCCGGGGCTTCGGCGCCCCCCAGAGCCTGTTCGCCATGGAGCGCCATATGGACATCGCCGCCGCCCGGATGGGCCTCGACCCGGTCCTGCTGCGGCGCCGGAACCTGCTGAAGCTGGGCGACCTCATGGCCACCGGGCAGGTGGTCGCCGAGGACCTGGACCTGGAGGGCCTCATGGACCGCGCCCTGGCCGACCTGGGCTACCCGGAGAAGCTGGCCGCCTTCGCCCGGCACAACGCCGGCCCCAGCCCGATCAAGAAGGGCGTGGGCTTTTCGGTGTTCATGCACGGCTGCGGCTTCACCGGCTCCGGCGAACTGCACCTGGCGTCCATCACCGGGACGCGCACCCTGGCCGACGGCCGGGTGGAGGTGCTGGCCGCCTCCACCGAGATGGGCCAGGGCAAGGAGACGGTGTTCACCCAGATCGTTTCGGAGGCCCTGGGCGTCCCCGGCGAGCTGGTGGCCATGGCCGGGGTGGATACCCGGGACGTGCCCAACAGCGGTCCCACCGTGGCCTCGCGCAGCACCATGGTGGTGGGCAAGCTGGTGCAGGATGCCGCACTGGGGCTGAAGGAGATGCTCATCAAGGGCGGCTTCCTGCGCGAACCCTTCGACCCGGCGGCGTTCCGCGCGGCGGTGCGCCAAGCCCACGCCCAGTCCGGCGCCATGACCTGCTACGCCGAGTACCGGCAGCCGGCTGGCCTCATGTGGGACGATGCCCACTACCGGGGCGATGCCTATCCCACCTTCGCCTGGGCCTGCTACGCGGTCGAGGTGAGCGTGGACACGGTCACCTGGGAGGTGAAGGTGGAGGATTTCGTGGCCCGCCAGGAAGTGGGCCGGGTGATCAATCCCATCCTGGCCGCCGGGCAGGTGGAGGGCGGCGTCACCCAGGGCCTGGGCTGGGCCCTGTGGGAAAAGGTGGAGACCGCCCAGGGGCGGATGGTCAACAACCAGATGACCAACTACATCGTCGCCACCGCCCAGGACCTGCCGCGCATCCGGGTCTATTTCGAGGAGAACAACCCCTATGCCCTGGGGCCGGGCGGGGCCAAGGGCCTGGGCGAACTGCCCATGGACGGCCCCGCGCCCGCGGTGCTCGGCGCCATCCAGAACGCCCTGGGATTGCTGGATCTGTGCGAGGTGCCGGTGACCCCGGAGCGCCTGCTGGACGCCGTGGAGGCCGACCATGGAAGGGAATAGGATGCAGCTCGACCTGACCGTGAACGGCCAGGCCCGTTCGGTGCAAGTGTTTCCCATGGCGCGCCTGCTGGACGTGCTGCGGGAGGAGCTGGACCTGCCGGGCACCAAGGAGGGCTGCGGCGAAGGGGAATGCGGCGCCTGCTCGGTGATCATGGACGGCAGCCTGGTGAACAGCTGCCTGGTGCCGGCGGTCCAGGCCCAGGGCGCCGAGTTGCTGACCATCGAAGGGCTGGCTCGGAACGGCGAGCTGAGCGGCCTGCAGCGCGCCTTCGTGGCCTGCAACGGCGCCCAGTGCGGCTTCTGCACCCCCGGCATGGTGCTGGCGTCGGAGGACCTGCTGCGCCGCTGCGCGCAGCCCAGCGAACCGGAGATCCGCGAGGGCCTGGCCGGCAACATCTGCCGCTGCACCGGCTATGTGAAGATCGTGGATGCCGTGCAGGCGGCCGCGGCCGGCCGGGAGCGCCCATGAGAGGCGATGTCCCCGAATGCACCGTCCAGGTGCCTGCAACCCTGCGGGAGGCCCTGGAAACCCTGGCCCGGGAGCCCGGCCGCTGGCGCCCCCTGGCCGGCGGCACCGATCTCATGGTGCCCTTCGCGGCCGGGCGCCTGGCCGATAGCCACTTCCTCAGCCTGCAGCGGCTGGACGCCCTGCGCGCCATCGAACCGGATGACGCGGGCATCACCTTCGGCGCCCTGGTCACCTACACCGACCTGCGCCGGCACCCCTACGTCCAGCGCCACCTGCCCAACCTGGTGCAGAGCGCCAAGGTCACCGGGGCGGTGGCCATCCAGAACCGCGGCACCCTCGGGGGCAACCTGGTCAACGGCAGCCCAGCGGCTGACTCGCCGCCCAGTCTCCTGGCCTATGGCGCCCAGGTGGAATTGACCGGCCTGGGCGGGGCCCGCTGGGTGCCCTACGAGGCCTTCCACACCGGCTACAAGCGGACCGTGCTGGCGCCGGACGAGCTGCTGACCCGCATCCGGGTGCCCCAGCCGGCCGCGGGGTTCCACTTCTACCGCAAGGTCGGCACCCGCGCCGCCCAGGCGGTGTCCAAGGTCTGCCTCGCGCTCTATGCCCAGGTGGAGGCCGGCAGCGTGCGGGAATGCCGGATCGGCCTGGGCAGCGTCGCGCCGGTTCCGCTGCGGGCGCGCTCGGCGGAGGCGGTGCTCCGGGGCCAGCCCCTGGACGCCCTGCCGCTGGCCGGGGCCCGGGCCGCCCTCATGGCCGACATCAGCCCCATCGACGACATCCGCTCCACCGCCCGCTACCGGCGGATGGTGGCCGGAAATGTCCTGGTCCAGGCCTTGATGGAATTCGTTACCAGCATGAATGGTTGCGGTTAAACAATTCCCAGGCGGCTTAGGTCCATAATGAAATGCGATGAAGCTTCGCACAACCGCATCCATAACCAACCCAGGACAAAACATGAGGGGTGCCCCTTGAACGCTAGGTTTGCCAGCAGGAACCTCATTTCGGGCGGGATCGGCCTGGCGCTGGTAGCGCTGTGGACCGTGCCCGCCACGCCGCTCCGTGCCCAGGAGGAGCAGCGGGAGAAGGAGAAGGTGAAGGAAAGGGGCAAGGAGGAGCGGACGGAACCGCCCCGTCCCGGACCGGCCGGCAGGCCCGGGCAAACCCCGGCCGTCAGGCCCGGCCAAACCCCAGCTGTCAGGCCCGGCCAACCCCCGGCCGGCAGGCCCGGGCAAACCCCGGCCGTCAGGCCCGGCCAGCCCCCGGCCGTCAGGCCCGGCCCGGCCAACCCAGGCATGGCCCCCCATCCCTTGACCGTCGTCCGGACCCGGGATGGCGGCGAGATCCATCGGGCACCCGGCGGGGCCATCCGCGAGGTGCACACGCCGGGCGGGGCGGTGATCCACTATGCCCCGGACGGGATGCGCCGCGTCGAAGTGGCGCGGCCCGACGGCCGGGTGGTCTTCGCCAACGGCAACGGCCGCGGCGGCTTCATCCAGCGGCCGTTCCGGGTGAACGGCCAGGCCTTCGTCCAGCGCACCTATGTGGAGCACGGCATCGTCACCACCCGGGTGTACCGGCCCTGGGTCTACCGGGGCGTCACCTTCAACGTCTACATGCCCAGCCACTACTATCGGCCCGCCTTCTACACCTGGGCCTACCGGCCCTGGGGCCGGCCGGTGCAATACCGGTGGGGCTGGGCTGGACGTCCCTGGTACGGCTACTACCACGGCTACTATGCCCCGTACCCGTACTACGCCAGCCCGGTATTCTGGCTGACCGACTTCATGGTGGCGGCCACCCTGGAATCGGCCTACCAGGCCCAGATGGACAACGCCCAGGCGCCGCCCCCGCCGCCCGCCTACGACCCCGGCGGCATGACGCCCGAGGTGAAGCAGGCCATCGCCGACGAGGTGCGCCGCCAGGTGGACCAGGAACGCGCCGACCAGCAGGCCATGAGCCAGGGCTACAACCCGAACGCCAGCGCCCCGCCGCCGTTGTTCAGCGACAACGTGTCGCGGATCTTCCTGGTGCCCTCCGGCACCATCGCCTACGCCGGCGGCCAGGAACGCTTCCTCTCCGCGGGGGACGTGCTGCAGCTCAACGGCGCCCCCCCGCCCAACGCCACCTATGCCGACGTGCAGGTGATGGCCAGCCGTGACCGGGATGTCCCCAGGGGCAGCACGGTCTCGGTCAGCCTCCAGGACCTCCAGGAGATGCAGAACCGCATGCGGGCCAAAATCGACCAGGGGCTGGGCGATCTCCAGGCGCACCAGGGCCAGGACGGCCTGCCGCCGCTGCCGCCCCAGAGCCTGGGCAGTTCCGATGCGGCCTATGCCAGCGGCGTCCAGCCCGATGCCAATGCCGCCGGGGAGCTTTCCCAGGTGGCCCAGGAGGCCAACAACTCCGGCCAGAGCGTGCTCAGCCAGAGTCCCCAGCCCGCCGCTGCCGGCGGGGGCATCAGCCTCGGCATGTCCCAGGCCCAGGTCCGCGCCATCCTCGGCACGCCCAGGCAGACCGCCAACATCGGCGCCAAGACCATCGAGGTCTACCAGGATTTCAAGGTCACCTATCTCAATGGCAGCGTGACCGACATCCAGTAGGTGTTCCACGTGGAACCAGCGCAGGCGAAGGCCGCGAGGCCTGCGCCTGCGCTGGTTCCTATAGCCCGAGTTCCTGCCAGCGTTCCGTGATCCGCGCCAGCAGGGCGGGCGGGAAAACCAGGTCGCGCGGCCATTCCCTGGGGAACCCGTCCAGCCTGGGGTCCTTCCGGGTGGCGTCGATGCCGACCTTGCTGCCGAAGGCGAACCGGTCGCTGCTGTGGTCCAGCGCGTCCAGCGGGCCGTCGGTGAACAGCAGGTCGCGCCGGGGGTCCACGTTGCTGGTGACCCGGAACAGCA
>CAZVHQ010000037.1:0-37125 GCA_964627225.1 uncultured Mesoterricola sp.
TGGTCGCAGACGCTGCCGGTGATGCCGGGCTGGGGGTTGGTGCGGAGGATCACCTCCATGGCCTCCCTGGGCTTGCCGTGGGCCACCAGCCAGAGGTAGTCGGGGATGTTCTGGTTGGTGGGGCAGCCGTCCACGCAGGGCGCGAAGATGCAGTCGAAGGCGCCCAGGGGCCGGTCGCCCTTGAAGACCAGGGGCCGGGGCCGGCGGGCGTAGGCGTCGTCCCCGACCACGGTCACGGCGTGCCGGGCCAGGTTGAAGCGGGCGCCGTGGCCGCCGGAGCTGGCCAGGACGTAGTCGTCGAGGCTGGCGGCGCCGGCCCGGTCCATGGCCGCCTCCAGGTTGACCAGGTACTGCTGCAGGCGGGCGTAGCCGCCCGGCTTGAGCAGGTCGGTGCAGACGGTGACGGGGCCGAGGCCGTCGGCCACCAGCTCGGCGAAGTTGCCCGCGTCGGCGCCGCCGCAGAAGCTCAGGGCGACCTTGCCGTCCTGCGCCTCGGAAACCAGGTGGGCCAGGTTCAGGGTCAGGGGATGCAGCGCCCGGCCCGAAAGGTACATCATGTTCTCCGCGGGCGGGAAGACGTCCCGGTGGTTGCGCACCTCCAGGGTGTTGGTGAGCTTGAGGCCGAAGGCCCGGCCGGCCCGCGCCGCGGTGCCCGCCAGATGGGTGACCATCGCCATGGCTTCGGGGAACCTGGGATCGTGCTCGAAGGCGCTGTCGGGAACCTCGATGTCGAAGCCCTGGGCGCGGTTGAGCAGGTCGCGCAGGCGCTCGGGGCCGAGCAGGGTCGGGTTGAGCTTCACCCAGGTGTGCACCCCGAGGTCGGTGAGCATGAAGTTGGCGATCCTTTCGATCTCCGCGGGAGGGCAGCCGTGCATGGTGGACAGGGTGATGTGGTTGGACAGCTCGCGCGGGATCTCCAGGTCGCGCACCGCCGGGTAGACCTTGGCCACCTGGTCGATGGCCGCCGGCAGCTCCGCCGAGGCGTCGCGCATGGCGGCGATGAAGGCCTGCACCCGGGGGCTGCGGATGCCCGCGAGGTCGTAGCCGACGCTCATGTTGAAATGGGTGCCGGGGCCTTCGAGCCCCAGCCGGTGGGCCAGGGCGTGCAGCAGCACCCAGGCGTTGAGGTACTCGCGGAACGATTCCTCGAGCTTGAGCTCCTGGGACCACTCGCAGTTGTAGCCCTCGTCGGCCACGTCGATGCAGGGCCGGCTCACCTCGATCTCGTCGAGCACCTGCACGGTCTTCAATTCGATGAAGCGGGCGCCGCACAGCCAGCTGGAGACGATGTTCTGGGCCAGCTGGCTGTGCGGCCCCGCCGCCACGCCCAGGGGCGCGGCCACGGTGTGGCCGAACTGCGTGGCGCCCATCCGGGGCGATGGGATCTGGAAGTTCTGCCGGGGGATGCCCATGACCGTGTCCCGCCCGTCCAGCTCACGGAAGATCCAGCCGGCCAGCAGGTCCAGGGGTGCGGTCCGGAAGGGTTTGGCCATGTCTTGCCCCGCTTGGAAGGGTTGAGAGCGACGACGCGAAAGGACCTGAATCTAAGGTCAAAGGCCGGCGCAGTCAAGCCGGGCGGGTTATTCGACGGGATCTTCCTGCTCGGCCAGCAGGGCCTCCGGCAGGGCCTCCGGCAGGGCCTTGGAGGTCTTCGCGCCCAGGGCCTTCAGGTGCTCGGCCTGGGTCACCAGGTTGCCTTTGCCCACGGACAGCTTGTTCATGGCTTCGTCGTAGGCGCTGCGGGTCTGGCCCAGGTGCCGGCCGAGGTTCATCAGGTCGCCGGCGAAGCCGCAGAACTTGTCGTACAGCAGGCCGGCCCGGGCGGCGATGGCCTCGGCGTGCTTGTTCCGGCGCTCGACCTTCCACACGTTGGCGACGGTGCGCAGGGCGATCATCAGGGTGGTCGGGGTGGCGATCGCCACGTTGACCTCGGCGGCGAGCGAGGTGAGTTCCGGGTCGGCCTGGACCGCGGCGGCCAGCGCCCCTTCGATCGGCACGAACATCAGGACGTAGTCCAGCCGGCTGCCGGCGGCGACCTGGTAGTCCTTGGCGCCCAATTGCCGGACATGGCCGCGCATGGAGATCAGGTGGCGCCGCAGGGCTTCGGCGCGCGCCGGGCCGCCCTCGGCGTTGACGAAGTCCCGGAAGGCCGTCAGCGAGACCTTGCTGTCGATGATGATCTTCTCGCCGCCGGGCAGGTTGACGATGACATCCGGCCGGATGCGGCTGCCGTCCCCGGCCGTAAGGCTTTCCTGGGCCAGGTACTCCTCGCCTTCGCGCAGGCCGGACTTCTCCAGGATGGTCGAGAGGATCATCTCGCCCCAGGCGCCCTGCACCTGGGCTTCGCCCTTCAGGGCGCGGGTGAGGTTCTGGGTCTCGGTGGACATGGCGGCGCTGCTGGCGGTGAGCGAGCGGATCTGCTCGGCGAGGGTGGTCCGGTCCTTCATGCTCTCGGTCAGGGCGGCCTGCAGGCCCTGCTGGAACTCGGCCATCTTGTCGCGCAGCGGGGCGAGGATGCCGGTGATCTGCTCCTTGTTCTGCCTGGAGAAGCTGTCGCCGTGCCGGGTCATGATCTCCTCGGCGAGGACCTTGAACTCGTCGCCCATCCGGGCCCGGGCCTCGGTCAGCAGCGCCAGCTTGGCCTCGGCCTGCCGGCGCTCCTGGGCGAGGGCTTCCTCCAGCCGGGCGGTTTCGCTCCGGGCGGCGTCCAGCAGGTCCCGGCTCTGTTGCAGCCGGGCCTCCAGCTTCAGGCCGCGCAGGATCAGCGCCGCGATCACGGCCAGCACCGTCGCGGCCAGGAGGGCAAGGGTCGTGTTCATGGTGTCTCTCCCGCCAGGCGCCGCCCCAGCCCGGAATGGCGCGCCAGGGGCGCTTGGGCCGCCGCCTCGAAGCGCTCGCGCGAGCCGATGATGCGCACCGAGTGCGTGGCCCGGGTCAAGGCGGTGTAGACCAGTTCCCGGGTGAGCAGCGGGTTGTCGCGGACCGGCAGCACCAGGGCCACGGTGCGGTACTCGGCCCCCTGGGCCTTGTGCACGGTGGTGGCGTAGGCCAGCTCCAACTCGCCCAGCAGCGGCCCGATGGCGAAGGCCCGGTAGCCGTCCTGGGTGGCGAAGACCACCTCCAGGCGCTCCGGCCCATCGCTGGCCACTTTCAGCACCAGCCCCTGGTCGCCGTTGAAGATCCCCCGCCGGTAGTCGTTGCGGGTCATCAGTACCGGCTCGCCCAGGGTGAAGGCCAGGGCGAGCCGCAGGCCCCGGTCGCGCCGGGCCTGGACCAGCCCGTGCAGGTGGGCGTTGATGCCGGCCACCCCGCGCAGGGCCGGGGCCTGCTTCTGCGCGCAGAGGATGCGCGCCCGGTCCAGGTGCCGGAACAGCGCGTCCAGGCGCAAGGTATCGCCCTCGGCCCAGCCCGCTTCCCGGTGGCTGAAGCTGTGCCGGATGCGCTCGTCGAAGCCGGGGCTTTCGATCTGCTCGTCCAGCCACTGGGCGAGAAAGGCTTCCATGCCGGGCTCGTCCAGGTCCGCCAGTTCCACCTTCTCGCCCCGGAAGCCGCCGGCGCGGACGAGGACCGGTTCCGGCGCCTCGAACAGCCCGCCCGGGTCCTGGCCGATCTTCCTGGAGGCGATGAGGATGGCCCGGCCGGCGGGATCCCGCTCGTCCATGCGGAAGCTTTCGGTCAGCCGGGAGCAGGCGCCCTGGAGCCCGGCCACCAGGTCCTTGAAGACGCTGCCGGGGTCCACCGAGGGCAGCTGGTGCTCGTCGCCCAGCAGCACCAGCCGGGCTCCGGGCGGCACCGCCCGGACCAGGCGGTCCATGAGCACCATGTCGATCATGGAGGCCTCGTCGACGATGACCAGATCCGCGGCCAGCGGGTTCTCGGCGTGGTGCCGGAAGCGCTCCTGGGACGGCAGGTAGCCCAGCAGCCGGTGCAGGGTCCGGGGCGCCGGAAGGGTCTCCGGCAGCGGCGCCCGGCCCATGGACTGGGCCATGCGGTTGGCGGCCTTGCCGGTGGGCGCGGCCAGCAGGATGGCCTCGGCCCGGGTGCCGGAGGCCAGCGCGGCCCGGATGATGGCCACCACGATGGCGGTCTTGCCGGTGCCGGGGCCGCCGGTGATGAGCGAGAGCGGCCGGCGCAGGGCCGCCCGCACCGCGGCGCGCTGCTCGGCGGAGAGCGGCAGCGGCGTGCCCAGGATCTCCTCGGCAACGGCCTCGTCCGGACGTTCCGGCACGGCGAGGCGGGCCTTGATCCGCTCGGCGAAGCCGCACTCGGCCAGGTGGAGCCGCTCCGAATAGAGCGCGCCGCCATCCAGCACCAGCGGCCGGCGCGCCCCGCCGGGGCCGCCCAGGATCGGCCCCATGCGCGGGTCGGCCAGGGCGTTGCGCAGCGCTTGGGGGTCCTCGCCGAACGCCGCGGCCAGGCTGTCCAAACCGGCTTCCAGGGGCAGGCAGGTGTTGCCCGCGCCCTGGCTGGCGAGCACCAGGAGGGCCAGCAGGAAGGCCTGGCGGGCGAAGTCCCGGTCCGCCGCCGCCGCATCGGGGCCGGCGGCGAACCCGGCCACGCCTTCGGCCAGGGGCAGCAGGGCGCGGTCCAGGCTCAGCCGCTCCAGGGCCTCCGGCCAGGCCCTGGGGATGGCCGGCAGCAGGGGTTTGCGCTGGCGCGCGGGCTCAGCGGGCATCGGCCAGCTCCTTTTCGATGCCCGCCAGTTCGGCCTGCCAGGCCTCGACCTGGTCCCACTCCGGGCGGAAGGTGTGGGACCCCAGCCCTTCGGGCACGCCCCGGAGGAACAGGTAGATGCCGCCGCCGAAGGCTTCGTAGCCCGCGCGCCCGCGGATGCCCAGGAACTTCAGGGCGGCCAGGGTGTAGATCTTCACCTGCAGGTCGTAGTGGGCGGCCACCACCCGGGCGCAGGTTTCCGGCTGGTAGTCGGGCAGGATGTTGGTCTTCCAGTCCAGGAAGAAGGTCCGGCCCTGTTCCTGGAAGATCAGGTCGATGGATCCTTCGAAGAAGTCGCTGGCCGGGCCGCGCAGGAAGGTGAAGGCCATCTCCCGCAGGGCGGGCTGGATCCCGGCCAGGGCCGGCAGCTTGAACCCGCCCGGCAGGGCGAGGGGCAGGGTGAGCGCCTTGAACGCCAGGCGGGCCACCTCCGGCGCCCACAGGCGGTCGAGCCCGTAGTCGTCCAGGGCCCGCAGCAGGATGCCCTGGACCGGCTCCTGGATCATCCAGGCCAGGTGGCCGGGCGCCTGCAGCACGCCGGCCAGGGGCACCGCCTCCAGCACCTGGTGCAGGCAGGAGCCGGTGGCGGTGCCGCCGGGCAGTTCCCCGGGGGCGGCATGCCCCGGCCGCAGTTCGGGATCCGCCATGCTGGCGTCCGGCAGGGCCCTGGAGATGGAGGTGAACGACCAGACCTGCCGGGGGCGCCCGGCCCGGGCCAGATCGGCGAAGGGCGGCAGGGGCGGCAGGGTCAGGGGGGCCTTGGGGCTGGGCTTCGCTGGCTCGCGCAGCGCGGTGGGCGCCTGGGTGAAGCCGTCCGCCAGCAGGCCGGCGGCCTCGAACCGCTGCAGCCGGCGGTTCAGGATGCCGTACTGGCCGACCGGGTTGCCGGCCTTGTCGAACGGCTTGCGGCCGTCCAGCGCCGCGCCGTCCTTGGCTTTGAAGAAGGGCAGGATCAGCCGCGCCTTGGCCCGGGTGAGGGCGACGTAGAGCAGGCGTTCCTCTTCTTCCCGCTCCTCCTTTTGATGCAGCTGCTCGATCAGCGGCGGGACGTCGGCGGAGCCGAACCAGTTGATCCGCTGGCGCCGCTCGTGCCGCCGGCGGGCCCGGAACGGGCGGTGGAACGCGGTTTCGCCCAGCTTGCCGATGACCGCCACCACCTTGGCTTCCAGCCCCTTGGACTTGTGCATGGTGAGCACCTGCACCGCGCCCTGGTCGGTCTCCACCCGGTGCAGGTCGGGATCCTCGCCGGCGGGCTGGACGCCCTGCTCGATGAACGCCCGCATCTCGGCCACCAGGCTCTCGAACGGGGCCCGCCGGGCGCTGCCCTGTTCCAGCACCTGCTCGAGCAGCTGCAGGTAGATGCCCAGGGAGCGCTGCCGGGCGGGGTCGGGGTCGAGCAGCAGGCGCCGGGTGAGCCCCGAGCCGTCCATCAGGCCGCGGTACAGCTCCGGGTATTGGCGCGCCCGGGCCAGGGCGTGCCACGCCAGCAGCCGGGCCCGCAGCGGGTGGTCGTCGGCCAGCTCCCGGGTGGCTTCGAGGTCGGCGATGGCCAGGCCGAAGAACGGCGTGAGCCAGGCCCGGGCGCAAGCGCTGCGGTCGGCGGGATCCAGCACCGCGCTCAGCAGGTCCAGCACGTCCATGGCCTCCATGGACCGGGCCAGGCCGGCCTGTTTGTAGAAGGCCACCGGCACCCGCAGGGCGCGCAGGGCTTCGGCGGCCAGCAGGCCGTCCTTGATGTCCCGGGTCAGGACGAAGACGTCCTGGGGCAGCAGGGGCTCAGGAGGCGCCCCGGCATCCAGGAACACCGTGCCCTGGGACAGCAGCGCCTGGATCTCCCGGGCCACCGCCTCGGCGACCCGCCGGCGCACCTGGCCGGTGGCCTTGCGGCCATTCTCCAGTTCGATGGGCAGCAGGGCCACCGGCGCCAGTTCCGCGCCCTGGGCGTCGCGCCAGTCCAGGCCGGCCTTGCCGGGCTGCACCGGGTCCGGATATTTGATCTCGCCGGAAAAGAATGGCGTGTCGGGCAGCGGATCGACGCCGGCCGGCCCGGTGAAGATCAGGTTGTAGGCCTCGATCATTTGCGGCGTGGAACGGAAGTTGCGGTCCAGGGTGATGATCCGCCCGGGGTCCGGGACCGTGCCGCGGGCCTCCAGGTAGGTCTCCACGTCGCCGCCGCGGAAGCCGTAGATCGCCTGCTTGGGATCGCCGATCAGCACCAGGAAACTTTCGGGGCCCTGGAAGGCGGTGCGGAAGATGTCCCACTGGGCGCCGTCGGCGTCCTGGAACTCGTCCACCAGGGTGGCCCGGTAGCGCTTGCCGAGGCGCTGCGCCAGGGCCGGGCCGGAGGCGGGATCGGCCAGGGCCTCGCGCACCAGCCGGATCATGTCGTCGAAGTCCATGAGCGCTTCCCGCTCCTTGAGCGCGGCCAGCTCGGCCTGCAGGCTGGGCAGGAAGGCCGCCGCCAGGTGGGCCACCCAGCCCCCGCCCCGCTCCCGCGCCGAGAGGTAGGCGCGCAGGAGGTCGCCGCCGGGCCCCGGACGGTCCCGGGCCTCGGCGAATTTCGCCAGCTGCGCCTCCGAGGGCTTTTCGTCCAGGCCTTCGTTCAGCACCGGCCAGAGGCCGCCGGCCTGCGCGGCCTTGCCGCAGGCGCGCCGGAAGGCTTCCAGGATGCGCGCGGCGGGTTTCGCCGTGGCCTTGGGGATGCCCCAGCCGGCCAGCACCTCCTGGATCGCTTCGGCACCGGCCAGGGGCAGGGCGTTGATGCGCTCCAGGTCGATGGCGGGCAGCCCCCCGGCCAGCTCCAGCCGCCCGGTGCGGCCGGCCTGGTCCGCTTCGCGCAGCAGATCGCGCAGCTGCTCCTCGGTGCCGAGCTGCTCGAAGGCGAGCCGAAGCAGGCCATGCCGGCTTTCGTCCGTGGCCCAGCGTTCCCGCAGGCAGGTGCGGAAGGCCCGGTGGAACAGCTCGTCGCCCGGCGCCATGGCGCTCTCGAAGGGTCTGCCGGCCAGGAAGGCGGTCTCCTGCAGCACCCGCTGGCAGAACCCGTGGATGGTGGAGATGCCGGCGCGGTCGAAACCGGCCAGGGCCGCCTCCAGGCGCCGGGCCTGTTCCGGGCCGATCCGCCAGTGCGGCTGGTCCTCGGCGGCGTCCGGGTAGGAACCTGCCGCCAGCAGCTGGAGCATCGCCCGGATGCGCTCCTGCATCTCGCCGGCGGCCTTCTCGGTGTAGGTCACCACCAGGATCTGGTCCAGGGTCAGGCCGTGGGTCAGCAGCAGGTCCACCACCAGCCGTTCCAGGGTCCAGGTCTTGCCGGTGCCGGCGCTGGCTTCGATGATCGTGGTGCCCGGGCGGATGCGGTCCAGGAGCCCGGGGCGGGGATAGCGGCCGGTCATGGGACACCCTGGAACTGGTCGACGAGGGGTTCCAGCCGGCGCCGGGCCGCCAGGAAAGCCGCCTCGGGGGCCGGCGGCAGGGATTCCGGGTGGCGGATCGGGCCCCGGGCGCAGCTGATCTCGTTGAACGAGGAGGTCCCGGCGTAGCCTTCGACCCATTCCAGGTACTGCTCGTAGGTCAATCCGGGCCTGGCCAGCTGCTCCACCGGCAGCAGGTGGCCGTGGCCGGCGCCGAACAGGCCGGCCAGGATCCGCGCCAGCTCGGCTGAGCCGGCCTCGGGGGTCAGCGCCGGCAGGGCCAGGTGCTGCACGCCGCCCGCCGCCAGCAGCAGGTGCAGGGCCGGGGCCGCCGGCTCCGCCGGCGCGCCGTCGGCCCAGGCCTGGGCCCGGAGGGCGAGATGGTCCACCCAGGCCTTGAGGGCGAGCTTCACCCGCTTGTCGGGCTTGGCGTCGAACTCGTAGGGCACCAGCGGGCCGGGGCCGTCCAGGTCGGCCCAGGGCTCGGTGAGGCCGGTGACCCGCACCTCCAGGGGGCCGGCGCCCGGTTGCGGGAGGGTGAAGCGGAGCTCCGGCAGCAGCCGGTCCGCCGGGGTGTCCTGTTCGCGCATGGGGGCACCGAAGCGGGTGCGCACCATGGGCAGGCCGGCCGGGAGCGCCTCGTTCCAGGCTTCCAGGATGGCCAGGTCCCGGCTCACTTCCGCTTCGGCGATCACCCCCAGGCCGACGCCGGCTTCGGCGGCCAACCTGGACCGGGCGGCTCGGTAGCAGGCCTCCAGCGATCCACCCTCGCGCCGGAACGCCCACAGGACGCTGCGCCGCAGGCCGTAGCCGGCCAGGAACGCGGTGTCCGCCGGCTCCACCTCGAGCGCGCTGGTGTCCTCCGCCTCCGCACTGAGCCCCAGCGCGGCGGCCGCCGCCCCCTGGAGCGGGCTGGCCAGGAAGCGCCGGATCTGGGACAGGGTGACGGTGACCTCGGCGCCGGCCGGGGCCGGTCCGGGCGCCAGGCTGGGCAGGGCATCGCCCGCCAGGGCGGCCTGGGCTTCCAGGCCCACTGTCGTCCGCTGCAGGTGGCCCCAGCCGCCCGGGCGGAAGCGGTCGGGCTCCCAGCGCCGCAGCGGGTGCCGGCGCAGCAGGGGCGCACCATCCGGCAGCATGGCCCGCAGCACGTCCAGCAGGTCGCCCAGCACCGGCGACGGCGCCAGCGGCTCGCCGGTCACCGGATGCCGTCCCAGGTAGCTGAGGATCACCCGGTCCTCCGCGCCCAGCAGGGCTTCCATGAAGAAATACCGGTCGCGCTCGTAGGCCAGGATGTCCCCCGCCTCGCGCCGGCCCGGCCCGGCCCGGAGATCCAGGTCATCCGGAGCCGCCTTGGACGGGAACTTGCCCTCCCCCAGCCCGGGCAGCAGGACCACCCGGAACGCCATGCCGCGCAGGGCCCCGTAGCTGCCGACCACCACCCCCTCGGGCCGTGCGGCCAGCCCGTGGGCCAGCAGCCGCTGGATGGCCTGGCGCGCCAGCTCGCGCGCCACCTCGAACGGGTACGGCGTGCCGCGCAGCGCCTCGGGCTCCAGGAAGCCGGTCTGCGCCAGGGCGGCCTGGACCCGGGCCAGGGCGCCCCGGTCGCCGTCGCCGTCGCCGCCCAGCCAGTGCCCGGCCAAGGTGGCCAGACGCCGGCCCCAGGCCTGGAGCGGCAGCTGTTCCAGGGCCAGCGGGCCCAGGTCCCGCTTCAGCCGGTCCAGCGTCTCGATGAACCGGCCGGCCTGCTCCCAGGCCCCGGTGGCCATGGCCAGGGGCTCGTAGCTCTGGCCGCCCCGCTCGAAGGGCAGGGCGGCCTCCCCCATGAACGCGCCCAGCGCCATGCGCCGCAGCCCCTGGTCCCAGGTGAGCAGGTCCTCCGGGAAATAGGGCGTGCCCAGGTCCGCCTGGTCCCAGCCGCGCACGATGCCCAGGCGCCGGCACCAGTCGGCCCATTGTTCGGGGTCCGCGTCGCCCAGGCGCCGCTGCAGCGCCGGCAGGCCCATGGCCGCCAGCACCCGGCCGCGGGTGAACCCGCCTTCGGCCAGGTCGAGCAGCGCCTGCAGGCCCTCGGCCAGCTCGCCCAGGGCCAGGGAGCCCCGCTCCGCCTCGGCCATGGGGATGCCCGGTTCGCCCTGGAACGCCGCCCGCAGGTGGGCCAGGTAGGCCTCCTGGTCCGCCGGCGGCAGGATGATCGCCAGGTCCGAGAAGCGCAGCGTGCCCTTGGCCTCCTCCATCAGGCTCCAGATCTCCTCGGCCAGGGTTTCCGCCTCCCGGGCCAGGGTCGGGCAGTCGTGGATGCGCACCGAGCCGTCCGCCGCGGCCATGGGCCGGGGCGGCAGGTGCTCCAGCACATCCTGCTGGAGCGCGGCCAGCAGCGTGGCCCGGCCCGGCTCCAGGAAGGCCGGGTCGAAGTCCCAGTCCCCCAGTTCATTCAGCAGGCGCAGCATCTCCCGCCCGGGACGGCCCCAGCGGCGCAGCAGCGGCTGGTCCTGGCTGTCCGGATCGAGCAGCGCATAGGGGTCCTCCGGATCGGCCACCGCGCGCCCGGGCTCGCGCAGGGCCGCGAGGCACCGCTGTCGCGCACCCGGATCCGGCGTGTCGTCCCAGAACTCCCGGCACGGGTTCAGGGCGTAGATCCGCACCAGCACGCCCCGCTCGGCCAGCGTGGCGAGGAACTGGTGGTAGACCACCGCCATGGGCCCGAGGCCGTAGACGTGCAGGGTGCCGGGCAGGCCCGGCGGCGCCGGGTCCATGCGGGCCGGCACCTCGTGGTGCTTGACCCAGTCGACGCCGGTTGTGCCCAGGTCCGCGCGGATCAGGTTCCACAGCCTGCGCTGGCAGCGCTCCAATGGCTCCACCTGTTCGGACGGCCGGGCCGGAGCCTCCCAGGCGGCGAACCAGCGGGGCCGGGACAGCAGGTAGTTCTCGAACAGTTCCGCCAGGCGCGCCGCCAGCTGGACCTTGCGCCGGCCGGGGGCGGGCCCGGCCAGGTAGCGGCTGATGGGGGCGAGCTCCTCGTGGTCCAGTCCTTCCATGGTCTGGAAGCGGCGCAGCAGCACGCCCTGGAGCGTGGCGCGGTCGATCAGCTGGACACCCCGGGGCAGGCAGGCCGTGAGCAGCTCGTCCAGGAACCAGAAGCGCAGGTTGGCCGAGGCGGCCAGCGGGGCGTCCAGTTCCCGGCCGGCCAGGTGGCGCTTGACCACGCCCTCCTGGTGCCGGTTGGCGATGACCACGTGGATGGTGTCCCATACGCTGCCGCCGGCCCTGGTTTCGCAGATGTCCGCGCCCAGGCACTCCAGGAGGTGGGCGGGACGGTTGCTGTAGCGGAGGCGGATCATGGGGGCCTGAAGAGGAAGCGAACCCTGCCGGAATCGGCATGCCAATGGGGGACCGGATCAGGTTACAACATGCCGCCTTGTCATGCAGGGTCCGCGCTCCACTGCTTGCTGCGGGATCGGATCGTGGAACTCAAGCCCGTCTGCCGCGGAGGGGGCTCAGTGGGATACAATCCCTGATCACTTCTTGGGGGCTGCTACGGCTAAAACCTCGGCATACGATCTCAGACTGCGCATCAAAGGCGGTGATGGTTCCGAGGGTGCTCTCGATTTGACCGACCTTGAAGCTTTGGTTCAGTTCATTCAGGGTGCGGCTTCCCATGATCCATGTCTTGCCACCCTTACCCTCGTCGATGTGAAGAAGGGGAGCCGCATCGCTGTGCTGAAGGCACAGCCCCACCAAGGGATTCCTGGGCTGCTCTCCCCATCCGGTGCCATCGCTGAAATATTCAAGGCCAGGAAGCCGGGAGCAGCTGAACGGTTCGAGCTGCCCAACGGAATCCTGGGGGCGCTCAAGGTTTGGACGCGCGGCGGTGCGGAAGTTGAGATAGCCTTCCACGCCGGGAACGCGCTCCGTCCGCGGAAGGTCACCTTTGACCACAAGAGCCTATCTATGGTCAAGGCCAAGCAGGCAAAGGCTTTCACCGAGAGAACCTTCACCGGTAGGCTCGTGCGGCTCCATAGCGAAGAAGACCTTTTTGGGATTGAGACCAGTCAGGGGGTCCTCCATTGTCCCTTCCCGGAACATGAGAAGGCGTCCTGGGTCGCCCTATATGAACGGATTGTGAGTGTTCGCGTCAAGGCACCCCCAAGGCCAACTTCGGGGCCCTGGAGAGCTTCCGAAACGCTCGGCATCGCGATCCAGCATGATCCACCCGCCCTTGACTTCGGGGAAGACATTCCCGGGTTGGTGCCCGCGAAACTCGCGCGGGAATCGGGTTTCAACCTTGATGACCTTTTCCCCGGCCTTGAACCGGAAGATGCGGATTCTCTTGCTGACTTCCTCAAAACCTACCGGGGGCAATGAGCATGGTGGAGCGGGTTCTTGTGGATACCAACGTCCTGTCTCTATTGATCCGCTACAAGCTTGGCCGTCTCAGGAGCAATCCGGAAGCCACCGCCAAGGCCGAATGGTATGCCTCCCAGATTCAAGGGAGGGAACTGATCCGATGCTTTGCCACGGATGCAGAGCTTCGACGCTGGCTCCTCTCCAAAGAGAACCCCAAGGACCGCGAACGCATTGGAAACGCCATACTGCACACCTTTGACACCAGCGGATGCGTTCACAGCACAGAAGCTGTATCCGATTCTTGGGCTTACTTGGCCAACTTGTCCAAGGGGAAGCTACCCTTGAAAGATCCAAACAGCTCCCAGATCAATGACCTTTGGATTGCAGCCACGGCAAGGGCCTTTAAGCTTCCCTTGGTGACACACGATACTGATTTTGATTGGATGGGCCAGCACGGTGTTCGCACCATAAAATTTGGTGCCACAAGGTAACTGGTCCCATGGAAATGGGTGCTGCCAGACGATCCTGGCCTCATGAACCGAACGTCACGAACATCCCCACCGTGACCGCCGCCATGACCGCCGTCGCCCCCCAGCCGAGCAGCTTCAGCCCCATCGGCAGGGTGAATTTCCCCATGACGTTCTTCCTGCAGGCCAGCAGCATGATGATCACCATGAGCGGCGCGGCCACCACGCCGTTCACCACGGCGCTCCAGAACAGCGCCTTCACCGGGTCGAGGTGCACGGCGTTCAGGCCGATCCCCACCAGGGTGGAAACCGCGATGATCCAGTAGAACCCGCGGGCCTCCCCGGGTTTCTTCTCCAGGCCCACCGGCCATCTCCGGGCCTCGGCGAAGGCATAGGCGGAGGAACCCGCCAGGACCGGCACGGCCAGCAGGCCGGTGCCGATGATCCCCAGGCTGAACAGCAGGAAGGCGTACCGGCCCGCCACCGGCCGGAGCGCTTCCGCGGCCTGGCTGGAGGTCTGGATATCGGTGATCCCGTGCGCGTGCAGCACCACGGCGGCGGTGAGGATGATGAAGAAGGCCACCACGTTGGAGAACGCCATGCCGATCCAGGTGCCCGCACGCATCGCGCCGAGCTGCCGGTGGCCTTGGCCGGGCGCCCTGAGCAGGGTGTCTTCGGTGGGGTCCAGGGTCTGATCCTCCGCTTCCTCGGAAGCCTGCCAGAAGAACATGTAGGGGCTGATGGTGGTGCCCATGATGGCGACGATGGCGGTGAGCGAGGGCCCGTTGAGCGGGAAGCGGGGCAGGAAGGTGGCATGCAGCACGGCCAGCCAGGGGATCTTCACCGCGAACAGGATGCCCACGTAGGCGAACAGGCCCAGGCACAGCCATTTCAGATATGGAACATAATTGCGGTAGGGAATGAAGATCTGCAGGAGGAAGCAGAGCAGGCCGAAGCCCAGGACGAACAGCTGGACCGGGCCGCCGATCAGCAGGTGCAGGCCCGCGCCCATGGCGCCGATATCCGCGCCGATGTTGATGGTGTTGGCCAGCAGCAGCAGCACGATGGCGCTGTGCAGCACCCAGTGGGGGTAGTGCCGGCGCAGGCTTTCGGCCAGCCCGTGCCCGGTGACCCGGCCCACCCGGGCGCAGATCTCCTGGATGCCGCTCATCAGGGGGTAGGAGAACACCATGGTCCACAGCATCCCCAGGCCGAACTGGCTGCCCACCTGGGAATAGGTGGCGATGCCGCTGGGGTCGTCGTCGGAGGCCCCGGTGATGATTCCGGGGCCGATCAGGCCCAGCGGGCCGGGCTTCTTGGTGGGCGGGGCGCTCAGGTTCAGGGCGGATCGTCGCATCAGAAAATCCTATAATACCGGTCCCCTGGACAGGCCAGGGGACCGCACGGCTCGGACCGGCTTACTGCTTGGGGTAGTTGATGATGATGTTGATCCTGCGGTTCTCCTGCTGGCCTTCCGCGCTGGTGTTGTAGGCGAACCGCCGGCCCTGGCCGAAGCCCCTGGCGGCGAGCCGGGAACGGTCGATGCCGAAATGGTCGGCCAGGTAGTTCACCACGTTCTGGGCGCGCAGCTGGGAGATCTCCATGGCCTTCTCGGGGGTCCCCTGCAGGTTGCCGGTATGGCCTTCCACCGTGGCGGTGGCGGTGGGGTTGGCCTTCAGGAAGTTGGCCACCTTGCGCAGGTCGGCGTCGTACTGCGGCTTCACGTCGGCCTGGTTCTTGTCATAGTCGATGAACAGCGCCATGGTGGCCCGGGCGGGCTTGACGGTGAGCCCTTCCACGTCGGTCACGCAGGCGATGACGGCGTCGATGCGCCGGTTCTGGCGCTTGCCTTCCTCGGTCGAATTGTCGGCGATGGGCCGCGATTCGCCGTAGCCCACGGCCTTGAGCCGGGAGGGGGCGATGTGCAGGATGCCCACCAGGTAGTCCACCACGCTCTGGGCGCGGCGCTGGGACAGATCCAGGTTGTGCTGCGCGCCGCCGACGTTGTCGGAGTGGCCTTCGATCACCGCGGTGGCATCGGGGTACTTGTTCAGGAAGGTGCCCACCACGGCGAGCTTTTCCTTGTCCTCGCGCTGGATCTGGTCGCTGTCGATGGTGAACTCGAGATCGAGGATGGAGCAGTATTCCTGGGTCTCGGTCGGAACCGGCACCACCACCAGCACCGGCTGCGCCGCAACGGGGGCCGGGGGGGGCGGCGGCTGCGCCGCGACCGGGGCGGGACTGGGAGTAGGGGCTGCCGCCGCTCTCCGGCCGAACCGGATGACCAGGCCGGCCGAGGCCAGATCGATATCACCCCGGATGTTGATGGCGTCGGTGATCCGGTAGCGCTCCAGTTCGGCGCGCAGCCCGAAGGTCTCGTTGATCTGGTACTGCAGGCCGACGCCGGCCTTGGCGTTCCAGGCGCGCTTGTCGCTCGGATCGGGGTTCAGCACATTGACCGCCCCGGTTCCGGAGAACGAATCGCTGGTCTTGGCGCGGGTCACGCCGGCCCGGGCGAAGGCGGAGAACTTCCGGGTGATCGGCAGGAAGCCGACCACGTCGAGGTTGAGGCCCTGGGTCTTGAGCGCGCCGTTCAGGGTTCCGCCCGGCAGCGTGTAGGCCGTGAAATCCAGCTTGCCCAGATTGAAGTAGCCGCTCTCCAGGGCCAGGTAGCGGTTGAACTGGTAGCCGGCAAATGCCTTGTAGCCGGTGTCGTGGTCGTTGTCCTGGATGGAGGTGGTGCTGAACCCGCTGTCGAACAGGCTGTCGGTGATCTTATGGTTGTCGATGGTGGCCTTGGATCGGCCGATGTTGCCGCCGATGTACCAGCCGGAATCCTGGGCCATGGCCAGCGAACTGCCGATCAAGGCAAGGGCCACCAGCCCAAGCGTTCTGGAAAGAGTTGCGTTTTTCATGAGGGCTCCGGAGAAGGTAGGGGCGCGTGGTTGGAGAGCCTAATTGGCTGGGACATTGACGATGGTGTCGACGAGCGTGACGGAGGCCACCAGGGAGATGGCGCGGCCGTTGAGGGTCACGACGATGGTGTTGCCATAGGTGGAGATGGCGATGCCCTGCATGGCGATGATGGTGCCGACCATGGTGCCGCCGCCGGCCGCGTTGATGGTCGCGGCGCTGCCGACCTGCCAGAAGACGTTCTTGGCCTGGGCGCCGTTGAGCAGGATGACGCTTTGCGGGAAGGCAGCGCCGGGGCCGCCCACCGTGAGGGTCTCCGCCATCTGGAACACCCAGACGGCCTGGCTGTCGCCTTGGGCGTCGAGGGTCAGGTCGCCGCCCTCGATCATGAACGTGCCGCCCGCGGCCTGGTAGACGCCGGGGAGGAGGGTGAGGCTGCCGAGGTTGGCGGGAGCGGTATAGGGGCCGGTGGGCATGAGCGCCAGGGTGTGATAGGCGGTCGTGGCATCGAGCGAGCCCTGCAGGGCGATCGCGGCGGTGGTGGCGTTGCCTTCATCGGTGGAACCCGCGGTCGGCGGCGGGGCGTCGGTGTAGATCTTGCCGTTCACCAGGCCCGAGTTCAGCGGCGTTTCGGTATAGGTGTCGCCGAAGCCCGCATCGTGGAAGCCGGTCACGGCGGTGGAGACGGCGGTGGTGCCGACATCGCCGTTGATCACGGTCTTGAGCCCGGTATTGGTGGTCCCGGCGCTGCCCCCGAAGTTGCCGAAGGGCGCGATCGAGCCCAGGGCGATCGTGGGCGGCAGCGCCTGGGCGCCGACCGTGAAGCTCCAGGTGTAGTTGCTGGTCAGGTCATCGCCCGGGAGGGCCAGGTCCATGACGCCATGTGAGCCGCCGGTGATCGTGGCGGTATAGGTGTCGCCGGTGGTGAGCGGGAGCAGGGGCGTGAAGGTCACGATCGTGCCCGTGGCGGTATCCAGCACCACGGAAGCGGCCGGGAGCTGGTTCGAGGAGGGGAACGGCCCGGCCAGGGTGAACGTCGCCGGGTTGACCGTCGACGGGTTCAGGCGCAGGCCGGCTTGCAGCTGGAAGGTCGCGTTGATCGACGCGGACGGGCTCACGTTGAGGGCATTCGCGGCGGGGTTGGTGGAAAGCACGGTGATCTGGGCCGGCACCACGGGGGCCCCGGCTGTGAAGCTCCAGACGTAGTCGCTGGCGGCGGGCAGGGCGGCCTGGTTGCCGCCCAGGGCGCTGCCGGTCAGGTTGGTGGCTGCGGTGGTGAGCGTGGCGGTGTAGGTCGTGCCGACGGTGAGCGGGGCGAAGGGCGTGAACACGGCGGTCCTGGAACCGACGTCATAGGTCACGATGCCGGTGGGGAGGGTCCCCGGAACCGGGCAGGTCACCTGGAAGCTTCCGGAGCTGATCGAGGCCGGGGCCATATCCTGGGAGAACACTGCACTGATGGCCGCGTTGGCCGGCGCCCCGAGGGTGGGGCCGGGAAGCGTCGTGGCCGGGGCGGTTTGCGTCACGCTGGGCCGGGTGGAGCTCGCCGTCGACCCGGTCTTGAAGGTCCAGGTGAAGGGCGCGGCCATGGCGATGCCGGTGGCGAGGCTCCTGGCGCCGGCGACCGTGGCGGTGTAGGTGGTCAGGGGCGCGAGGCTGGTGCCGGCGGCCAGGGTGAAGGTGGCGTTCCGGTTGCTGGCGTCGAACGCCAGGGTGCCGGTGGGCGCCTGGCCCGGGGCCGTCAGGGTGAAGGTCGCGCTGGTGACGGTATTGATCGGTTCACTGAAGGCGACGGTGAAGCTCATGCCGTTGGTCGGCACGCCGGTGGCGTTATTGGCCGGAGTCACGGCCGATACCGTGGGTGGGCCGGTGAGCGGCGCCGTTCCGGCCGTGAAGGTCCAGGTGTAGGGGGCCGCCATGGGCAGGCCCGCGTCCAGGCTCCGGGCCCCGGTGATGGTGGCGGTATAGGTGGCCCCGGCCACCAGGATGGTCCCCGGGGTCAGGGTGAAGCTGGCGATCCGGCTGGTGGGGTCGAGCGCCACCGCGCCTGCGGGATTGTTGCCGGGCGAGGTGACCGTGAAGGTGGCCGGCCCGGTGAACGGCGCCATGGGCTCGTTGAAGCCGGCGCTGATGACGGTCTGGTTGACCGGCACCGCGGGGGCCAGGTTGGCCGGGTTCACGGCCGTCACGAGGGGCGTGAGCGCGGCCGTGCCGTCCCCGATCCCCAGGACCGGAGCGCGGCTGCCGGCGCCGCTGCCGCCGCATGCCGCGGCCAACGCGAGCATCCCCAGGGCCGCGGCTCCGGCCAAGTGCTTGGTATGGCGATTGAACGTACTCATATGGCTCACCTCTTCGTTGGATTTCTGGAGCTGGGTTCGTTGATCTGGCGGCTTTGACTGGGAGACGTCCCCTGGACCCGGATTCGACCGTTGCCGATTTCCTTCCACAGCGTGGCTGCCGTGAAGCGCTGGCTCATTCCGGCGTCCAGGCCCGGCTTGAGCTTGAGACGAGGGTTCTGCTCGGGTCGATTGAGGGCGAGGCGGAAGGCCATGGGGCTCTCCTTTCAAGAGCCCATGGCTGGGCCCTCTCGTTCAGTTCCAGGGGGGAGGGAGCGGGTGCGCCGCAGAGCGGAAGCTACTGGGCGGGAACATCGATGATCGTGCTCAGCAAGGAGACGGAACCCGGGTCGGTGGCGCCGGACAACAGGCGGCCGTCGATGCGGGTTCCCGCAGCGGTGGAGATGTTCTGGCCGGCCACGACGGTTCCGTTGAAGAGGATGCCGCCGAGCAGGACGCTCTGACCAGCCACCCAGAACACGTTCTTGGCCTGGGCCCCATTGGCCAGCACGACATTGGCCGCGGTCCTCAGCCCGGTGCCGATCCGGAAGATCCAGACGGCATTGGCGTCGCCGCCGGCGTCCAGGGTGAGCGTGGACGAGACCAGCATGGCGCCGGCGGAGGTATAGATGCCGGCGGGCATACCGGCGGGATAGGCGGCTCCCAGGTCGGTGGATGCCACGAGGGTGCCTTCGGACAGGGCCTGGGCGTCGGCGTAGGCGGCGGTCATGTCGGCGATGGCCTGCGCGGAGACCGCGTCATTCACGTCGATGTTGCCGTTCACCTGCGGCGTGGGGGTGCCGGAGATGGTGCTGCCGGGCTGCAGGGAGACATCGCCGTTGACAATGGTGGTGCCGTTGTTGGTGATGGTGACGGTCGCCAGGATGCCGAGGTTGACCGTGGTGCCCAGCGCCAGGGGCGTCTGGCTGAGTGCCGCGCCGGTGGTGAAGGTCCATGGGTTCGCCACCAGCCCCGCGGCCAGGGCGTTGCCGGCCAGGTCCTTGGCGCCGCTGACCTGGGCAGTGTAGCTGGTGAGCGCGGTCAGGTTGGCTGTGGGGGTGAAGGTGGCGATGGCGGTGGCCGCGTCATAGCTGACGGCGCCCGGCAGAGGCGCGCCCAGGGGCGTGCCGGTGGCCCGCACGGTGAACGTGGCGGAGCTGAGGGTGGACGGGTTCATGGGCTTGCTGAAGGTGGCGTTGATCGAGCTGTTCACCGGCACGGTGGAGGCCAGGTCCACCGGCGAAGTGACGGTGATGGTGGGCGCCGTGAGGTCAGCGGCCGCGGCCGCGGTGAAGGTCCAGACATAGTTGCTGGCCTGGGGCAGTGCGGGCGGCTGGTTGCCGGCCAGCGCGGTGCCGGCGAGATTGGTGGCGGCGGAGGTGATCATCGCGGTGTAGGTCGTGCCGGCGACCAGCGCCGCGGCCGGGGTGAAGATGGCGGTGCGGCTGCCGAGCGCGTAGCTGACCTGGCCCGCGGGCGATCCGCCCGGCCCGGTGCTGGTCACGGTGAAGCTGGCGGCGTTGAGGGTCGCCGGGTTCATGTCCGCGCTGAACACGGCGGTGACGGCCGCATTGGCCGGCACGTTGGCGGTGGGGCCCGGCAGGGTGGTGGCCGGGCTGGTGGACACGACCTCGGGCCGGGTCAGTCCGCTCGACAGCCCCGTGGTGAAGGTCCAGGTATAGGGGGCGGCCATGGAGAGCCCGGTGGCCCGGCTGGTGGCCCCGGCGATCCTGGCGGTGTACGTGGTTCCCGCCGTGAGCGTGGCCGCGGAGGTGAGGGTGAACGTGGCGATCTGCCCGGAGGCGTCGAGCGCCACCGTGCCGGTGGGCGCGCCCGGGATGGGCCCGGTCACCGTGAACGTGGCGTTGCCGGTGATCGGCGCCATGGGCTCACTGAAGGCGGCAGTGATGAGGGTGTTGTTGATCGGCACGCCGGTGGCGCCGTTGACCGGGGCCACGGCGGTCACCGTGGGCGCGGCGATGACGCTGGTGTCGGAAGGCAGCCCGAGGATGGGTGCCCGGCTCGAGGCACAACCAAGCGCCAGGGCGCTTGCCAGCAATGGCAGCAGCCATGGCATGACTCCGTACCCTCGGTTGCCATCAGGATTGGGATTCTGGTATTTCATGGGGGACCCTCATGTGCAGGTTGCGAAGGGTCTAAAGCACTTTTTGCGCCAATCATATAAGAAGCCTATTAGCAATAATTTGCATCAATATGACCATCCCGCTGGCCTGGAGACCTCGATCAGCGTGAATGATCGGCTTCCCCATAACGAAAAACCCCCGGGCTCAGCCGGGGGCGGGTGCGCAATGACTGGCGGTTAATTGGATTCGTGCTTGGTATTGCCGCCGGGGGCTTCATGCTCTTGGCCCTGGTGTGCGCTCGGCCGCGGAGCTTCGTGGTTCTGCTGAGGCGGTTGGGCATGGGGCCGCTCGGCCTGGGGCGGAGCGGGCTTGCTGGGCCGGGGTGCGGGAGGCTGCTGGTGCTGGGCCGGGGGCGGGTTGCCGGGCCTGGGCGCCGGAGCCGGCTGCGGGTGCTGATTGCCGGGCCTGGGCGCCGGAGCCGGCTGCGGGTGCTGGGCCGGAGGCGGGTTGCCGGGCCTGGGCGCCGGAGCCGGCTGCGGGTGCTGGGCCGGGGGCTGGTTGCCGGGCCTGGGTCCTGCCGCCGGCTGCTGGTAGTGCGCCCGGGACACGGCCTCCTTCGGCTGGTAGTGGTAGTTCTGGCCGCGCAGCGCCTGCTGCTGCTCAGGGTGGGGGTAGCGGGCGCCGGAGTACTGGCGCTGGTAGGTCGGCAGGGGGGCCAGGGGCGGGGCCGCGTGGCGGTCCCAGTGGTCCCATCCGCCGCGCCGCTGCTCCCAGTCGTGGCCCCAGTGCTCGCCCCAGCGGGGCGGGGCGTTCCGGTCCCAGCCGCCGAAATAGGCCGGCGGCTGCCGGTAGTAGTTCACCGGGACGCGCAGGATGAAGAGCGGCACGTCATAGGGCTGGATGTTCGACCACGGACCGTTGAACCATTCGCTGGAGTACCATGCATTGTCCTGGTAGACCCAGTACAGCCCGTCATAGAAGAAATAGTTCATAGACGATCCCGGCGCGTAGTAGACCGGATAGCCCGGCACCGGGACCAGCTCCGGATAGACCGGCTGGTTGATCCCGATGCTCAAGCCGGGAAGGCTGATGCCGATGCTCACCTGGGCAGGGGCGATGATGGCCGGACACAAGATCATGAACGGCAGTAGCAGTGGGGTGCGCACCTTCGGTCCTCCGTTTCAAATAGGGTTGCGGGATAGCGGTTCAAGCCAGCGAGGTGCCGTTCTTGACCTCGGCGATGCGGCCGGCGGCGCCACTGCGGAGGTCGGTCGCGGCTTCGTGCACGCCGCGCTTGAGATCCTCGGAAGCCTCGTGCAGGCCGCGCTTGAAATCGTCGGAGGCCTCGCGGATGCCGCGCTTGAGATCGGTCATGCTCTGTTCGGTCCGTTCCCTGGTTTCGGTCCAGACCTCCTCGGCCTGGCCGCCCAGTTCGTCCACCTTGCCCTTGGCGCGCCGGCCCAGGGCCTTGAGATCCTCCCGCACCTGCGGGCCGGATTTGGGCGTGGTGAGGGCCACCACCACCGCGCCCAGCACGGCGCCTCCGAGGAAACTGAGCAGGGCTACATTGACTGAAGACATCTTTTCCTGGTTCATGGTCGGCTCCTGTTCGCTCAATTGGCACTGCCGGCGGCATCGGTGATCCCGGCGCCCGAAACCACCAGCTCGACCCGGCGGTTCTTCATGCGGCCGGCGGAGGTGGCGTTGGATTCGATCGGATCAGCCTTGCCCAGGCCGCGCGAAACGATGTTGTCGCTGGCGACGCCTTCCTTGACCAGATAGTCGCGGGCGGCCTCGGCGCGCTTTTCCGACAGTTTCTGGTTGAGCGCGTCGCCGCCGGTGCTGTCGGTGTAGCCTTCAACTTCCATCTTCAGGCCAGGGTGGGTCAGGATGATCCCGGCGATCTTCGCCAGTTTTTCCCGCCCGGCCGGCAGCAGCTCGGACTTGCTGGTATTGAAGTTCATGCCGGACATGTTGACGATCAGCCCGCGGGCGGTGGCCCGGGTTTCGAGGATGGCGCTCAGCTGGTCCAGCAGCTGGGCCCGCAGGTTGGTGTTCTCCTGGAGGGCGGCCTGGGTGGAACTGTTCGCGGAAGCGGCGGCGCTGTTGGCCAGGGCGGCCTGGGCATTGGCCTGATCGGTGGCGAGCTTGGCCATGGCGGCCTGGCTGTTGGCCTGGTCGATATTGGCCTGGGCCTGCCTGCGCTCGTTGTCCAGGCGTTCGGTCTCCTGGCGCTTGACCGCGATCAGGCGGGCGTCCTCGGCGCCCTGGGTGGCCTGCCGGGCCGACCGGGTCTTCTCCTTCTTGCTCATCTTGGCCGATTCGGCCTGGTTCAGCTGGTCCTGGGCCTTGGCCAAGGCCTCGGGGGCATAGGTCCGGGCGCCCTCGGACTGGGCGATGGCGACGGCGTTGCGGGCCTCGTAGACCTCGAACGGGGTCTTCTTGTCCTGGGCCACGGAGGGCATCGGGTTCATCTCCATGTGGTAGGTGCCGCGCTTGAGCAGCTCGTACTTGGCGTCGATGAGCTCGACCTTGCCTTCGGTCCCCTTGCGCAGGGCATTCTCCAGCACCACCACGTTGCTGGGCTGGGAAACGGCGAAGTAGGGCTCGGCGGTCACCACCAGGCCGAAGGACTGCAGCGTTTCGGTGACCTTGACCTTGCCCTCGCCGTTCTTGAGCAGGATCTCGCCGAGATTGCTGGCCCTGCCTTCGGGGGACACGGCCCAGAGCACGTAGGTGAGGTACTCGGCGCCGAACTGGCTGGGATCCGGCAGGCCTTTGAATTCCGCCTTGATCGTGGTGGTGGTGGCCTCGCTGGAGACCTTGGCTTCGCCCTTGGCGGTGGCGGCCAGCGGCGTGCCCACGAAGTCGATCTTGGTGGAGCCCTTGAGATAGCGGTAATTGATGGCCTTGGCCGAGCTTTGCTCCACGGTGACTCGGTAGAGCGGCACCGAGGCGGGTGCCGGCATCGGCACCTGGGCCTGCAGGGTCATGGCCGCGATGAGGTAGATCATTTTCCAGGATGACATTGGGTTTCCTTCAGGATGTGGGGATGGGTTGGGGGGAGGGCATGGGCGTCAAAGGACGCGGCGCCCCTGGATCACTCGGACGAGAATGACGATGATGGCGAGGACCAGGAGGATGTGAATGAAGCCTCCCATCGTGTAGGCACTGACCAGGCCGAGGGCCCAGAGCACAAGGAGGATGACGGCGATGGTCCACAGCATGGTGGTTTCCTTTCCGGGTCGGGATGGGTCTAGGAGTTATGGACGGTCATGCGGTTGTCCACCCGGATGACGCCCGTGGTATCCGCGGCCAGCTTGCCCACCAGGCCCTTTTCCGCGGGATTCTTGGCCACGCCGCGCAGGGTGACCACCCCGTTGTGCGTGTGGACCTTGGTGGCGATGGTGTGGGTCGAGCGGTGGAACAGCAGGCTGCTCTTGATCTGGGCGGTGATGGAGGCGTCGTCGATCTTGGCGCCGACCGTCTCGTGCATGCCGCCGACCACGACCTGCTGGTTGTCGACCATCTTGACTCCTTCGACATCCTTCGCGTATTCCGTGGTCAGCTCCTTCTGGGCTTCGCTGCCCACGTTGCCCTTGAGGGTGACCACGCCTGCGCTGGTCTCCACTCCGGTGCCGGTGGCGCTGACGTGCTTGTGGTAGGCCAGGGCGCTCTTCACCTTCATGGTGATCCAGCCATCCGACTCGGCGGCCGGCTGGTCACCCTTCACCGTGAGCTCGTTGATGACGGTCCTCACTCCGGCGCTCTCCCTGGCGGTCTCCGCGGCCAGGGAACGGTCGGATTCCTCGACCACCATGCCCGACAAGGTGACCACGCCGGCGGAGGACTGCACGGTGATGTCGTCCTGGGCGAGGTAGGTCCTGAAATTGTAGGAGTTCTTGATGGTGTTCTCGACCCGGGCATCCATGTCGCTGGCCTGGAGCGGGGCGACCGCGGCCACCATCATGATGGCGGGGGCGAGAAGGGCGGTGCAGAAGAAGGGACGAATATTTCGCATATTTACGGTCCTGGGTCAGAAGCAAGCGCTGGTGCGGGAACAGCGCGGGCCATCGCGCTGGGGCCGACTCCCGGGCGGGTCCCGGAAGCAGGTTTCCATCTGGTTTCCGATCCGATGGAATGGCCTTTGCTGTTTCAAATACGATGAAAACCTTGGCGTGATCCGTAGGGGCTGCGATCGCTCCGGTCAAGCAACTCTGCAAATGTCGGGCCATTGTATAAATGAGGTTATCCATGGGCCTTACCATGGCTTTTTTGCCAGAGGCAGGGGTGGTCAGATCAAAATGAAGCAGCAACCCCATCGATTCAGTTCCGGCCCAGCGGCCGTTCCTGTTGCAAAACCATAAATTATTTAAATTAAATTTTTTCTTAATTTACAACTGAATTGGATGGTAACTATTTCAAAATGAATTAGACTGTATTTCAATTCGAATTAGTGGAACGAGGTACGCCATGCCCGTGAACCTGCCTGATCCGCGCCCGAAGGACGAGCCCGCCGTGGGGCGCCCGGAAAACCACCTCAAGCCCAGCGCCTTGCAGAACGCCATTTTCAACAGCGCCAACTTCTCCAGCATCGCCACCGACGCCAAGGGGGTCATCCAGATCTTCAACGTCGGCGCCGAGCGCATGCTGGGCTACACGGCAGCCGAAGTGATGAACACGATCACCCCGGCCGACATTTCCGACCCCCAGGAACTCATCGCCCGCGCCCAGGCGCTGAGCCTCGAACTGGAGACCCCGATCACGCCCGGCTTCGAGGCGCTGGTGTTCAAGGCATCGCGCGGGATCGAAGACATCTACGAGCTGACCTACATCCGCAAGGACGGCACCCGGTTCCCCGCGGTGGTGTCGGTGACGGCGCTGCGCGACGCGCAGGAGATCATCATCGGCTACCTGCTGATCGGCACGGACAACACCGCGCGCAAGAAGATCGAGGAAGAGCGCATGCGGCTGGACCAGAGCCTGCGCGACCAGCAGTTCTACACCCGCTCGCTGATCGAATCCAACATCGACGCGATCATGACCACCGATCCCCAGGGCATCATCACCGACATCAACAAGCAGATGGAGGCGCTCACCGGGTGCTCGCGGGACGAGCTGATCGGCGCGCCGTTCAAGAACTTCTTCACCGATCCGGACCGGGCCGAAGCGAGCATCAGGCAGGTCCTGGCCGAAGGCAAGATCACCAACTACGAGCTCACCGCGCGCAGCTGGGAAGGCAAGGAGACCGTGGTCTCCTACAACGCGACCACCTTCTATGACCGGGAGCGGCGCCTGCAGGGCGTGTTCGCCGCGGCCCGGGACGTCACCGAAAGCAAGCGCCTGGACCTGGTGCTCAAGGAGCGCAACGTCGAGCTGCAGGGCGCCAAGCTGCTGGCGGAAGAGGCCAACCGTTCGAAATCGGACTTCCTTTCCAGCATGAGCCACGAGCTGCGCTCGCCGCTCAACGCGATCCTCGGGTTCGCCCAGCTGATGGAGACCGAGTCGCCCCCGCCCAGCTCGAGCCAGATGGAAAGCATCGGCCGCATCCTCCAGGCGGGCTGGCATCTGCTCAACCTGATCAACGAGGTGCTGGATCTGGCGAAGATCGAGTCCGGCAAGTATTCGCTGTCGCCCGAGCCGGTCTCGCTGGGCGAGATCATGGTCGAATGCCAGGCCATGACCGAGGGCCAGGCGCAGAAACGCGGGCTGGCGCTCAGCTTCCCCGGGTTCGAGATGCCCTGCTTCGTCCATGCCGACCGGACCCGGTTGAAGCAGGTCCTGATCAACCTGCTGTCCAACGCCATCAAGTACAACCGGGAACGCGGGACGATCGAAGTGTCCTACTGCAAGCCCACGCCCGGCTGCGTCCGGGTCAGCGTCAAGGACACCGGGGACGGCCTGGCGCCGGAGAAGGTCGAACAGCTGTTCCAGCCGTTCAACCGGCTCGGCCAGGAGGGCAACGGCGAGGAGGGCACCGGTATCGGCCTGGTGGTGGCCAAGCAGCTCATCCAGCTGATGGGCGGCGTCATCGGGGTGGAGAGCACCGTGGGCGTGGGCAGCACCTTCTGGTTCGAGCTGAGCGTCGGGGTCGAACCGCAAATGCCGGCCGAGAACTTCGCGCCCAAGCGCCCCGCGCTGCGCCTGGCCGAATCCGGGGTGCGCATGCGGACCGTGCTGTACGTGGAGGACAACCCGGCCAACCTGTCCCTGGTCGAGCAGCTGGTGGCGCGCAACCACGATCTGCGCCTGCTGACCGCCGGGACCGGCCGGCTCGGCATCAAGCTGGCCCGGGCGAACCAGCCCGAGGTGATCCTGATGGATATCAACCTGCCGGACATCAGCGGGGTCGAGGCCCTCAAGATCCTGCTCGACGATGCGCAGACGGCGAACATCCCGGTGGTCGCCATCAGCGCCAACGCGATGCCCTACGACATCGAGAACGGACTGAAGCAGGGGTTCTTCCGCTACCTGACCAAGCCGATCAGGATCAATGAATTCAATGAAACGCTGAACGCGGCGCTGGCCTTCGCGGAGGAGGGCCTGGCCGGGGCCCGCGGTGGGGAAACGCGATAATGATTGAACTGTCAGAGATTTATAGCGCCAAGATCCTGATCGTCGATGACCAGGAGGCCAACGTCAACCTGCTGGAGCGGACCCTGCGCAATGCCGGCTACCTGGCCATCAGTTCCACCCGGAACCCCAGGGAGGTCTGCGAGCTGCACCTCAAGAACCGCTATGACCTGATCCTGCTCGACCTGATCATGCCCGGCATGGACGGCTTCCAGGTCATGGAGGCGCTGAAGGGGATCGAGCAGGACGGCTATCTGCCGGTGCTGGTCATCACCGCCCAGCCGGAGCACAAGGTGCGCGCCCTGAAGGCCGGGGCCAAGGATTTCGTCAGCAAACCCCTGGATCTGGCCGAGGTGGCCACCCGGGTCTACAACATGATCGAAGTGCGCCTGCTGCACCTGACCAGCCGCAGGCTCTACGCCCAGGTGCTGGCCGAGCAGAAGCGCAAGCAGGAACTGGAGGGCGAACTGCAGGTGGCGCTGGTGCGGGTGGCCAAGGACTTCGACCAGCCGCTGGGGATCGCCGCCAAGAGCCCGGCCATGGCCAAGCTGGTGGACCAGGCGCGCCGGGTGGCCAAGGTGGATTCCACGGTGCTCATCACCGGCGAAAGCGGGTCGGGCAAGGAGCGGATCGCGCGGCTGCTGCACGAGGAGTCCACCCGGTCCTCCGGGCCGTTCATCGCGGTCAATTGCGGCGCCATCGCCGAAACCCTGCTGGAGAGCGAACTGTTCGGCCATGTGCGGGGCGCCTTCACCGGGGCCACCACCGACCGGCTGGGCCTGTTCGAGGCGGCCAACCACGGGACGCTGCTGCTGGACGAGATCGGCGAGGTGTCCAAGGCCATGCAGGTCAAGCTGCTGCGGGCGCTCCAGGAACGGGAGATCCGGCGCCTGGGCGAGAACAAGACCCGCAAGGTCGATGTGCGCATCCTGGCCGCCACCAACTGCGATCTGGCCCAGGCGGTGACCGAGGGCACCTTCCGCCAGGACCTCTACTACCGCATCAAGGTGGTCGATCTGCACGTGCCGGCGCTGCGCGAGCGCAAGGACGACATCCTGCCGCTGGCCCGGGTGCTGCTCGCCGAAGCGGCGCTGCGCATGAAGCGCAAGCTGCCGGTCCTGGGCGCCGACACCGCCGACCAGCTTTTGCGCTACGGCTGGCCGGGCAACGTGCGGGAACTGGAGAACGCCATGGAGCGCGCCGCCGCGCTGATGCTCCCGGGCACCGGCAAGGTCGAGCTGGAGGACCTGCCCGAAGAGGTCCGCCAGGCCTTCCCCAAGCCGGTGGCGGCCCAGGGGGCGGTGCAGCCGCTGGAGGAGGTGGAAAAGGACTACATCCTCGCCACCCTCGCTGTGAACGGCGGCAACCAGACCCACACCGCCCGCCAGCTGCAGATCGGCGCCGCGACCCTGTACCGCAAGCTCAAGAGCTACGGCATGATCGGCGTGCGCCAAAGTGAGCCGGCGGAGGCGGATTGACTACGTTTTCGCCCCGCCGCTGGCATTCCGCTTGAAGTCTTCGTAGTACTCGTCGAGCACCTGCCGGGTGAGCTTGCCGATGGCGGCGTATTCGATGTTGGTGAGGTTGGCCAGGGACACCCGGGCCGACGTGTCCACCACTTCGAACCCCTTGCCCGGCAGCAGGACGACCCCGGTTTCCTGGGCGAGCCGGAACAGGAAGCTGGTGCCAAGGTCCTGCTTGACGAACCAGCTTTCGAATTCGCGGCCGTAGAACCGGCCGCCCAGCTCCTGCAGGTCGATCAAGGTGTAGTAGTTGGTGTCAGTGGGGAGATGCTCGGCCTGGACCCCCATGTTCCGGTACAGGGTCTGGTACCTCTGGCGGATCAGCTGCTTGGCGGCGTTCTTGTACTGTCCCTGGCGGTCCATGAGCCCATTCAGGGCGAACAGGGTCATCTGCAGCTGCTGGGGCAGGGACAGGCCCGCCGTGTGGTTCAGCGCCACGGCCCGGCTGTCGGCCACCAGCCGGTCGATGAAGCGCATCTCCCGGGGGGTGGTGGTCAGGGTGGCATAGCGCGCGTCCAGCAGGCGCTTGTGCGCTTCGGGCTGCGCGGCCAGGGCGGCGTCCAGCACATTGTCCTGGTGCAGGGCGATGGTGCCCAGGCGCCAGCCGGTGGCGCCGAAGAACTTGGAGAAGGAATAGACGCACAGCGTGTTGCGCGGGCACCGGGCGAACAGCGAGACGAAGTCGTCGGCGAAGGTGCCGTAGACGTCATCGGTGACGATCAGCAGGTCCGGGCGCTGGCCGGCGACCAGTTTGGCGATCTTTTCCAGCCCGGGGCCGGAAAGCTTGGTCGAGGGCGGATTGCTGGGATTGACCAGGAAGAAGACCTTGATCGCCGGGTCCACCAGCCTGGCCAGCTCGGTGTCGCTGAACTGCCAGCCGTCGTGGCCGTCCATGCGGATATCGACGATCTCCAGGGCGTACTCCGCCAGCCGGGGGATTTCCAGGTAGGGCGAGAAGATCGGCGTGCCGATGGCGATCTTGTCCCCCGGTTGGATCAGGCCGTTGGCGGCCAGGCTCTGGAAGAGGTAGGCCATGGCGGCGGTGCCGCCTTCGGTGGCGAAGACCGAGAACGGGCCCGCGGCCTTCAGCGGGCCGAACAGTTCCTGGGCCAGGTAGGCCTTGACGATCTCCTCGGCGTGCGCCAGCATGCGCGGCGGGGTGGGGTAGTTGCAGCCCAGGAAGGCGGCCACCATCTCCAGCAGGAAGGCATCCCGGTCCAGGCCGAGCTGATCCTTCACGTAGGAGATGGCCGAGCGCAGGAAGCCTACCCCTTCGCGGTCATCGTGGTGCGCGGCATAGGCCTCGAAGCGCTGGACGATGCCCTCCCCTTCGGGCAGCCCGCCGAAGCCGCTGTCCAGGTAGGAATAGGAGCGCTGCGCCTCCAGCATGGCGAACTCGCCCAGGCTCAGGAACGCCCAGCGCGGCAGGGTGGCCAGGAAATTGGGGTTGCCGCGTCCGGCGTTGAGCATCAGCCGCTGGGCGTCGGAACCCGCGATGGCCATCAGCCGGTCCTTCAGCTCGAACGGGCTCAGGGCGGCCAGGGCCGTCACGTCTTGATCTGCGATCATGGTGCCTCCAGGGGGCATGGGGTCAAGCGGCGTTCTTGGTGATGAGGCCGACGATGATCGGGCCCCATAGGGTGAGGAAGACGTTGGCCACCGCGTAGGTGACGGTGAAGGCCAGCACCGGTGTGGCGTTGCCGGCCTTGGCCAGCAGGGCGGCCAGGGCCGGATTGGCGCTGCGGCCGCCGGCGACGCAGGCCAGGGCCTCGATGGGATTGCCGATGCGCAGTACGTAGTAGGAGAAGAAGAACGCGACGATCTGCGGGACCAGGGTCACCCCGACCCCCAGGAAGAGCAGCGTCAGCCCGTGCTGCCGGATGGCGACCAGGGCCTGGGGGCCGGCGGTGATGCCGACGACCGCCACGAACACGGTCAAGCCGAAATCGCGCAGGAAATTCGAGGCGCCCTGCGGCAGCGCGGCGAAGTTCGGATGGACGCTGCGCAGCCAGCCGAACATCAGGCCCGACAGCAGGCAGCCGCCGCCGTCGCCGATGGAGATCGGCACGCCGCCCAGCTTGAACTGGATGGTGCCGATCAGCATGCCGACCGCCATGCCGATGGCGAAGAAGATGAAGTCGGTGACGGCCGCGGCGCTGATCTTGTAGCCGATCCGCGCCTGGACCCGGTCCAGGTCCTTCGGGCTGCCGGTGAAGTGCAGCTCGTCGCCGGTCTTCAGCTGCAGCTTGTCCAGCAGGGGCAGGGCATGGCCCATGCGCTTGACCGCGGTGAGGAACACGCCGTGGCGGGTTTCGACATTGGCGTGGTCATGGATCTCTCCCACTTCCCGGCCGTCCAGGGCACGGTTGGTCATGATCAGCTCGCGCCGCTCTTCCACCAGCTGGAAGGCGGCGGGGGCCGTCACTTCCTGGCCGAAATAGGCGCCGGCGGCCTCCATGGCGGCGACCTTGCCGGTGACGGCGACCGTGTCCCCGTCCCGCAGGACCGTGGCATCGGTCAGCTCCAGCGCCTTGCCGTCGCGCAGGATGGCTTCGACGGCGGCCTCGCCGAGCGCGCGGTCCACTTCCAGGGTGGTCAGGCCGATGGCCTGGCCCAGCATGGGCTCGATGCGGTAGCAGCGGGTGACCACGGCGCGCAGGGCGTTGAACTGCCCGGGCTCCAGTTCGGCGCGGCCGCCGGCCATGGCCTTGGCCAGGTTGATCGCCTCCTGGCGGATATTCCATTTCATGATGGCGGGGAAGAACCAGGTGACCATGATGATCGGCCCCAGCGAGCCGAAGATGTAGCAGACCGCATAGCCCACGGCGATGTTGGTCTGCATGGTCTTGGCCAGGGCGGGGGCGAGGCCCAGCTTGGCGATGGCGTCTCCGGCGGTGCCGATGATGGCCGACTGGGTGAGCCCGCCGGCCGCCAGCCCCGCGGCCATGCCGCGGTCCAGCCCGAAGTACCAGGCCGCGCCCAGCACGCACAGCAGCCCGACGAAGCACATGACGAAGGACGACGCCAGCTGATTCAGGGAGCGCCGGTTCAGCGCATGGAAGAACTGCGGCCCGCCCTGGAACCCCACCGCATAGATGAACAGGGCGAAGAAGATGCCCTTGATGCCGGGGTCCAGCTTGATGCCGAACTGGCCGATCAGCACGCCCACCAGCAGGGTGCCGGCGATGCCGCCCAGCACGAAGGAGCCGATCTTGATCTTGCCGACCAGATAGCCGAAGCCGATGGTGACGAAGAGCGCGATGAGGGGTTCAATTGCGAGCAGTTGACGCAACAAGGGCATGGCTCTTCTCCAGGCAGGCGAATGCGGATGGGCGGGTGTCTGCAACGCCTCGGCTGACACGCCACCACGACCCAGTAGCCTGAGCAATGATCGCGCCAACCATGAAGCCCAAGTCAATGCTAGGACTCCACGGGCCGCATGGCGTTTTGCCCGGCTGGTCTATTCAATATGAGCTGGTCTCTCTTTCATATTGAAACCAGGCCAGACGCAGCCCCGCATGCCGAGGGCCCTTGCTTGATGGCGTGGATGTTGCTGCTCAAGCTGCAGCGACACCGGAGGACCTCACCATGGATGACACCGACAGGCAGCTCAAGCAGGACATCGAGGACGATCTGCGCTGCGACCCGAGGGTGGACGCCACCCGGATCAGCGTCAGCGTCGAACGGGGCGCGGTTTCGCTGGTGGGCGCGGTGCACACCTACCCGGAGAAGTGGGCGGCCGAGGACGCCGTGGACCGGGTCGGCGGCACACGCGCCCGGGCGGAGGACCTGACCGTGGCCCTGCTCGGGCCGCACCGGCAGACCGATGCTGCGATCAAGGCCGCCGCGCTGAACGCGCTGAAGTGGGACATCTGGGACCTGCAGGCGGTGACCGTGCAGGTCCGGCAGGGCCGCGTCACCCTAGGCGGCCGGGTCAAGTGGGGGCTGGAGCGCGTTTCGGCCGAGCGCGTCGTGCGCGGCCTGGCCGGGGTCGTGCAGGTGCGCAACGAGATCCTCGCCGCTGGCCGGCGGGCTGGACGAGCTTGATGGGGCAACGCGTCAGGTTCTAAACGCCATCCCGGAGCCAGGCCCGCAAGGTCGCCACCTGGATCTGCCCCAGCCACGCGCCGGGGCCTTGGCGAAAGCCAGGGTCACGTAGCCGCCCATGGAATGGCCGGCCAGGATGACCGGTCCGGCGCGATCACCCGGTAGTCGCGCCGGAAGGCGGCGACCTGCGGGGACCAGGCCTGGCGGTTCAGGGGGAAGCCGTGGACCAGGAGGAGGGTATCTCCCCCCTCGTCCGTGTAGGCCATATGACTACCGTCTACTTGCGCATGAATGCGCCCCTCGACTCCTGCTTCACTTCCCCGGGGGGAAGCGCTTGAGCATGGTCCGGACCGCTTCGGTCACGTCCGCGTCGGCCTGGGCCGGATCGTCCGAACCCTGCAGGACCCCTTCGGCCGTGGCTTTCCAGACCAGGGTCCGGGACTTGTAATCCTGGATCTCCAGGACGATGCCGGCAATGGCTTCCCGGTGCGGGTCGCCCACCGGGCCGCCGACGCCGATGCCCAGAGGCCCCATGCCGAAGCCCAGGCCGAGGTGGACCTGCTGCGAGCGGCCGGGCTCGCGGCGGGGGTAATAATTCACCAGGAAATCCGGGTCCGCGCTCAGTTCCCGGCGGAAGCCCTTGGCGGCCAGCTCGGTTTCCACGGCCCGGCGCACGCGCTCGTTCATGATGGGGTTGTCGAACCCTCCGCCCGGCACCGGTGCGCGGCCCGGGCCGGCCAGCCAGTCGAAGGTCCTGTAGCCGGAGTAATTCATCTTGGCGTCGTAATCGTACTGGACGGCCGGGCCGTTGCATCCGGCCAGCCCAACGAGGGTCGCCGCGGCGAGCAGGCCCATGAGCAGAGGTCCTCTGCTCCACCCGCGCTTGTGGAAAGGTATCCGTTGGAAATCCATGGCAACCTCGTTCGGCCGTTTACGGCGTGGTTTCGATGTCTGCCGGTTTCCAGCTGGAATCCGGGTCGTAGGCCTGCATCCGGGCGGCCAGCGCGGCGGTCTTCGGGCCGAGATCCTTCTGCCGCACGATGCCATCCTGGTTGACGACGAAGGTCATCACCCCGGACGACCGGTACTGGGCGGGGTAGGCCACGAAGGCGAAGCCCCGGGTCATCCGGCCGCCCGCGACATAGTTACGGGCGCCGCCGGGGGCCTTGCGGCCCTGGCGCGTCAGGACGCGGAAGAAGTAGCCGCGGTAGGGGGTCGCGGCGCCCTCCATGGCCTGGGCGGACGCGGGGGGGGCAGCTGCGGCCACCAGGGGCCCGACCGGGCTCTGGGGCTCGCCTTCGGCCGCCTGCCAATAGAGGCCGTCATGCTCCCCGGGGCTGCTGGTCAAGCTGCGAGCGAACGCCTGGCGCCCGGCGGCGAAGAACTCCTTCTGCGCCGCCACCAGTTCCTGGCAGACGCGCAGGGTCGAGGCTTCGTTCAGGCCGATGCGCCGGTACAGGACTTCCTGCTTGCCGGCCGCGGTGTCGAAATACCAGACGTTGCCCTTGGCCACGAGCGGGATCGGGGTGGGCCAATTGTGCGGGCCGATATACAGGCAGGTGCTGCCGTCGGGTTCCCGCACCAGGCGGTGCATCTCCTGGTATCTCTGGACGAAAATGGCGCGGCTGGCGGCGTCTTCCGCCTCGTCGCCGCTGGCGACGAGGGGCTTGCCGTCCGGGCCGAAGATTTCCAGCAGGGCGATCTCGTCGTTGCCCTGGGCGGCCTGGAACAAGGCCTTGCTGGCATCTTCAGCGGAAGCGAAGGTCTTCTGGCCCGGCTGCTGGGCCATGGCGGGGGCGGCCAGCAGGCCCGCCGTGAGGAGCGCGGCCACGGGAAGGCCGGTCCAATGAAAGGGTACGAAGTTCGGAAGAGGATGGCGCATGGGTTTGGACTCCATTGGCAAGGGGGGGGGGTGAGCTGGCGGGAACGGATGGATGGTCAGGGGCGCCGCATGCCGCCGCCGTGGCTCATGCCGCCGCCTCCGCCGTGGCTCATGCCGCCGCCCCCGGCGTGGCTCATGCCGCCGCCTCCGGCTCCGCGGCCCATGCTGGCGCTGCCGCGGGATGAGAACTCCCTGGCCTGGCCGCCATGCTGGTAGCCGCTGAAAGCGCCTGAAGCCCCGCTTTGGCCGCGCGCTCCGGCATAGCCGCGCGCCGCCCGGCTGTCGCCTTCGAAGGGCCGGGCCGCCGCGCCGGAACGGCCGTTGCTCCGGCCCATCCCGCCGCGCTGCGCCATCCCGCCGCGCTGCCCGCCTCCCCGGTAGAACTGGCTCCGGTTGTAGAAGGTGCGGCTCCGGGAATCATAGCGGTTGTGGTTGTAGGTGGCGAACCGGTTGTGCCAGTCGAAGCCCCAGTGCGGCCAGCCCCAGGCGAAGCCGCCGAAGAAGCCGATGCCGAAGCCGGCGCCGAAGGAGATGGAAGGGCCGTTGAACCAGATGCCGGGATAGGGGTACCAGCCCGGCCAGGCATCGACGGGACTGCCATAGACGGTCCATGGATCATAGGCCGGGACATACACCATGTCGGGATCGACCGGCTGGATGCTGACCGCGGCGTCCTGGGTCGCCACCGTCTCCTGGGACGAGGACTTGAGGTTGCCGGCCGCCTGCGCCCTGCGGCGCATCACCTGCACCGCGTCCATCACGGCCTTGTCCTGGTTGTAGTAGGCGTCGCCCAGGGAGGAGGTCCAGGACAGGTTCTTGTCCATGTTGCCGAGGATGGCCGGAAAAGCGGTGAGCGCTTTGACGCTCGGATCCCAGGGCTGCGGGTCCACGGCCTGGCCCAGCGCGGCGCCGGACAGGCCGGGATGCCCCTGCATCCAGCGGTCGGCCTCCACGACCTGCTCGGGGAAGGTCGATGCCGTCAGCACCTGTGCCACCAGGGCATCGGGGTACAGGGCGATGGGCGCGACCAGATCCTGCAACCGGGCAGCGCTCTGTTCCGTGTAGGGAGCGGCGGGCGCGGCCTGCTGGGCTGCCAGCCGCTGGCCGCTGGAGCCCGCCGCCGCGCCAAGCAGGACCAGCGCCAGAAAGGAAGCCATGCCCGGCCGGCGCGTCCGGCCCAGGGAGAATGCGAAACGGTTGAGAATGTTCATGCTGTTTTTTCCTCACGAAACCGGGGTTGGGACGCGCCAGGGGGGATCAGTCCGGATGGAATTCATGGCCTTCGTGCTCATGGTCGTGGAATTCTCCGCCATGTTCATGGAAATCTCCACCGTGCTCGTGGCCTTCGCCCACCGGAATCAGGCAGGCCGTGGTGAGCCCCAGGGTGGCCACGGCCAGGAAGACGAGGATCGCGGATTTAAGGTTCTTGCACTCATGTGGCATGGCAGGTTTCCTCAGGTGGGTCGTTGGAGGGTCAGGGCGGCGGGCTTCGGGAAGGAGCCCCAAACGGCGGGCCGCATGCCTGGGTTATGCATTTCATGGGCCAAAATTTATGTCTAATCAAATAAATAATTTACGGATAATTCGCTCCTGGGATCCACGCCATGCTGGTCAAAATGGAGGGGCCGTTCCGGCGGCGGGTGATCGCGCGAGCCTCAACCCCAGGGGCTATCGAATCGAGGGAAACAGGGTTTCAATTTGATCAGGCCGAAGCCGGGCGGCCCGCACCGTCCTTTTGCAAATAATGACAATGAATATGGTTAAAAAATGGCATGGAACCGGCACAGGCCCTGCCGACGGCCCTCGCCGTCCTTGCCTTGAGGCCACCATGACCGAAGTCCTTCCCATTCTCATCACGCCTGAACTCCGCGCCGTGATGGCTTGCGGCGCGAAGCCCGGCGAAGAAGTCCCCAAGCAGGATCCCAAGCAGGACCCCGCGGATCCTCAGCAGCAACCCACCGAGGCGGAGGCGGCGCCGGCCCGGCCCATGCCCCGCGCCTCGCGCGGCTAGTCCCATGCAAAAGCTGGTGAACCGGATCATCCCCGGCAGGCCCCACCCCGCCAAGGCGCTGCGCCGCAAGGCCCTGGCCTTGATCGGCACCTGGACGGAACCCGTGCCGGAGCAGCTCGGGCACGACGCGACCCAGCGCCTGCTGCACGAGTTGCACATGCATCAGATGGAACTGGAGCTGCAGAACGTCGAGCTGCGCCGGGCCCAGGAGGAGCTGGAGGTCTCCCAGAAGCGCTACGTGGATCTGTACGACTATGCCCCGGTCGGCTATCTGACCTTGAGCAAGTTCGGCCTGATCCTGGATGCCAACCTCACCGCCGCCATGCTGCTGGGGGTGTCCAGGCGGGAACTGCACCGGCAGCCCATGGCCCGGTTCGTCCTGCCGGCGGACCAGGACGCCTACTACTTCCACCGTACCCGGCGCTTCCAGAGCGGCGCACCGAGCGGCTGCGAACTGCGCCTGCTGCGCAAGGGCGCCACGCCGTTCTGGGCCCGGCTCGATGCCTCGGTCAACAGTGACCCGGCCGGCGATCCGAGCGTGTGCCGGGTGATCATCAGCGATATCACCGAGCGCAAGCTCCTCGAGCGGGCCGATGGGCTGCCCTGCGCCGGCGCGGCCCAGGAACTCCAGGCCGTGCTGGAAGTCATCCTCAGCGCCACCTGCTCCCTCAAGGCAGCCTCCGTGCCCGCTTCGGCCGTCTGGATGAAGCTCGAGGCCATCGCGGCGGCCTGCGCCAAGGGGCGGGGCGCCCTGAAGATCCTGCCCGGCACGCCCTAGCGGGAGTTTACTAAGTTCGATGGAGTAGGAGCTCGGCCGCTGATCGC
>CAZVHQ010000038.1:0-36388 GCA_964627225.1 uncultured Mesoterricola sp.
GACCTTGCAGATCGCCGACCGGGCGTACATCCTTGCAGATGGAATGATCATGAAAACCGGCCTACCCCACGAGATTGCCCAGGACCCCGACATTCGCCGAGTATACTTGGGCGAGAATTTCCGGCTGGATTGATGGCGAACCTCGGTCCTAACCTCTCCCAACGCCTTTCCCAGAGCCAAACCCTGGCGCTGACCCCGGCCATGCAGCTCAAGCTCAAGCTCTGGCAGATGAACCTGCTGGAGCTGAGCCAGACCATCGAGCGCGAGCTGGGCGAGAATCCGCTCCTGGAGCTGCTCGAGGACGGCGACGAAGTGCCCACCCTGGAGGCCCTGGAAGAAGGGCACGATTCCGAGGTGGTGGACAACGCCCAGGCCCAGGACGGCGTGGAGCTGCCCGAAGGGCTGGATTCGGTCGATCTGGGCCCCCTGCAGGACCCCAGCGGGGCCCTGGACCCCGAAGCCTCCCGGGAAGCGGGCATCGACCAGGTCCAAGAGACCGAGATCGGCGCCGAGAATTCCTGGGACACCGAGCTGCCGCGCACCAGCAGCCTGCCCGAGGACGAGCGGACCAGCTGGGAGGACCGGCTGAGCAGCTTCGAAACCCTCCAGGAGCACCTCCTGTCCCAGCTCTACCAGACCCTGGAAGCGGATGACCCGAGGGCCGCCGTCATGGAAGCGCTCATCGACCACGTGGACGCCAAGGGCTTCCTGCGGGTGGACCCCGATATGGGCAGCGAATCGACCCCGGAGGAACTGGCCCGGGAACTGGGCATCGACCCGTCCCTGCTGCGCGAGCTCATGGACATCCTCCAGGAATTCGATCCGCCGGGGGTGGGCTGCTTCACCGTGCAGGAAAGCCTCCTGCTGCAGCTGCGCCTGGCCGGCGCCGAGCCCGACGACCTGGCGGTGCGGATCATCCAGGACCACTGCGATCTCCTGACCCAGCGGGACAATGCCAAGCTGCGCAAGGCCATCGGCTGCTCCGAGGAGGGCCTGAACGAGGCCCTGGCCGTGCTGCGCCACCTGCACCCGGCCCCCGGCCGGGCCTTCGATCCGGAAAGCGACCGGGTGGTGAAGCCGGACGTGGTGGTGCTCAAGGGCGACGACGACACCTGGAAGGTCTACCTCAACGACGAGACCGTGCCCCGGCTGCGGGTGAGCGGCGAGTACCGGCATTTCCTCGCCTCCGCCGAGGCCAAGGGCGACAAGGACTTCATCCGGGAGAAGTACCGTTCCGCCCGGGACTTCATCCGCGGCGTGGAAGACCGCAACCGCACCGTGTTGCGGGTCTCCGTGGCCATCGTGGAACTGCAGATGGAATTCATGAAACACGGGATCGAACACCTCCGGCCCATGGTGCTCCGGGATGTGGCGGAGGCCACCGGCTTCCACGAATCGACCATCTCGCGGGTGGTCAAGGCCAAGACCATCCACACCCCCCAGGGGTTGTTCGACCTCAATTATTTTTTCAGCGCCAGCCTTGGCTCCAACCGGGGAGACGAGGTCTCGGCGACCGTGGTCAAGCATCGCATCAAGGCCCTGGTGCAGGCTGAGGATCCTGCCAAGCCGCTGTCCGATGAGACCATCGCCAGGCTGCTGGATCGGGACGGAATACAAGTCGCCCGGAGAACCGTCAACAAGTACCGAGAAGAACTGAAGATCCCGCCCGCGTCCCGCCGGCGGAGACGGTGAACCAACCCTCCCGGCGAAGCATCTCATTTTCAACGGGCCATCCCCGGCCCCCCTTCACAGGAGTCCACCATGAAGGTCATCTTCACCGGTCGCCACGTCGAACTTTCTGATTCCCTGCGGGCCTCAACCCAGGAGCGGCTCGACAAAATGACGACATATTTGGATGATATTATTGATGTTCATGTCATTTTCAGTGTTGAAAAGCACCGCCACCAGGCCGAAATAACGCTCAAGACCCGGCGCAGCGATTTCGTCGCCTGCGCCGAGACCGACGACATGTACCTCAGCCTGTCCCAGGCCCTGGACAAGCTGGAAGCCCAGGCCCACAAGCAGGCCGGCAAGCAGAAGGCCGGTATCAAGGCGAAGGCTGCGGTCAACGGCACGGTGGAAGCGGAAGTGGAAGTGGAAGAAGCGGAACCGGAAGCCGAAGCCGAGACTGAGGGCTAGCAGTCGTCACGGTCCCTCGACCATGACGTGTCCAACATGACTGGAAACCGGACGGAGCCGGGGCGGAAGCCCCGGCTCCGCCTGGTTTTGGGTTAACCTGGAGTCTGCCGGAGGAACCCCATGGCTGAAGCGACACCCGCCAGCACCCCCATTGCCGCCCAGGAAGTGCCCAAGCAGACCTGTGAAAAGTGCCGCAACTCGTTTCCGCTCGATCATTTCGACCACAAGGTCGCAGGCCAGGAATGCGTCTGCCGGCGCTGCCTGGCGGTGATGGGCTACAAGGTTTGACCATGTCCCTTTCCGAATCCACGGTAGATATCCTTGAAGCGGTGGCCGGCGGGCGGCGCATCGATGAGGCAGAGGCCCTGCATCTGCTCGAGCACGCCGATCTGCTGGACCTCGCCGCCGCCGCCACGGCCGTGCGCAACCGGCACAACGACGCCGGGCGGGTCAGCTATGTCATCGACCGCAACGTCAACTACACCGACGTCTGCAACGTCTACTGCACCTTCTGCGCCTTCTATCACAAGCCGGGCGACAGCAAAGGCTACGTGCTCAGCTGGGACCAGCTGCGCCAGAAGGCGAGCGAAACCAAGGCCGTCGGCGGCACCGGCTTCCTGATCCAGGGCGGGGTCAACCCCGATCTGCCTTGGGACTACTACCTGGAACTGGTGGCGTTCCTCAAGGGCCTGGGCATCTGGGTGCACGGCTTCTCGCCGGTGGAAATCCAGATGATGGCCAGGCTGAGCGGCCTGGGCCTGGAAGGGACCGTCGCCGCGCTGCGCGAGGCCGGCCTCGGCAGCATTCCCGGCGGCGGCGCGGAGGTCCTGGTGGCGCGGGTGCGGCAGCGGATCGCGCCGCTCAAGGGCGGCCCGGAAAAGTGGCTGGAGGTCATGGAGGCCGCGCACCGGGTGGGCCTGAAGACCACCGGCACCATGATGTTCGGCATCACCGAGACCCTGGCCGAGCGGGTGGAGCACTTCCGCGTGCTGCGCGAGCAGCAGGACCGGGCGCTGGCGCGCGGCAACGGCGGCGGCCACACGGCCTTCGCGGCCTGGCCGTTCCAGAGCGGCAACACCGTATGGGAAGGCAAGCTGCCCAGGCCCACCGACGCGGAATACCTGCGCACCATCGCCGTGGCCCGGATCTACCTGGACAACTTCCCGCACATCCAGAGCTCATGGGTCACCATGGGCCGCAAGACCGGCCAGATGGCCCTGCATTACGGTTGCGACGACATGGGCAGCCTCATGCTCGAAGAGAACGTGGTAAGCGCCGCCGGCACCTGCTATTCCGTGAACCGGGAAGAGATGCACCGGCTGATCAGCGGCGCGGGCTTCACCCCCTGGCAGCGCGACAACATCTACGGTCAGGTCTAGCCGAACCTGGTCGCCCGCAGCACCCCGGGCGGAGCCCTGTTCCAGCGGCGCCCCGGGCAAAAACATATTGAATATTTAGTTGACATTGGCATTGATCAGGTTACAATCCAGCCAACAATTCCGAGATAATTCAATACTGCCAAACCAGGTTGATCACAGGGCCGGACCGAGCGCGGAGTCTTCGCTCTGTGCGGGGTCATGGGTATTCGTTTCATGGAACCTGGGAGGCTGGCTTCTCGCCCGCGTCATTGAACGATTGCAGTGTACCGAGGTAACCAGGCAAGTCTCTTGGGAGGAAGCATGTATTTTCAAAACTACAACCCTTTTGGGAACGCGTTCCTGTCCACCTTGGTGGCGGCGGTACCCATCGCGGTACTGCTCTACTTCATTGCCCTGCATCCGCACAGGGACAAGGAGGGCACGAGGCACATGGGCATTTCCGCCCCCTACGCGGCCTTCTTCGGGGTCATCGCGGCGTTCGTGGTGAGCTGCCTGGCCTTCCGCATGCCCGTGCTTTCGGCCGTCTCGGCCTTCTGCTACGGCACCCTCTCCGGCCTGCTGGGCATCATCTGGATCGTGCTGTCCGCGATGCTGCTCTACACCATGACCGTCATCACCGGGCAGTTCGAGATCGTCAAGGAGTCGATCATCCACATCTCCTTTGACCGCCGGCTGCAGGTGCTGCTGATCGCCTTCTCCTTCGGCGCCATCATCGAGGGCACCTCCGGCTTCGGCACCCCGGTGGCCATCGCCGGCGCCGTCATGGTGGGCCTGGGCTTCCGGCCCTTCCAGTCCGCCGTGCTGAACCTGCTGGCCAACACCGCCCCGGTGGCCTGGGGCGCCATCGGCACCCCCATCGTGGTCCTGGGTTCGGTGAGCGGCATCGACCAGCTCACCCTTTCCCGGATGGCCGGGCACCAGTGCCCGTTCGTGTCGGTCCTGGTGCCGTTCTGGCTGATCGCCGTGTTCGTCAAGATGGAAGGCGGCAAATGGAAGGAAGTCTTTGAAGTCTGGCCGGCCGCAGCGGTTTCCGGCGTGTCCTTCGCCACCATGCAGTGGTTCTCCTCGGGCTATGCCCCCACCCACCTCATGACCGACGTGATCTCGGGCGTGTTCTCGGTCATCTGCACCGCCCTCTTCCTGCGCTTCTGCTGGCATCCCAAGACCCGCTTCCTGCTCAAGTCCGAACGGGTGGGCGGCAAGACCACCGAGACCATCGACATCTCCACCTGGAAGTACCCCTACAGCGTCGGCCAGACCATCAGCGCCTGGATGCCCTGGGCCTTCCTCATCGCCTGCTGCGCCATCTGGGGCATGCCCACCTTCAAGACCGTCCTCAACAACCTGTTCGCCTCGGTGAAGTTCGATACCACCTTGCTGGGCACCAAGTTCGGCGGCACGCTTTCCATGCCCTTCTGGGACATGCCCGCCCTGCACAACCTGGTGCAGCGCACGCCGCCCGTGGCGCCGCTGAACGCCAAGCCCGAAGGCGCCCGGTTCGTCATCAACTGGCTGTCCGCCGCGGGCACCGGCGTGTTCGCCGGCGCCGTGCTCTCGGGCCTCTGGCTCCGGCTGAGCCTGCCCCAGTGGGGCGAGGCCATCGGCCGCACCCTCAAGCGCATGAAGATTCCCGTCCTGGTCATCAGCCAGGTGCTGGGCCTGGGCTTCCTGACCCGCTATTGCGGCACCGACGCCGTGCTCGGCCTGGCCTTCACCAGCGCCGGCGTCATGTATCCGTTCTTCGCGGCCTACCTGGGCTGGCTCGGCGTGTTCCTCACCGGTTCGGATACCGCCGCCAACGCCCTGTTCGGCAGCCTGCAGCGGATCACCGCCCAGCAGCTGCACCTCAACGAAGTGCTGATCGTGGCCACCAACTCCACCGGCGGCGTCATGGGCAAGATGATCGACGCCCAGTCGATCATGGTGGCCTGCGCCGCGTGCTATGACGATCCGCATGAGCGCAAGCACGCGCTGGGTCCGATCTTCCGCACGGTGTTCTGGCACTCCATCGCCGGCGCCGCGGTCATCGGCATCATCGCCATGCTGCAGGCCTATGTCTTCACCGGCCTGATCCCCAGCCTGCCCTCGGCCGTGCCCAAGGTCATGTCGGCGGTGGCGCCCGCGCCAGCTCCGGCGCCCAAGCCGTAGCGAATCAATCTTGTCCTGCGCACCCAGCCCCGGTCACGGGGTCGGGTGCGCGGTTTTTATGCTGGCTGCTGCTGGGTCAGGCAGTGCAGGGCGCCGAAGCCCAGGACGAGGTCTCCGGCATAGATGCCGACCACTTCCCGGTCCGGGAACAGTTCGGCGAGGATGTTCAGGGCCAGCCGATCGTTGCGGTCGTTGAACACCGGCACCAGCACCAGCCCGTTGGCGAGGTAGAAGTTGCCGTAGCTGGCCGGCAGGACCACGCCGCCGAAGCGCACCGGGCCGGGCATGGGCAGCTCCACCACCCGCAGGGGCCGGCCGTCCTGGTCCCGGGCCGCGCGCAGCCGGCGCAGGTTTTCCTGCAGGGGGGCGTGGTTGGGCTGCGCGGGGTCCGGTTCCACCACGGTGACCACGGTGTCGGCGGCGACGAACCGGCTGATGTCGTCCACGTGGCCGTGGGTGTCGTCCCCGGCCACGCCCCGCTCCAGCCAGATCACCCGGGTGATGCCCAGGTGCTCGGCGAACAGCCGCTCGTACTCGGCCCGGCCCAGGCCGGGATTGCGCTGCTGCACCTCGCTGAGCAGGCATTCCTCGGTGGTCAGCAGGGTGCCCCGGCCGTTGCCGTCGATGGAGCCCCCTTCCAGCACCACCCGCCGGCCGTCCTGCTGGGCCTGGAGCGCGCCAGCACCGGCCGCTTCGGCCATGTGCCGGCCGATCAGCTCGTCGCGCTGGAAGTCGGGATACTTGGCCCAGGCGGTGAAGCGCCAGCACACCGCGCCCAGGCCCGGCCCGTCCTGGATGAAGGTGCAGCCCGAATCGCGCACCCAGATCCGGTCGGTGGGCCAATGGTGGAAGCGCACGTTGCCGGACATGGCGCCGGCCCGGACCAGCAGCCTGCGGGCCTTGGCTTCGGCGCCCGCGTCGTCGACGATCAGCTCCACCCGCTCGTGCCGGCCCAGGTGGCGGATGATCTCCGCATAGACCAGCGGGATCGGCGCGAACTTGCCCGGCCAGTCCTTGCGGTTATGCGGCCAGGCGAGCCAGGTGGCGGCGTGCGGCTCCCATTCGGCCGGCAGGCGCCTCACGGCTGGTCCAGGAAGCGCTGGGTGATGCCGGCGTAGCCGTCGATCCGGCGGTCGCGCAGGAACGGCCAGTGGCGCCGGGTATCCTCCAGGAAGCCGAGGTCCACCTCCGCCACCAGGATCTCCTCCGCGTCATGGCTGGCCTGGGCGATGACCCGGCCGAACGGGTCGGCCAGGAACGACCCGCCCCAGAATTCCAGGCCCGGGCCCGGGGCCGCGTTGCCGCGGATATCGCCATGCTCGAAGCCGACCCGGTTCACCGCCGCGACATAGACCCCATTGGCGATGGCGTGGCCGCGCTGGATGGTCTGCCAGGCGTCGTACTGGATGGGGCCGAACTCGACCTTCTCCTCGGGGTGCCAGCCGATGGCGGTGGGGTAGAACAGGATGACGGCGCCGGCCAGGGCGGTGAGCCGGGCGGCTTCCGGGAACCACTGGTCCCAGCACACCAGGGTGCCGATGCGCCCGACCCGCGTGTCCAGGGCGCGGAACCCCAGGTCGCCCGGGGTGAAGTAGAACTTTTCGTAGTAGAGCGGATCGTCGGGAATGTGCATCTTGCGGTAGATGCCGCACAGGGTGCCGTCGGCGTCGAACAGCACCGCGCTGTTGTGGTAGATGCCGGGGGCCCGCCGCTCGAACAGCGAGGCCACCAGCACCACGCCATGCCGGCGCGCCGCCTCCCCCAGCGCCTCGCTGGCGGGACCGGGAATGGGCTCGGCCAGATCGAACAGCGCCGCCTCTTCCCGCTGGCAGAAATACTGGGTCTGAAACAATTCCGGCAGGCACACGACCTGGGCGCCGCGGGCCGCGGCCGCGCCGATCTGGTCGAGCGCCTTCCGGAGGTTCTGGGCCGGGTCGGGCCCGCAGGACATCTGGACCAGGCCCACGCGGAAATTCAGGTTCGCCAAGACCACCCCTCCAAGGAACGCGAAACCAGGATAGTACCAGGGTTTCAGGTGGGGCTGGGGCCCTTAGTTTCGAGTCCGTTGAGCACCATGGCCCGGATGCTGGGGTTGCTGAACTGGTTGGAGAACTTTCCGGAAATCCAGCGCCAGGAGCCGTCCCGGTGGCGCATGCGGTAGTCCAGCCGGCCGGTGCTGTTCGGCTCCAGCGCCAGGCTGGCGATGAGCTCCTCGAACGGGCGCAGGTCGGCCGGGTGCAGCAGCGACCAGCAGTGCTGGCCCACCAGGCTGGGGCTGCGCAGGCCAAGGACGGTTTCACAGGATGGCGAAGCGTACAGGATGTAGCCGGCCTGGTCCTGCACCAGGATCAGTTCGCTGCTGTTCTTCACCAGGGCTTCGAAGCGGTCCAGCACCTCCAGCAGGCCGTGCCACAGGGAGGACGGCACCGGCCAGTAGCCGTCGCCCTCGGCCTTGGCGGGCGCGTCCGGAGCGGGCGCCGGGCTGGCCACCGGCGGGGCAGGGGTATCCGGCTGGGGCTCCGGCGCGCCGAAGAACGCGCTGAGGTTGGTGCCCATGGCTTCGCACAGAAAGCTGATGGTGTCGATGCGGGGCGAAACGTGGCCCAGTTCGATGCGGCTGATGGTGCCCCGGTCCACGCCGGACGATGCTGCCAGCTGGTCTAATGTGAGGTTAGACCTTCTCCTGACCTTACGCAGTTGTGCCCCGACATTGAACATGAATCAAGCGTAAGCCCGGACGTTGCCTTTCCACCACGGCGAAAACCCGATCATGCAAATATTCCATGGTCGGAACTGCGAATTACTAATTATAAATTCCCATGGCTTTATTCGAACAATGGGCCCCAAGTGAGCTCAACCGGCGGCCTGTCTGCCCGCGTCCATGGCCGCCAGCAGCCCGGCGATGGCCTTGAGCGGATCAGCGGTGCCGAACACCGCGTTCCCGGCCACCAGCACATCGGCCCCGGCCGCCACCAGGGCCGCCGCGTTGCCCGGCCCGACGCCGCCATCCACCTGGATCAGGAAATCGCCCCCGCTCCGGCGCATGGCGTCCAGCCGGCGCACCTTGTCCAGCACCCTGGGGATGAAGGACTGGCCGCCGAATCCGGGATTGACGCTCATCAGCAGGGCGTAATCGAAGGTGCCCACCAGGTCGGTGAGGGCCTCCACCGGCGTGCCGGGATTCAGCACGATGCCGGCCTTGGCGCCGGCCTGGCGGATGGCGGTGAGGGTGCGGTGGCAGTGCGGGTCGGCTTCCTGGTGGATCGACACCCAGTCGGCGCCGGCGTGGACGAAGTCCAGGGCGTAGCGGGCCGGCTCCGCGATCATCAGGTGGCAGTCCAGGGTCTGCGTCGTCTCACGGCGCAGGGCGGCCACCACGGGCATGCCGATTGTGATGTTCGGCACAAAACGGCCATCCATGACATCCACATGGACGATGCAGCGTTCGGCGGCGCTCAGCATGGCCAGAGCGTCCGCCAGCCGCGTGAAATCGGCGGAAAGGATGGAGGGGGCGAGAAGCGGCTGCTGCGGGCGGATGCTCATGGGCATTGCTTTCCATGGAAAAGGCGGGCTGGTTCGACCGGATCGGCGGGGGGGTGGGCCGGGCCGCGGGAAGGCGCGGTGGAATCCGCGTCCGACCCCAGTCTAGCTGGAACCCGGGGCCGATCCCGCGGCATTCGGGCAGCCTCGGGGGTGAATGGTGCAGGTGCTGCTGATAAGCTTAAGGAAAACAAGGGAGGCCCGATGTATCAGCCGGATTTCATCGCCAAGGTCCGCGAGCAGCTGGAGGTGAAGGAAGACCCCGCCAAGTTGCGCCAGCCCAAGTTCGAGACCAGTTCGGGGATCACCCTGAAGAACAGCTACACCCCGGCCGACATCGAGCATTTCGACCCCATCCGCGACCTGGGCAAGCCGGGCAAGTTCCCCTTCACCCGCCACGTGCAGCCCACCGGCTACCGGGGCCGGCTGTGGACCATGCGCCAGTATGCCGGTTTCGGCACCGCCGAGGAATCCAACAAGCGCTACCGCTACCTCCTGGACCAGGGCCAGACCGGCCTGTCGGTGGCCTTCGACCTGCCCACCCAGATCGGCATGGATCCTGACCATCCGATGGCGCTGGGCGAAGTGGGCAAGGTGGGCGTGTCGATCTGCTCGATCCGCGACATGCGCATCCTGTTCCAGCAGATCCCCCTGGACAAGGTCAGCACCAGCATGACCATCAACGGACCCGCCTCGGTCCTGCTGGCCCTCTACCTGGCCGTCGCCGAGGAGCAGGGCGCGGGCTGGGACAAGGTGAGCGGCACCATCCAGAACGACATCCTCAAGGAATACATGGCGCGGGGCACCTACATCTACCCGCCCCGGCCGAGCATCCGGCTGATCACCAACATCTTCGAATTCTGCTCGGCCAACGTGCCCAACTGGAACACCATCTCCATCTCCGGCTACCACATCCGGGAAGCCGGCTGCACCGCCGCCCAGGAGATCGCCTTCACCCTGGCCGATGGCATCGCCTACGTCGAGGCGGCCCTGAAGTCCGGGATGAAGCTGGAGGCGTTCGCGCCGCGCCTGTCGTTCTTCTTCAACGCGCACAACCAGTTCTTCGAGGAGATCGCCAAGTTCCGCGCCGCCCGCCGGCTCTGGGCCAACATCATCAAGGAGCGCTTCGGCTCCAATGACCCCAAGAGCCAGATGCTGCGCTTCCATACCCAGACCGCGGGCTCCACCCTCACCGCCCAGCAGTCGGACAACAACATCGTGCGCACCACCGTGCAGGCCATGTCGGCCGTGCTGGGCGGCACCCAGTCGCTGCACACCAACAGCCGCGACGAGGCGCTCAGCCTGCCCACCCAGACCAGCGCGATGATCGCCCTGCGCACCCAGCAGATCCTGGCTTTCGAATCGCGCATCGCCGACGTGGTGGACCCGTTCGCCGGCAGCTACCTGATCGAAAGCCTCACCGACCAGCTGCAGGCCGAGGCCGAAGCCCTCATCAGGAAGGTGGACGAGGCCGGAGGCATGGTGTCGGCCATCGAGAAGGGCATCCCCCAGCGGGAGATCCAGAACGCCGCCTACGCCTTCCAGAAGGGCGTGGAGCGGGGCGAGAACATCGTGGTGGGCGTCAACAAGTTCACCATCGAAAACGAGAAGCGGCCCGACCTGCTGAGGGTGGACGAGGCCCTGGGCGCCCGCCGCCGCAAGGAGGTGGCTTTGTACCGCGAACAGCGCGACAACGGCGCCGTGCGCACCGCCCTGGAAGCCCTCACCCGCGGCGCCGAAGGCACCGACAACCTGATGCCGCTGATCCTGGCCGCCGTCAAGGCCGAGGCCACCGTGGGCGAGATCGCCGATGCCATGCGCGTGGTGTTCGGCGAGTATCAGGAACGGCTGGTACTCTGATAATCTGGCTGGCGGGCATTCCCAGCCCGACGAGTTCCCGTGGCACCTGACGTCCGCCGTCCCATCGACCGCTTGCTATTGCTGTTCGCCCTCACGCTCATGGCGGTGGGCATGGTGTGGGTGTTTTCCGCCTCGGCGTTCAAGTCCCAGCGCACCGCCACCACCTTCCTGGTGAACCAGCTGATGGGGGGTGGCATCGGTGTGGCGATCATGCTGGCGCTCAGCCAAACCGACCTGAACACCCTGCGGGACAACCCCAGGGTGCTGCAGGTGCTCTACCTGGTCTCGCTGCTGCTGCTGGGAGCGGTGTTCCTGTTCCCGCCGGTGAACCACGCGCACCGCTGGATCCGCCTGTCCAGGGCCAGCATCCAGCCGTCGGAGCTGTTCAAGCCGCTGTCGGTGCTGATCACTGCCTGGTGGATGGTCAAGCACCAGTCGGCCTGGCTCAAGCGCCAGGATTCCATACCCAAGCTGCTGGCCCTGTTCGCCATCCTGATCGTGCCCCTGGGCCTGATCCTGCGCGAGCCGGATTTCGGCACCTCCTTCCTGATCCTGCTGGTGGCTTTGCTGGTGACCTTCCTGGGCGGGGCGCCGCGCTGGATCTTCGCGGTGGTGACCCCGGCCTTGGGGGCGGTGGGCGCGGCCTTCGTCTGGTTCGAGCCGTACCGCCGGGCCCGGGTGTTGAGCTTCCTCAATCCCGCCGCCGATCCCCTGGGCAAGGGCCACCAGGCCCTGCAGAGCCTGATCGCGGTGGGCAACGGCGGCATCACCGGGGTGGGGCTCGGCGCGTCCATGCAGAAGCTCAACTACCTGCCCGAGGCCCACACCGATTTCATCTACGCGGTGATCGCCGAGGAGGCCGGGCTGATCGGTTCGGTGCTGGTGCTGGCGCTGTTCGTGGGCATCCTGTGGCGCGGCTACCGGGTGGCCCGGCGCGTGCGCGACAGCTTCCTCAAGCTGTGCGCCATGGGCTTCACCCTGCTGCTGGTGGTGCAGGCCATGATGAACCTGAGCGTGGTGCTGAGCCTGGCGCCGAACAAGGGCATCCCGTTGCCCTTCATCAGCTACGGCAGCTCCAGCCTGATCGCCAGCCTGGCCTCGCTCGGGCTGCTGCTGGCGATTTCCAAAGAAGCCAGCGAATAGTTCCGGACCGTTGCTTGTGCAGGGCGGTGTCGATGGCGGCCTTGGCCACCTCGGCACGGCCGCGCCGTTCAACGATCTTGATAATACGTTTAATTAATTTTTTTTATGAGCATGAGGAACACATGGGTGGGTTTTGCCACTTCGTCAGTGCCTGGGCATTTTTCATACAAGGATGAAGAAAAACTTAAACATCTCATCAACCGGCCATCCACCTGAACAGGAATTCCCATGGTCAGTTACCCCCCTCCGGACTCCCCCCATCGTCCTCTGGCTGGTCTGCTCTTGCGAGCCCTTCTGTTGGGCTCGGGAACCGCGGGAGCCAGCGCGGATATCCCTGTGGTCATCACCGGCCCCGCCAGCGCCCCGCCGGAATCGGGCCCGCACATGGTGGCCGTGGAGAATCCCATTCCCGGCGTGGCGTACCAGTGGGCGGTCGCACCGGGGACCGGAACCCTCGTTGCCGTCACTCCCAACGGCGCATCGGCCACCTTCAGAACCGGTCCGGCGGCTTGCGCCGTGCTCACCTGCACGGCCCAGAACCGGGCCAGCGGCGAGGTTGGCGCAGGTACCCACGAAGTGCTGCTCCTGGTCCCTGAACCCGTTCCCATCGCTCCGCCCTTGGACCCGCCCATCCAGGCTCCTGCCCAGGCCTTGGTTCCGGCCGTACGGATCGGTGATTTCACCTGCGCTCCCGCCAACCCGGACAGCACCACCAGGACCGCCACGCTCAGTTGGAACCTGGAGGGAGTGCTTGATGGCCTCGTCCTGCGCGAAGCGTTCACCGGGTGGGAGCAGTCCCTTCTCCCCACCGATCGGTTCTTCCAGATCAACAGGCTCCAGCCCGGGCGCCACCGGTACATCCTGGAAACCATCCTGAAGGATCAGGTGCTCAAGAGGGAGGTCACCGCGGTTCGAAGCTGCGATGTGGTGGTTCCCGGGATCGCGGTGCTGGCCGGGGATGTGGCGCACCTTGGCTCTTCCTACATGCGAAAAGCGCCTCCGGACGGCATCGCCTGGGGAAGCGTCACCGGCCTGGCCTGGAAGTCGCCCTGGCTCTACTTCTCCCAGGGCGATCAGCACACCGTCCGCCGGGTCCATCTCGCCGGGGGCGACGTGGAGGAGGTGGCGGGCATGCGGGGCGTGCCGGGCACCGGCCGGCCAGGCCAGGACCTTCTGTTCCAGCCCGGTCAGCTGCTGCATCGGCGCTGCACCGATGACTGTACCTGACCAAGGAGAAAGTGCAAAGCCTCGCGCCCATCGGCTCCGCCCTGATCTCCGCCGAGACCATGGCCGGGACCCTCGTCGGCAACCTGGAGAACTCCGGCACCCTGATGGCGGAGCGCAGTCTGGCGATCACCGCCAGCGGCATCGAGAACACTGGCAGGGTGCGGACCACCGGGACGGACAGCTCCTTGATCCTGCATGCGCACAGGGACCTGGTGCATGCGGGCAGCATCCATGGCGGCAGGGTGGAACTCAAGGCGGATCAGGACATTTCCATGCCGGCAAGCACCCGTGAGATCACCGGCACGACGGGCAACGGAACCCTCCTCGACCGGGTCGCCACCGTGGCCGCCGATACCCTGGACGCTTCGGCCGGGCGTGACTTCAAGCTCGTTGCGTCCCAGATCAAGACCGCCGGGTCCGCCAGCTTGACCGCGGCGCGGGATGTGGCGCTGGAAACCGTCAGCACCGGTTACCGCGAAAACCTGGACCATGGCAGGAACTACATCCACACCAGCGAAACCGGCATCGTCGGCGCTCGTTTGGATGTGGGCGGCAGCGCCGAACTGAGAGCCGGCGGTCATTTCACCGCCACGGCGGCGTCCGTGACCGCCGTGCAGGACCTCAAAGCCAGCGCGGGCGGCAACCTCACCTTGGATTCCGCCCACCAGACCCTCAGCATCGATCTGGGGCGCTACAGCTCGGGCAGTTCCTTCCTCTCCTCCTGGTCCGAGGAAACGCGTTCCCTGCGGGAAACCAGCGTGGCGGCCGGCAACCTGTTCTCCGGGGACAGAGTGGTATTGCAGGCGGGCGACAACATGATGGTCCAGGGAAGCACCGTGGTTGGCACGCGGGACGTGGCCCTGGACGTTGCCGGCAACCTCGAAATCAAGGCCGCGACGAATTCCGAACACATCAACTCCTACAGCCATACCCAGGAAAGCGGCATGCTGTCCGGCGGCAGCTTCGGCGTCACCTTCGGCAAGCGCACGCAGAAGGACGAATTCGACCAGCGCACCATCACCCAGAGCCAAAGCCGAAGCACGGTGGGGGCCATCGACGGCGACCTTTCCATCAACGCCGGCCACCGGGCCCAGGTATCGGGCTCCGATCTGGTGGCGGGCAAGGACATCAAGATCGTGGCCAAGGATGCCGCCATCGATCCCGGGCTGGACCAGGCCGACCGTTGGGAACGCCACGAATTCAGACAGACCGGACTGACCCTTGCCCTTGGCGGCGGCGCCATGAGTTGTGCCCAAGGCATCGCCAGCCATATCCAGGCTGCCGGGGAAACCAAGGGGGATGCCCGGGCGCTCGCGCTGCATGCCCTGGCGGCCGAATCCCAGCGCGAGAATCTCGCCGAACGCATGGGCTCGATCCAAGACGCCATCGCCAGCAGGGACCCCAGGGAGGTGGCAGCGGCTTCGGGCGTTCGCATCGCCGTTTCCATCGGCACCAGCCAAAGCGTCAGCGAAAGCACCGAGCGGGCCCAGACCCATGCCGGGAGCATCCTCCAAGCGAGGGGCAACCTGAGCATCAGCGCCACGGAAGGGGACCTCAAGATCAAGGGAGCCACCCTCACCAGCCGGGACATGACGCTGGAAGCGGTGCGGGACCTGGAGCTCAATTCGGCTGTGGACCAAACCTCGAGCCGGGGCAGCAACAGCAGCAGCAGCGCCAGCCTTGGCGTGTCCTTCGGCGTGGGCAAGCGTGGTGGGGGGTTCAGCGTGGACGTCGCGGCGAGCCGTGGCCTTGGCGACAGCCATGGCGACAGCGCCACCCATCAGGACACCCTGGCCGCCGCCCAGGGCACCCTCACCTTTAGGAGCGGCCGCGATACCAAGGTGCTGGGAGCCCAGGCCAGTGGGCAGGCCATCAAGGGCACGGTGGGCGGCGGCCTGCGGGTTGCCAGCCGGCAGGACACCTTCCGCTACGCCTCGACCCAGAAAAACATCGGCGTTTCCGCCAGCATCCCCATCGGTATGGGAAGCGGCTCCGCCAGCTTGAATCTGAGCGAGTCCAAGGCCACCGGCGATTCCAGGAGCGTGCGGCAGCAAACCGGGCTCATGGCCGGGGCGGACGGCTTCCAGATCACCGTGGATGGAACCACCCAGCTCGACGGTGCCGTCATCGCCAGCACCGCCGATGCAGGGCGCAACGCCCTGACCACCCGCACCCTGACCGTTTCCGATCTGGAGAACCATGCCACCGGCAGCAGCACCAGCAGCAGGCTTGGCGTCGGCACCGACATGCTCGAGAGCCAAATCGCGAAAGGCCTTCCCCGTGCGGGGTTGGGCTGGGGCGGGGCGAACCATTCCGACGCCAGCACCAGCCGAAACGCCGTCGCCCCCGGCACCGTCACGATCACTGACGACCAGGCGCAACTGGCCCTCACCGGCAAGAGCGCCGACCAGACCGTGGCCGACCTGCGGCGGGGCACCGAAGGCACCCACCGGGCCTTGGATCGCCCGGACATGGCCAGCCTGGAGGCCGACGCCAAATCCGAGCGAGACCTCATGGCCTTGGCGGTCGATACTGCCGTGACCTATTCCGAAAAGCTCCCATCGGCCAGACCGAAAGCGCCTGGTGCGAGCGGAAAAGCCACCGTCACGGGTTCCGGGACGGTACACCCGGAGGAGCCCGGCCCCGGAGATCCCACGCCAGGCCTTGATCCAACCGTTGAAAAGGCTAAGGTGGAGCAAGAGGTGCCAGTGAGTGCCACCATCACCGCCCCGAGCGAACCCGGGATGGCTGCCGCCAAGGCCCGTGGCTCTGAAGCGGTTGATTCTGGGCGAAGTGAACCGGAGGCGGCGGCGGACTCGATCCGGTCGAACGGCGGCTCTCGCAGGCCCCTTACCCTTGATCTTAATTCCAACATCGTCCAAAGGCCGTCTGCCGGCGATCCCGCCGATAACTCGCCCCGCAGCATAGCCATGGCAGCTCATTTTAAGGCCAACCCAACGGTGCGGCCAGGGATGGAACATCTCTCTGAAGAGGCGATACAACAACAGCATGTAGCGCGAGTTAAACACCTTGAATCCGAAATAAAAACCTTTAAGGCAAACATTGAAAAAATTCGAAAGGCTGGGGCGTAAAATGGAAATGATTGATAAATTGTATATGGGTAAACCTGTAGTAATTCTCTCATTACTCGATGAAATTGGAGACTGCATACATAACTTTAGGAATGGTTTCGTTGTGATGTTGCCCGCAATTGAAGTTGAAACTTTGGAAATACAAGAACAGCTCATCCATGACTTAATGAATGATGGGTGCATGGAATTTTGCTGCATAGGGCCCCATGCTGAAAATTTGAATGATTTAATTGATAAAATTATTGAAGAACAAGAATGCTATACGATTGTTACAACTTGGTATGATGATTTGACTGAAGGTTGTGATTACTTCCTAAATGCGGCTGGTGGGGGCGAATATCCACGTTTATGGTTGGTTAAAGACTATAAACAAATAACTTCAATCATTCAGTCGATTCTAAATGACTAAAAGTTATCTGGTTTAGAAATGGACTAAACAGTCAATTGCAGCAATTCATCCTTTCCTTATGCTTGGTGTTTTTTCACCATCGGGAAGGAAAGACAGCGGTTGCCTTCGGCGGCAATGCTGAGAGCCCAACGCCGGGTTCCTCCAGTTCGCCGTGGCAGTCCCATCCCCGCCCTCCGCGCCGGTCGGCAGTCGTCGCATTCGCGATATCGATCGATATCGCGAATGGTTTTTGCTGAGCAGCTCGTGAGCTGTCGCTCCCGAGCTGCTCAGCAAAAACTCCCGCCGCCAGCCTAGACAAAACGAAGTTTTGTCTCCCGTCGCGGCGGGCTCATCGGCTTCGATGGTCGTCCGTTCCGGTTGGTGGGCGTTGGGCAATAGCGGGCGCGGCCTGCGGTGCCATCGCGCCGGCCGGCTCGCCCCGCAAGGCCTGCGCCTGCGCTGCGCGCCGGCACGGCTGCGGCGCTGCGCGCCTTGGGCTGCGCCGCCTTGCTGAGGGGGCGCCCGTGGAAGGCCCTGGCAACAGCAGCGTTCAGGGACCGCATCGACGCGGCGTCACGCTCATGCCCAGCCCATCACCCCCTGGTCGGGGGGGTGATGGGCTGGGACGGACGCAGCAGGAAACGATCAGGGGGAACCCCTGAGGACCTGCGGAAAGCCGGGAGGGATCCGGGCCGAACCCCGCAGCAGCGCCATCACTCGAAAGGCGTGGGACTCTGGACCAGCTCCGGGAAGTGTCCGGCTTTTCTTTGTATAGCCGCTAAAAAGCTCCTCCAGCCCCAATTGTCACGGTGGGGTTGTGTTTCTCTTTAGCGGCTAAAAAAGGAAAGGCATCAGGAGGAGGCGTCCTCCTCTGCTTGAGCCACTGGCTTCGGGGCTTTCAGAGCCTTTCGACTCCTGGACGGCAGGGCGTTCTCGGGTGTCACCACGGGCTTGCCGGTGCGGCTCTCCAACTCCAGCCGGGCCTTCCGGGCGATGCCTCCGCCGGTTTTGGCGGCGGCCTCGTTCTCCGCCATGCCGGTGGCGGCCACGCTCTCGGCGATCTGGCGGGTGGAAAGTTCGGCCAGCGCCGTGAAGATCAGTTCCGCCTCGGTCATGTGGTCGCGCAGGTTCTGCGTGTTAAGCCCCTTCAGTTGCTTGTGGCCTTTCACGCTGAGCCCGGTCCATTCCTCATGGATGAGGTTGGTCAGGATGGCGAACTCCTGGCCTGCCCGGACCTCGTGGTCGGCCCAGTAGTCCGTGAGCTTGTTCCGGGTCTCCTGCCCGGTCATCCGTTGCTGGATCCACTTCTCGCTGCGGCCGTGCTTCTGCCACAACTCGCGGGCGCGATCCAGGGCCAGCGCCGGGTCGGCCAGTTCCTGCATCCGCTCGTGGCCGACCTTGGCCAGCCAGAGCTTGATGGGTTCGGCTTTGGGGCTGGGGATGGACTGCACGAGGCGCAGGAGGGTTTCCGAGGTGGCCACGTCGGTGAGGTAATGCTTGCCATCAGAGGCGGCCAGCTTCAGTCGGTTACAATTTGTAACCACCTGACTGCCCTCTTTGGCGAGGCGGTTTTTCAACACCTTCCAGTAGTTTCGGGCAGCCTGATAGTCCGGTTGCTGGATGAGGACCTGGAGGATGTCCACCACGGAGAACCACCAGGTTTCAGTGGCTTCGTCATAGACCCGGCGGATCTCATGCTGTTCAAAGAAGGCTGGCGCTGGTTGCATGGTTGTCGTCCTGGTGCGTCAGTGGCTCGCCTGGGAAGTGATCACCATTTCGAGCATCTCCATGACGACGTGTTGCTTTGTCTGGGGGAGCCGGCTGATGCGGTCAACCTGCTGCTGAAGCCGTGACGTTGGCCCCCGTTTGCTTTTGGGTCTCTCCTGGCCCAGCAGTTCCTCCGGAGTCAGGTCCAGGACCTGGCCCAGGATGGGCAGCATGGAGGCCGAAAAACGGACATGACCCATCTCATAGTGGGCGTAGGTCTGCTGGACGATGCCGAGATGTTCGGCAAGCTGCTGTTGAGTGAGGCCCTGGTCTTTCCGGGCCTGCGCGATGCGGGCACCGAGGGCTTTGAAGAACTGTATTTCCTTGCTGTTCACGGTCATCCTGTGCGGAGTTAGAACAGCCATGAGAGTAAGTCTCCTTCGAAGTGCAGGCTTGACTATACGCATGACATGCGTAGGCAGCAAGCAGGATGATTTTTCAAAAGCCCCCTTGACAGGGTTTTTCAGAAACCGGAGAAAACCATGGCCCGAATCCCCGATGCCGAACTGGAGCGTTTGAAGGTCGAAGTCAGTGTGGAACGGCTGATTGAGGCCTCTGGCCAGCCATCAGCTACCAAAGCCTTCCTCTCACCGGAAGGGAAATACAGCGGCTGCCTCCGGCGACGATGCTGAGAGCCCAACGCCGGGTCCCCCCAGTTCGCCCCGGCAGCCCCATCGCCGCCCTCTGCGCCGGTCGGCCGGCGGCGCATTTTCGATAATCCTGGATTATCGAAAATGGTTTTTAATGACCATCTCGTGCGCTTCGCTCCCGAGCTGCTCATTAAAAACTCCCGCCGCCGGCCTAGACATAATCACAGACTATGTCTCCCGTCGCGGTGGGCTCTTTGGCTTCGATGGTCGTCCATTCAGGTTGGTGGGCGTTGGGCAATAGCGGCAGCGGCCCGCGATGGCATCGCGCCGGCCGGCTCGCCCCCGCAAGGTCCGCGCCTCCGCTGCGCTGCGGCACGGCTGCGGCGCTGCGCGCCTTGGGCTGCGCCCCCTCGCCGAGGGGGCGCCCGTGGCAGGCCACGGCAACAGCGGCGTTCAGGGACCGCATCGACGCGGCGTCACGCTCGCGCCCGGCCCATCACCCCCTGATCGGGGGGGTGATGGGCATAGGAGCTAACTTAGTTGACGATTAAATCGGCCCAGTGCAAACTTTTCTGGGTGGCATCCGGGCGAGGTGGCGATGGGTTCGGTGGACTGGCTGGTTGGCAAGGATTGGGCTGACACCCTGGAGTGGCTTCCAGGCAATCTCGATGCGATGTTGGACGAGTCTGGAGTGCTGCAGCGCCGGCGCGCGGTTCGTTGTGGAGAGGAACTGGTTCGCCTGGGCCTCGCCTACTCCCTGCTGGACCTTTCGCTGCGTTCCACCGCCGCCTGGTGGACCAGCATTGGTCAGCCGTCCATGTCGGACGTGGCCGTCCTCAAGCGCCTAAAGTCAGCAACACCCTTTTTGGAGAAAGTTGTGTATGCCATGCTGTCGCGCGCCACGCCTGGCCCAAGGCTGGCAGATGCTGGCCTTCGGGTCCGCCTGATCGATGCGACCTCCATCTCGGAGCCCGGCAGCGAAGGAACGGACTGGCGCCTGCACGTCTGCTACGACCCGGCCCGGGCGGCCATCGACCATGTCGAAGTCACCGATGTCCACGGCGGTAAGCATCTGGAACGAGCTGCCGCCCAGGCAGGGGAACTGATCCTCGGCGACCGTGGGTATGCCGGGTCGGAGAAGATCCGGGCGCTGGCCGCTGCAGGTGCGCACACCCTCGTGCGGATTGGCCATTCGTCCGTTCGGCTCTTCGACGCCGCCGGAGAACAATGGGATCCCCTCGCCTTTGCCACCCGCAAACGCCCGGCCCAGGGGCGCCCGCCTCGAATCGAGGCGAAGGTGGTCTGGCTCCATGGCACCCAGGGCCCGCCCCTCCAGGCCCGCTTGGTGGTCGTCCGCAAGTCCCGTGAAACGGCCGAGCACGAGCGGGATCGGATTCGCACCGAGGCCAAACGGAAAGGCAAGGAACCCGGCCGCAGAACCCTGGAAGCTGCCGCCTTCACCTTTCTGCTGACCACGGTTCCACAAGACCGGATCACGGATGAAGAAGTCGCGGATCTCTATCGGATGCGATGGCAAATAGAACTGGCCTTCAAACGCCTGAAATCGCTATTGAACCTGGATGCGCTCAGGGCCAAGGATCCAGCCCTGGCTCGGAGTTACCTCTTGGGCAAGCTCATCGCTGCCTTGCTCATCCAGTGCATCGCGGACCAGTGCCGCGCCATTTCCCCCTATGGGGTCCCGATCCGAAGGCAAGCGCAGCCTGTGGCGTGAGACCGTCTGGATCCTGGCCATCCTGGAACAGGCTGTTCGCGGCATCGTGCGCATGCGTTCGGTTGCCCAGGCGTGGAAACTTGCGCTTCCTCATCTGCCTGAAAGATCAAGGCGGAGGCGGTTGCAGCGCCAGGGATTACCGTGCTGTTAAGTTAGCGCCTATGGGGGTGATGGGCCGGGACGGACGCAGCAGGAAACCAACAGGGAGGACCTCCCTGTTGGACTGCGAAAAGCGGGAGAGATCCGGGCCGAACCCCGCAGCAGCAGCATCACCCGGAAGGTATGGAACCCTGGACCGGTCCTCGAAAGTGGCGGGTCTTTTTTTCTATAGCCGCTTAAAAAAGCTCCCCCTCCCCCAATCGTCCTGGTGGGGGTCGCGTTTTTCTTTAGCGGCTAAAAAGGGGAAACATCAGGAGGAGGCGTCCTCCTCTGCTCCAGCCTCTGGCTTCGGGGCTTTCAGAGCCTTTCGGGTTCCAGAAGGGAGGGCGTTCTCGGGTGTCACCACCGGTTGCCCCGTGAGGCTTTCCATTTTCTCCCGCGCCTCGCGGGCAAAGCCGCCCCCGGTTTTGGCGGCGAGTTTGTTCTCTGGCAGGCCGGTGGCGTTCATGTGTTCCGCGATCTGGCGGGTGGAAAGTTCCGCCAGCGCCGTGAAGATCAGTTCCGCCTCGGTCATGTGGTCCCGCAGGTTCTGGGTATTGAGCCCCTTCACACTGAGGCCAGTCCATTCCTGGTGGATGAGGTTGGTGAGGATGGCGAACTCCTGGCCTTCCCGGACGTCGTGGTCAGCCCAGTAGTCGGTGAGCTTGTTCCGCGTCTCCTGTCCGGTCATCCGTTGCTGGATCCACTTCTCGCTGCGGCCGTGCTTCTGCCACAACTCCCGCGCACGATCCAGAGCCAGCGCCGGGTCGGCCAGTTCCTGCATCCGCTCGTGCCCGACCTTGGCCAGCCAGAGCTTGATCGGCTCGGCCTTGGGGCTGGGGACGGACTGGACGAGCCGGAGCAGGGTCTCGGCGGTGGCGGCATCGGTGAGGCGCTGTTTGCCGTCGGCGGCGAGCATTTTCAACTGGTGACAATTTGTCACCGCTTCACTGCCCTCCTTGGCCAGCCGTTCCTTGAGCTTGTTCCAATACTTGCGGGCGGTGAGGTCGTCGGTCTGCTGGGTCAGCGCCTGGACGATGTCCACCACGGAGAACCACCAAGTTTCAGCGGCTTCGTCATAGACCCGGCGGATCTCATGCTGTTCAAAGAAGGCTGGTGCTGGTTGCATGGTTGTCGTCCTGGTGCGCCAGTGGCTCGCCTGGGGAGTGATCACCATTTCGGGCATCTCCATGACGACGTGCTGCTTCGTCTGGGGAAGCCGGCTGATGCGGTCAACCTGCTGCTGAAGCCGTGTGCAGGCTTGACCATACGCATGACATGCGCAGGATGCAAGAAGGATGAAAGGGCCCCTTGACTTAATTGGTTGATCAACTAAATTGATATTCATGGACGAAATATCAAGACCCTCTCCCAGGGGCGAAGCCACCCGCGACGCGCTGCTGGATGCCGCCACGCTGATGTTCGCGCGGCAGAGCTTCGAGTCCGCCAACCTGCGGGAGATCTCGGTGGCGGCCCGGGTCAACCCGGCGCTCATCGGCTACCACTTCCACAACAAGGAAGGGCTCTACCTGGCCGTCTTCGAACGGATGGTCGCCCAGATGGCGAAGGTCTTCGATCCGGTCATGGCCATCATCGACCGGGTGCTGGCCGAGCCGCCGGGGCAGGACGCGGAGCATTACCTGCAGCCCCTCCTGCTCCTGATGGAGGGCTTGCTCGTGCACATGGTCCGCGAGCACCCCGCCTGGGGCGAGCTGTTCGTGCGGGAGCAGCAGTCGCCCAGCGCGGCCTTCGAACTGCTCTTCAACGGCGTCATCAGCCGGGTGCAGCGGTCCCTGGTGGGGCTGGTGGGCCGCATCCGGAAGGACGATGATCCGGAACAGGTGTGCCTGCTCGCCGCCACCATCGCCAGCCAGGTGATCGCTATCCGCAACTCCCGCACGGCCCTGAAGCGTCTCATGCAATGGCAGGCCATCGGCGACCGGGAACTGGACGTGATGAAAGCCATGCTGAGGCGCAACACAACCCTTCTCGTCCTTGGAGACTGAGCCATGAGCATGCAACCGCGAAGCGCTTTCGGAGTCCTGGTCCTGGCTGCCGCCGGGCTCCTGGGCTGCGACGGCTTCCATCACGGGCCCCTGGTGCTATACGGGAACGTGGATATCCGGGAGGTCGACATGGCCTTCAGGCAGCCGGGAAGGATTGCCAGGCTGGCCTTCGACGAAGGCAGCCTGGTCAAGGAAGGCGACGTCATGGCCGAGCTGGACGCCCAGCCCTACCGGGACGCCCTGGCCGGGGCCGAGGCCGAGGTGCTGCTGGCCAAGGCGGAAGTGGAGAAGCTGCACGTGGGCAACCGGCCCCAGGAGATCGCCCAGGCGGCGGAGGCGGTGCGCCAGGCGGAAGCCGTCTTCCAGAACGCCGACACCGACCTGAAGCGCCAGGCCTCCCTGCTGGACACCGGCTCCGCCAGCCAGCGGGTGGTGGACGCGGCCCGGTCGGCCCGGGACCAGGCCTGGGCGCTCCTCGCCTCGGCCCGGAAGGCCCTGGACCTGAAGCAGGAAGGCTGGCGCCGGGAGGACATCACGGAAGCCGCGGCGCGCCTCGCGGCCGCCGAGGCCGCCCGGGACCAGGCCCGCACCGCCCTGGCCGACACCCGCCTCGTGGCCCCCGCCAACGCCGTGGTGCTGACCCGCAGCCGGGAAGCCGGCAGCATGGTGGCCACCCGGGACGCGGTGTTCACCTTGTCGCTGCGGGATCCCATCTATGTGCGGGCCTACGTGGCCGAAAAGGACCTGGGGCGCTTCACCCAGGGCAGCAGGGTCACCGTGCGCACCGATTCCTCCGGCAAGGCCTACCCGGGCACTGTGGGCTTCGTTTCGCCCAAGGCGGAATTCACGCCCAAGTCCGTGGAAACCACGGATCTCCGCACCGATCTGGTCTACCGCCTGCGCATCGTCGTGGCCAAAGCGGATGCGGGGCTGGCCCAGGGCATGCCGGTCACCGTCCAGGTGGAAACCAGCGACCGTGGCAAGTGAGGTGACCGCCCTGCCTTCCGAAGCCCCGGCGGTGGAGATCCTGGGCGTGACCAAGCGCTTCGGCGCCGTGCAGGCGCTCCGCGGCATCACCGCCCGCATCAGCCCGGGCCGGCTCACCGGACTGGTGGGGCCGGACGGCGCCGGGAAGACCACGCTGATGCGCCTCCTGGCGGGGCTCATGGCGCCCACGGAAGGGCGGATCCTGGTGGGGGGCCGCGACACCGCGCTGGAGACGGAGGAAATTCATTCCCTGACGGGCTACATGCCCCAGCGCTTCGGGCTCTACGAGGACCTCACCGTCGAGGACAACCTGCACCTGTTCGCGGAACTCCGGGGCCTGCGCACCGAGAACTACCAGGAGATCTTCGGCAGGCTGCTGGCGTTCACCCGGCTCGGGCCCTTCACGGACCGCCTGGCGGGAAAGCTCTCCGGCGGCATGAAGCAGAAGCTCGGCCTGGCCTGCGCGCTCATGGCCCGCCCCAAGGTGCTGCTGCTGGACGAGCCCAGCGTCGGCGTGGACCCGGTGAGCCGCCAGGACCTCTGGCGCATGGTGCACGAGCTCACCGACGAAGGCATGGCGGTGGTGTGGTCCACCGCCTACCTGGACGAAGCCGAGCGTTGCGCCAGCGTCCTGCTGCTCAACGACGGGAAGATCGAATACGCCGGGTCCCCCCATGACCTGACCCGGGCCCTGCACGACCGCAGCTTCCGCATCCTCCACCCCGCCAAGGACCGCCGGCTGGTCCTGTCCATGGCCCTGGACCTGGCCTCGGTGTGCGACGGGGTGATCCAGGGCAGCTCCGTGCGGGTCGTCCTGCGCAAGGATGCCGATGCCGGGGAGGTCCGGGACCTCGCGGCCGGGACGGGCGGAACCCTCGAACCGGTGGCCCCCCGCTTCGAGGATGCCTTCGTGGACCTGCTGGGCGGCGGCCCCGGCGGCGGGTCGGCCATCGCCGACCGCATGCCCCCGGCCGAGGTCAAGGAGGAGATCACCGTGGAGTGCACGGGGCTCACGCGCCGTTTCGGCCATTTCCTCGCCACCGACCGGGTCAGCTTCGAGGTGCGCAGGGGCGAGATCTTCGGCCTGCTGGGGCCCAACGGGGCGGGCAAGTCCACCACCTTCAAGATGCTCTGCGGACTGCTGAAGCCCACCTCCGGCCAGGCCCACGTGATGGGGCTCAACCTGCGCACGGCCACCAGCGAGGCCAAGAACCAGCTGGGCTACATGGCGCAGAAATTCTCCCTCTACGGCCTGCTCTCGGTGCGCCAGAACCTCGAATTTTCGGCGGGGGTCTACGGGCTGGAGGGCGCGGTCAAGCGCGAGCGCATCGACGAGATGGTCGAGGCGTTCCAGCTGCAGCGCTACCTGGACGCCTCGCCCGACCAGCTGCCCCTGGGGTTCCGCCAGCGCCTGGCCCTGTCCTGCGCCCTGATGCACCGGCCCCCCGTGCTGTTCCTGGACGAGCCCACCTCGGGTGTGGACCCGCTCACCCGGCGGGAATTCTGGTCGCACATCAACGGGCTGGTGCGCAAGGGCGTGACGGTGCTGGTGACCACCCATTTCATGGAAGAGGCGGAATACTGCGACCGGGTGGCCTTGATGTACCGCGCCGAGGTCATCGCCCTGGACACCCCCGACGCCCTCAAGCAGAGCGCCATGCAGGACGGCGGCGTCGAGCCGACCATGGAGGACGCCTTCATCCACCTCATCGAGCGGGTGGACGCCGAGCTGGAAGCGGCGGGAGGCCCGAAGTGAGCCGGCAGTGGAACCTGCGCCGGATGGCGGCCCTGGTGCGCAAGGAATCCATCCAGATGCTGCGCGATCCCTCGACCATCCTCATGGCCTTCGTGCTGCCCGTGGTGATGGTGTTCCTGTACGCCTACGCCGTCTCCCTGGACCTGAACAAGGTGCCCATCGGCGTGGTGCTGGAAACCGACGGCGCCGGCGGCCAGGCTCTCGCCGCGGCGTTCTCCGGGTCGCGCTACTTCACGGTGACGCCGGCCCGGGACCGGCGGGAGGTGGAGGAGGCGATCATCGGCGGCCGCCTGCGGGGCTTCGTGGTCATCCCCCATGACCTGGAGCAGCGCATCCAGGCGGGCGGAACCGAACCCCTGGTCCAGGTGGTCACCGACGGCACCCAGCCCAACACCGCCAGCTTCGTGGCGAACTACGCCCAGAACGTGGTCACCCAGTGGCAGGCCTCCCGGGGCCTGGCGGTGGGCGCCGGCATCGCCCTGGAGCCCCGGTTCTGGTACAACGCGGAGCTGGAAAGCCGGCGCTTCCTGCTGCCCGGGGCCATCGCCATCATCATGACCATGATCGGGACCCTGCTGACCGCCATGGTCGTGGCCCGGGAATGGGAGCGGGGCACCATGGAGGCGGTGATCTCCACCCCGGTGTCGGTGCTGGAGATCCTGCTCGGCAAGCTGCTGCCCTATTTCGGGCTGGCCATGGCGGCCACCACCATCTGCACCCTGCTTTCGATCTTCGTGTTCGGCGTGCCCCTGCGCGGATCGTGGCTGGCGCTGTTCATGCTCTCCTCGGCCTTCCTGGTGCCGGCCCTGGGGCAGGGGCTCCTCATCTCGTCGGTGGCCAAGAACCAGTTCATCGCCGCCCAGCTGGCGCTCTTTTCGGGCTTCCTGCCGGCCTTCCTGCTATCGGGCTTCATTTTCGAGATCAGTTCCATGCCCCTGCCGATCCGCCTGCTGACCTACCTGGTTCCCGCGCGCTACTTCGTGACCACGCTGCAGACCGTGTTCCTGGCCGGGGACGTGTGGCGCGTCTTCATCCCCAACACCCTGGCCATGCTGGCCATCGGCACCGTCTTCATCCTGATCGCCCGCTCCAAGACCAAGAAGAGCCTGGATACTTGAGATGAGCAAATCCACCACCCGCCTCTGGGCGCAAATCCTCAAGGAGCTGCTCTGCGTCCTGCGCGACCCGAAGACGCGCATCGCCCTGATCGGTCCGCCGCTCCTGCAGCTGCTGATCTTCTCCTTCGCCAACACGCTGGAGGTCAAGCACGTGGACATCGCCGTGTTCAACCGCGACACGGGCAGGGCTTCCTATGAACTGCTGGCCCGGGTCGGGGCGGCCTCCTTCTGCGACCGCCTGGTGACGGTGCACAGCCGGGCGGAGATCGCCGGGATGATCGAGCGGCGCGACGTCATCGCCGGCCTGGACATTCCGGAGACCTTCACCAGCGACGTCAAGGCCGGGCACCTGGCCAGGGCCCAGGTGCTGCTGGACGGGCGCCGGGGCAACGCCTCCCAGGTGCTCCTGGGCTACCTGAGCGAAATCGCCGGGCAGACCGGGGCGGACCTGACCGGCGCGTCCGCCGTGGCCGACACCGTGGCCCTGCGCCACTGGTTCAATCCCAACCTGATCTACCAGTGGTTCGTGGTGCCCAGCATCGGCGGCATCCTGGTGATGTTCTCCACCCTCATGACCGTGGGGCTTTCCATCGCCCGGGAACGGGAGCTGGGCACCTTCGACCAGCTGCTGGTGTCGCCCTGCACGCCCCTGGAGATCATCGTCTCGAAGATGGCTCCGGCCCTGATCATCTGCTCGGTGCTGGGTTCCGTGATGGTGGCGGCCGGGATCTTCGGCTTCGGGATCCCCTTCACCGGCTCCTTCGCGCTGCTGCTCTGCAGCCTGTTCGTCTTCGTGCTTTCCATGGTGGGCATCGGGCTGATGATCTCGGCGGTGTGCAGCACGCAGCAGCAGGCCATCCTCGGCATCTTCTCCTTCGGGGTGCCGGTGGTCGTGATGTCGGGCTTCGCCACGCCCGTGGAGAACATGCCCATCGTGCTCCAGTGGATGGCCAAGGCGATCCCGTTGAAGTACTACCTGGTCATCCTGCAGGGCAGCTTCCTGAAGGCGCTGCCCCCTTCGGAGGTGTTCGCGAACGTGTGGCCCATGGCGGTCATCGGCGTCGTCACCATCTCCTTCGCCACCTGGTTCGTCAAAGGCAGACTGGAGTGAGGTATTCCATGGTTCCCAAGCTTCCCCCGTCGAGTTCTCCGCTCCTGCTCCGCGCCGCGCCGCTGGTGTTCCTGCTGGTCCTGGGCTGCAAGGTCGGGCCGGATTTCCGGGCCCCCCAGGCGGACGCGGGGCAGGGCTGGACCCAGCCCGCGGAACCCGGGGCCCCCGGGCTTTCCGCCTGGTGGCGCCACTTCGGCGACCCCACCCTGGACCGGCTGGAAGCGGCCGCCCTCGCCGGCAACCTGGACCTGCGCCAGGCCGAGCTGCGCATCCAGGAGGCCCGGGCGCTCCGGGACGCCGCGGCCGGGGCGAAGTACCCCACCGTGCAGGCCCAAGCCGGGATCACCCGGGAGGAGCAGACCCTCAACGGGCCCCTGCCCATCTCCGAGATCCCCGGCCTGAGCCGGGACATCACCATTCATGACGTGGGCTTCGACGCCGCCTGGGAGCTGGACCTGTTCGGCCGCGTCAGGCGCCAGGTGGAATCCGCCGAAGCCCAGGCCCAGGCCGCCCGGGAAAGCGCCGGCGATGTGCGCATCAGCGTGGCGGCGGAAGTGGCCAGGACCTACCTGACCCTCCGGGGCGCCCAGCGCGAACTTGCGGCGCAATCGGCCATCGTCGAAGCCTTCCGGCGCACCCTGGAGACCGCCCGGCGCCGCGCGGCGGCGGGCGATCTGGCCGCGGCGGAGGTGGAGCGCATCCAGGGCCAGTTCCTGGATGCCTCGGCCGGGCTGCCCGGGCTCCGCGCCCGGATGCATGCCGCCGCCCTGGGGCTGGGCGCGCTCCTGGGCCGGCTGCCCGAGAGCGAGGCGGCCCTGGCCGCGACCCCGCCGCCGGACATCGCCCTGGCGCCGATCCCCGTGGGGGAACGGGCCGACATCCTGCGCCGCCGGCCCGATGTGCGGGCCGCTGAGCGGCGCCTGGCCGGCGCCACCGCCGACGTGGGCGTGGCCAAGGCGGAGTGGTTCCCCAAGCTGACCATCTCGGCCAGCGCCGGCTACGAGGCGCTGAAGGGCTCCCAGCTGTTCAACCAGCCCAGCCAGCTGTGGTCCGTGGCCCCGTTCGTGTCCTGGCGCATCCTCGACGGCGGCACCATCCGCGCCCAGATCCACGCTTCCCAGGCCCGGCAGGAGGAAGCCGCGCTGGCCTACGAAAGCGCCGTCATCGCCGCCCTCACCGACGCCGAGCGGGCCCTCCTGGGCTATCGCCTGGCCCTGGAAACCACCGGGGCCCAGCGCGCGGCCCTGGATTCCGCCCGGCGCACCTACCGGCACGCGGAGCAGCGCTTCCAGCACGGGGACATCGCCCTGATGGACCTGCTGGACGCCGAACGCAACCTGCGGGCGGACGAAGACGCCTACGCCAGGTCCCAGACCGATGCCGCCATCGATCTGGTAGCCCTGTACAAGGCCCTCGGCGGCGATTGGAGCTAAACGAGCGGGTCGTCCCCCCCCCCCTCCTCGCACCGAAGCCAGGACTTCAGGGCCGGGCTCCGCCCGGTCCTGAAGTGGGGGTGTGGGGGGACGGAGAGCGAGCTTTGCTCGCGCGCGGTCCCCCCACGGAATATCAGATCTTGAAGCGCGACACCAGGCTGTTGAGGTTCTCCGCCAGGTTGCTCAACTCGTTCACCGTGCGGGTGGTTTCCCGGATGGTGGCGGCCATCTCCTCGGTGGCGGCGGCGTTGCCTTCGGCGATTTCGGCCAGGCTGGTCATGGCGTTCACCACGGTGCCGCTGTCCTGGCTTTGGGTCTGGCTCTGGCCGCCGATGGTGTTCATACGCTCGGCGCTGGCCCGGATCGCTTCGGTGATGCTCTTGAGCGCGCTGCCGGCGGTGTTGACCATGGAGGTGCCGTCGTCGATGCTCTTGCTGGAGGTCTGGATCAGGGAGGTGATCTCCTTGGCCGCCTGGGCACTGCGTTCGGCCAGCTTGCGCACCTCTTCGGCCACCACGGCGAAGCCCTTGCCGTGTTCGCCGGCCTTGGCGGCCTCGATGGCGGCGTTGAGCGAAAGCAGGTTGGTCTGGTTGGCGATCTCGGTGATGACGTTGAGGATGTTGCCGATCTGCTTGGAGTTCTGGTTGATCACCTGCATGCCGCTGACGGCGGCGCCCACCGCCGAGCCGCCCTTGCCCGCGGCCTCCTTGGCCTGGTCGAACACGTTCAGGGCGTCGGCCACGTTGGAATAGATGACCTTCGAGGAGCCGGCGATGGTGGCGACGCTGTCATTGGCCTGCTTGACGCTCGACTTCTGGTTCTCGGCGGTCTGGGCGATGGCGTCGGCGGTGGAGGCCATCTCCGACATGCCGGCGGTCATCTGCAGGGAGCCGGAGGCGATGTTGGTGGAAATGGCCACGACCTGCTGGACGATGGTCTGGATGTTTTCCACGAACCGGTTGAAGTGCAGGGAGACCCGGGCGATCTCGTCGGTGCCGTCCACTTCCAGGCGGGCGGTGAGATCGCCCTCGCCTTCGGAAATGTCGCGCATGCGGCTCTGGATGTTCTCCAGCGGCTTGACCAGGGCGTTGCCCAGGATCTGCGAGGCGGCAAAGCCCAGGCCGACCATGACCAGCCCCAGCAGCACCATGACCCCGAGATTGGCGTGGTTCAGCTTGGAGACGGCATCATCGTTCATGACCACCATCTGGTAGGTCTTCTTGGCGGGGTCCTGGGCTTCCTGGCCGAGCAGCGAGGCGACAACCTTGTAGCCGTTCGCCTTGTACTGCGTCTTGCCCTGGCCGAGGGGCCCGGTCAGCGTGGCGGGGTCCAGGTTGGCGCCGCTGCCGAACTTCTTGACGTACTTGACGACGGGAGCCTTGGTCTGCAGGTCCACGGCGACCACCGCGGCCATGCTCACGTCCGGGTCGCCCTTGACGAAGTCCAGGGAGCGGTCGGTGGAGCCGCTGGTGGTGCCCAGATCGTCGGAGAGGTAGGAAGGCGTCACCGCTTCGGCCAGCACCGCGGACAGGCCCTTGCCCTTGGTCCACAGCGCGTCGTTCTGCGCGGTTTCCAGCTTGAGCCCGCTGGTGATGCCTGCGGTCAGGGCCAGCAGGGTGGTGAGACCCAGGATGGAGTAGCTGAGCTTCTTCCGAATGCTCAAGTTCTTCCAAAAGCTCATCGAAAGCTCCTCCGAAAGGCATGGGGGGACGTTGGCTGAAAGCCTGTCCAGGACCTGTGTTGTTGACCCAAGTATGCCAGGGCTAATCCTTGTTTGTCCGGGGAGATCAGCGATCGCCGAAAAAGGCGGTGCCGATCCGGATCTGGTCGCTGCCGGCGGCGATGGCCTGTTCCAGGTCGCCGCTCATGCCCATGGAGAGCCGCAGGGGCCGGCCCAGCTTCTGCCGCCAAGTCTCGCGCAGCTGCGCCAGGGCGCCGAACGCCTGGGCATCCTCCGGCGGCGGGATCGCCATGAAACCCTGGAAGGGCAGGCGCTGCGCATCCAGCGCCTGGAGCACCGGGGCGATGGCCTCGGCCGGGCATCCCCCCTGCTTGGTCGCTTCATTCCAGAGGTCCACCTGGATCCAGACCGGGCGCACCAGGTCCAGCTCAGCCGCCAGGTGGGCCAGGCGCGCGGCCAGTTCCGGCCGGTCGACGGTCATGATCTCCTGGAAGCTGGCGAGGGCCTGCCTGGCCTTGTTGCGCTGCAGCGGGCCGATCAGCACGAAGCCCAGGGACGGCGCCTCCAGGGCCTTCTGGACGCCTTCCTGGACATAGTTCTCGCCAAACCGCTGGTATCCCAGTCCGGCCGCCTCCAGGATCAACGGCAGCGGCTGGCGCTTGGAAACGGGCAGCAGCTCGATCTCTTCGGGGTCCCTGCCATGGGTGCCGCAGGCGGTGCCGATGCGGGTGCGCAGCGTGTGGATGCGCTCCGCAAGCGGCGTCATAGCTTGGACGGGTCGTAGAGAATGCGTTGGCATGATTCGCAGAACAGCGTTTCGGCCTCGCGCAGATGGGCCACCACCGGCGTGCGCAGGCGGGTCCGGCAGCCGCCGCAGGCGCCGTTGTCCACGCCGACCACCGCGCGTCCCGAACGCATCTGGAGCAGCCGCTTGAACTTCACCAGCAGGGTCGGGGCCAGCAGCGCTTCCAGTTCGGCGCAGCGGGTCTGCAGCCGGGTCTGGGCTTCCACCTGGTTGCCGTGCTCGGAAAGGAACACGGTCCGGAGCTCGTCGAACTGCTTCTGGGCCTCGGCCTGGCGTTCCTTCAGTTCCACGTCGAGCCTTTCCAGGCTTTCGATGCGGACTTCGGTCTCCTTGACCGGCCGGGCCACGGCGTTCTTCTGGCGCTGGCGCTCGTCGAGCTCCCGGATCGCCGCGGTGTACTGGATCTTCTGGGTCGCCACCTTCACCGAGGCCTTGGCCACCTCTTCGGCCTTCTGGGCGCCGCCCAGTTCCGTGGAAAGGCTGGAGAAAAGGCTCCGGCTGGCGGTCAAGCCCCTGGAAGTCTCCTCGAGCTTCCTCGCCAGCATCTTCAGCTCGGCGTCAAGGGCGGCCAGATCCGGAGGGAAGGCCGACAGATCTCGCTGGATGGTGCGCAGATTGTCATGGACGGATTGCAATTCGATCAGGACGGACAGTTCACTCATCTGTTCAGACTACCCCCAATGAGCCACTCCGGATCGGCTGAACCTCAAGAAAAGATGCAACGTCTTTGAGTAATAAAATATTAGTCGAAGACGCTAACATTCACGAAATTGCCTTGACAGCCCCAAATCCCCGGGCTACCTTAGCACTCGCTGGTAGTTAGTGCTAACAGCTCCCCCTTCGGGAACTCTCATCCACACATGGAGGTAATACATGGCCATCAAGCCCCTGTACGATCGTGTTCTGCTCAAGCGCAGCGAGCCTGCGGAAACGGTAAAGGGCGGCATCATCATTCCGGACACTGCCAAGGAAAAGCCCATGGAAGCCGAGGTCGTGGCGGTGGGCGAAGGCAAGTTCGCCGACGACGGCAAGCGCATGCCCATGTCCGTCAAGACCGGGAACAAGGTTCTCATCGGCAAGTACACCGGCACGGAAGTGAAGCTGGAAGGCATCGACCACGTCATCGTGCGCGAAGACGAGATCCTGGCCATTCTCAGCTAGCAATTGAAGTCCTCAGGATCTTGAACCCATAGCATAGGAGCAACACATGGCTGCCAAATCCATCATTTATTCCGAAGATGCCCGCCAGGCCATTCTGCGCGGCGTCAACAAGCTCGCCGACGCCGTGCAGGTCACGCTCGGCCCCAAAGGCCGCAACGTCCTGATCGAAAAGAAGTTCGGCTCCCCGCTCATGACCAAGGACGGCGTCACCGTCGCCAAGGAGATCGAGCTCAAGGACAAGCACGAGAACATGGGCGCCGCCCTGGTGCGTGAAGTCGCCTCCAAGACCTCCGACATCGCCGGCGACGGCACCACCACCGCCACCGTGCTGGCCCGGGCCATCTACAAGGAAGGCATCAAGGCGGTCGTCAGCGGCGCCAACACCATGGAGATCAAGAAGGGCATCGACCTGGCCGTGGACGCCGTGGTCGCCGCCATCGACGAGATCAAGAAGCCCGTGGAAGGCAACGCCATCGCCCAGGTCGGCGCCATTTCCGCCAACGGCGACCAGGAAATCGGCCAGATCATCGCCGACGCCATGGCCAAGGTGGGCAAGGACGGCGTCATCACGGTGGAAGAGGCCAAGGGCCGCGACACCGAGCTGACCGTGGTCGAGGGCATGCAGTTCGACCGCGGCTACCTGAGCCCCTACTTCGTCACCAACCCCGACCAGATGAAGGTCGAGCTGGAAGCCCCGCTGATCCTCATCTTCGAGAAGAAGATCTCCAACATGCGCGATCTCCTGCCCCTGCTGGAGCAGGTCGTGAACAGCCGCCGCCCGCTGCTGATCATCGCCGAGGACGTCGACGGCGAGGCCCTGGCCACCCTGGTGGTCAACAAGATCCGCGGCACCCTGAACATCGCCGCGGTCAAGGCGCCCGGTTTCGGCGACCGCCGCAAGGCCATGCTGGAAGACATCGCCATCCTGACCGGCGGCAAGGCCATCACCGAGGATCTGGGCCTCAAGCTCGAGAACCTGAAGATCGAGGACCTGGGCACCGCCAAGAAGGTGACCATCGACAAGGAAACCACCACCATCATCGAGGGCGCCGGCACCACCCAGGCGATCCAGGGCCGGGTCAAGCAGATCCGCAGCCAGGTGGAGATCTCCACCAGCGACTACGACAAGGAAAAGCTCCAGGAGCGTCTGGCCAAGCTGGTCGGCGGCGTCGCGGTGATCAAGGTCGGCGCGGCCTCCGAAACCGAAATGAAGGAGAAGAAGGCCCGCGTTGAAGACGCCATGCACGCCACCAAGGCGGCCGTGGAAGACGGCATCGTCGCCGGCGGCGGCGTCGCCCTGCTGCGCGCCCTGGCCAAGCTGTCCGCCCTCAAGCTGACCGGCGACCAGGCCACTGGCGTCGAGATCATCAGGAAGTCCCTGGAAGAGCCCCTGCGCCAGATCGCCAACAACGCCGGCGTGGAAGGTTCCGTCATCGTCAACCGGGTGAAGGAAGAGAAGGGCAACTTCGGCTTCAACGCCGCCACCGGCGAGTTCGGCGACATGGTCGCCTTCGGCGTCATCGACCCTGCCAAGGTGACCAAGTCCGCCCTGCGCAACGCCGCCTCCGTGGCCGCGATGATGCTCACCACCGAAGCCATCATCTGCGAACTGCCCGAGGACAAGAAGCCCGCCCCCATGGGCGGCGCGCCCGGCATGGGCGGCATGGAAGACATGTACTAGACCCTACCGGAATCCAGCCAAAGGGCCCCTTCGGGGGCCCTTTTCATGGGCCGGCGCCCGGCTGCGGTAGACTGTTCCCGGAGGGCTGGAAGCGCATGAAGTACCTGATCAAGACCTGGGGCTGCCAGATGAACAGCCACGACAGCGAAAAGCTGGAGGGGCTGCTGCAGGCGGAAGGCTTCACCGCCGCCAGCGGGATCGAGGACGCCGACCTGGTGCTGCTGAACACCTGTTCCATCCGCGAAAAGGCGGTGCACAAGGTGGAATCGGAGCTGGGCTGGCTGCGCGAGGAGAAGAAGAAGCGGCCCCTGCTGATCGGGGTGGCCGGCTGCCTGGCCCAGCAGGACCAGGCAGCCCTGTTCCAGCGCGCGCCGCAGATCGACTTCGTCCTGGGCACCATGGCCATCCAGCAGCTGCCCGCCCTGGTGGCCAAGGTCCGGGCCGGGGCCGCCCGGGTCATGGACATCGGCGCCTACCCGGACGACCACCTGTTCCCTCCGGAAACCATGCGCCGGAACAGCCTCGCCAAGGCCCTGGTGACCATCATCGAAGGCTGCGACCATGCCTGCACGTACTGCGTGGTGCCCACCACCCGGGGCCCCGAGCGGCACCGGCCGTTCCAGGACGTGGTCGACGAGGTGCGCGGGCTGGTGGCCCGGGGCTACAAGGAAGTGGAGCTGCTGGGCCAGAACGTGAACAGCTTCCAGGGCGGCTGCTCGTTCGCCGAGCTGCTGGACCGGGTGGCCGAGATCGACGGCCTGGAATGGATCCGCTTCACCACCAGCCATCCCATGAATTTCACCCCGGCCCTGGCCCGGACCCTGACGACCAACCCCAAGGTGGCGCCCTTCCTGCACCTGCCGGTGCAGAGCGGCAGCGACGCGGTGCTGCGCCGCATGCGCCGGGAATACACCGCGGCCCAGTACCTGGAGCGGCTGGGCTACCTGGGCGGCGGCCCCCCGGACTTGTGCCTGTCCACCGATTTCATCGTCGGCTTTCCCGGCGAAACCGACGCGGATTTCGAAGCGACCATGGCCCTGCTGGACCAGGTGCGGTTCGACCAGTCATTCAGCTTCATCTATTCCCCGCGCCCCGGCACCCCGGCGCTGCGGCTCAAGGACGACCTGCCCCACACCGTCAAGCAGGAGCGGTTGAGCCGGCTCCAGGCGCGACAGCAGGAGCTGACCCTGGCCAGCAACCGGAGGATGGTGGGCCGCGTGCTCAAGGCCCGGATCGAGACCGAGACCGCCCTGGACGCCGGCCACTGGCTGGCGCGCACCGCCAACTGGAAGAACGTGCACCTGGCGGCCCCGGGCTATGGGCTGCCGTTCCGGGAACTGGTGGAGGTCCGGGTCACCGGCTGCGGGCCGCACTTCCTGCGCGCCGAGGTGGCCTAGGCCTAGGTTCGGAACCCAGCCACGAGCTCTTTCAGGCCGGCGGCGGTGTTGGACAGCTGGTCGGAGGTGCTGGCGTTGCCTTCCACAGTTGAGGACAGTTCGATGCTCG
>CAZVHQ010000039.1:0-32970 GCA_964627225.1 uncultured Mesoterricola sp.
GGCGCGGACGGCCGGGTGGGCTGCTTCGTGGGCAAGGTGGAGATGGGCCAGGGCAACATGACCTCCCTGGCCATGCTGGCGGCGGAGGAACTGGACGTGCCGCTGGAGCGGGTGGACATGCTCATGGGCGACACCGACCTCTGCCCCTGGGACGGCGGGACCGGCGGCTCGCTCAGCATCTGGCAGTTCGGCCCGGTGCTGCGCGGGGCGGCCGCCGAGGCCCGGGCCGTCCTGCTGCAGATGGCCGGCGAGCGCCTGGAGGTCCCGGCGGACCGGCTCGAGGTGCGGGCCGGCGTGGTTTCGGTCAAGGGCGATCCGGCCCGGCAGGTGGCCTACGGCCAGCTGGTCCAGGGCCGGCGCATCGAGCGCCACATTGCGGACGTCAAGCCCAAGCCGGTCTCGGCCTACACCCTGGTGGGCAAGTCCGCGCCGCGCAAGGACGCCCTGGCCAAGGTCAGCGGCACCGCGCGCTACAGCGCCGACCAGGGACTGCCCGGAACGCTGCACGCCTGCATTGTGCGGCCCCCGGCCCACGGCGCCACGCTCAAGAGCGCGGACACCTCCGCGGCGCAGCGCGTGCCCGGCGTGCGCGTGCTGCGCGACGGCGACCTGGTGGCGGTCGCGCACCTGTTGCCGGACCAGGCGCGCAAGGCCCTCGACCTGGTCAAGGCCACCTTCCAGGGCGTGCCGCCGGCCCTGGACGACCGCACCATCTACCGGCATCTGGCGGACCAGGCGGCCACCGCCAAGGTGGGGGTCCAGGAGGGCGACCTGAAGGCCTCCGAGGCCCAGGCCACCACCCTGGTGGAAGCTTCCTACCTCAACGCCTACGTGGCCCATGCCGCCCTCGAGCCGCACGCCGCGCTGGCCCAGTGGAAGGACGGCAGGATGACCGTGTGGGCCGGGACGCAGGCCCCGTTCCGGGTGAAGGCCCAGGTGGCCGAGGCCCTCCGGCTGCCGGCCGACAAGGTCCGCATCATCACGCCCCACATCGGCGGCGCGTTCGGCGGCAAGGCCGCGGGGCCGCAGGCGGTGGAAGCCGCGCGGCTGGCCCTGAAGGCGGGCGCGCCGGTGCTGGTGGCCTGGGACCGCAGGGAGGAGTTCTTCCTGGATACCTTCCGCCCGGCCGCGGTGGTCAAGCTCCGCTCCGGGCTGGACCGGGCCGGGCGCATCGCCTTCTGGGACTGCCAGGTGTCCGGCACCAGCGACCGGGAGGCGGAGATCGGCTACGAGTTCCCGGCCAAGCGCTTCGCCTCCACCGGCGATTCCGGGGACATCGGCACCAGCGGCGCCGGGCTGCACCCGTTCCCCACCGGCGCCTGGCGGGCACCGGCGGCCAACACCAACGTGTTCGCCCGGGAGTCGCACATGGACCTCCTGGCCGCCAAGGCCAAGGTCGATCCGCTGGCCTTCCGCCTGCGCCACCTCAGCGACCCGCGGGTGATCCGGGTGCTGAAGGCGGCGGCGGAGCGGTTCGGCTGGGTGGCGGGCGCCGCCCCTTCCGGGCGCGGGGTCGGGGTCGCCTGCGGCTCCTGGCGCGGCACCCTCACCGCCGCCATGGCCGAGCTGACCGTGGACCGCGCCACCGGCCAGGTGCGGGTGAAGCGGGTGGTCCTGGCCCAGGACATGGGCCTGGTCATCAACCCCGACGGCGCCCGCCAGCAGATGGAGGGGGCCGTCACCATGGGCCTGGGCTACGCCCTCAGCGAAGGCCTCCGGTTCAAGGACGGCCGCATCCTGGATGAGAACTTCGACACCTACCGGATTCCCCGGTTCTCCTGGCTGCCGGCCATCGAGACGGTGCTGGTGGACAACCCGCAGCTCCAGCCCCAGGGGGGCGGCGAGCCGCCCATCGTCTGCATGGGCGCGGTGATCGCCAACGCCCTGCACGACGCGCTGGGGGTCCGCCTGTTCGAGCTGCCCATGACCCCGGAACGCATCCTGGAGGCGCTCAAGGCCTGAGGAACCGGCCCCAGCAGCCCGATTGGTCCTGGGGCCGGGGCCAGGCCTGCCTGCCGTTCACGAACACCTTGCTGATCCCTTCGGCCGGCAGGCGCGGCTGCTCGTAGGTGGCGCAGTCGCGCACCCGGGCCGGATCGAACAGCACGAGGTCGGCGAAGCCGCCCTCCCGCACCAGGCCCCGGCCGGTCAGGCCGAACACCGACGCCGGCAGCCCGGTCATCTTGCGCACGGCCTCGCCGATGGGGAACATGGCCCGGTCCCGGGCGTACTCCCCCAGCACCCGGGCGAAGGCGCCCCACAGGCGGGGATGCGGGTGGGTGTCGTTGGGCAGGCCGTCCGAACCGACCATGCACCGGTCAAAGGCCAGGAACCGGCTCACGTCCGCCTCGTCCATGTGGAAGTAGACCGCGCCGGAGGGCTGCAGCCGGCGGATCGCCTCGGCCTGGGAGCAGCGCCAGTCCGCGCCGATCGCCTCGAGGGTCCGGCCGTTCACCTCCGGGTGGGGCAGGGACCAGGCCACCAGCACCTTGCTGGATTGACCCACCGCGACCGGGTCCAGCACGCTGGAGCCGGCGGTGTAGGGGTAGGTGTCGATGGCGAAGGGCAGGCCGGCGCCCTCCTGCCGGTAGAGTTCCAGGAGCTCGGCGCTGCGCCCCCGGTTGGCCGTCCCGGCCACCTTCTGGTGCGACAGCACCAGGAAGGCTCCGGACCGGGCGGCGCACTGGAAGGCTTCGCGCACCGCGTCGGCGACGCCGTCGTACTCGTCGCGGATATGCATGCACAACCGGCCGCCGGCGGCCGCGGCGGCCCGGGCCAGGGCCACCACCTCGTCGGTGTCGGCGCCCCGGTTGGTGGGGTAGGACAACCCGCAGCTCAAGCCCATCGCGCCGGCCGCCATGGCCGCGCTCACGTCCCCGGCCATGGCGCGGACCTGCTCCGGGGTGGCGGCCAGCGCATAGTCGTCCAGGTTCTTCACCCGCAGCGTGCCGTGGCCCACCAGGGCCGCCACGTTCAGCGGCAGCGGCGCGGCCTCGAGGGCCGCCACGTACTGATTGAATCCGGGAAAGCGGAACCGGGCCCGTTCGCCCAGCAGGTTGAGCGGGGGCGGCGGATCGCCGCCGAGGGTCAGGGGCGCCAGGCTGATGCCGCAGTTGCCCACCACCACGCTGGTGACGCCCTGGCTGAGCTTCGCCTCGCTGGTGGACCACTGGAAGACCGCCTGGTCGTCATGGGAGTGGACGTCGATGAAGCCGGGGGCCAGCATCAGGCCGGAAGCGTCCAGGCTGGCGGCACTGGCGGCCTGGTCCAGGATGCCCACGGCGGCGATCCGGTCGCCCAGCAGCCCCACGTCCGCCCGGCGGGGCGGAGCGCCCGAGCCGTCCACCACCGATCCATGGCGGATGATCAGGTCGAAAACGGGCTTGGTTGTCATGTTCTCCCCTTGCCGGTGGCCGGAAGGCTGGTTTGGCTTATCATGATAACGGTCCGAGAAGCGCTGCGAGACATTCCGTCCCAGGCTCGGCACCCGGCCACGACCGGTTCATGGTTTCAACGGCGCTTACCCGACCCATTCGACGGGCTTTGATTGACGGGTAAGCACAGTGTTGATACCTTCCTTCAGCCCATCCAGCCGCACAGGAGCCGCTCGTGAGCACAACCACTTTGAATGAAAATCGCATAGCCGATCTTTCCCTGGCCCCCTGGGGCCGGCGGGAGATCGCCATCGCCGAGACCGAGATGCCCGGGCTCATGGCGATCCGCGAGGCCTATGCCGCCGCCCAGCCCCTGCGCGGAGCGCGCATCGCCGGGTCGCTGCACATGACCATCCAGACCGCGGTGCTGATCGAGACCCTGAAGGCCCTGGGCGCGGATGTGCGCTGGGCCTCCTGCAACATCTTCTCCACCCAGGACCACGCCGCCGCCGCCATCGCCGCCGGCGGCACGCCGGTCTATGCCTACAAGGGCGAATCGCTGGCCGACTACTGGTCCTTCACCCACGAGATCTTCCGGTTCAAGGAAGGCACCGCCAACATGATCCTGGACGACGGCGGCGATGCCACCCTCCTGGTGCACCTGGGCGCCCGGGCCGAGCATGACCGCACGCTGCTGGACCACCCCGGCAACGAGGAGGAGGTCGCCCTGTTCGGCGCCATCCGGCACAAGCTGGCCGAGGACCCCGCCTTCTACTCCCGCCAGCTGGCCGCCATCAAGGGCGTCACCGAGGAGACCACCACCGGCGTGCACCGGCTCTACCAGATGGCCCAGCGCGGCGAACTCAAGTTCCCCGCCATCAACGTCAACGACTCCGTCACCAAGTCCAAGTTCGACAATCTCTACGGTTGCCGGGAATCGCTGGTGGACGGCATCAAGCGCGCCACCGACGTGATGATCGCCGGCAAGGTGGCGGTGATCTGCGGCTACGGCGACGTGGGCAAGGGCTGCGCCCAGGCCATGCGGGCCCTGTCGGCCCAGGTGTGGGTGACCGAGGTCGATCCCATCTGCGCCCTGCAGGCGGCCATGGAGGGCTACCGGGTGGTGACCATGGAATACGCCTGCGACCAGGGCGACATCTTCGTCACCTGCACCGGCAACCGCCACGTCATCGGCCACGACCACATGGCGGCCATGAAGGACCAGGCCATTGTCTGCAACATCGGCCACTTCGACAGCGAGATCGACATCGCCTCCCTGGAGGGCTGCCAGTGGGAGGAGATCAAGCCCCAGGTGGACCATGTCATCTTCCCGGACGGCAAGCGCATCATCCTGCTGGCCAAGGGCCGGCTGGTGAACCTGGGCTGCGGCACCGGCCATCCCTCCTACGTGATGAGCTCCTCCTTCGCCAACCAGACTCTGGCGCAGATCGAGCTGTGGACCAACCCCGGCAAGTACCCCATCGGCGTCTACACCCTGCCCAAGCACCTGGATGAACGGGTGGCCCGGCTGCAGCTGAAGAAGCTCAACGCCCAGCTTTCCGTGCTCACCCAGGAGCAGGCCGACTACATCAGCGTGCCGGTGGAAGGGCCCTACAAGCCCGAACACTACCGTTACTAAGCCCCTGCCATGAGCGCGCCGCGGGTGCTCGAGCTGTTCTCCGGCCTGGGCGGCTGGAGGTATGCCCTGGGCGGCCGCGGCAGCGTGGCGGCGGCCTACGATATCAGCCCCGCCGCCAACGCCACTTACCAGTTCAACCATGGCGATGCGCCCCTGGCCCGGGAAATCGCCCGGGTCAAGCCTGAGGTGTTCAAGGCCCACAGGGCGGATACCTGGCTGCTCAGCCCGCCCTGCCAGCCGTTTTGCCGCATGGGCAACCGTGCCGGGCTGGCCGATCGGCGCAGCCAGGCCTTCCTGCACCTGCTGGACGTGCTGCGGGAAGCGCCGCCGGACCGGTTGTGCCTGGAGAATGTCACCGGCTTCCTGGGGTCACCGGCGCACCAGCTGCTGAGCGCCAGGCTCGAGGAGCAGGGCCTCTGCCAGCTCACCTACCAGCTCTGCCCGACCAGCTTCGGGCTGCCCAACCAGCGCCCGCGGGTGTTCCTGCTGGCCGCCCGGGTTCCGCTCGCGCCCCAGCCGGTGCCGCGGTGCGAGCCGGCCGCCCTGGACACCTTTCTGGATCAGGAGGAGGACCCGGCGCTCTATCTGGAAGCCGCCCTGCTGGAGCGGCACGGCCCCGGCCTGGACCTGGTCACCCCGGAATCCCGGCGCACCGCCTGCTTCATCGGCGGCTACGGCCAGCGGTTCGTCGGCAGCGGCTCGTTCCTGAAGACGCCGCGCGGCGTCCGCCGGTTTTCCCCGGCCGAGATCGCCCGGCTCATGGGCCTGCCCGACGCCTTCCGGTTTCCGCCGGACCTGGGCCTTGAACAGCGCTATCGTCTTCTGGGCAACAGCCTGAGTCAGCCGGTAGCGCGTTGGGCGCTGGGGCAGTGTCTGTAAAAAAACGACCTAGGACCCTGCCTTTTTCCCATGGGCCGGTTTGCGGCGTATCATGGAGCCATGCAGTCGGATTCTGGCACGCTCGACAAATCGATCATCCGCCTCCCCCTACCGAGGTACGCCAAGTGGGCGGTGCGGGTCTGGGTGGTGTTGCTCCTGCTGAGCCCGCTCCTGGTCTTCTGCAGTCTGTCGATCCTGCAGATCCTGGTGCTCGCCGCGGTGCTGGGCGGGTTCGTGCTGCCGTTCCTCCTGGGGCGGCTCCCCGGGGAACTGGAGGCGGCCTCGGAGCGGATGATCTTCCTGAACCCCCGGGCCCAGCGCTATGCCTGGCTGTACCTCCTGGGCAAGGACAACCAGCTCACCAACCCCAAGCCCAAGGCCTTTCCCGTCGCCGAGACCAGCCTCCTGTGGGAAGAGCACCGGCTGTTCCTGAACACCGGGGACGGCAGCGTCCTGATCGGCCACGGCGCCCAGATGGAGCCGGTGGTGGACTGGCTGGTGCGGCGCGGCATCCAGGGCCGCGCCGGACTGCACCGCTGATCATTCGTACCTGACCACCGAATTGCTGGTAGGATCGTCCACGTTGATACCGTGGAAGGCCTGGCGCACGGCGCTCGCTTCCGGCCCGGACTTGCCGTACAGATCCTCGGCGGCGCGGATGGCGGCCCTGCGCGCGTCCAGGTAGCGGCTGCGCGGGGTGAGGTAGGTGGACAGGGTCCGCCACCAGATGCGCAGGGCCTTGTCGTTGCCGATGCCGCGCATGCCCTTCGGCAGGTAATCGCTGTACGAATCTGCGGTTTTCAGGGCGCTGGCGCCCTGGCTGAGGAAATAGAAGGCGCGGTTCATGGGGCCGGAACTGAAGTGGACATCCAGGTAGTCCAGGTCCGGGGACCATGCGTCCGGGCTGAAGCCGTCCAGGCTGGGCTTGTACATGTAGCGCAACGGGGTGGGGAAGGCCGGCGTCTTGAGGTCGTCGCCGACGGTCCAGCGCGCGCCCCTGGCCGGCAGATGCGAGCCCGTGCCGTTGGCCACGTGACCGTACATCTGCACCATGACCCCGAAGATGTCCGAGCTGGATTCGTTGAGTCCGCCGGATTCGCCTTCGTAATCCAGGTCGGCCGTGGCGTGGCAAAGGCCGTGGGAAACCTCATGGCCGACCACGTCCAGGGCGGTGAGGGTCTTGAAGGTGTCGCCGTCGCCGTAGGTCATGCAGAAGCAGGTATCGTCCCAGAAGGCGTTGTCGTAGCTGGTGGCATAGTGGACCAGGTTGTAGGGTGCCCGTCCCTTGCCGTCGATGCCGTTGCGGCCAAGCACGTTCCGGTAGAAGTCCCAGGTGGTCTGCAGGCCGTAATGGGCGTCCACCGCAGCGGTCTGCCCGTTCGGCGACTTGGAGCCCCGGCCCGGGTCATAGTTCTCCCCGTCGCCCCACCGGCCGTCCTGGCTCACGTAGAGCGCGCCAAGGCCGTCGGTCTGGCCTCCCAGGTCGCGGGTGGAGATGAACCGCCGGGTGGGGTCCGACATCACGTAGCCGCATGGGGCGGCCAGGCTTCCCAACTTCACTTCGCCGCTGTACTGGGACTGGCCGGTGGTGACGGAGGGCATGCCCTGGCTCTTGAGGGTGAACAGGGTGGACCACTTGCGCAGGATCGCGCCGGTCTGGGCATCCACCAGGTAATCGTCGTGCCGGGTTTCCGGCGAGCCGTTGCGCAGCTCGAGACGGATGTGGTAGGCGAGGTGATGGCGGCTGATGCGGGGCGCGAAGTCCCTGGCGTTGTTGCCCCCCTTGGAGCCGGCGGCGCGCTCCAGGGCCGCGGCCGGGAAGACCACCAGCTCGACCGCCGGCGGTCGCGCGTAGGTCCCCATCGGCGCTTCGCTGGCGTGGGTGACGGCCAGGGCCTCGGCCTGGTCCAGGTTGGGATGCGGGTCCAGCTGGATCCCGCGCACCAGCGCATCGGTCATGGGGCCTTCCGCGCCCTTGGCGTCGAAGTGCAGGATCGCCTGCCCCCCCCAGACCCGCAGGCCGTGGTAGCGCTGCTGGACGCGCACATGGCGGGCGCCGTCCGGATCGACGGTCACGTCCTGGACCTTGACATCCCCGGCCTGGCCGAGGCCGAGCTGCTGCACGCGCTGGGCCAGGGCGGCCGGGTCCGGAGCCGCCGGGTCCTGCGCGGCCCGGAGCAGCATCCAGGGCAAGGCCAGGGAAAGGCACAGGGATAGAGGTCTAACGCTAGACATGGGGCTCCCCTCGATCAAAAGGCCGACACCGGAGTGCCTTCCTGGAACGGTTTGATCCTCGTCTGATGCCGGGCGGGGTCCGCCAGTGCCAAAAAAAACAGGCAATCATTTGAAATTTTTTCTCAACGGCGGCCACCGCGGGTTCCGTCGCCGCTTTGGGCTGAAACCCAGCATTGGAGCTATTCCTATGGCTATCTATTGCCGTTGGCCGGACTTGAAGTGGGCGTTTTTTTGGGATTAGCATTTGCCGCGGCCATCACGTATACTCACTGGGCGACGGCAAGAAACAAAATTAATCTATTAATAACATTATTAATGTTTTTCCTATTTAATATGATGCGGAGCATGCATGGATGGGGTCGGGGGGCTGGAACCTGAAGGCGGGGCGGGCTTCATGGGCGTGGCCTGCGGCTTGGCCGGGAAGGGCGAAACCAGCCGCACCGGCCCCTTGATCGCGCTGAGCGCGCTGTATTTCATTTTCGGGTTCATCACTTGTCTGAACGATGTTCTCGTGCCGCAACTCAAGGCGGTGTTCGAGCTCAAATATGCCGGGGCGATGCTGATCCAGTTCAGTTTCTTTTCGGCCTACTGCGTCATGTCGCTGCCTTCCGACTACATCCATCTGCTGGGCGTTGGCGGGCACACCCTGGCCCAGTCGGCCCGCTACGTCTCGTTTTATTGGGGCGGGGCGATGCTCGGGCGGTTCGCGGGCTCCGCCGTCATGCGCCTGCTGGCCCCGCCCAAGGTGCTGGCCGGCAACGCCCTGGCGGCCAGCGTCCTGGTCCTGACGGCCATGGCCTTCGGCGGCAAGGTTTCCATGGGGGCCATCCTTTCGGTGGGCTTCTTCAATTCCATCATGTTCCCCACCATCTTCACCCTCGCCATCAAGGGCCTGGGCCAAAGCATGGGCCAGGCTTCGGGAATCCTGTGCATGGCCGTGGTGGGGGGCGCCGTCGTGCCCCTCGCCCAGGGCCTGCTGGCCGACCGGTACGGGATCCGGCTGGCCTTCGTGCTGCCGGTGCTCTGCTACGCCTACATCGCCTTCTACGGCGCCGCCGGCCACCTGTCGGCCCGGAGCGAAGGCGTTCTATGATGTATTCCTGGGGAGGGGGCATGGCTGCTTCCGGAGAACTGGTGCTGGGCGTCGACATCGGCGGGACGAAGACCGCCTACGGCTATGTGGACGCCTTCGGCAAGTGCCTGGGCTCGGGGGTCATGGCCACCGATTCCCAGCTCCCCGTGGCGGACTTCTTCCGGCGCCTGCATGAGCACGCCGCGGCCCTGCTGACCAGCCTGGGCGGGGGCTGGACGCTGGCCGGCGTCGGCATCGGGGCGCCCGACGCGAACTACTTCACCGGCACCATCGAACGCCCCGCCAACCTGAAGTGGGATTTCGTCAACCTGGTCGAGGAGATGGGCCGCTACTATCCGGTTCCCATCGTCACCACCAACGACGCCAATGCCGTGGCCATCGGCGAACTGCTGTTCGGAGCGGCCAGGGGGATGCGCGATTTCATCGCCATCACCCTGGGCACCGGCGTGGGCAGCGGCATCGTGGTCAACGGCGAACTGGTCTACGGCGCCGATGGACTGGCCGGCGAGCTGGGCCACCTGCCGGTGACCGGCCGCTCCGGCCGGGAATGCGGCTGCGGCCAGTTGGGCTGCCTGGAAACCTACGCTTCCGCCTCGGGCATCGTCCGCACGGCGGTGGAACTCATGGCGACCCGGCGCGCGCCTTCCGCCCTGCGCGCCATCCCCTTCGACCAGCTGACCTCCAAGGTGCTGTCCGAGAAGGCCAGCCAGGGGGACGCGCTGGCCCTGGAGGCCTTCGAGATCACCGGGCGGATCCTGGGCGCCAAGCTGGCCGACATGATCCTGTTCACCCGCCCCGAGGCGATCATCCTGTTCGGCGGGCTGGCCGGCGCCGGTGAGCTGATCTTCAAGCCCACCCAGCGGGCCATGGAAGAAAACCTGCCCCAAGCCTTCAGGGGCAAGGCGGCCCTCCTGCCTTCGGGCGTGGCGGGGACCGACGCGGCTATCCTCGGGGCCGGCGCCCTCATCTGGAACGAGCTGCGTAAACGTGGAAACGCCCTGGGAAGCCCGGTTCCAGCCAGGGTCAAGGCCTTCTAACCAACCCATTTCAAGCCACCGGCCGAACACCCCTCCGGTGCCCTCGCGGGCGCCCTGGGGAGGGCTCGGGGGCGGAGACCATCGTCCGATGCAAAGCCGAAAGTTGTTCATCCTGGCCGGGCTGTCCCTGGCCGCTACGCTCTGCCGCGGCCAGGCCGTGGTTGGCAAGCCCTGTCTGTTCAGTGATTATTTTGCCGAATGGCGGTCCTTCCCGTCGATCCTGCGGGACCCGGAGGGCCACCTGACCTGCGGCAGGAACCGCTTGAACTGCGGGGGCGCCACCCAGGGCCCGCCCGCCGCGGGAGATCCCGCCGCCACCGCAGTCCGGCGCACCAGCCGGACCGGGCCCCAGGGCCACTTCACCTACCGCGACGGGGGCGGCAACATCCAGGATCTCTGGTTCGACCGCTTCCGGGAAAAGGACCGCTGGCACGTGGAGCAGCTGAACAACGGCGGCCGGACCCTGGCCCCGGTCGCCGCCGGCGACCCCAGCGGCGCGGAATTCGACGGCGCCTTCCACGTGGCCTACCGCGACCTGGCCGGCGGCATCCGGGGCCTGTGGTTCCAGGGGGAATGGCACGCGCAGCTGCTGAACCAGGGCGGCGCCACCGGCGCGCCTGCGGCCGCCGGCGACCCGGTCCAGCTGGTGTTCCAGGGGATCCGCCACGTGCTGTACCGGGATGGCTTGGGCAACATCCAGGATCTATGGTTCGACGGCGCCTGGCATGCCGACCAGGTGAACAACGGCGGCGCCACCGGGGCCCCGGCGGCCATGGGTGACCCGGTGCCGGTGGGGCTGGCCGGGGCCTACCACATCACCTACCGGGACGGCACGGGGGGCATCCAGGATGTCTGGTTCGACCAGACCTGGCATGACCAGCGGCTGAACCTGGGCGGGCGCACCGATGCCCCCCTGGCCCAGGGCAACCCCTGCGCCCGGGTCGTGCTCGGCAAGGTCCTGCACGTGACCTACCGCGATCAGGCGGCCCGCATCCAGGACCTCCGGCTCGACGGCACCTGGCAGGTCCAGTGCCTGAACGACGCTGGAGCGGAGGCGCCGCCGGCGGCCTCCGACCCGGTCTGCCTGGTTCCGCCCAGCAACTGGGAATACGTCGCCTACGTCGACATCCACGGCAACGCCCAGCTGCTCTCCCATAACCCGGACCAGCCGTGGCGGGTCACCTGGCTCAACGCCCCGGATCTGAAATTCTGGGGCGGGGCCTTCTTCCGGTCCAGCCATTAGTCCGGGCTCCGCCCGGCCCTATCAGACCATCGGCCTGACGCCTTCCCAGGTTTAGGTGGCGTTACGAAATGACCTGCGTTCTTCAGGTCATTTTGTTACGCCACCTTATGCCGGGACACGTATTCATACCATCGGCCTGACGCCTTCCCAGGTGGTGACCAGCCGGCCGGTGATCGGCTCGATGCGGGCGAGGGCTTCCACCACATCGGCTTCGCTGAGGTCCCGGTGGGTGATGAAGCGCAGCGAGCTGCCCAGCGGCAGCACCCGCACCTTGGCCTCCTCCAGGATCGAGACGGCGGCGCCGGCGTCGGGCACCGGCACCAGCAGGATGTTGGTCTCGGGCTCGGCGGCGGTGAAGCCCATGGCCCGCAGCCCCTTGGCCAGGCGCCGGGCCTTGGCGTGGTCCTCCGGGAGCCGGGGCAGGTCGTCCAGGGCGGCCAGGCCGGCGGCGGCCATCACCCCGCCCTGGCGCACGCCGCCGCCCAGCATCTTGCGCACCCGCCTGGCCCGGGCCATGGTGTCCCGGCCGCCGCACAGCACCGAACCCATGGGCGCGCCCAGGCCCTTGCTCAGGCAGACGCTCACGGTGTCCACGCCCCAGGCCAGCTCCTCCAGGGAGGCACCCAGGGCGGCCGCGGCATGCCACAGCCGGGCGCCGTCCAGGTGCACCTTGAGTTCCCTGGCCTGGGCCTGCTCCACCAGGGCGCGGTGCTCCGCCGCGGTCAGGCAGGTGCCGCCGGCGAAGTTGTGGGTGTTTTCAAGGCACAGCAGGGTGGTGCGCAGCGCGTAGTAGGGGCCGGCGGCGCCGGCGGCGCGCCAGACCTGCATGGGGGTGATCCGGCCGGGGCCGCCTTCCCAGGGCAGGGCCTCGGGCATGCCGCCGGCGAGCCAGGCCCCGGTGCCCAGTTCCGAGCCCAGCACGTGGGCCTTGGCCGGGGCCAGGTAGCGGTCGCCGCGCTGCAGGTGGAGCATCAGGGCGATGAGGTTGGCCATGCAGCCGGTGGGGGTCCAGAGGCCCGCCTCCTGGCCGAGCAGCTCCGCCACCCGGCACTCCAGCCGGTCCATCGTCGGATCGCGGTCCAGCACATCATCCCCCACCTCGGCGGCGGCCATGGCCGACCGCATCTCCGGGCTGGGCCGGGTGACGGTGTCGGAACGAAAATCCAGGATTCTCATGGCGTTCATTGAACCATGGAAGGTCCCGGAGCCGGCCCGGAATGGTATTTTTCCTGCAGGTTCGAACTACACTGGTTGCCATGCGCTGGATTGGGAGTTGCCGATGACCTTGCTGTATGCCGTTCTGTTGGGCCTGGTGCAGGGCCTCACGGAATTCCTGCCGGTGTCCAGCACCGCCCACCTGACCCTGGCGGAGAACCTCCTGCTGAAGCAGAGCATGCCGCTGGCGTTCGATGTCCTGCTCCACGTGGGCACCCTGCTGGCCCTGGTGGTCTATTTCCGGGCCGAGCTGGGGCGCATCGCCCTGGGGCTGCTGGGCCGGAACCGCGACGGCCTGGCCCTGGCCGGGTGGCTGCTGGTGGCCATGGTGCCGACGGTGGCCTTCGGCTTCGCCACCCGCGGCCTGAAACTGGCCGCCAAGGAGCACCTGTGGGTCTACGGCGCGGGCCTGCTGGTCACCGCCCTGCTGCTTGCCACGGCCAACGCCCGGGCCAGGCGGAGCCCGGGCCGCGAGCTGGCTGCGGTGGGGCTGTGGGACGCGCTGGCGATCGGCTCCATCCAGGGGCTGGGGGGCGGCTTCGGCCTGTCGCGCAGCGGCTCGACCATCGCCGTGGGGGTGCACCGCGGGCTGGGCCTGCCCGCCTCGGTGCGCTTCAGCTTCCTGCTGGGCATCCCGACCATCTTCGGGGCGGCCGTGCTGGAGGGCGCCAAGCTGGTGAAGCCGTTCCTGCTCCGGCAGCCGCTGCCGGCGGAGCTGGCCTTTCCCGCCGGCTCCATCAGCCCGGCCCTGGCCTGCAGCGTGGCGGTGGTGGTTTCGGCCTTGTCCGGCTACCTGGCCATAGGCCTGCTGGACCGCTTCACCCGCCGGCCCCGGCTGTACCCGTTCGCCATCTACTGCCTGGGGATCGGCACCCTGCTGATCGTTGCGGGAAGCCGCCTGTGATCACCCTGACCGATCTGCACAAGGCGTTCCTGGTCAAGGACAAGCGGACCCGCGCCAAGCGCCGGATCGAGGCGGTGCGGGGCATCACCCTGGAGGTGCGGCCGGGCGAGATATATGGCCTGCTGGGCCCCAACGGCGCCGGCAAGTCCACCACCCTGCGCATGATCGCCGGGCTGATGCGGCCGGACCGGGGCCGCATCGAGGTCTGCGGGGTGGACACGGTGCGCCGGCCGGAGCAGGCCCGGGCCCTGGTCGGCTACCTTTCCACCGACCTCGGCGTCTACAGCCGGTTCACACCCCGGGAGCTGCTCAAGCTGTTCGGGGAATTCCAGGGGGTGGAGGCCCGGGTGGCGGAGCGGCGCGGCATGCGCCTGCTGGAGGACCTGGGCCTGGCGGATTTCGCCGATGTGCGGATGGAGGGCTTCTCCGGCGGCCAGAAACAGAAGGTCTCCATCGCCCGGGCGCTGCTGCACGATCCCAAGGTGGTGATCTTCGACGAGCCCACCACCGGCCTGGACGTGCTCACCGCCAAGACCGTGCTGGACCTGCTCCGGGTCATGAAGGCGGAAGGGCGCTCGGTGGTGGTGTCGACCCACGTGATGCCCATGGTGGAGGCGATCTGCGACCGGGTGGGGATCATCTTCGACGGCGTGCTGCACGGCGACGCGCCGCCCCACGAGATCCTGGCCCGCTGGCAGGTGGCCACCCTGGATGAAGTGTTCTTCAGGCTGGCCGAAGGGGAGCGCGCATGAACGGCGCCCTGCTCATCATGAAAAAAGAGTACATGGAGCTGTCCAAGGACCGTCGCACCCTGTTCTTCACCTTCGTCATGCCGCTTATTCTTTATCCGCTGATATTTCTCATGATGGGTCGGCTCGGCAGCAGCGATGCGGCCTCCCGGGCCGGGCGGCCCAGCCGGGTCTGCGTGGCCGATCCGTCCGGGGTGTTCGCCCCGGTGCTGCGGGACGCCCAGGGCGATTTCACCGTCGTGCCCCGCCCGCCCGGGGATGTCCGCCAGGCCATCCGCGACCAGAAGCTGGAGTTGTCCCTGGAAGTGGATCCGGCCGGAGCCGAAAAGCTGGCCCGGAACGAATCCCTGGACGTGAGGGTGCTGTACGACAACAGCGACGAATCCTCCAAGCTGGCCCTGGACCGCTTCAAGAACCAGCTGCGCCGGCAGGAGAACCTGTGGGTGCAGGCCCGGCTCAAGGCCCTGGGGGCATCGCCCCAGCTGGCCCTGCCAGTCAAGCTGGAAACCGTGGAAGCCGGGGACATGAGCCTGTTCCTGGGCAAGCTGGTCGGCTCCTTCCTGCCCTACCTGCTGATGATCATGATGTACGCCGGCGCCATGCAGCACGGCATCTACGCCACCGCCGGGGAGAAGGAGCGCGGCACCCTGCTCAGCCTGCTGGCCACCAGCCTGCCGCGCACCCAGATCATCATCGGCAAGCTGCTGTACATTTTTTCCATCGGCATCCTGTCGGCGCTGATCAACCTGCTGAGCATGGCCTTCTCGGTGGGCCGGCTGATGGCTTCGACCGGCGCCGCCGACGCCCCGGCCCAGGCGGCGGTCACCGGCGTCGCCGCCCTGGCGACCCCGGCGGCCCTGGGCCTCACCTTCCTGCTGATGGTGCCGCTCGGGCTGTTCTTCGCCAACTTCATCCTGCTGGGCGGGATCCAGGCCCGGAACACCCTGGAAGCTTCCACCGCCCTCACCCCGGGCATTTTCGTGGTGGTGCTGCTGGGGGTCTTCTCCATGGCCCCGGGCATCGAGAAGATGACCTGGCTGCCGTACGTGCCGGTGCTGAATGTCAGCCTGGCAATCCGTAAGTTATTCAGTCAGCAGGGAAATGGATTTGAATACCTGGTTGCGCTGGTCATGACCGTGGTCCTGGCCGGGTTGATGACCTGGATCTCCACGCGCATGCTTAACCGGGAGTCTGCGATATTTCGGGTATAGTTGATTACGTTGATTCATCAGGGGACTTAGCATGGCAACAAAGACGAAAACCGCCGAGACTACCGCATCCGAGGTCCTGTCGGTGGAAGAACAATTCTCAGAGGCCCTTGAGCTCCTGAACGCGGGCAAGCTGGATGCGGCGGGTGCCGCGTTCACCCTGGTTCAGGCGGAAGCGATGGCCCAGGAGCGCCTGAACTTGGGGCGCACTGCCCGGGGCTATTTGGCCGCCATCCAGACCCGGCTCCATGTCCAGGATGCCCCTGTCGCCGAAGCCGGCGAAATGTCCGCCCAACTGCTGCTCAACCAGAAGAACCCGCAAGCCGCCCTGGAGGCCCTGGAAAAGGTCATCAAGGCCACGCCGGAGCGGGCCGCGCTGCACTATCTGAAGGCCGTGGCCCACGCGCAACTCGGGCAAGGGCAGGAATCCGCCGAGGCCCTTGGCAGGGCGGCGGAACTCGACCCCGATATTCTGTTCCAGTTCCGTTTGGAGCCGGATTTTGACAGCATCCGCCATTCGGGACCCTTCGCGACCCTGCTCCGGGGCTGACCTGTCCGGCGGACTTGGCCTCCACGCTGATCTGCCCCTGAAGGTGGTCGCCATCGGGGGCGGCACCGGCTTGGCGGCGCTGCTGCGGGCCGTCAAGCCCGAGGCGGGCCGGGCCAGGGACCCCTGGAAGCTGACCGGGATCGTCACGGTTTCCGACGACGGCGGATCCAGCGGCCGCCTGCGTGACGAGCTGGGGGGCATCCCCCCGGGTGATCTGCGCAACTGCCTGTCGGCCCTCACCCGGGAGGAGTCGGTCCTGTCCGACCTGCTGAACTACCGGTTCAAGGGCGACGGCTCACTGGCAGGGCATTCGCTGGGCAACCTGATGCTGCTGGCCATGGCCGATCTCACCGGCGACTGGGTGCGGGCCATCCGCCAGCTGTCCGGGGTGCTGGTCACCGTGGGCCGGCTGTACCCCTCCACCGTGGTGCCGGTGGTGCTCCGGGCGGAGGACATGGCCGGGCACGGCTATTCCGGAGAGACTTCGGTGGGCTCCGCCCCCGCGCCCCTGGCCCGGCTCTGGGTGGAACCGCTGGACGCCGAGCCCCTGCCCGAGGCGGTGCTGGCCATCCTCCAGGCCGACCTCATCCTGCTGGCCCCGGGCAGCCTGTACACCTCCACCATCGCCTCCCTGCTGATCGCCGAGCTGCGCGTGGCGGTGGCCCGCACCGGCCTGCCGGTGATCTACGTGGCGAACCTGATGACCGAGCCGGGCGAAAGCGCCGGCCTGAGCCTGGAGGACCATGTGGCCGCCATCCAGGCCTTCGCCAGCATCGCCCTCCGGGTGGTCATCGCCAACACCGCGCCGCTGCCCGGGAACTTGCTGCGACGCTATCTCAAGGAAGGCGGCACGCCGCTGCTGGCGACGGCCGGCACCCTGTGCGGGGTGCCCGTGGTGGCGCAGCCGCTGCTCGATCCCGAGGCGGAGATGGCCAGGCACCATCCGGTCCTGCTGAACCGCGCGTTGCGCGAGGTGATCGCATCGCTGTAGCATCTGGCGGCGTTTGCGCCGACAATGGACTGGGCGCCGAGCGGCACCCGTCACGGATGCTTGATGCTTCAGGTTGCGGAGTAGGTTGATGGGACTCAAGGGCGATCTTTCCACCATGGGGCTGGAGGACATCCTCCAGTGGCTGGCGGTGGGCAAGAAGACCGGCATCCTCGAACTCAAGGGGTTCCTGCATACCAAGCGGGTGGCCTTCCAGGACGGCAAGATCACCAGCGTATGGTCCTCGGACCCGCGGGAGTATCTGGGCCAGTACCTGCTCGCCTTCAACCGGATCACCGAGGACCAGCTGCGCGAGGCGCTCACCACCCAGGAGGACGAGAACCAGCTGCTGGGGCGGATCCTGGTGAACCGCCAACTGGTGACCGAGGTGGAGATCCGCCGGATCGTCCAGCTGAAGGTTGAGGAATCCATCTTCGACACCTTCCTTTGGGCCATGGGCACCTTCGAATTCCACGACGGCCAGCCGCCGCTGCAGAAATCCATGCTGCTGAGCCTCGAGGTCACCGGCATCGTCCTGGAGGGCGCCCGCCGGATGGACGAGTGGAAGCGCATCCGCATCGTCATCAAGGGCGGCGACGCCGTCCTGGCCGCGATTCCCGAAGCCATCGCCGACATGCTGCCGCTGTCCCCGGAGGACGCCGACATGCTGTCCCGGCTGGATGGCTACAAGACCATCGACCAGCTGGTCATCGAGATGCGGGTGCCGGAGTTCAAGGCCAACAAGCTGCTGTTCGACCTCTACGAAAAGGGCATGGTGCGCATCCTCCAGTCCGGGGGCAAGCTGGGCGACCACTCCAGCCTGCAGCTCCAGCGCGCCCGGCAGCTGGTGGAGAAGCAGAAGCTGGAGGAGGCCCAGGACGAACTGCGCCACCTGCTGCAGGAACAGCCCAAGCTCCAGGAGGCCAGCCGGATGCTCCAGGTGGTGGAGCACATGCTGCAGGAGAACGCCATCGACGAGCACCTGGTGCCGGAGCTGGCCGTGACCATCGAGGACCTGATGCAGGCGCAGCTGGGGCCCAACGAAGCCTTCCTGGCCACCCGGGTCAACGCCGTATGGAGCATCCACGACATCATCTCCATCTCGCCGTTTCCCCAGGAAGAATGCCTGGCGATCTTCTCCAAGCTGCTCAAGCGTGGGATTCTCAAGGTTCAGAAACAATCGGGAGGCCTCCAGCCGGAGTACAGGCCGTGAGGCGTTGCTTCCCTGGAGGGCCGATGCGCTGCCTAACACCCTTGATCACCGCCGTCATCATCGGGCTGTCCGGGGCTTCCGCCCATGCCGTCCCCAGGGCCAAGGTCTCCGTGGCCCAGCTCCAGGCGCAGCTCAAGAAGCTCACCGCCGAGCGGGATGACCTCAAGGATCGCCTGGCGGCCACCGAGAGCCTCCAGGAGGACCTGGCCGCCAGCCAGAAAAGCCGGGACATGGCGCGCCAGGAGACCGAGAGCGTGCGCAAGGAGCTCGACCAGATGAAGAGCGCCCTGGCGGAGAACCAAGGCTCGGCCGATACCATCCTGAATGAGCTGCAGAAGGCCAAGGAGGATCTGGCCGCGGAACAGGCCGCCAACGAAACCCTGCGCAGCGCCATGGCCGAGGCCAAGGAGAAGCAGGCTGCGCCCACCAGCGAAGGCGCCCTGGTGCCCATCACGCCCGACATCACCCCGGCCCGCGCGCTGAACCTGAACCGGGTCACCCCCAAGGCCAGGAAGGTCAGCCGCGGGGTCGTGGTGGTCAATGTCCTGGTGAGCGAAAGCGGCGACGTGCTGGATTCCCGGCTGCTCCAGGGCCTGCCGGGCACGGGCGAGTGGGTCGACAAGGCCAACGCAGCCTGCGTGGACCAGGCCAAGCGGATCGTCTTCGATCCCGCCCGGGCCGCCGACGGCAAGACGCGGGTGCGGGTCTGGCAGGGCGTCGGCTTCTTCCTGGATTAGAACTGCCCCCTGAAGGCCTCGAAGTCCGCCCGCAGCGCGGCCAGGGCGGCCGAGAGTTCCTGCACCTGCCGCTCCAGCTGCTCGATCCGGTCGGTCCGGGGGTTGGCGGGGGCCGCCACGGCCTCGTGCCACTGGACCGGGCCGCCCAGCAGGTGGGCGATGCGGGTCTCCTTGGTGCCGGGGGCGCGCGGCAGGCGCACCGCCAAGGGTGCGGGCTCTGCCTCCAGCATGAGCCCCAGGGCGGCTTCCACCTCCTCCAGGTCCTGGAAGGCGTACATCCGGGTGCTGCGGTTGCGCAGTTCGCCGGCGGTCTGCGGGCCGCGCAGGATCAGCTCGGCCAGGAGGGCGGCCTCCTGCACGGAAAGCTTGAGGGCCTCGGTGATGCGCTGGGCGAACTTGATGGCTCGGGAACCGGCGGCATGCACGGTGGCGGCGGCCCGCTGGTTCCTGAGCCCTTCCAGTGCCTGTTCCACCGCGGCGGCCTCCACCTGCAGCACCGGGTCGCGGTTGGTGGACTGGTTGCAGCCGTTCACCAGGGCGTTGAGGGTCAGCGGGTAGTACTCGGGCGTGGAGAGTTCCTTCTCCAGCAGGACTCCCAGCACCCGCAGTTCAAGAGGTTCAAGCGGCATTTCCAGCATGGCGGCTCCACAAGTCAGTCTAGCGGGTCTTCGGCGGGCCGTGCGCCGCCGGGCCATATCGGTTTACTTTGGCCAGAAATGGCCTACCCTGGAGATCAGGAGACGGGCCATGACAGCCGACAAGACCCCCGCCATCACCCCGGTGACCGACGCCTCGGCCCTGGCGTTCCGCACCTTCCTGGCCGTGTCCGAGCGCCTTGCCCTGCCGGTGCGGGAGCGGCTGGCCCTCCTGGGCATCGCTAAGAGCACCTACACGGTCTGGCTCAAGCGGATGGAACAGGAGGACCTGCGCGACGTGGACGGGGACAAGCTGGACCGGATGGCCTACGTGCTGGGCATCTACGAACTGGCCGGAGCGGTCTTCCCCGACGGGGTGGCCTGGCTCACCCGGGCCAACCAGGCGCCGGCCTTCCAGGGCCGCCGGCCGCTGGATCGGATGCTGGGCGGGCGGATGGAAGATCTCATGGAAACCCTTTCCTACCTCAAGACCGCCACCCTGGGGCTGCTTTGATCGATGTGCATTTCCTCAACCATCCCTGGCATCAGTTGAAGTTCCTGTCCTTCTCACCGCTGGCCCAGCTGGTCCCGCCGGCCGATGGGCCGGAGCTTGCCGGTCTGCTGGCCCGGGTGGGGGTGTTCCGGCCGTGGCCGCCGGGGGCGGGCAATCCCGACCGGCTGCCGCACCTGAGGGCCTACCTGCGCATGCCGGGCCGGGGCCCGCGCAGCCGCTTCTGCGACGGCAGCTTCCGGTCCATCTACGGCGGCAACCCATTGGCGACCTGCCGGGCGGAGATTGCCCACCACCATGGCCAGGCCTTGCGCGACAGCGGGGAGCCGCCGGGCGCGGCGCGCATCTTCGAGGCCCTGGTCATGCGGGTCGGCGGCAGGTTCGTGGACGTGCGCCAGGGTCACCCGGAGCTGCACCGGCCGGATGATTGTGGCCCCGCCCAGGCGTTCGGCAGGCAGATCAAGGGGGCAGGAGAGGCTGGGGTGGTCTATCGTTCGGTGCGCCGGGCGGCCGGGGCCTGCGTGGCCATCTTCGATGGCGAACGGGTCAGGTCCTGCGCCCTGGACGAACTGGTCGCCTTGCGCTGGGACGGGGAACGGCTGGACTAGTCAACCCGGCAGGTGACGTCGCCCTGGGCCCACGCCTGGCAGCCCAGGCGCTGGTCCGGGCGGGCCTTGAGCACCTTCAGGATCCGTGCCTCCGCCGCGCCCATGGGGGTCAGGTGGGTGGCGCCGTCCTCCACGGTGATGACGCAGGTGCCGCAGCGGGCATGGCCGCCGCACCGGTGGGTGAGGGTGACTTCACCCTTGGCCGCCGCCGCCAGGATCGAGGCTTCCCGTTCCAGGGCGATCTCCCCGATCAGCTTGCCTTTGAATATGACTTTGAACATGGGCACTCACTAAGGTTGGAAGCCAGTAGGGCATCCTTGACCAGTCTAGGTGGTCGCCGAACGGCTGGGAAGGCCGACCCAACTTTAACGCAACTTTAACGCTACCGGGCAGGACGTTGACGCGACCTTGATGCCGCGGGCGACATGCTTGATGGTGCGGGGTGTTGCCTTTTCACGAAGGGGGAGCGAATGACCGGTGTGCAGATCCTGGCTGCGGTGCTGACTTTGGGGTTGCTGGTCTACCTCACCATTGCGCTTTTGAAGCCGGAGCAGTTCCAATGACCTCGAACACGTTGTTGCAGTTTGTCGTCTTCCTGGGCGTCCTCATGGTGCTGGCCAAGCCCCTGGGCGAGTACATGGGCAAGGTGTTCCAGGGCGAGACCACGTTCCTGGACCCGGTGCTGCGTCCGGTGGAGCGCACCATCTACCGGCTGGGCGGCATCGCCGTGGACGACCGCATGAACTGGAAGACCTACGCCTGGGGGGTGATCCTGTTCAGCCTGCTGAGCATGGGTTTCCTGCTCCTGCTGCAGCGCGCCCAGCACCTGCTGCCGTTCAATCCCCAGCACCTGGGCCCGGTGCCCTGGGCGATCGCCCTGAACACCTCGGTGAGCTTCATCACCAACACCAACTGGCAGGCCTACGCCGGCGAGACCACCATGAGCCACCTGACCCAGATGCTGGGGCTGGCGGTGCTGAACTTCACCTCCGCCGCCAAGGGCATGGCGGTCATGGCCGCCCTCGCCCGGGGCATCCGCCGGCGCAAGGCCACCAGCCTGGGCAGCTTCTGGGTGGACCTCACCCGGATCACCCTCTACATCCTGCTGCCCCTGTCCGTCCTGTTCGCCCTGGTCCTGCTGAGCCAGGGCGTGGTCCAGACCCTGGGGCCCAACCCGGTGGCCACGCTGCTGTCGCCGGTCACCGGCGCCAACGGCAAGGCGGTGCTGCAGCAGGTGATCGCGGTGGGGCCGGTGGCCTCCCAGGAGGCCATCAAGCTGCTGGGCACCAACGGCGGCGGGTTCTTCAACGCCAACTCGGCGCATCCCTTCGAAAACCCCACCGGGGTAACCAATCTCCTGGAGATCCTGGCGATCCTGCTGATCCCCGCCGGGCTCTGCCATGCCTTCGGCCGCATGGTCCGGGACCGGCGCCAGGGCTGGGCCCTCCTGAGCGCCATGACCATCCTGTTCGTGCTGGCGCTGGGGGTGCTGCACGGGGCGGAACAGCACGGCAACCCCGGCTTCAAGTCGCTGCCCGTGGCCCAGTCGGTGTCCATCGCCCCGGGGGTGGAACAGTCCGGCGGCAACATGGAAGGCAAGGAAGTGCGCTTCGGCATCACCGGCACGACCCTGTTCGCCACCGCCAGCACCGGCACCTCCACCGGTGCGGTGAACAGCATGCACGACTCCTTCACGCCGCTGGGGGGCCTGGTGCCCCTGCTGCTGATGGAACTGGGAGAAGTGGTGTTCGGCGGCGTGGGCTCGGGGCTGTACACCATGCTGGTGTTCGCCATCATCGCCGTGTTCATCGCCGGGCTGATGGTGGGCCGGACGCCGGAGTACCTGGGCAAGAAAGTGGAAGCCTTCGAGACCAAGATGGCCTCCTTGGTGATCCTGATCCCGGCGGCATCGGTGCTGGTCTGCACCGCCCTGGCGCTGACCCTGCCTTCGGCGGTGGCCAGCCTGTCCAACCCCGGGGCCCACGGCCTCAGCCAGGCGCTCTATGCCTTCAGCAGCGCCTCCAACAACAACGGCAGCGCGTTCGCCGGGCTCAACGCCAACACCACCTTCTACAACGTCACCACCGGCATCGCCATGCTGCTGGGCCGCTACGGCACGATCCTGCCGGTGCTGGCCATCGCCGGCTCCCTGGCCGGGAAGAAGCGCACCCCGCCGGGGGCCGGCACCCTGCCGACCCACGGTCCGCTGTTCATCGCCCTTCTGGTGTCGGTGGTGCTGATCGTCGGGGCGCTCACCTTCATTCCGGCCCTGGCCCTGGGTCCCATCGTCGAACACCTTTCCCTGATCTGAGGATCCTGATGCGCACTTCCACCTCCTTCGGCGAACTGCAGCCCCGGCCGCTGTTCGAAAGCGCCATCGTCAAGCGGGCGCTATGGGCTTCCTTCGCCAAGCTGGAGCCGACCCACCAGCTGAAGAACCCGGTCATGTTCACGGTCTGGATCGGCAGCGCCCTGACCACGGTGCTTTGGCTCCAGGCCCTGCTCGGCAAGGGCGACGCGCCGGCCGGGTTCATCCTGGCCATCGCGCTCTGGCTCTGGTTCACCCTGCTGTTCGCCAACTTCGCCGAGGCCATGGCCGAAGGCCGGGGCAAGGCCCAGGCGGACAGCCTGCGCCGGGCCAAGCGGGACGTCAACGCCAAGCTGCTCAAGGACGGCCGCCACGGCGGGCCATGGGAGGCGGTGGGCGCCCAGGGGCTGCGCATCGGCGATGTGGTGCTGGTGGAGGCCGGCGACACCGTTCCCGGCGACGGCGATGTGATCGAAGGGGTCGCCTCGGTGAACGAATCGGCCATCACCGGCGAATCCGCCCCGGTGATCCGCGAATCCGGCGGCGACCGTTCGGCGGTCACCGGCGGCACGGTGGTGCTTTCCGATTGGCTGGTGGTGCGGATCGCCTCCAATCCGGGCGAGACGTTCCTGGACCGCATGATCGCCATGGTGGAAGGGGCCAAGCGGCAGAAGACCCCCAACGAGATCGCCCTGGATATCCTGCTGGCCGCGCTCACCATCATCTTCCTATTGGCGGTGGCCACCCTGTTGCCGTATTCGATGTACAGCGTCAAGGCCGCCGGCCAGGGCAGCCCGGTCAGCATCACCGTGCTGGTGGCCCTGCTGGTGTGCCTGATCCCCACCACCATCGGCGGCCTGCTTTCGGCCATCGGCATCGCCGGCATGGACCGCATGGTGCAGGCCAACGTCATCGCCACCTCGGGCCGGGCGGTGGAGGCCGCCGGCGACGTGGACGTGCTGCTGCTGGACAAGACCGGCACCATCACCCTGGGCAACCGCCAGGCGGTGGCCTTCATCCCGGCCGAGGGCGTGGCTATCGCCGACCTGGCCGACGCCGCCCAGCTTTCCAGCCTGGCCGACGAGACGCCGGAAGGGCGCAGCATCGTGGTGCTGGCCAAGGAGCAGTACGGCCTGCGCGAACGGGAGATCGGCGCGCTGGGCGCCCAGTTCATCCCGTTCACCGCCCAGACCCGCATGAGCGGCGTGACCCTGGGCGAGCGCGAGGTGCGCAAGGGCGCTGTGAGCGCCATCGAAGCCTGGGTCCAGAGCCGGGGCAGCGATTTCCCCGATGGGCTGAAGGAAGCGGTGGACGCCATCGCCCGCAGCGGCGGCACGCCCCTGGTGGTGGCCGAAGGCCCGCTGGAGGGCTCAGGCCGGACGCTGGGCACCACCCGGGCGCTGGGCGTGATCAACCTCAAGGACATCGTCAAGGGCGGCATCAGGGAGCGCTTCGCCGAACTGCGCGAGATGGGCATCCGCACCGTGATGATCACCGGCGACAACCCGCTCACCGCCGCCGCCATCGCCGCCGAGGCGGGGGTGGACGATTTCCTGGCCCAGGCCACGCCGGAGAACAAGCTCAAGCTGATCCGCGACTACCAGGCCGGGGGCCGGCTGGTGGCGATGACCGGCGACGGCACCAACGACGCGCCGGCGCTGGCCCAGGCCGACGTGGCGGTGGCCATGAACACCGGCACCCAGGCGGCGAAGGAGGCCGGCAACATGGTGGACCTGGACTCCAACCCCACCAAGCTGATCGAGATCGTCCGGATCGGCAAGCAGATGCTGATGACCCGCGGTTCCCTGACCACCTTCAGCATCGCCAACGACGTGGCCAAGTACTTCGCCATCATCCCGGCGGCCTTCGCGGTGACCTATCCCCAGCTGGGACTGCTCAACGTCATGCGGCTCTACAGCCCCCAGAGCGCCATCCTGTCGGCGGTGATCTTCAACGCCCTGGTGATCGTCGCGCTGATCCCCCTGGCCCTGCGCGGGGTCGGCTACCGGCCCCTGGGCGCGGGCGCCGTGCTGCGCCGGAACCTGATGGTCTACGGCGTGGGCGGTGTGCTGGTGCCGTTCGCCGGCATCAAGGCCATTGATCTTTTCCTGGTGGCAGCCCACCTGGTCTGAGGAACAACATGTCGCAACTGCGTCCCGCTCTCGTCTGCATCGCCGCCCTGTCCCTGATCACCGGGCTGGTCTATCCCCTGGCCATCACCGGGGCCGGGGCGGTGCTGTTCCCGCGCCAGGCCAAGGGCAGCCTGATCATCCGCCAGGGGCGGATCGTGGGCAGCGAACTCATCGGCCAGCAATCCGAAGACCCCGGCACCTTCTGGGGCCGCCTGTCGGCCACCGGGGACTACCCCACCAACGCCGACAATTCGGGCGGCTCCAACCTTGCCGCCAGCAACCCGGACCTGGCCAAGGCCGCGGCGGCGCGGATCAAGGCGCTGCGCGACCTGGACCCGGGCAACACGGCCCCGGTCCCGGCCGACCTGGTGACCGCCTCGGGCAGCGGCCTGGATCCGGACATCAGCCCAGCCGCCGCGGATTACCAGATCAAGCGGGTGGCCAAGGCGCGCAGCCTGACCGAGGACCAGGTGCGCGACCTGGTGCGCCGGGCCAGCAGCGGCCGGACCCTGGGCCTGGTGGGCGAGCCGCGGGTGAATGTGCTGGAACTTAACCTTGCGTTGCGGGAGGTGGCGAAATGACCATGGGCTGGTTTGTCCCGGTGGGCGTCCTGATCGGCATTGCCGGAACCCAGACGGCCTTGCGCGCACGCCACGTCACGTCGGCCAAGGCCCGCGACCGGACCTGGTGGCTGCTGATGGTCCTGGCCTGGCTGCCCTCCGTCTGCTGGATCCTGGCCCAGTTCATCGACCAGTATTAGGTGGCGTTCCGGATCAAGGGACCGGGCTATTCTGTTCCGAAGGCTCAAACGCGTGCGATCCCAGCAACCCGATTCCAGTCCCGCCCCCGGCCCGGTGCCTGCTCCCAGATTGATGGCCCAGCGGGCCGGCTGGCCCCAGGCGCTGGCGGTCAAAGCCAGCCTGGACTTGCGCCAGCTGGCCACGGCGCTGATCGCGGTGGCGCTGGCCACCGCCGGGGGCCTGCTGATCTTCCGCCACCTGGACCTGGCGGATGTGGCCATGATCTACATCCTCTGCATCACCGTGGTGGCCACCAGCCATGGCCAATGGGCGGCCCTGCTGGCTTCGCTCATGAGCGTGGCCGCCCTGGACTTCTTCTTCATTCCGCCGCGCTTCACCTTCGTGGTCCAGGACATCCGGCACATCGGCACCTTCGGGGTGATGCTGGGGGTCGGCTGGGTGGTGGCCAACCTGGCCGAGCGGATCCGCACCCAGACCCGCCTGGCCCTGGAGCGGGAGCGCCACACCGGGGCGCTGTACCGGCTCGGGGCGGCCCTGGCCGAAGGCGGTGACGCCGTGGCCATCCAGGCCCGGGTCGAGGAGCATATCCGCCAGACCCTGGGCATGCCGGCCCTGGTCCTGCTGGCCGACCGGAACGGGCAGCTGGCCCCCAGGGCCAGCGTGAACGCCGCGCTGGGGCGGGACGAGCTGGCGGTGGCCCAATGGGCCATGGAGAACCGCGCGCCGGCCGGCCGGGGCACCGGCAGCCTGCCTGGGGCCCGGGGCCTGTTCCTGCCGCTGGTGGGCAGCGAAGCCCCGGTGGGCGTGCTGGCGCTGTTCCAGGAGCCCGGCAGGAACGGCACCGACCCCAAGGGCCTGCCCCTGGCGCTGGCGGCCCAGATCTCCCTGGCCCTGGAGCGCGCCCGGCTGGCGGAGGAGCGCGCCGAGGAACGCCTGCGGGCCGACCATGAGCAGCTGCGCAGCACCCTGCTGAGCAGCTTCTCCCATGATCTGCGCACCCCGCTGGGGACCATCACCGGGGCCACCACCTCGCTGCTGGACCCCGGGCCCGAAGCCGCGCCGGGCGATCAGCGCATGCTGCTGCTGACCATCCACCAGGAGTCCTGCCGGCTGGAGCGGCTGGTGAACAACCTGCTTGAATTGACCAAGCTGGAATCGGGCCAGGTCCAGGTCAAGAAGGAGTGGGTGCCCATGGAAGAGGTGGTGGGTTCCGCCGTCAGCCGGATGGAAGAGCAGCTGGGTGACCGGCCGCTGACCCTCAACCTGCGGGAAGCCTGGGTGCCGCTGGACCCGGTGCTGCTGGAACAGGTCCTGCTGAACCTGCTGGACAACGCCTTGAAATTCAGCCCGCCGGGTTCAGCGATCGAGATCGAAGGCTGGGTGCTGGAGGGCCGGGCCCGGCTCACCGTGACCGACCACGGCCCGGGCTTCACCAGGGGCGAGGAGGAGCGGGTGTTCGAAAAGCTTTACCGGGGCGGCCAGTCCGCCTCGGTCCCGGGAGCCGGGCTGGGCCTGGCCATCTGCCGGGCCATCATCCAGGCCCACGGCGGCACCATCAAGGCCGCCAACCGCCCCCAGGGCGGCGCCCGGATCACCCTGAATTTGCCGATCGAGGGCACGCCTCCAGAGCTGGCCCCGGACGGCCCTTCATGAACGCCGCCATGAGCCAAGACCATCCGCTCGTCCTGATCATCGAAGATGAAGCGCCCCTGCGGCGTTACCTGCGCGCCACCCTGCAGGCGTTCGGCTACCAGGTGGCCGAGGCGTCCACCGGCGACGAAGGCCGGAACCTCCTGCTCCAGCAAAGCCCCGACGTGGTGCTGCTGGACCTGGGCCTGCCCGACGGGGACGGCCTGGATCTGGCGCGGGAGATCCGCGGCTGGAGCCGGGTGCCGATCATCATCGTGAGCGCGCGGGGCAAGGAGGAGGACAAGATCCTGGCGCTGGACGTGGGTGCCGACGACTACCTCACCAAGCCGTTCGGTTCGGGCGAATTGCTGGCGCGGATCCGGGTGGCGCTGCGGCATAGCGCCGAGAACGCCGGCGCCGTCATCGAGCCGGTGGTAGTGGTCGGCCCCCTGCGCATGGATTTCGCCAGCCGGGAAGTGACCCTGGACGGCAGCATGATCCACCTGTCGCCCAACGAATACGGCCTGCTGGCCGTGCTGGTGCGCAACGCCGGCAAAGTGCTCACCCACCGCCAGCTGCTGCATGAAGTCTGGGGCGGCGTGGCCGGTGCCCAGCCCACCTACCTGCGGGTCTACATGGCCAGCCTGCGCAAGAAGCTGGAGCCCGATCCGGCGCGGCCCCGGCTGCTGCTCACCGAGCCCGGCGTAGGCTACCGCTTGAAGCTCTGAGGGGCTAGTATGGCTGTGGCCCTATAGCTCAGCGGTCAGAGCCGGCGGCTCATAACCGCTTGGTCCAGGGTTCGAATCCCTGTGGGGCCACCAAGGATCAGTCAGAAGATACTCGAAACGCCTTGAAAAGTCAGAGGAAAGTGACCCCATCCTTGGGTCGGGTGTCCACATCGAGGTGGAACACATCGGGGCGGGCGTAATGGCCGGATGTATCCATCACGAGATGCCCCTGGGTGGGGAGGGCGCAGTCCAGGTCGGCGAACAGCAGGGCCGGTTTGCCGAAGCTCGGACCTGCCAGGTAGTGTGCATCCGGGGCGATGATGGCGCTACCGCCGTCCTTGGGGATGTGGCCCGGATCGCCGTGCATGGAGGCAAGCATTTCGTAGGCTGGCCCATCGGTGAGCCCCAGCGAGTCGAGCCCCTCCATTACGTCGCGGTGCTCGAGGAAGCAGCCCGCCGCGAGCACGAAACATTGGCCTTCGAAGGCGTAGGTCCGGCTGGCCAACTGATGGAGTTCGCCCACCGCCGGCCACTGGGCAACGTGCACCAGCTCCTGCCTGGCATGCATGGCCGCCCGGCAGAGGGGCATCCAGTGCTCCCAGCAGATGAGTCCGCCTACCGTTCACGTTGCAGGCTGGCGTCCAGGTTGAGGAACACAGGCGGGTGTCGGATCACGGCGACGCGCAGATCGGCAGTCATGGAAGCTCCAGGGACCAAGGGGTGGATATTTTAGAACGATTGCTCTAAAATGTGTTCATTCGAGTTCTCGGCAAGTCCGAAACCCACTGGAGAGTGACCATGGCCCGTCCCAAGGCCTTCGATGAGGCAACTGCCCTCGACGCCGCCACCCAGTGTTTCTGGGAGCGGGGCTACTTTGGAACCTCGGTGCGGGATCTGGCCGACCGGATGGGCATCAACGGCGCCAGCCTCTACAACACCTTCTCGGACAAACGCAGCCTCTACCGCCAGGCCTTGGAACGATACGTTGACCAGGGCTTCCGCGACCGGGTTGGACGCATGGAGGGGCACTTGCCCCCGCTCCAGGCCATCGGCAACTTCCTCTCGGAGGTCATCGAACGCAGCCTGGCGGATCCCAAGCGCAAAGGTTGCCTGCTGGTGAACTCGGCCCTGGAACTTTCCCCCCAAGACCCGGAATTCGAGCGGATCATCGGCGGCATCCTGGTCCAGGTGGAAGCCTTTTTCCACCGATGCGTCGAAGCGGGCCAGCGGGATGGAACCATCACCCGGGACCAGCCGGCCGAAGACTTGGCGCGCCTGCTGCTCGGGACCCTGGTTGGTCTTCGGGTGCTGGCCCGGGCCCGCCCCGAGCGGGAGCTGCTGGAAGGCATGGTGCGTCCGGTCCTGGCCATGCTTTCCGGCTAGCAAGCCCAGCACGGGCGTGAAAACCGGCCAGAGTCTTACGCTATCAGGAGGACCTGCGGTGTTGGTGCAATCGGTATGCAAATTCATTATTTAAGAGGGCAGAAAATGGAAAAAATCGGGATCATCAACTGTTACAAGATGTCCAAGAAATGCTCGGGAAAACTCTGCTTTCCAGCCATGAACTCGCGCTCTGACGCTTTCCAAACCTATGGCCCGGAAGGATTCGAACTGCGCGCCTTCGGACACTGCAACGAATGCTGCAAGACCTCTCCGGAAGACATTGCGCTCAGGGCCAGCAGCATGCGGGAGGCAGGAGTGGAAACGATCCACATCAGTACCTGCATTAAGAAGTTTTGTCCAAATTATGATAATTTCATCCAAATATTATCTAAAGATTTCAAAATAGTCACGGGTACTCACGCTCTCGTTTGATACAAAACGATGCTGGATAAACCACCCAATCGTCGAATCAGTTGATTTTCAACTTCGGATCACAGACCCAAGGAGGAACCGATGAACCTGGATAATCACTTGCATATTTTATGGACTCAACCCGATCTCCTTACCTTGGAAAAGATGGTGTGCATGTACAGCACCAATTCCTTGAAGCACGGGTGGTGGGAGGAGGTCACGGTGATCATCTGGGGTGCGACCGCGAAGCTCGCGGCCGAGGTCCCTGCCGTCCAGGCCGGCCTCAAATCCATGATGGAAGCCGGTGTGCACCTGTCCGCGTGCCGCGCGTGCGCTGACCAGTTGGGCGTGACCGAGACCTTGGAAAACCTGGGGGTCGAAGTGATCTACTGGGGTGATCCGCTCACCAGGCTGATCAAGGAAAAGAGCCCCTTGCTGACGGTTTGAGTCCACGGGCCTGGAACCGCCACGCGCATCGGTGGACCGGCACGGGTGGAGGGTTTCCGGCCTATCCTGGAGAGCAAACCGGCAGGTTTCCGCCGGACGGGAGGGCCCATGGCCACGACGATGGCTTTGGATGTATACGGAACGCTCATCGATACCCACGGGGTGATTCAGGCCCTGGCTGCCCATCTGGGTGACCAGGCCCGGGCTTTTTCCACGCTGTGGCGGACCAAGCAGCTGGAATATTCCTTCCGCCGGGGGCTGATGCGGGATTACCGGCCCTTCGAAGCCTGTACCCGGGAGGCCCTGGCCTACACCTGCTCAGCCTTCAAGCTCGCCCTGGGCGAAGAAGGCCTGGAGGCGCTCCTGGCGGCCTACCGGACCCTGCCCGCCTTCCCGGACGCGAAGGCAGGCTTGGCCCGGGCCAAGGAAGCCGGCTTCAGGCTGTTCGCCTTTTCCAACGGAACCGCAGAAGCCGTAGACCAGGTGCTGCTCCATGCGGGAATCCGGGACTTCTTCCTCGATGTGGTGAGCGTGGATGAAGTGCGGTCCTTCAAACCGGATCCGGCCGTCTACGCCCACTTCCTCCGTCGGGCCGAAGTCCCGGGTTCCGAGGCGTGGATGGTTTCCAGCAACCCCTTCGACGTGCTCGGAGCCCTGGGGGCCGGAATGCGATCAGCCTGGATCAGGCGCTCACCGGAGGCCATCTTCGATCCCTGGGGCCCAGCACCGACCATGACCCTGCCGGACCTTTCGGTGCTGGGCGAACGTGTTGCGAGGTTCCTCGGCGAATAGGACTTGGCGTTGGTCTCGCTGCGGAGCCGGGCCATGGGACTCAGAAACAATGACTGACTACATGCTCAGCTATGCGGATGCCTGGACCCAAGTCAAGCCGCCCGTTCAGCGCAGGTTCAATTCGGCCAGTCGCCGCATCAAGGCCTGCCCGAGGGACCTCAGCAGCAGCCGGCGCAGGAGCTGCCCGGTGGCCGAGGACGCCGTCATCAGCCGGGTGGCCTGGTCGGTGGTGCGCAGGACGGTGCGGGCGACCTGGAGGCGCCGGCACTCCCAGCGCCGCATGGCGCCCTTCCGTGCCCTGATGGCCCCGATCCGTCTCCATCGCCGTAACCTCGCTGGGTGAGCTTACGGCGATGGAAGGCAAGGTTGCACGCATGAAGGGGAACGGAACTACGGCCGGGGTTATCCTGAATGACTCAAGGAGATGCACATGGCCGCCGACATCCTCATCATCAACGCCAGTCCTCGGCCCAAGGGCAACAGTGCCCGGTTGGCGGCGCTCTGCGCGGAGACCTTCACCCAGCGGGGCAGCAGCTGGGAGCAGATCGACCTGCGCACCCTGAAGATCGGCCCCTGCAAGGCCTGCGGCCTGTGCAAGGAGGGCAAGGTCAGGCACTGCGCCCAGAAGGACGACATGGCCCCGCTCTACGACAAGATCGCCCAGTGCAAGGCGATCCTGTTCCTCTCGCCGGTGTACTGGTTCAACTACACCGCCCAGCTGAAGACCTTCATCGACCGCCTGTACGGCATCTGGACCCAGGACGCCTCCTTCCTGAAGGGCAAGCGCACCGGCGCCGTCCTGGTCTACGCCGACGCGGACCTATACGAATCCGGCGGCATCAACGCCGTCTCCGCCTTCGAGCACCTGTTCCGCTTCACCGGCGCCGACTTCCGCGGCGTCGCCTACGGCAGCGCCGGCGCCATCGGCGACGCGGAGAAGAATCCTGACCTGTTGGCCCGCACCCTGAAGCTCGCTGAAGCCCTCGCCTGATCCGTGTCATCCGGCTCTAGAGTTGGTCCTCGGAACGGGTTTTGGGTCACAACAGAATGGCCCACCTTGCGGAGCGCCGGGTGATGATGCAGCGATGGGCAGACTACCTGGATGAACTGAAACTGACTTAGGAGGCCTGTTAATCTTGACTGGACAGGCAGACACCAGTGAGCAATATGGAGAAAATTCGCGTCGTAGCAGCCGTGGTTGAACGCAACGGCCATTAGCTCATCTGCAACCGCCCCGCCCATAAGCGCCATGGGGGGCTTTGGGAGTTCCCCGGCGGTAAATTGGAACCTGGGGAATCGCTCCAGGCAGCCGCACACCGGGAACTGACAGAAGCGTTGGGTGTAGGGGTCAGGTCTTGCGGCGGGCGACTCTTTGCCATCGATGATCCCGGCTCCAACTTCGTCATCGAGTTCCACCCGGTGGTGATCGCTGGGGAACCCATGTGCCTCGAACACTCGGCTCTCGCCTGGGCGGCGATTCCTGACCTGCTCCTTATGAATCTGGCCCCCAGTGATCGATGCTTTGCTTTGTTTCTCCAAGAGCAAGGTGCCACGGGTATCT
>CAZVHQ010000040.1:0-32013 GCA_964627225.1 uncultured Mesoterricola sp.
CGGAGTGGGCCACGGCCCGCTCGATCACCTTCATGCCGACGCTGGCGTAGGCGCCCGAATCGGAATACATCTGCGCCACCAGGGCGACCAGCTTGCCGTCCTTGGCGCAGCCCAGCTCGTAGTCCATGACGATGGGGTGGCGCTTGGCGTGCATGCGCAGGGAGCTCTTGCGGTCGAAGCGGATCATGACCGGGCGGGCGGTGGCGAGGCAGAGCATGGCCGCGTGGTGCTGGCACATGAGGTCCTCCTTGCCGCCGAAGCCGCCGCCGTTCTGCACCAGCACCACGTTGACCAGCGCTTCGGGCAGGTCCAGCAGCTCGGCGATCTGCCGGCGGTCCTCGTAGCCGCCCTGGCCGCCATCATATATCTTGACCCCGGGCATGCCGTCCTTGCTCCAGGGCACCGCCAGGGCCGCCTCCATCTCCAGGAAGGCGTGCTCGATGCGTTGCGTGGTGTAGCGCCTGCGGGTGACGAAGGCGGCGCCCTTGATCGCCTCTTCCGCGTCGCCCAGGCGCACTTCGGTCACCGACAGCACGTTGCCCTTTTCGGTCAGCTGCGGCGCGCCCGGCGCCAGCGCCTCGAAGATGTCGGTCACCGGCGCCAGCACCTCGTACTCCACCCGCACCAGGGCGGCCGCGGCGTGCGCCGCCGCCTCGGTCTCGGCCGCCACGCTGGCCAGCACGTCGCCGATGCAGCGGGTCTCTTCGCCTTCCATCACCAGCACCGGCCAGTCCCGGTAGATCATGCCGTTGACCCGCTTGCCCTTGATGTCCTTGGCCGTGAGCACGGCCAGCACGCCGGGGGCCCGGAGCGCCTCGGAGATGTCCACCTTGAGCACCTTGGCGCGGGGATGGTCGGCAAAGCGCAGGGCGCCGAACACCATGCCCGGTTCGACCATGTCGGCCACGAACACCCGCTCGCCCAGCACGGCCTCCCGGGCGGAATACTTGGGATGCCGGGTGCCGATGGCGCCGGTGTCCGCGGGGAAGCTCACCGGCCGGCCGGTGCGCAACGCTTCGGCTGCGCATTCCACGGAGTCCACCACTTTCTTGTAGCCGGTGCACCGGCACAGGTTGCCGTTCAGGCCGTCGGTGATCTCCTGGCGCGTCGGATCGGGGTTCTTTTGCAGGATGGCGGCGGCCTTCATGACGATGCCGGGCGTGCAGAAGCCGCACTGGACCCCGCCCTTGAGCACGAACGCGTCGGCGAAGGCGTCGCGCTCGGCGCTGGAGAGCCCTTCCAGGGTGGTGACGGTCCGGCCCGCCACGTCCTTCATGGCCATGCGGCAGCTGAGCCGCGCCTTGCCGTCCACCAGGATGGTGCAGCAGCCGCAGATGCCCTCGCCCGAGCAGCCATCCTTCGGGCTGGTGAGTCCGGCCACGTCGCGCAGGTAGCTGAGCAGCACCATGGCGGGGTCGTCGTCGTAGCGTCGAGCCTGACCGTTGAGCGTGAACTCCATGGTGCCCTCTTAAGCGACTGCGTTATGGGTGCGTGATGCGGCGGCCCGGCCGGGATCCGCTACCGAAGCTGATGGGTTATCGGTGCCTGCCGCCTGCAACATGAGGGATCGTGCCGCCCTGCGCCTGAACGTGACATTCATCCGAAATGATTGTTATAGAAAGACCTATCAATTCAGCAACCATTCTAGGTTCAAAGGTTTTCATGGTCAAGAAATTTTCCCCATGATCAAAAATTTTCACCTGAAAACAATACTTTACTCATCGTGTAAACCTTTAAAGGAGCCCAAAGCCAATGCCAGGCAGGCGGTTGTGCCGACGACGGCGCAGGGCAGGCTCGCCTCCAGGCCGAAGGCGCCCCCGGTGAGCCAGAGCGGCCGGTCATGGATGACCGGGGTCCACCATCCCGCGCTGGGCAGCCCGCTCACGGCGAAGCCGAGCAGCGAGCCCTGGGCCCAGTTCCAGCCCAGGTGCAGACCGATGGGCAGGGCCAGGCTGCGGGTCCTGAGCTGGCAAAGGCCCAGCAGGATGGCGGCGATGGCGATGTTGAGGGTGCCCCAGAGGCGGGTGGCGCCGGTCATGCCCGGGTTGCCCCAATGCACCCCGGCGAACAGCAGGGCCATCACCACCTGGGTGGGCCAGGCGCCCATGCCCTGGCCCAGGTGCTGGAACAGGTAGCCCCGGAACAGCAGCTCCTCGCTGAACGCCACCGCCAGGTAGAGCCAGAGCCCCGCGGCCAGGCTGCCCAGCCCGGCCTGGGGGTTGCGCAGCAGATGGAAGCCGCCGCCCAGGAACCCGGCCAGCGCCATCAGCGCCATCAGCCCCGCACCGGCCAGGGCGCCCAGCAGGAGCTCCCGGCCCCAGCGCCGGTTGAGCCGCAGGCCCACCGAGCCCAGGGGCCGGCCTTCAACCTGGAGGAAGCACCAGGTGAGGCAAAGGAAGGCGGCAAAGGAGAACCAGGGCGCGGGCAGCCAGGTCGCGGCCGCCCCCAGCCAGGGCAGCCCCTGGCGGAAGGTGAAGGCGGCGCCGTTGCAGACCCCGGCCCCCAGCGCGAACAGCAGAGCCTTCCAGCCGTTGCGCAGGTTGCCTGCGGGTCCGAAAAAAACAGTCATCATTCAATTCAAATATAAAAGCCTAAGGGCGCGCCCCGTGATCCGCGTAGGCCAGCCCCACGATCCGGTAGACCTTGTTGTCCGGGCTGCTGCCGGTGAGGGCGTGGCGGAACCATTCGGCGGCCTGGTCCGGCTGCTTGGCCCGCAGGCAGGCCCGGCCGAAGTCCACCGCCATCTCCCAGTCGCTGGGTTCCAGTTTGTAGGCCCGTTCCATGAAGGCGGCGCCTTCCGCCGTCCACCCGGCATCGGTGAATTGCACCCCGAGCCCGGCGATCAGCGTCTTGTTCTTCGGCGCCAGCTCGATGACCTGGTTGGCCGCGGCCACCGCTTCGGCCTTGGCCCCATGGCCCACCCAGGCCTTGGCGATCAGGGCGAAGGTGGTGGCGTCGCGCTTGCCGGACCGGGCGGCCCGCTGGAAGGCGTCCAGGGCCCGGTCCTTGGCTCCGGCGGCCAGGTAGATCCGCCCGTACTCGGCGAGCATCCGGCTGTCGTCGGGCGCGGCGGCCCGGGCCTTGTCGGCGCAAACCACCATGATGGTCCGGGAATCGTGCATGAAGAAGGACGGGTCCAGCCCGGGAACGTCCTGGGCCAGCAGGGCGGCCGCACCGAGGACCGCCAGCAGGGCGGGCTTCAACACATTCATAGGGGTATATTACCGTGTTTCTTGGGCGGCATGGACTCGCGCTTGCCTTCCAGCAGGTTGAGGGCCCGGAGCAGCTTCTTGCGGGTTTCGCGCGGCAGGATGACCTCGTCCACGTAGCCCAGGCCGGCGGCGACGTAGGGGTTGGCGAACTTCTCGTTGTACTCGGCGATGATCTCGGTGCGCTTGGCCGCCGGGTCGGATGACTTGGCGATCTCCTTGGCATACAGCACGTTGGCCGCCCCCTCGGCGCCCATGACGGCGATTTCGGCGGTGGGATAGGCGAAATTGAAGTCTGCCCGGATGTGCTTGGAGGCCATGACGATGTAGGCGCCGCCGTAGGCCTTGCGGGTGATCACGGTGAGCTTGGGCACGGTGGCTTCGCAAAAGGCGTAGAGCAGCTTGGCGCCATTCTTGATCAGGCCGCCGTGCTCCTGGTGCACCCCGGGAAGGAAGCCGGGAACGTCCTCGAAGACGATGATCGGGATGTTGAAGCAGTCGCAGAAGCGCACGAACCGGGCGCCCTTTTCGCTCGAAGCGATGTCCAGCACCCCGGCCAGGTGGGCCGGCTGGTTGGCGATGATGCCGACGCTGCGGCCGTCCATGCGCGAGAAGCCGATCACGATGTTGCCGGCGTAGGCTTCCATCACCTCGAAGAAGTGCGCGTCATCGACGATGCCCTTGATGAGGTTGCGCACGTCGTAGGGCTTGCTGGGGTCTTCGGGGATGATGCAGTCCAGTTCCGGGTTCTCCAGCGCCATCTCCATCAGGGGCGCCCGCCGCGGAGCCTGGCCCAGGTTGTTGGAGGGCAGGAAGGAGAGCAGCTCGCGGGTGTGGGCCAGGGCCGCCAGGTCCGAAGGCACCATGAAATGGGCCACTCCGGACTTGTAGCCGTGGGCGCTGGCCCCGCCCAAGTCCTCCTTGGTGACGTCCTCGTGGGTGACGGCCTTGATCACCTCAGGGCCGGTGACGAACATGTAGCTGGTGTTGCGCACCATGGTGATGAAGTCGGTGATGGCCGGGCTGTAGACCGCGCCGCCGGCGCAGGGGCCCATGATCAGCGAGATCTGCGGCAGCACGCCCGAGGCCATGGTGTTGCGCAGGAAGATCTCGGCGTAGCCGGCCAGCGAGTTCACGCCCTCCTGGATGCGCGCCCCGCCCGAATCGTTGAAGCCGATCACCGGGCAGCCGACCTTCATGGCCATATCCATGACCTTGCAGATCTTCCGGGCATGGGTGAGGGACAGGCTGCCGCCGACGACGGTGAAGTCCTGGGCGAAGATCGCCACCGGCCGTCCATCCACCCGCCCGAACCCCGTGACCACGCCATCTCCCGGGATCCGTTCGCCGCCCTCGAACGGGTTGCTGGCCAGGGCGTCCACTTCTTCGAAGGAGCCCTCGTCCAGGAACGCCGCGATGCGCTCCCGGGCGGTGAGCTTGTTGCCCTGGTGCTGCTTGTCGATTCTCGCCTGGCCGCCCCCCTTCAGCGCGGCTGCATAGCGCGAACGCAAGGAATCCATCTTTTCTTGAAGGGGCATTGATACTCCTGTGCGCAAAAGCCACATTATAGCTTTTTGCCCAGGGATAAGCGAACGGAACGGGAAGGTCGCCGCGCCATGGCGCAGCCGAGCCTGCCGCCACAAGCCAATCCGGGCGCGCCAAAAGAGAGCGAAACGCCGGGAATGGCCATGCCTGGTCTTGCCGCCTCTTGGAAAATAAAGAAGCGTTCCATCACGCTATTTCTGATGGCAGAAGGTCTGGTAGGTCCGCTCCATCTGGGTGAGGTGCACCTGCAGGTGGCCGACGTAGCCCTCGAGCCAGCGATCCAGGGTGGTCTTGCCCCGTTCCGGGTGGACGATGTATTGGCCCCAGGCGGCTTCGGGAAGCGCCCGGAGTTGCCGGGCCATCATCTCCCGGAGCAGGCGGAACAGATCGACCCCTTCGTCCAAGGGCTGGGCACTGACGTCCAGGCTTTGCGCCCAGCGGTCCTGGTCGAACGCCTGGATGGCCGCACCAGATTCGGCGATGATGGTCCGGCCCCGCAGGTAGCCGTGCAGCTCGGCCTCGGCCAGATGGAACACGATGTCCTGGATGCTCCACTTGCCCGGGCCGGGCTTGAAGTCCAGGCTCTCTTTGGGGTACCTCGCCAGGGCCGCCTTCAGATCGGCGGGTCCCTTGGCGTAGGTCATTAATAGTTCACCGCGGGCTTCGGGGGTCATCATTCACCTCCGGGCCGTTATACGCTTCAAGGTTCTATAATGCCAGATGAATTAGCGGCCGCTCTTTTTCCAGTCGGCCAGGAATCCTTCAATACCCTTATCAGTGAGCGGGTGGGCCAGCATCTGGTCGAACACCTTGGTGGGGATGGTGGCCACGTGCGCACCGGCCAGGGCGGCGTCGGTGACGTGCCTGGGGTTGCGGATGGAGGCGGCCAGCACGTTGGTGGACAGATCATAGTTGGCGAAGATCTCCACCAGTTCCTGGATGAGATCCATGCCCACCAGGTTGATGTCGTCCAGCCGGCCGACGAAGGGGGAGACGTAGGTGGCCCCGGCCTTGGCGGCCAGGAGGCCCTGGGCGGCGCTGAAGCAGAGGGTCACGTTGATGTGGATCCCTTCGGCCTTGAAGGCGTGGGTGGCCTTGAGGCCTTCGGCGGTGAGCGGAACCTTCACCACCACGTTGGGATGGATCTTGGCCAGCAGCCGGCCTTCCTTGATCATGGTCGGAGCGTCCAGGGCGATCACTTCGGCGGAGATGGGGCCGTTGACGATGCCGCAGATCTCCTCGATGATCGCTTCGAAGGGCTTGCCGGATTCCTTGGCGATGAGGCTGGGGTTGGTGGTCACCCCGTCCAGGATGCCCCACTCGTTGATTCGCTTGATTTCGGCGATATTGGCGGTATCGATGAAGAATTTCATGGGTTTCTCCGGGATGGTGGGCTTTCAGGGCAGCGCCCCGGCCCGTTCGCTGACGGTCGAGGCGCCGGGTTGCCTGCCAAGCACCCCCATTATCGCAGAACCGGCCTTAAATATATTGATGGATCCCGGTGGCCGGAGGAGGCCGGCCGCACCGGTGTGAGGTTACACTTGGTCGGAACGGAGCTTTTCATGCCAAAGACCGAATTTTCCGTGCTGGATCGAGGATTCGTCAAGCTGATCGACCATATGGGTTCGGACCTCAGCGTGGTCAACGCCGCCCGGGTCTCCTTCGGCAAGCGCAAGGAAGTGTTCGATGATGCGGACGCCAAGCTGATCGGCTACCTGGCCGAGCACGACCACACCTCGCCCTTCCGGCACACCGCCCTGACCTTCCATGTGAAAGCGCCCATCTTCGTCTTCCGGCAGTGGATGAAGCACCGGATCGCCAGCGAATTCAACGAAATTTCCGGCCGCTATGTGGAATTTCCCGAGGATGAGTTCTTCGTTCCCGAGACCTTCCGGCGCCAGGCCAAGGTGAACAAGCAGGGGTCCGAAGGGTCGGTGGACGGTCCCGAAGGGGCCCAGGCCCATGAGCTGTATCTGGCCGCCTGCCGGAATTCCGTCCAGCAGTACAAGGCGCTGATCGCGCTCGGCGTCTGCCGGGAGCAGGCCCGCTGCGTGCTCCCCCTGGGCCTGTACTCCGAAGTCTACTGGACGGTGAGCCTGCAGGCCGCCGCCCACTTCATCAGGCTGCGCACCGACAGTCATGCCCAGTGGGAAATCCAGCAGTACGCCAAGGCCGTGCGCCAGGTGGTGGAAGCGGTTTTCCCGGCAGGCCTGAACGCGCTGCTCCGCTGACGCCATGATCATCCCGCCCCTCAACCCGGCTCTGCTGCATCTGGATACGGATCACCTGTGGCTCATGCATTGCGCCGATGGGCCGGTGTCCCGGTCGGTGGTGCGCCTGGTCCGGGGTTTCCTGCACAAGGAGCTTTGGCCCTGGGAACTCAACTGGGAGGAGGAAGTTCTCGGCATCCCGGAGGCCCTGCGGCTGGAGGCCGCCAAACTGGTGGGCGGAGACGCGGCAGACATCAGCCTGACCCCCAACACCTCCACGGGCCTGGTGACGGTGGCCCAGGGATTCCCCTGGCGCGCCGGGGACGAAGTGGTGGTGCCCCTGGGCGAATTCCCCAGCAACATCTATCCCTGGAAGGCGCTGGAAAACCGCAACATCACGCTCCGGGAGGTGCCCCTGTGGGAGGGCCACCGGGCCGGCGCCTCCAGTTGGGACAGCACCCCGCCGACGGCGTCGGATGAGCCGGAGGCCCGGCTGATCGATGCCCTGGGTCCGCGCACCCGGGTGCTGTCGGTTTCCTGGGTGCGGTTCCAGGACGGCCTGAAGCTGGACCTGCCCAAGCTGGGTTCGGCCTGCCGGCGGCGCGGCATCCATCTGGTGGTGGACGGCATCCAGGGCGCCGGAACCACCGTGCCCAATCTGTATGGTGCCAGCGCCTTTTCCACCGGCGGGCACAAGGGCCTGCTCGCCCCCCAGGGCCAGGGCTTCCTTTGGACCGACCCCGGCTTCCGGCGCATGCTGACGCCCACCGGCACCTGGCTTTCGGTGGAAGACGCGACCAACCCCCAGCGCCCCGGCACCGACCACCAGCGCCTCTGGCTGGAGGACGGCCGCCGGCTCGAGCCCGGCGCCCCCAACGTGATGGCCTGCGTGGGCCTGTTGGAAGCCTTGAAGACCCTGCATCTGTCCGGGGTGGCGGCCATCTCCGACCATGTGCGCGCCCTTCAGGGCGCCCTGCTGGACGCCCTGGACGGCCTGGACGCCTGGGCCGCGGAAGCCCGCCGCCTGCGCGGGCTGCTGGTGCGCGACCGGCTGGGCCCGATCCTCGCCTTCCACCACGGCAAGCTCGGTCCGGAGGCCCAGCAGGAGCTCCTGCACCGGGGTTTCCGCCGGGGTGTCTACGGCTCGGTGCGCGAGGGCTACCTGCGGGTGGCCTTCCACGGCTGGCACGAGGAGGCCGACCTGCACCGGGTGCTGGATTGGCTGAAAAGCTAGGGACAGTCTTGCGATCGGAACGGGCCTGACCTATCGCGAACTCTTCGTTTGACTCGGTATCGGGAACACAATTAAATTTTTTGGATTTTTCCCATATAAATAACGACTTACCCCACGCTTTGTTTTTGGGTTGACCCATAGAATGCAGCAGGGTTCTATGTCTTCAGCAGGGATAGTCAGCAGATCACCTAAGTTATGGATACTCTGACCTAGACCTTTTCGGTAGGTTCTGCCATGGCACAATAAACCATTTTTCCATGGGATAGCTTGCCAAATCTGTGTCGTCGTCACTCCATTCAAATCTATTAAATTTCCATCAAGGTAAAGGTTGCCTTTTTGGATCGATAAACGGTACTTTTGGCTATTGGCTTTTAGCCACTTCATGCTTAGTGCTCTATCCGCTTCTGAAATGGTTAGCCATTTATTGTTTAAATATACGGCCAGCCCATTATCTTTTTCCCTTGAGTCTTGAGGCCAAGAGTTACTGGTTTCAATTTTGATATTATCATTATATATATCAATTATATATATCATGCTTCCTTCAATGATTAACTTGGGTTGAAGTTGTGGTACATACGCGAATAATATATTTGGAACAAAAAGGAGATTTATTAATATTGTATGGTTGTTCATGGTGTCACCGAAAGTCTTTCATCGTGGAAGTTGCCAATCAAGGTCCACTGGCTTTAATCCCAACTGTGCCCACATCCAAGAAGCAAAGGTGTTGCAATTGTTATTGACTGGACTATATGGTTTGCTTTGTGCGTTCCATGCCTTGATCAAACCAGCAATCCTGATTTTATTGAATTCTTTTGGCAAAACGGCAACAACAATGGTATTAAGCGCCTCTGGATCCGCTTTTTCTTTCAAGTCGGCCCAATTGAGACCGGTGATTTTATCTTGGCCAGATGAGGCCACATAGGTGTCGCTTTTGCTGGTAAAAATTAATTCGGAGTGATGGAATACATTTAAAAGCCTTTCTTTTTTTTGCTCCATTTTGATGGAACGGGACCGCCAATGCACCCAGGTCGTATGCGGTTCAACGAGATTATTCGGAAGCGGGTCTCGTTTCGCGTCGATCGGGTTCCAGGCTCGCGCCCTGCCTTCGGCCAGATCGGCGCGCATCAGAGCCACTTTCCAGCTGGTTGCCGCGGGCATGGTGCCCAGCCGGGTCGCCTCCCCTGCGTAGTACATATCGAGGCAGGCGGCGGTGTACTCCTGCTCGTTCACCCGCGTATGGTGCATCAGCCACTGGATGAGCTGTTCCACTGTCCTGGGCGATTTTCCGTTCAGGCCCATCTCGAAGGAGGACTGCGTGGGAGGAAACGTGCAGAGGAGACGAACCCAGCGCTCGTCGGACATCACCCTGCCGATCCCCCGGAGTTCGCCCCGCGTGAGTTGCAGCGACCGGTCAGGGCTCACATAGGCGATCTGATTGGTTTCGCGGATCTCGCGCTCGATGGGGTTCAACCTGGGCGAAAGCCCGGGTTCAACCCGCAGAGGGCTGAAGTTGGGGGGGGGCTCCCGGAGCCGGTGGTCCAACCGGATCAGCGCGACCAGGTCTGCTTCCAAAACCCGCAAGGGCAGCCGGCCGGGTGGCGGCATCAGGCTTCGCACCAGCTTCGGGCAGGACCAGACGGCATGATGAACATACTTCTCGTGGAACCGCCTGGCCCGGAGCATGCGTTGCCTGAGCTGTTGCGGCCCGGCGTCGTCCGGTCCAATTCTTTCTGCCATCGGAGCACCTCAGACGTGAGCGGTGAAAGCCCTTCCTGAGTTCAATGGCAAGGTCCGCGGCGAAGTTCCTTTGGGCAGCGCCCGGCTAGATCATGGGACATATCGACAAGTGTCTGAACCGAGTCGGGGCAGGTATAGCTGGCTTGGGATCTTCAGGAAGAATTTTAGGATCAACCACAACTTTTTGAACGATCTCACGCTTTTGTAAGTCAAATTGGAAAATAATGGTTTTTTTGAATAGGCCAGCGGAAAAGCCGCTAGCCTTGCAGAATAAACACCTTGATTCATGGTCGATTCTGATATCGCAAGGATAGACGATGCCTGCCGAATAATGGATCACATTGGAATCGGGCTTTTACCCGGCCTGCCACCCGTCGAAGGATGGCGCCACCATTATGGCGAAATGCACCGCCTCACGGACGATTTGGCGAGGTCGGTGGCCAGGGCCCCGGCCGGGCTTACCCCGGAGCATCGATGGAAGGAACTTGCCGGATGCTGCATCAGGCCCGAATGGGCTTGCCCCAGAACCCCCGGTGCAGTTCGGCGATCTCCTCCTCCACCTCCGGCACCGGCCCGGTGACCTGGATGGCCTTCTGGCTGTGGGCGAAGATGTAGCGGGCCGGCACGTCCATGGTCGGGTTCTCGGCGCTGGCGCCGGTCAGGGCCAGCAGCCGGCGCTCATCCATGCCGTAGACCAGGCGGCCGATGTTGGCCCAGTACTGGGTGGCGGCACACATGGCGCAAGGCTCCACGGTCGTATAGAGGGTGCAGTCCCACAGGTGGGCCGGCGTGAAGTTCATGTCGGCGATGCGCGCCAGGACGGCTTCGGCGTGGTTGACCGTGCCCGCGTTGCCCTGCTCCAGCAGCACGGTCTCGTGGTCGGGACCCACCAGGATGGCCCCGAACGGATGGTGCCCCATGGCCATGGCCCGGGCGGCGATCGCGTTGGCACGGCGCAAGTGCCGGACCATCTGGTCGAGGCTCGGGGAGGCGGGAAGGCGGTCGGCCATCGGAGTTCCTTGGAGATAAAATGTAAAATATTATTACCGCGGTAAATAAATTTTTTTCCAAAAAAAGCTTGCTAAGCTTAACTTACGACCCACCCCTGGAGGCAGGCAATGAAGAAATTACTCGTTCTTTCAGCCTTGTTCACGTACGCGTGCGGGCTCTCGGCGGCCCCGCCCAAGAACAAAGTGCACATCGCCCTGATCGTGCAGGATACGGTCGACGACAAGGGCTGGTGCCAGTCGATGTACGACGCCATCAAGGCCGTCCAGAAGGCCTACGGCCCGGCCCTGGTGGATTTCAGCTACAGCGAGAAGATGAAGCCGGTGGACGCGGGCTCCGCGGCCCGGCAGTACGCTTCCAAGCATTTTGACCTCATCATCTGCCACGGCGCCCAGTACAAGAACCTGGTGCTGGAGATGGCGAACGAATTCCCCGGCACGTCCTTCGTGTTCGGCACCAGCGGCGATATCGGGCCCAAGAACGTCTTCACCTACATGCCCGAAAGCGAAGAGACCGGCTACCTGAACGGCATCATCGCCGGCATGGTCACCAAGAGCAACATCGTCGGGGTCGTGGGCCCCGTTGACGGCGGCGACGCCGCCCGCTACGACCGCGGCTTCGTGCTCGGCGCCAAGGCCGCCAACCCCAAGGTTGACGTGAAGGTCGCCCACACCGGCAGCTTCAGTGATTTCGTCAAGGCCGGCGAACTGGCCCAGACCGACATCAAGGCCGGCGCGGACTTCCTCACCGGTTCCTCCCAGCAGGCCCTCGGCGCCCTGCGCGCCGTGGCCGAGTACAAGGAAAAGGCGATCTGGTGGGCGGGACAGGACACGGCCCAACTGTCCATCCCCAATTCCTTCAAGGTGCTCGCCGCCGCCAGCTATGACTACGTGCCGGTGGTGGAAGAGCTCATCGCCAAGCGCGAAAATGGCGTGAAGGGCGGTGAATGCATTCCGCTCACCTTCGCCAACCGCGGCTTCACCTACAAGTTCAATGAAAAGGTCGGCCCGGTGCTGACCCCCGCGATCCGCAAGGCCGTGGAGAAGGCCAAGGCCGACCTGACTTCCGGCAAGCTCAAGCTGGCCTGGAAGGACGTCAAGTTCTAGGGTAATCCTGGACCTACCGGCCCCGGTATGCCCAGGCATGCTGGGGCCTGAGTTTTGCTTGTCCCGAGGGCCGCAAGGCCCGGTCCATCAGGAGCATCCATGAAAGAAGCCGTCGAGCCCATCACCGAACTCAAGCTCGAGGGGATCACCAAGCGATTTCCCGGCATCCTGGCCTGCAACAACGTGGCCATGGAGGTTCGGCGCGGCGAAGTGCTGGCGCTGGTCGGCGAGAACGGGGCCGGGAAATCGACCCTCATGAACATTCTGGCCGGGCTCTACCAGCCCGATGCGGGGACCATCACGCTGAACGGGAAGGCCGTGCATTTCCGCGACCCGAACGATGCCTATGCCCGCGGCATCGGCATGGTGCACCAGAATTTCATGCTGGTGCCCAACATGACCGTCATCGAGAACGTGGCCCTGGGACTCAAGCAGCACCACCACTTCATGAACCTCGATCTGAAGGCGGTCAAGCAGCGGATCCTCGAGGTTTCCGCCCACCACGAGCTCCCGGTGAATCCCGACGCCTACATCTGGCAGCTCTCCGTGGGCGAGCAGCAGCGGGTGGAACTCATCAAGACCCTCTGCTTCGGCGCCAGGCTGCTCATCCTCGACGAACCCACCTCGGCCCTCACGCCCCAGGAGACCGACGATCTCATCGACCGGCTGAAGCGCATGTCGGCGGAACTCTCGATCATCTTCATCAGCCACAAGCTGAACGAGGTCAAGACGCTGTCCAACCGGGTGGCGATCCTGCGGCATGGCGCCGTGGTTTTCAACGGCTTGACGGTCAACCATACGACTTCGGAACTGGCCGCGCTGATGACCGGGCGCGAGGTGGTATTGCCGCACAACGAGGGCATGGGCGGCGGCGGGGCGGTGATCCTCTCGGCCCGCGACCTGAAGGTGCGCGGCGACCGCGGCCATCTGGCGCTGGACGGGCTGGACCTGGAACTGCACGCCGGGGAGATCCTGGGCCTGGCCGGCGTGTCCGGCAACGGCCAGCGGGAACTGGCCGAGGCGATCTCCGGGCTGCGGCCGGTGGAATCGGGCAAGGTCGAGCTGCTGGACCGGGACATGACCAACCGGACACCTTCGGCCATGATCCATGCCGGCCTGGGCTACATCCCGGAGGACCGCCACCACGAAGGCATCGTGCCCTCCTTCACGGTGAAGGAGAACCTGGTGCTCAAGGATTTCAGCACCCGGCGCTTCAGCACCTGGTGCATGCTCAAGCTCAAGGAGATCGCCCGCAACGCCGAGTTCCTCAAGGAGCGCTACGACATCCGCTGCTCCTCCACCTCCGCGGCGGGCGGCTCGCTTTCCGGCGGCAACATTCAGAAGGTGATCCTGGCCCGGGAGCTGGCCCGGGAACCCAAGGCCCTGGTGGCGGTCTACCCGACCCGGGGCGTGGACATGGGCGCCCAGGAATTCATCCATTCCCAACTGCTGGCCAGGCGCCGCGCGGGCGGCGGCATTCTGCTCATTTCCGAGGAGCTCGAAGAAATCATGAACCTGTCCGACCGCATCGCGGTGATCTACAAGGGGCGGATACTCAAGATCCTGCCATCCCTGGAAGCCACCCGGGAGCGGCTGGGGCTACTCATGGCGGGGGTTTCCGATGAATAAGTTCAAGCTCGCCTACAGCACGGGCGTGGTCCTGCTGGCCGTGTTCTGCGCCATGGCGGTCGGCGCCATCGTCATCAAGGCGGTCGGGGCCAGCCCGATGCTCACCTACCTGACCATCGTCACCGGGCCGGTGCAGGACCTGTTCGGCGTCACCGAGGTCCTGGTCCGGGCCGTGCCGCTGATCCTGGTGGCGCTGGGCATCGCCATCTCGTTCCGCAGCGGGATCATCAACATCGGCGCGGAGGGCCAGATCCTGATGGGCATCCTGGCCGCCACGGCCACCGCCCTGGCATTGCCCGGCCTGCCCAAGATCGTCCTGCTGCCGCTGGTGCTGCTGGCCGGCGCCATCGGCGGCGGGCTGTGGGCCGGCATCGCCGGGGTGCTCCGGGCCAAGCTGGGGGTCAACGAGATCCTCAGCACCGTGATGCTCAACTACATCGCGGCCCAGTTCTACACCTTCCTGCTGCGCGGGCCGATGATCGATCCGGGCGAACTGGAAACCGGATCGGGCACGCCGCAATCGCTGCGCCTGCCGGAAAACGCCTGGCTGGGCCGGCTCATTCCGGAAACCCGGCTGCACATGGGGCTGGTGCTGGCCCTGGTGCTGGCGGTGGCGGTCTACTTCCTGCTCTGGCGCACCACCTGGGGCCTGCGCCTGCGGGCGGCCGGGGCCGAGGCCAAGGCCGCCCGCTACGCCGGCATCAGCGTGGACCGGTCGCTGATCGTGGCCATGCTGTTCGCGGGGGCCTTCGCCGGGCTGGCCGGGGCGGTGGAAGTGACCGGCGTGCACCACCGGGCCATCGAGGGCATCTCCTCCGGCTACGGCTTCGCCGGCATCGTGGTGGCGCTGTTCGGCGGGCTGCATCCCGCGGGCATCGTGCCGGCGGCGGTGTTCTTCGGCCTGCTGCTGGTGGGGGCCGACATGACCCAGCGCACCGCCGGCGTGCCGGCGAACATGATCCTGGTGCTCCAGGGCGTGATCATCCTCGCCATCGTCTCCGCCAAGATGTACTTGAACAACGCCTATGCGCAGGAACGGGTCGCCAAGTTCTTCGCGCGCTTCAAGGCCCCTTCCGTCGAACCCATGAAGCCTGGAGGCCAGTCGTGAATTCCGGTGGCATGCTCTACAACATCCTGTCGCTCGGCGTGCCGTTCTCGGTGGCGCTGATGCTGGCCTCCCTGGGCGAGATGTTCAACCAGCGCGCGGGCGTGTTCAACCTCGGCTGCGAAGGCATCATGTGCATGGGGGCCTTCCTGGCCTTCCTGCCCTCCTTCTACCTCAAGGCCGGCCCGCTGGTCCCCTACGCCAACCTGATCGGCTTCATCATCGCCATGGCGGCCGGCATCCTGCTGGGGCTGCTGTTCGCGCTGGTGACCGTGACCTTCCGGGCCGACCAGGGCATCGCCGGCATCGGCCTGCAGCTGTTCGGCTGGGGCGTGGCCGGCGTGCTGTTCCGGCACTTCGTCGGCGGAGTCACCAGCCTGGACGGCGTGGCGGCTTGGCCGGTGCCCGGATTGTCCAGGATCCCGTACCTGGGGGGCATCCTGTTCAACCACACCCCCATGGCCTACATCGCCTTCATGCTGGTTCCGGCCAGCTGGTACCTGCTCTACAAGACCGCCTGGGGCCTCAAGGTGCGGGCGGTGGGCACCGCGCCCCGGGCGGCGGACAGCATGGGCATCAACGTGAACCGGGTGCGCTACCAGGCCCTGATGGTGGGCGGCGCCATGGCCGGGCTGGGCGGCGCCTACCTCACCCTGTGCCAGGCCAGGATGTTCGCGGATGACCTGGTGGCGGGCCGCGGTTTCATCGCCGTGGCGCTGGTGTACTTCGGCCGCTGGAGCCCGGTGGGCATCATGGGCGGCGCGCTCCTGTTCAGCTTCGCCCAGACGCTCCAGCTCTCCATCCAGGTGGGCGGCATCAAGTTCCCGTACGAATTCGCCGTCATGCTGCCCTACGTCCTGGTCATCATCGTGCTCTCCCTGGCGCGCAAGGCCCGCATGCGCGGCCCCGCGCAGCTGGGCATCCCCTTCAACCGCGAGATGCGCTATTAGGAGCATTTCTCATGCCTTTCGATCTTGAAACGTTGATGGACACCCTCCGGCAGACCTATCCCACGTCCCACGTGCGAGTGCTGCCAGAGCCCGCCATGTTCCTGCGCAGCAGCACCGGGCGCAGCTATCACGCCGAGGGCATGCAGGTGCTTTCCGTGGAATCGGCCATGAGCTACGCCGAGGCGTACATGCACGGCCTGCTGGAGCGCATCCGGGAGACCCCCGACTACCAGCTGAACGAGGCGCACCCCTGGATCATCGGCGTCTACCCCGGCGACCTGCAATCCACGCCGCTGATCTTCATCTTCGGCAACATCATTCGCTCCGGCGCCGAAACCTGGATCGAGGTGGGCTTCCCGCGCTACGAGAAGCTCGAGTTCAACTAGAAGCACACGGCGGGCCGCTCCGCGGCTACCATGGAGGGTCCTTTCCGGAGCCTCCATGACGCCTTTGCTTTTGAGCCTTCTCCTCGCCATCACCCCTGGAGTGGCCGACGGCGGGCTCGTCATGGCCAAGGGCCACAAGTTCCTGGCCGAGGTCGCCCGCAGCCCCGAGGAGCAGGCGCGGGGGCTCATGTACCGCCAGTCCATGGCCAAGGACCGCTGCATGATCTTCCTCTACGATACGGACGGCAACCACCGCATCTGGATGAAGAACTGCATCATCGCCCTGGACGTGGTGTGGGTCAAGGAGGACGGCACCGTGGTGGAGACCAGCGAACGCACCCCGCCCTGCTCGCCCATGCTCGGCGACGACTGCCCGGTCTACGGCGGAACGATCCCGGCCCGCCACTTCGTGGAATTCCCCGCCGGCACCCTGGCCCGGATCGGCCTCAGGAAGGGTGATCGTCTGGGCTGGAACCTGGCCCTGGCCGACGGCAGCAAGGTGGTCGGCGGCGCCCAGGCCGACGCCCGCAAGCGCAAAGTGAAATCCTGATCAGTCGGCTACCGGTTCGGGCTTGCGGGGCTGGCGCATGGGGGGTTCGACCCCGTGCCAGCCCAATCTCCATGCAACGTTCATTGCAAGCGTGATCAGCAGGTACAGGGCGCAGAACGGCAGGAAGAAACGCTCCCGGAGGATGACCAGCAGGGAGAGCAGGAACAGCACGGCCAGGGTGGTGTAGTGGACCGAGTGGGGATGGTGGGAGCGCTTCTTGAAGCTGGGGAAGCGCACGCTGGAGACCATCAGCACCCCGACCATGAACAGTTCCGCGGCGAACAGGTAGGCCTTGAGGGCGGTGCCGGGGGAACTGGGCCAGCACAGGATGACCGCGGCCACGCAGGCCGCGCCGACCGGGATCGGCATGCCCACGAAGAAGCGCGAATCCACATAGCCCACCTGCACGTTGAAGCGGGCCAGGCGCAGGGCGCCGCAGGCGATGAAGAAGAACGAGGCGGCCCAGCCCACGGCGCGCAGCTGGGGATCGGCGATGCCCAGCTGGAAGAAGCCGTAGCGATAGGCCAGGATGGCCGGGGCCATGCCGAAGCTGAGCACGTCGGCCAGGGAATCCAGCTGGACCCCGAATTCGGTGGCGGTGTTGGTGGCCCGGGCCACCCTGCCATCCAGGCCGTCGAAGACGCCGGCCAGGACCAGCAGGGCCGCGGCCCAGGTGAAGTAGTAGCGGGGGTGGTCGCCCGCGGCGTTGATCGACATGACCACGCTGGAAAAGCCGCAGAGCACCGAGATGAGGGTGATGGTGGAAGGCAGGGCGAACTTGGAGCGCGCCACCACCCGGCGCCTGCGCTCCCTGCGTTCCTCGATATTAAGGCGGGTTCTCATCTCGCCATTCTCCCATCAAATCCCGGGCAAATAACCGGTGGTTTTCAACACGGGAGAGCTTTTGTGCAATTCCCGCACTACTCTTATTGGATCGGCGGAGGGTAACCCCATGGCGTTATGGCTGCAAATTCTTCTGGCAATTGTCCTGGTGGCGGTCGGCGGGTGCCTGGTGCCGCTCCTGCTGCAACTTCGGCGCACGGCCGTTTCCGTCCAGCTTCTGGCCGACAGCGCCCGGGCGGACCTGCGGCTGATCACCGACGACATCCACCACATTCGTGAGCGGGCCGACGGCCTGGCGGACCTGGCCGTGACCAGTCTGGAGTGGCCCATGGGCCTCGGCCGGATCCTCTCCGGCGCGGTGTCGGCCTTGGAGGCCTTCCTCGGCAAGGGCGGCCCCTGGATGGGTGCCCTATTGACAGGCCTTAAATTTGCCGTGAACCTGATCCGCCGGCCCAGGAAAGGGGCCGACCCCAAGGAGGAACCCCATGAGTGACGAGCGTTCGAACGCGGGTACCAACCTGATTCTGTTCCTGGTCGGGGTCGCCGCCGGGGCCCTGCTGGTCGCCCTCACCACGCCCAAGAGCGGGCCCGAGCTGCGCCAGGACATCCTGGAGAAGGCCGCCAGGCTCAAGCGCAAGGCCCGGGAAGTCGGCTCGGCCCTGTGCCCGGTGTGCGGCCAGGAAGAGGAGCCTGGGCACGAGGACGAGGAGGTCGGAAGCTGAAGGCCTTCAACGACAACAAGTTCCTGCGGGTGGTGGTGATCGGGGGCGGGCACGCCGGCATCGAGGCGGCGCACATCGCTGCGCGGATGGGCATGGCCACCACCCTGCTGACCATGAACCTGGACCAGATCGGCCAGATGAGCTGCAACCCCAGCATCGGCGGGGTCGGCAAGGGGCACATGGTGCGGGAACTGGATGCCCTGGGCGGCGCCATGGGCCGGCTGACCGACGCCAATGGCATCCACTTCCGCATCCTCAACGCCAGCCGGGGCGTGGCGGTGCGCGGGCCCCGGGCGCAGGCCGACCGGGTCAAGTACCGGATCGCCGCCCGCCGGCTGCTCGAACATACCCCCAACCTGAGCTTGTGCCAGGGCATGGCCTCGGGCCTGCGCTGGCGCGAGGGCACCCGGGGGCTGGAAGGGGTGGAACTGCTGGACGGCGCGTTCATCCCCTGTGCGGCGGTGGTGCTCACCTCGGGCACCTTCCTGAACGGCCGCATCCTCATCGGCGAACGCAGGCTGGAAGCGGGCCGGGCCGGTGAGCCGCCTTCCACCCACCTGGCCGAGCAGCTGCGCGCCCTGGGGCTGCGCGGACGTCGCCTGAAGACCGGCACCAGCCCGCGCATCGCCGCCAAGTCTATCGATTTCAGCCAGATGGAGGCCCAATACGGCGATCCGGTGCCGCGCCCGTTCAGCTTTTTCAGCCCGGGCATCGGCCTGCCCCAGGTGCCCTGCCATGTGGTGCACACCACCGCCGAAACGGAGCGGGCGGTGCGCGAGAACCTGCACCGGTCCGCCATGTACGGCGGCCATGTGGAGGGGGTGGGGCCGCGCTACTGCCCGTCCATCGAGGACAAGTTCGTCAAGTTCCCCGACAAGGCCAGCCACCAGATCTTCGTGGAGCCCGATTCGCTGGAGACCGAGGAGGTCTACCTGGCCGGCCTGTCCACCTCCATGCCGCCCGAGGTGCAGCTGCGCATGGTGCGCAGCCTGCCGGGGTTCAAGGACGCCGAGATCCTCCGGCCGGGCTACGCCATCGAGTACGACAGCTTCGATCCGCTGCAGCTGGGGCAGGATCTGTCCATGGCAGGGCTGGAGGGGGTCTGGTTCGCCGGGCAGATCAACGGCACCACCGGCTACGAGGAGGCCGCGGGCCAGGGCATCATGGCCGGGATCAACGCCGTGCGCTGGCTGCGGGGCCAGGAGCCGGTGGTGCTGGGCCGGGACCAGGCCTATCTGGGGGTCATGATCGACGACCTGGTCACCAAGGGCACCGATGAGCCCTACCGCATGCTCACCGCCCGGGCCGAGCACCGGCTCAACCTGGCCTGCGACCTGGCCGACGTGCGCCTGCTGGAGATCGCCCGGACCGTGGGCGCGCTCACCCCCGGGGAACTTGGCCGGGTGGAGGCCACCCAGGCCCGGCGGGTGCGGGTCCGGGAACAGTGCCAGACGGCCTGGGTGGCGCCCTCCTCGCCGTTCGGCGCCATCGCCCTGGAAGCCGGGCTCACCCTCGCTTCGGGCATGAGCCTGGCCGACCTGTTCCGGCGCCAGCAGATCACCGAATCCCTGGCGGACGCCGCGCTGGCCATGCTGGATGGCTGGACCGGGCCCCAGGCGCCGGGCTGGGATGCTGCCTGGGAACGCGACCTGCTGCTGTTCGAGCTGCGCTACCAGGGCTTCCAGGCCCGGGAGGCGCGCCTGCTGGAGGGCCAGCGGGCCTGGGACCACGTGCGCATCCCGGTGGATTTCCGGGTGGAGCACCTGCCGGGCCTGAGCAACGAAGTGAAGGAGAAGCTCCAGCGCCACCGTCCGGAGACCTTGGGTCAGGCTTCCCGCATCCCCGGCATCACCCCGGCGGCGGTGACCCTGCTGCATTTGCTGCTGGAACGCAGCTAATTAAAAAATTATAAATAAGCCCTCTGGGGAATCCCATGAGCGAGACCCACAGCCCATCGACCCTTCCCCCGGGAGCGCGCAAGGGTTTCCTGCGCGACAACCTCGAAGTGGTCTGCTTCGCCGTGATGCTGATCATGTTCTTCAAGACCTTCGTGGCCCAGCAGTTCACCATTCCCACCGGCTCCATGCGCAACACCCTGCAGATCGGCGACCACGTGCTGGTGAACAAGTTCCTGTTCGCAGCGCCCCAGTGGCCCTGGGAGGCCCGGCTGTTCCCCATGCGCGCTCCGGCCCGGGGCGACATCATCATCTTCCGCTACCCCGGCGACCGCGAGCAGGACTGGGTCAAGCGCTGCGTGGCGCTGCCCGGCGACAGCGTGCTGATCCGGGACAAGCGGTTGTTCGTCAACGGGCGCCTGGTCACCGGCCCCTGGGAGCACCACATCCTGGACCCGGCCCAGGGCCCGGTTGCGGGCCCATGGCCGCCGGCCCGGGACGCCGGCCCTCCGGAACGGGTGCCGCCGGGCCTGCGCCGGCGGGTCTGGCCCTATGCCGATCCGGCGGTCCAGCCCGGCCTGACGATGGTCTTCGGCTTCCGGGACAACCTGGGCCCGGTCACCGTGCCGCCGGGCCACCTGCTGGCCATGGGCGACAACCGGGAGAACAGCGCCGACGGACGCTACTGGGGCTTCCTGCCGATGGAGCTGCTGCGCGGCCGGCCGTTCATCATCTGGTGGAGCTTCCGGGAGGGCGGCAACGATGACACCGACGCCAACGTGCCGCACAACCCCGGGGACGTCGCCATGAACTTCCTGGACGGCGCCCGGCACTTCCTGGCCTGGACCCGCTGGGACCGGACCGGCACCATCCCCAAGTAGGCTTCAGCGGTTCGCCACCAGCTCCTTCAGGTAGGCCAGGAACGGCGCCCCCAGGTCCTCGCGCTTCAGCCCGAATTCCACGTTCGCCTTGAGGTAGTCCAGCTTGTCGCCGGTGTCGTAGCGCCGGGCCGGGATCGGGGCGGCCACCAGCTCGCCCTGATCCGCCAGGGCGGCCAGGGCGTCGGTGAGCTGGTATTCGCCGCCGACCCCGGGCTTGACCTTCTGGAGGTGCTTGAAAATCTCCGGCTTGAGCACATAGCGGCCAACCACGGCCCAGCGGCTGGGGGCTTGGTCCGGGGCCGGCTTCTCGACGATCTGGTCCACCCCCCACCACGGGGTGGCCGCCGAACCGGGCGCATTGACGATGCCGTAGCGGGAGACATGGGCCAGGGGCACTTCCTGCACGCCCACCACCGACTTGCCGGTGGCCTCGAAGGCTTCGATCAGGGCGCCCAGGGCGGGGTTGGCCTCGTCGAACACGTCGTCGCCCAGGAGCAGGGCGAACGGCTCGTTGCCCACCGTGTTGTGGGCGCACAGCACCGCGTGGCCCAGCCCCAGGGGTTCGCCCTGGCGCACGTAGGCGAACTGGCCGAGCCGGGTGATGCTCTGGATCTGTTCCAGCTCGTCGGTCTTGCCGCGCCGGCTGAGGGTGTCCTCGAGCTCGAAGGCCACGTCGAAATGGTTCTCGATGGCCTGCTTGCCGCGCCCGGTGACCAGGATGATGTTCTCGATCCCGGCGTGGATGGCTTCTTCCACCACGTACTGGATCACCGGCTTGTCCACCAGCGGCAGCATCTCCTTGGGCTGGGCCTTGGTGGCGGGGAGGAACCGGGTGCCCAGACCGGCCACGGGGATGACGGCTTTACGGATTTTGCGCATATCAAATTATCCTGCAAAGCAACGGAATGCGCTAGGGCAGGCCCGGCAGGGAGAAGCTCATGGTGGTGCCCTGGCCCTCTTCGCTGTCGATGCGGATCTCTCCGCCGTGGGCCCGGACGATCTCCCGGCAGATGGCCAGGCCCAGGCCGGTGCCCTTGCCTTCGGGCTTGGTGGTGAACATGGGCCGGAACACCTTCTGGAGGATCTCCGGGGCGATGCCGGTGCCGGTGTCGCTGAGCCGGACCAGCCAGCGCGCCGAGCCGGCCTCGCGCTCGGCGGAAAGCTGCAGCTGGCCGCCATCGGGCATGGCGTCCACGGAATTGTTCACCAGGTTGATGAAGAGCTGCTCCATCTGCTTGCGGTCGACGAACAGCACGCAGGGATCCGGCGCCTCCCAGCCGAAGCTGATGTTGTGGATGGCCAGGGTGGGGCTCCACAGCCGCTGCAGGTCGGCGATCAGCGGAGCCAGGGGCACCGCCTCCTGCTGGATGCCCGGCCTGCGGGTCAGGTCCATCATCTTGCGGACGATATCGCCCACCCGCTCGATCTGGCCATGGATCACGGCCAGGCGCTCCCGGCTCTTCTCGCCGACGTCGCTCTGGCCCTGGAGCAGCTGCAGGTGACTGTTCACCAGGTTGAGCGGCGTGCCCACCTCGTGGGCGAAGGCCGCCGTGAGCTGGCCGGCCACGGCCATGCGCTCCTGCTGGCTGAGTTCCTCACGCAGCAGGGCGTTGCCCTCCATGAGCTTCTCCAGCTCGTGGTTCTGGCTCTGGAGGGCGGCCAGGGCTTCCTGGATCCGGCCCTGCAGGCCGGTGTTCAGCCCCTGGATCTCCTTGATGAGCGACTCGCGCTCCTCCGCCGCCCGCTGCAGCTGGGCCGCCATGAGGTTGAACCGGTTGGCGATCAGGCCCAGCTCGTTGGTGCTGCGCACATCCGTGCGCGCCGACGGGTCGCCCTTCTCCAGGCGCGACATGGCCTCGGTGATGGAGGCGATGGGTTCGCTCACCACCGAGCCCAGGATCACCCAGAGCAGGATGAATTCGCCCAGGATCACCATCGGCAGGCGCAACAGGGTGTTGTTGAGGTTGTTCTGCCAGACCGTCTCCCAGCGCTCCAGGTCGCAGTAGGCGCGGATCAGGCCGTAGGGAGGCTGCTTGGGCCTCAGGTTGCGGATGGGCAGGTAGATCTTCCAGGCCCGGGTGCCGGTGGTCAGCTCCACCAGCTCCGATTGCGGCGTGCTGATCTCCATGTGGCTGCCGATCTCCTTGCCCCAGTCCACCTTGTCCTCGTCCTCCGAGGAGGCGACCAGGGCGACCTGGTTGGTGTTGGGCATGCGCCGGAAGACATCGATCTGGAAGATGCTCCGGTCCGGGCCGGCCAGGCTCTGCAGCAGCTCCTTGAGCTTCTGGGGGTCCTTGAAGTCGTGGAAATCCTTGTTCCAGCGCTGCAGGATCTCGGTCTCCACCGCCTGGGAGGTTTCGATCGCCAGGTTCCTGGAGTACTTCTCCAGCTCCCGCCGGCTGTTCCGGGTGATGGAGAAGGCCACCGCCACCGTGAGCACGCTGGTCACCAGGGCGGTGACCGTGAACAGCTTGGCGTGGAGGCTGTGGAACCAGGTGAAGGGGTGGAAATTCATGAGGCGTCGCTTCCCTCGGGTTCCAGCCCGAGGTCGCTGCGCAGGCTGCCGAGGAACTGCTCCTTCGAGGTGCCCACCGCCAGGGCGCGGAATTGCTCGAAGGCGATCATCCGGTCTTCCCCGAGATGGATCAGGAGATCCTGCGTCCCAGCCGCCAGGAGCGGGCGGCGGCGCGCCTCAAGGCCCTGGTGCAGCCCGGTCAGCAAGGTTTCCAGGGTGGCCCGGTCGTGGTGATTGCCCAGGGCGGTCTGCACCGCCCGCAGGTGCTTCAACTGCCCCTCGGGCGCGGTGGCAAAGCCCGCACCCAGGACCTCCAGGGCATAGCGCAGGCGCTTGACCCGGATGCGCAGGGCGTGCAGCGCCCGGGCGTCCTCCTGGTCCAGCAGTTGTTCCGACGGGAAGGCGCCTTCCAGCCAGGGCGCCAGGCAGTTCCAGACGGCTCCGGGCAGATCGCCCGGCCGGAACGGGTCGGGCAGGCTGGGCACCAGCAGCATCTGGGGCAGGTTCTTCAGGTTGAGCCGGGACAGTTCCTCGGCCATGGTCCTGCGCGCCTTGCGCCGGCGGCCATCGATCACCTCCAGCGCGTGCTCCAGGCCCGGGCAGGTGGTGAGCGCCGGCAGCTGCCCGGCCTCCTCCAGGATGGCGATGTGCACGTCCATTTCCCGGGTGCGGCTCAGGGCCCGGGTCAGGCGCTTGAGCTTGCGGCTCTGGCGCTTGAACCCCGGGTAGAGCCCGGGTTCCACCAGGTCCAGCACCGCGCGCACGCGCCGGGAAGCCACCCGGACCTCATGCAGACTGTCCGGATCCGCCTCCCAGTCCACCACCGACAAGTTGTTCATCAAGGTTTCGACCCGGCCCTCCAGGGCCCGGTGCAGCAGGATGGACAGATCCAGACAGTACATGGACCCATTCTAGGAGCCTCCGGCCCCCAAAGCGGTAAAGGTTCATCAACGCAACTCCGCGCCAGTCACGAAAAATTAGCGTAAGCTTCAGATTCGAGGTCAGCATGGACAGCATCAACATCAAAGGGGCCAGGGAACACAACCTCAAGAATTTCGACCTGGTCCTGCCGCGCAACAAGCTGGTGGTCATCACCGGGTTGTCCGGCAGCGGCAAGTCCAGCCTGGCCTTCGACACCCTCTACGCCGAGGGCCAGCGGCGCTACGTGGAGAGCCTCAGCGCCTACGCCCGGCAGTTCCTGGACCAGATGGAAAAGCCCGACGTGGACAGCATCGACGGCCTGTCCCCGGCCATCTCCATCGAACAGAAGACCACCAGCAAGAACCCGCGTTCCACCGTGGCCACGGTGACCGAAATCTACGACTATCTGCGCCTGCTGTTCGCCCGGGTGGGCAGGCCCCAGTGCATGGCCTGCGGCCAGCCCATCGCCAGCCAGACCGTGCAGGAGATGGCGGACCAGATCCTGGCCCAGAAGGAGGGCACCCGGGTGCAGATCCTGGCCCCGGTGGTGCGGGCGCGCAAGGGCGAGTACCGCAAGCTCCTGGCCGATCTCATGAAGCGGGGCTACATCCGGGCCCGGGTCAACGGCGAGATGCTGGACCTCACCGACGGCCTGCCCGACCTGGACAAGCAGAAGAAGCACACCATCGAGGTGGTCATCGACCGGCTCAAGGTCGCCCCCGGCATCGCCACCCGGCTCGCGGACAGCCTGGAGATCGCCTGCAATCTGGCCGAAGGCACGGCCCTGGTGGACCTGGACGGCGAGGAGCGGCTGTTCTCCTCCAAGCTGGCCTGCAACAACGCCAAGTGCCAGCGCTTCGGCCTCGGCCTGCCGGACCTGGAGCCGCGCTCGTTCTCCTTCAACTCCCCGTTCGGCGCCTGCACCGCCTGCGACGGCCTGGGCTTCAAGCGCCAGTTCGCCGAGGAGCTGATCGTGCCCAACCCGGATCTGAGCATCAGCCAGGGCTGCCTCCAGGCCAGCGGCTGGAAGAGCGCCGGCGAGGACGGCTGGCGCGGCCAGTTCCTGGAACAGCTGAGCCGGGTGCTGGCCTTCAGCCTGGACACCCCCTGGAAGAGCCTGCCGGCCGAGACCCGCCAGGTGCTGCTGCACGGCCTGGACCGCAAGATGAAGTTCGTCTACCAGAACAAGGGCAACCGCTACGAGTTCATGCACAACTTCGAAGGGGTGGTGGGCAACCTGGAGCGGCGCTACCGGGAGACCAGCAGCGAGGAGATCCGCGCCGAGATGGAGGAATCCATGCGCATCACCCCGTGCGAGGCGTGCGCAGGCCAGCGCCTGCGCCCGGAGGTGCTGGCGGTGTTGGTCGGCGGCCTGCACATCGCCGCCGTGTCGGCCTTGAGCGTGCGCGAGGCCCGGGCCTGGTTCATGGCGCTCCAGCTGGAGGGCAAGGAGGCCGTCATCGCCGAGAAGGTCCTGAAGGAGATCAAGGAGCGCCTGGGCTTCCTGGACGACGTCGGGCTCGGCTACCTGACCCTGGACCGCTCCGCCGCCACCCTCAGCGGCGGCGAGGGCCAGCGCATCCGCCTGGCCACCCAGATCGGCTCCAAGCTGCAAGGGGTGATGTACGTGCTGGACGAGCCGAGCATCGGCCTGCACCAGCGCGACAACCAGAAGCTGCTGCACACCCTCAAGGAGATGCGCGACCTGGGCAACACCGTGCTGGTGGTGGAGCATGACCTGGAGACCATCCTGGCTGCGGACCACGTGGTCGACCTGGGGCCCGGGGCCGGCGAGCACGGCGGCTTCGTGGTGGCCCAGGGCACCCCGGAGGAGATCGGCCGGTCCGAGGCCTCCATCACCGGAGCCTTCCTGCGCGGCACCGAGCGGATCCCCGTGCCGCGCACCCGCCGCAAGGCCAGCCGCGGCCACCTGCAGGTGCTCGGCGCCCAGGAGAACAACCTGCGCAAGGTGGACGCGGCCTTCCCCATCGGCCTGTTCACCTGCGTCACCGGGGTTTCGGGTTCGGGCAAGAGCACCCTGGTCAACGAGATCCTCTACAAGGCCCTGGCCAACCAGCTGCACCAGGGCGCCCACGTGGTGGGCAAGCACCGGGCGATCAAGGGCCTGGAGCACGTGGACAAGGTCATCGACATCGACCAGGCGCCCATCGGCCGCACCCCCCGGAGCAACCCCGCCACCTACACCGGCCTGTTCACCCCCCTGCGCGAGCTGTTCGCCCAGTTGCCGGAGAGCAAGGCCCGGGGCTACGCCGCCGGGCGCTTCAGCTTCAACGTCAAGGGCGGCCGCTGCGAGAAATGCGAAGGCGACGGCGTGCTCAAGATCGAGATGCATTTCCTGCCGGACATCTACGTCACCTGCGAGCAGTGCAAGGGCAAGCGCTACAACCGGGAGACCCTGGAAGTGCACTACAAGGGCAAGAGCATCTCCGACGTGCTGGCCATGACCGTGGAGGAGGCCCTGGGCCTGTTCGGGCCGATCCCGGTGCTGGCCAACAAGCTGCAGACCCTCATGGACGTCGGCCTCGGCTACATCCGGCTGGGCCAGAGCTCCACCACCCTGTCCGGCGGCGAAGCCCAGCGGGTGAAGCTGGGCAAGGAACTGTCCAAGCGCCCTACCGGGCGTACCGTCTACATCCTGGACGAGCCCACCACCGGGCTGCACCTCAAGGACATCCAGAAGCTGCTGGAGGTGATCGAGCGGCTGATGGAAGCCGGCAACACGGTGATCGTCATCGAGCACAACCTGGACGTCATCAAGACCGCCGACTGGATCCTCGACCTCGGCCCCGAGGGCGGCGCCGCCGGCGGCACCATCATCGCCCAGGGCACCCCCGAGCAGGTGGCCCGGGACCAGGCCAGCATCACCGGCCAGTACCTCAAGCCCTATCTGAAAAAATAAATTATTTGCCCTTGACCGTCCTCACCTTGGAGCCGCGCGCGCGGAACAGCGCGGCGACATCCTGGATGGGCAGGGGTGTGGCCGAAGAGGCCGCGAGGTTGGCCGCGGCGATGGCCTCGAACACCTCCCGGCGGTGCACCTCCACCTCCCGCGGGGCGACGATGCCCAGACGCACGCCGTCCTTGGTGATCCCCGTCACCACCACTTCGACGTTGCCGTTGATGATGATGGACTGGTCCAGCTTGCGGGTGATGACCAGCATGTCGCCCTACCTTTCCGAAAAGACCGGATAGGCCAGCGGAAATTGGTCGATGTTGCGCACGATCTGCCGCCCCTGCAAGGTCTTAATGTTCACCACCAGGGGCCCGGCCAGATTGGCGGTCATCCGCTTGGGGTCCTTGGGGACCACCAGCAGGGCGAGAATCAGCGCGTCCGAGGGCTGCTCGATGGCCAGGCCCTGGGCTTCGGTTTCGCTCATGGAAACCTCGTAGTCCGGCTTGATCGCCGCCACGTCGATGCAGGTGAAGGAAATGTCCTCGCGGTCCACCGCCTGGAGGAACTTGAGCGGGTAGCCGTCGGCCGGCTCGAACAGGCGGAATGCCTTGAGCGCCGGGTAGCCGATGAGCCCCGCCGGGAACTGCACCACGGTATCCTCCCGCGCGGTGAACACCTTGTATTTGAGCGGGTACACCGAGACATCCAGCGCGATCTGGCGACCGGTCCGGGTGCGCAGGTTGATCACCAGCGGACCGGCCAGGTTGGCCGTGGTTTCCCGCGAATCGTTCGCCGGCACCGAGACGGTCACCAGCACCATGGCGTCCTCCGGGGCCTCCAGGGCCAGCGCCGCGGCATCGGCGGGAGCCAGCGGCACCTCGTAGTCCAGCTTGACGCAGGCGGCATCCATGCAGGTGAAGGAGACGCCAGGGTCCACCACGGATTGCAGGAACTTGAGCGGATAGCCATCCTTGGGTTCCAGCAGGGTGAAGCTGGTGTGCCCAGGGAACCCGATCAGGCCGTCGGGGAAGCTGATGTTGAAATCGTCCTGGGCCATGGGATCTCCTGGGCCTTGCGGGGTCTGGCAAACCTGGTTTTCTCTAGTTTTCGCCCAGAACCTCCCAGATCGCCTCCAGCCGCGTGCGGCGGAAGCGCGGATTGGGGATGCAGCGTTCCAGGGCTTCCTTGGTTTTCGGCGGATGCTCCAGCCGGGCGATGATCCAGCGGTTGCCCAGCTCCATGACCGCCGCCACGTCGCCCTGGTTGCCCCAGCGGTGGCGCAGTTCCGTGAGCCGCCGGGCCTTGTCCATGGCGTCTTCGCCAAGCCCCAGGTGGCGGATCTTGTCCATCACCGGGTTGGTTTCCGGAGCCCGGTACTGGCGCACCCGGCGCAGCAGGCGGCGCATCTCGCCGGGCAGCTCGCGCAGGCACGGCCCCACCACCGGGTCGAGGCGCTTTTCCTCGGCCTCCAGGGCCAGGGTGCGCAGCAGCGGCAGCAGCAGGGTGGCGTCCCGGGCGGCGTAGCTGATCTGCGCCTCGCGCAGGGGCCGGTGCATCCAGTTGGAGTCCTGCTCCTCCTTGGGGATTTCCAGGCCCAGCTTCAGCCGGGCCATGGTCTTGAGACCGGGCTGCGGATAGCCCAGGGTCCGGGCCAGCAGCATGGTATCCATCACCGAGCTGGGCACCACGTCGTAGATCCGCTTGAAGACGATGCCGTCGCCGGAGAAATCGTGGACGATCCAGGGCACCTCGGCCATGGCCAGCAGGGCCGGGCGCATCAGCTCGGGGATGGCGAGCGGGTCCACCAGCCAGGCGCGGTCGTGGGTGGCCACCTGCAGCAGGGCCATCACGCAGTGGTGGAATCCGGTCAGGCTGCATTCGATGTCCACCGCCAGGAGATTGGCCGCGAACCAGTGCGGGAGAGCGTCCGCCAGCGCCTCGGGGGAGTCGACGAACGAAGTGGGAAGATCGAAGCGATCTGGTGCCATCCCTTGAGTGTGCCCGAAATCCGCCCCGGCAACGCAGGTAATTGGTTTAAATGCCTGTTGTCGATTGAGATTGCGGCGCATGGCCGGGATCCGCGCCAAGACCCGGCGCTTCACAGCGTCTTCAGCAGCTCCAGGACCTGCTGGTCATGCCTGGCGGCATCCACCTTGTCCATCCGGTAGCGGATGACCCCCCGCTGGTCGATGATGAAGGTGACCCGGTGGGCCATCGTCAGCAGCGGCATCTTTACCCCGTAGCTATGGATCAAGGCGCCGTCGGGGTCGGCCAGGATGGGGAAGGGCAGGTTGAACTTCTTGGCGAACGCCGCGTGGCTGCCCACGTCGTCCGCGCTCACCCCCAGCACCACCGCGCCGGCCGCCAGGATGGCCTGGTAGCCGTCGCGCAGGGAGCAGGCCTCCTTGGTGCAGCCCGGGGTGTCGTCCTTTGGATAGAAATACAACACTACATTTGACTTACCTAGATAATCCGCGAGCCTCACGGTCGTGCCGTTCTGATCCTTGGCCTCGAACATCGGAGCCAGGTTCCCGTCTGGGGTCCCGCGCCGGCGGCCACGATCCCCATGGTCGCGAGCAGGCCGGCCACCACACCACGCTTGAACATGTTGAAACCTCCACGTTGCCGGCCCCATGATGGGTCCGGGCCCCTAGCTCGGCAACAGGAAGCGGATCGCCCCGAGCATGGCCACCGGGCAAGTGAATGCCCGCAGGATGCTTCCGCCCAGATAGACGGGCTGCCACCCGGCTCCGGTGAGGGCCCCGTACTCGCCGTCGGTGAGGCCGCCCTCCGGCCCGCTGGTGAAGGCGACCGGACCCCGGGCCAGCGTGGGATTGCCTTGGCCGGAGCGCAGCTCATGGGCCACCCAGCGCTGGGCGACGTCCACCGTCAGCAGGGCGTCGAACGGCACCGGCAGCGCCAACCCCGGCACCCTGGAGCGGTGGCTCTGCTCGCAGGCGCTGTGCACGATGCGCTGCCAGCGCTCGAACCGGGCGGCGGTCTTGTCGGCGTCGTATTCGCTGCGCCGGAACACCACCGGCTGGATGGCCGTGGCGCCCAGCTCCACCAGCGGCGGCAGCAGGTCGTCCAGCAGCGACAGCTGGGCGGTGACCGGCACGTAGGCGGCCAAGGCGAAGGGCGGCTCGCGGTCCTCCTTCAGCGGTGCCAGCAGCCGGGCCAGGGCGTGGTCCTTGTCGATCTCCGAAAGATCGGCCTTCCATGGGCCGGAGTCCAGCACCAGTTCCAGGGCGGAGCCCTGGGGCAGGCGCAGCACCCATAGATGACGAGCCTGGGCGGCGCCCAAGGGCACCTGCACGCCTTCGTGGACCACGCCGGGATAGGGGACAAAGAGACGGGGGATGCTCATGGGGCGCTCTCAGGGAAATGGAACCAGGACCGTCAACCATACCGCAGTTAAACTGTGCCACCGGAGGCGACTTGTTCGAGGCGTGGTTCAGTTCGGCACCCTGGTGGGCCTGGTTGGGCTTCCACCTGCTGGTCGTGGTCATGTTGGCCCTGGACCTGGGGTTCTTCAACCGCAAGGCCCATGCCCCCAGCCTGCGCGAATCCGCCGGATGGAGCATCGCCTGGGTCCTGCTCTCCCTGGCCTTCAATGGGGTGGTCTGGCAGGCCATGGGCGGGGTGAAGGCCGCCGAATTCTTCACCGCCTATATCCTTGAGAAATCCCTCAGCGTCGACAACCTGTTCGTGTTCGCCCTGCTGTTCACCGCCTTCCAGGTCCCGGTCCGCAACCAGCACCGGATCCTGTACTGGGGCGTGCTGGGGGCGATGGCGCTGCGGGCGGTCATGATCGCCGCCGGCATCACCCTGCTCAACCGGTTCTCCTGGATGATCATCCTGTTCGGCGCCTTCCTGGTCTACACCGGCATCAAGATGCTGGTCCGGCGCGAGCGGCAGGCCGACGATCCGCGCCGGGGCGGCCTCGCCCGGGCCTTCCGGCGGGTCGTGCCGTACGATCCTGAAGGCGGCTACGAGCACTTCCGGGTCATCCGGGAGCACCGCGGCTACGCCACGCCCATGCTGCTGCTGCTGGTGATCGTCGAGGCCACCGACCTCCTGTTCGCCGTGGACTCCATCCCCGCGGTGCTGTCCGTCACCCGGGATCCGTTCCTGGCCTATACCTCCAACATTTTCGCCATCCTGGGCCTGCGCAGCCTCTACTTCCTGCTGGTCCGGATGATGGATCGCTTCCATCTGCTCAAGGTCGGCCTCGCCGTGATCCTCACCTTCGTGGGGGCCAAGATGTGCCTCGAAAAGCAGGTGGCAATCCCCATCCTGGTTTCACTGTCATTGATCACCCTGGTGTTGGCGGCCTGCGTGATCGGCAGTCTCGCCCGGCCGCGGGCTCAAGGAGGCACCCCCTGATGAAAGTCTGGCGTCACACCCTGGATTGCGCGCCCTGCGAAGGGCCCTGCATTCTCACCCTGGGCAACTTCGACGGCGTCCACGCCGGCCACAGGAGCGTGCTCGAGCTGGCCGGGCTGAGAGCCCGGGCCCGGGGCGTACCCGCCGTGGTGGTCACCTTCGACCCGCACCCCGCCATGATCGTGGCACCCGAACGCCGGCCGAAACTGCTGATGACCCTGCCCCAGCGCCTGGACGCGTTCGCCGCCGCGGGCATGGACCTGGCCT
>CAZVHQ010000041.1:0-32001 GCA_964627225.1 uncultured Mesoterricola sp.
CTGGCTGAACCGCCTGCTGCTGCCCGACACCGTCGGCACCGGCGGCGACTCCCACACCCGCTTCCCCATCGGCATCTCGTTCCCGGCCGGCTCCGGGCTGGTGGCCTTCGCCGCCGCCACCGGGGTCATGCCGCTGGACATGCCCGAATCGGTGCTGGTGCGCTTCAAGGGCGAGCTGCAGCCCGGCATCACCCTGCGCGACCTGGTCAACGCCATTCCTCTCTATGCCATCCGCGCCGGCCTGCTCACCGTGGCGAAGAAGGACAAGAAGAACGTCTTCAGCGGCCGCATCCTGGAGATCGAAGGGCTGCCCATGCTGAAGGTGGAGCAGGCCTTCGAACTGACCGACGCCTCCGCCGAACGCTCCGCGGGCGGCTGCACGGTGCGCCTGGACAAGGAACCGATCATCGAGTACCTGACCTCGAACATCACCCTCATGAAGTGGATGATCGCCCAGGGCTACCAGGACCGGCAGACCCTGGAGCGGCGCATCCGGGCCATGGAGGCCTGGATCGCCCGGCCCGAACTGCTGGCCCCCGACCCGGACGCCGAGTATGCGGCGACCCTCGAGATCGACCTGGCCGACATCAAGGAGCCGATCCTGGCCTGCCCCAACGACCCCGACGACGTCAAGCCGCTGTCCGCGGTGGCCGGCACCCCCATCGACGAGGTCTTCATCGGCTCCTGCATGACCAACATCGGCCATTTCCGCGCCGCCGGCCGGGTGCTGGAGGGCCAGAACGACCTGCCGACCCGCCTGTGGATCGCCCCGCCCACCAAGATGGACGAGTTCATCCTCAAGGAGGAGGGCTACTACGGCATCCTGGGCCGCACCGGCGCGCGCCTGGAGACCCCCGGCTGCTCCCTGTGCATGGGCAACCAGGCCCAGGTGCGCAAGGGCGCCACCGCCATGTCCACCTCCACCCGCAACTTCCCCAACCGCCTGGGCATCGACACCCGGGTCTTCCTGGGCTCGGCGGAACTGGCCGCGGTCTGCGCCCTGCTGGGGCGGATCCCCACCCTGGCCGAGTACCAGGCGCAGATGCTGGCGGTCTCGGCCCGGTCGGGGGAGATCTACCGCTACATGAACTTCAACCAGATCGAGGCGTTCCAGGAGGCCGCCGGCACGGTGAGCCTCATCCCTTGACCGCCGAGCGGATGCCGAGGTTGCCCGCCACCGCGGCTTTAAGTTCCGGGTCGGATTCGATCAGGGCCAGGATGCTCCGGGTCATCTGTTCGTCCACCTCAGGCGCCTTGCGGATCATGACCGGATAGCGCACCAGCAGTTCCAGGCCGGCCTCGGTGAACTGGACCCGCGCCTCCGGGCGCGGCACCTTGATCTGCATGCCGATGTGGCGCTCCACGGCGGCGTGCTGCCGTTCGATCTCGGGCCGGTAGCCCGAGTCGACCGCGTTCACGGCAGCCAACAGCTTCGCCTCGGCCGCCTTGTGGTTGCCGCCGGGGGCGATCATCACCACGACTTCGTGCCAGGCGTACTCGGTTCCGGGGATCTGCTTGAACAGCGGGGTCGACGCCTGGAACAGGACGGCATTGGAAAACACCACGATGCGCCCGGTGGGGTAGAGGTCCAGCCCGGTGCCGGCCAGTTCCATCAGGTACAGGCGCACCAGCCCGATATCCACCACGTCGCCGGTGATGCCGGCGATGCTGATCCGGTCCCCGACCCGGATGCCGTACCGGCCGATGATGAAGAAGTAGGCGGCGACCGAGAGCAGGACGGCCTGCAGGCCCACGGCGATGCCCGCGGTGATGAACCCGGCGAAGGTGGCGAGCGAACTGAACTGGCTGACGAAGCCAAGGGTCAGCACGACCACCATCAGGAAGCCGATCACCACCCGGCGCAGCATGAGGAATTGCCGGCGCCGGCGCGGTTCGACCACATACCGGAAGGTGATGCGGCGCCAGACATCCGAAAGCACCAGGATCGCCGCCAGCGCCAGGACGATCCCGGAAACCCGGATCAGCACCGTGCGCAGCGCGTGCCTGGACTCATGGACGATGGCCTCGCGCCACTCGCCGGCGTTGGTCCTGCTGTCATTGAGGACGATCAGTTCCTTGCTGAGCGGCAGCAGCGCCCCGGTCAGCTGCTTGAACCGCTCGGTGAGCTCCTGGAGGGCCTGCCGCCCGGCCTGCGCCTGGCTGGAATCGGTGGACAGCGGCTGGCCGGCCCAGGCCTGGCTTTGCTGAATGGTCGCCCGCATGGCGTCCTGGAGCGGCGCGCGCAGCCGGTCGGCGGTCTCGATGGCGCGGCTGGTCTCCTTCATGAAGCCGCTGATCTGGTGCGCGGCGGCCATGGAGTCGTACAGGGCGAGCGCCTCGCTGATCAGCCCGCCCGAATCCGGCGCGGTCTTGCCGGCCGCCGGCGCCGCGGCGCTCTTCTGGGGGTTCGCGGCCGGCCCGAGCACTTCGGGAAGCGTCCGCGCCAGCTGGTTGATGGCGCCTTCGAGCCCACCGGTGATCTCGCTGTTGGTTTCCACGAACGCCGACATGTTCTCGATGGCGTCGAGCAGGGCCTTCTGCAGGTCCAGCTGGCTCTGGCAGTCATCCCGCCGGATGACCAGGCCGGCGCGCCGGGCCTCCGGGGCCTTGGCCGCCTGGGCGTTCAACTGGTCGATCTGGGCCTGCAGCTGGGCGATCTGGGCGGTGGCCCTGGCCTTGGCATCCGCGCGTCTCTGCTCCTGGGTGGAGGCCCCGGCGCCGGCCTTCTGCTGGGCGGCGAGCAGCCTGGTTTCGGCCTGGGCGGACTGGAAGGCCAGCTGCACCGCCTGGGCGCCCAGCGCCTGGGCATTGTCCTGGTAGATCATGTCGCTCGGCAGGCCGATGACCGGCATGCCCGCCGTGCCATGGCGATACCAGAGGATGATCTGGTTCAGGTGGCGCAGCGCCGCGGCGGGGTCGACCCGCACCGGCGGCAGGGAATCCGTTGCCGGGCCCTGCCCCCACGCCAGCGCCCCGGCCAGCAGGAAGGCCGATCCCAGGGCAACGAGCCGCTTGGCGCCGCGGCGCAGTCCCGCAGGCACGGTCACGACGGCAGGAGGTTGGCTTCGGCCCATGCGGCGAAGGCCTGGAGGACCTTGCGAATCCGGAACCCGGCATCAGCCGGGGCGCCGGCGAGGGCAATGAGCATGACCACCTCCTCTGAGCATTAAACCGCATAAAGCGGCCTGGCCAAGAGGATTTTACCGGGCCGGGGCTGACCGGCGCCTGCCTCCACCGACCAGGTCACGCCCGGATCGACCGTGGCTCCGATGAGGGTGCCACGCTAGAAAACCCCGCTCGTCACCTGGAACAGCAGGATCTTGTCGCGCAGGGTGGAGACCCCGCTGGTCATGCCGTAGCCCCAGGTGACCCTCGCGTTGGCCCGCTGGCCGATGGCGGCGTTCACCCCCCAGCCGAGCCCGGCCAGGTGGTCGTGCGCCAGCAGCTCGGAACCTGGCGGCAGGTACGGCGTGACCGTGCCGTAGTCCAACGAGAACACGCCGGTAGCGGTGACTTTCTGGTTCCACCAGGTCCACACGGCCAGCGGATGGTGCAGGTCGAAATCCACCACCTGGCCGTTGTAGCCGGATTCGCTGGCCACCGTGTAGCCCACCACGCTGGCGTCACCGCCGATGAAGAACTGCTCGCTGGACGGCAGCGACTTGATCGGGGCGGCCTGCCAGGTGTAGCTGCTGTTCAGGGTGATGCCCTGGCCGAAGTCGTGGTTGTAGCGCAGCGAGCCGCGGTCGATGATCAGCTTCACCGGCGTGAGCACGGTGGCGGTGCAGAAGGAGCGGGTCCAGCTGCCGAACCAGTAGTCCTTTTCCCGGAACAGTTGCGCTTCCATGCCCAGGTTCTTGCTGCGGGTCTTGGTGTCGTTCAGGAAGACCTCGTCGATCCAGTTGGTGCTGTCCCGCCGCTGGGCGCCGACGATGAAGTCCACCTGGGCGCGCTGGGTGAGGTAGGTGGGCTGGCGCAGGGTGAGGGTCCAGGCCCTGGATTCGCCGGTGATGTTCAGCGACTGCAGCCCGCCGTTCTTGATGGCGGTCTTGTCCAGGTTGAAGCCCAGGTCCACCCGGCCGCCGTAGGTGTTCACCGGCATGCCGTAGCCGATGGCGCTGCTGTTGTCGCCCGTGGATGCGGTGTCGGAAACCGAGAAGTCGTCCCGCCGCCCGAACACGCTGTGGCGCACGTAGGCGGCCATCAGCCGGGTCCGCCCGGTGGCGGGACTGCCCAGGTTGTCCAGGATCACCCGCAGGTCGTCCCGTTTGGGTTCCGTGACGTCGATCTGGAAATCGGTGGTGCCGGGGTCGGTCCCGGGATTGAGCGCGGCCCTCAACTGCGCATCGTTGGTGCGGTTGAAGCGGATCATGGAGCTTTCCAGCTGGTCCAGGTCCACCAGGGACTTGGGCTCGAGGTGCAGCCTGTTTTCGATGTAGCTGGCACGGGTACTGGCGTTGCCGCTGACGGTGGTGTGCCCCACCTTGCCTTCGATCAGACGGATGTGCACCACCCCCTGGGTGACGTCCTGGGGCGGAATGATCGCTTCCGCGGTGACGATGTGCCTGGCCTGGTACACCGCATTGATGGCGGCCGTGAGTTCCTGGAGGTCGGCCAGGGTGACCTCCTTGCCCAGGTATGCCGCGGCCGCCTTATCCAGCTGGGCGCGGGTGAGGATCTTGGAAGGCGAAAAGGTGATCTCCCGCACCAGGAACCGGGTGGTGTTGTCCAACGGCTTCTCGGCCGGCCTGGCCAGGGCGCCCTTGTCGATGGGCGCGGTGGGCTGCTGGCGCTCCTGCTCCTCCTGCCGCCTGCGCTGCTCTTCCTCCATCTGCCGCCGCTGGATCGCGCCAGGGTCCGCCGACGGCGGGATCACCGGCACCTGGGCCACGGCCTGGGCCGCGGCCAGGGCCGCCATCACCAGGACCACACTCTGCTTCATCCGGGATGCTGCGTTTCCAGTGTCCAATTTTATTCTTCCTCTGTAGAAACGGGGAATCCCGAGTAGGAGATCAGCGGTGTCCGGACGGGCGTACCGGCGGCCTCCGGTTCGCTCAAGGTCTTGCTCAGCAGCGGGTCTGTGGTGGTCCGGTCCAGGGCGTCTTCCGCCTGCTCCGTCCCGCCCCGGTCCTCGCCGGTGGGGGCGATGGCCTCATACATGGGACCGCGGTAGATGACGAAAGCGTCGGTGAAGACCTTGTTGCCGGTCATCAGGAAGCTGAACGCCGCGCCTTGCGGGTAAAGCTGCACGTCGCAGTCCTGCATGCTGCGGTCGAGCTGGTCCACGATCATGAAGGTGGCCGGGCTGGTGAAGGTCGCCCGGTCGGCGACCAGGGTGTTGTCGGACGAGAGCCAGCCGGAGGGCAGGTTCACGGCCGCGGTCTGGCACCAGAAGCTGGAGAAGGCGAACCCGCTGGGGGTCGACAGGGTGAGATTGACGCTGTCGGCGCTGCCGCCGCCGAACCCGGTGATGGAGCCACCCACCACCTGGCTGCCGCCGGTGACGCTGCCGCTGATTTGGCTGCCGGCCAGCTGCAGGTTCGAGCCGACGTTGAGCCCATCCCCGGTCACGGTGCCGGGAGCGCTGAGGCTCACGGTGTTGCCGGTCACGTTGCTGAGGTCCACGTCGCCGCCGGTGGAAGTGGCGGTGATCCCGGTGCCGCTGAGGGTGTCGCCGGTCACGTTGCCCTGGCCGTTGAGGCCGATGGTGGTGGCCGTCACCTGGCTGGCGTTGACGGTGCCGCCGGAGGAGGTGATCGTAACTTGGCTTTGGGCGCCGGTCCCGGTGAGGGACTGGCCGGAGGCGCCGGCCTGGCCGCTCAGGCTGATGACGTTGCCGGAGAGGTTGGTGCCGGAGGCGTTGCCCGGGGCGGTCAGGCTGACCTCGCCGGTGCCGGAGGCGTTGCTGAGGGTCACGTCCCCGCTGGCGGAGGTGGCGTTGATGCTGGTGCCGCTCACGGTGTCCCCGGCCACGGTGCCCTGCCCGCTGAGGGTGATGGCCCCGCCGGTGACCTTGCTGACGCTGACGGTGCTGCCGGTGGAGGTGGCGCTCACCGGGCCGGCGCCGCCGGCGAGGTTGGTCCCGGTCACGGAGCCGGGAGCCGAAAGGCTGATCCCGGTCCCGGAGATGCCGGTCAGGTCGATGCTGCCCGCGGTGGCCGTGACGCCCACCCCGCCCGCCGTGGTGGTCATGGCGCCGCCGTTGACGCTGCCGCCGGCCGTCAGGGTGACCTGCCCGCCGGCTGAGATGCCCAGCACGTTCACGGCGCCGGTCTCGTTCAGCTCGGCAACGCCGCCCGTGGTGGCCTGCAGGGTAGGCGCGTTCAAGTCCAGGGGATCGTCGCCGATGCCCTGGGCGGCGCTGAGGGTCACCTGGGCGTTGGGCTGGCTGGCCGTGATGTCCAGCCGGCCGCTGCCGGAGAGGTGCCCGGGCAGGATGGCGCCCTGGGTGGAGGTGATGGTCACGGCGCTGGCCGTGTTGTTGCCGGAGACGATGCCGGTGATGGTGGCGTTGCCTTCGGTGGTGATGGCGATGGGGCCCAGGTCGGCCAGGATGCCCGCGGCCTGGGTGCCGTTGTCCATCATGTCCAGGGTCCCGGCGTTCACCAGGACGGCGCTGGCAGTGTCGTGGACCAGCGAGCCGGGATTCATGGTGAGCGTCCCGCCCGCCACCAGGCCGATCTGGCCGGGGGCCGCCACCGTGCCGTCGAGGGTCAGGTCCGCGTAGGAATCCAGCTGGACCGCCCCGCTCGACGTGATCCCGTCCACCACCAGGCTGTAGCCCGAGGGGACGTTGAGGTACGCGCCGCCCTGGCCGGCGACGGCCGTGAAGCCGCCGGTGGTGTTGACGGCCACGTTGAGGGGATTGGCGGCAGTGCCGATGGAACCGTTCGGCGCGAACAGCTCCATGGTGTTGGACGACAGGTTGAGGTCCGAGGTGCCGAAGGCGTTCAGGATGGAACCGCCGTTGGCGGTGAGCTGCAGGCCCTGGCGGGAGTAAATGGTGTAGACGGAGATGTCGCCGGAACCCTGGTAGATGTCGATGTTGTCCATCGCCCGGGCCGTGAGGGTCGCGCTGCTGGAAGTCGGCGAGAGGGTCAGCGCTTCCACGGCCCCGGTGGTGCCGTTGCCCTGCAGGTAGCCGATGCCGCCGTTGGCGGCCTCCAGCACCAGGTCGCCGGTGTTGATGTCGGACCCGGTGGGGGCGTTGATGATGGAGCCGAGCACCTTGATGCGCGCGTCGCCCTGGGCGGTGATGGTGCCCAGCAGGGCGTCGCCCGGGGAGGCCAGGAACAGGTTGCCGGCGTCGTTGGCCGGGCTGGGATCGCTCTGGGCCGCGGCCAGGGCAGCGGCCGCGACGGTGGCGTTGATGGCGGTGGTCGCGGCGAAGACCACCGGAGAGCGCGGATAGATGTTGATGGTCGGCACCAGGACGCCGTTGTCCATGGAGGTGGTGTAGACCACGTCGTTCACTTCCGCCGCGGCCAGGGCCTCCTTCTGGGTGCTGGTCAGGGTCGAAGGGTCGAAATGGGCCGGAATCTGGATGACCACCGGCGCCTGGGTCTCGCCGATGGCCGTGCCGGCCTGCAGGGTGACGATGTTGCCCGAGACGTTGGGAGCCTGGACCACGGGGTTGGTGTTGGTGATGTCCTTGAGCAGCCCGGGAGTGATGGAAAGGGCCAGCTGCGCGGGCGTCCAGGAGGAGCCGCTGAGCAGCTGGGCCTGTTCGGCCGCCGAGGCCTGGTAGCTGTAGCCGGGCACGTAGGACGTGGTCAGCGCTCCCACTTCGGTGTTCAACGTATGGTACTCGGCCGTCTTGTTGGCATCGAAGGTGGCCACGTTGAATCCCTGGGCCGTCAGCGTGGCGGCCTCGGCCGCCGAGGAGACATAGACGAAGCTGGGATTGTAGACGGCGGGATTCGCCTGCAGGTTGCGGATCTGCCAGTAGGTCTGGTAGTTCTGGGTCATCGAATTGTTGTAGGCGGTGATCACCTGGTTCTGCTGGGCGATATTCTGGGCGGAGCCGGCGACCAGGCCGACACTGTCCCAGGCATCCACCAGGGCGTTGTAGGTCTGGGTGTTGATGGTCTGGTTGGGGTTGTTGTTGATGATGCGGCCCGGCGTGGCGAGCAGCACGTTGCCTCCCGTGGCGACCACCGTGTTGATCAGCAGGTCGGCATTGGGGTTGCCGGCCCAGGCCTGGGACTGGATGCCGATGTTGCCGGTGGCCTGGGCCTGGAGCCCCTGGACCAGCCGCCCGGCCAGGTCGTCCGTGTAGCCCACCTGGATGTTCAGGGTGCCGTCGGGCGTGGTGGCGCCGATGCTGCCGTTGCCCGCGGTGAGGTCGATGCCGTAGCCCTGGAGGAGGGAACTGGACGTGCCGCTGATGCTCTGGTCCGCCGCCAGCACCACCTGGCCGTGGTCGAGGTCGGGGCCGCCGGACTGGGTGGAGCCGGCGGTGATGGTGCCGACGTTGATGTTGCTGATGACGCCTTGGAGTTCGACGTTGCCGTCCGCGGCCGCGGCGTTGACCGTTCCGGCGGCGGAGATGCGCACCGGCGCGGCGGCGGTGCCGATGCTGCCGGAAGCGGTGAGGTTGAGGTTCGTGGTGGTGATCTGGGCGTTGGCGGTACCCTGCACGATGCTGGTGTCGGCGTTGGTGACACCGGTGCCGGAATTGCCCGCGACGATGGTGGTGGTGCCGTTCTTGTTGAGGATGGGCCCGTCAAGGATGACGTTCGCCGCGGACTTGACGTTGACCGAACCGTTGCTGTAGCCGAGGAAATTGATGTTGATCGGATTGTCCGCCTTGATGACGTTGGCGGTGATGGTCTGGTTGGCCTGGACGATGTTGTAATCGATGTAGTAGGTCTGGGTGATGTCCAGGTCCCACCAGTTGGCCTTCGTGTAGGAATCGGTGACGGTGTAGACCGGCGGGGCCGTGGGCGTCGTCACCGGGCCCGTGGTGTAGAAATAGTTCGACGGGTTGGGATTGGGGTTGTTGTTGTTGGCGACCGTGGCCAGGTAGTTGCCGGCGGCCATCTGCTGGTCGGTGAGCTGGTATGGACCCGCGACCAGTGAGCCGATGGGCGTGGTTTGCCCGGCCAGGCGCAGGGAGGAGGAGCCGAAGAACTGGGTGCCGCTGTAGCTGTAGAAGGTCTCCGTGGACGAATTGAAGCCTGTGGAATAGACGTAGGCGAGCCCCGCCTGGGGATGGTAGGTCGCCTGGGTCGAATTGGTGGCGTTCAGGGAAGTCACGACCCCGGAGTCGCCGATGTTGAGCATCGGCCCGTAGGTGACCGTGGCCGGCGAGGTCGCCGTGGCGGGCGTCGTCACGATCGTCTGCTGCTGGTCCGTGATGACGCCGTTGGCGTTGCGGGTGATGACGGAATTGATGGCATTGACCGCCTCCGTGGTGGGATTGATGGACTGGATATCCGTGATGTTGATGGTCCCGGCCACCCCGGTGCCAGTGTCGAGGGTGTTGAGGACGACGGGGATGTTGGTGGGATTGGTGATGTTGATCCGCCCATAGCCGTCCAGCACATTGAGATTGCCGCTCCCGATCGAGCTGGTCCCGTTGGCGGTATTGAGGATCTGGCCAAAGAGCGTGATGCTGCCGCCATTGACCTCGGTGCCGGCGATGGAGTACTGGTTGTTGATGGCGTCGTAGGCGACGCCGATGTTGTTGTTGCTGCTCAGCACGACGGGGTAGAGCCCCTGCGGGTTGTTGGACTTGCCGGCCGCGGTTTGCAGGTCCGCCTGGACCCAGGCCAGGTTGACCGTGAGCTGCTGGGTGACGGCGTTGTAGTTCACCTGCTGGCCATCATTGCTCAGGAACGTGGTCGTGGCGGGCACGGAGCCCGGGGTGGTCTGGTATTCGTAGGCGAGCTGGTACTTGGTGACCGCGGATGGATCGACCCCCAGCAGGGTGGGCGTGCCGGTGAAGAGCAGGTTGGACAGGGTGGGCAGGGTGAGGTCGTAGTCGCAGATGCCGCTCTGGATGGTGCCGTTGATGTTCAGGTAGCGGGCGCTGATCAGGATGCTGCCGTTGGCGGTGATGCCCCCGCCCGGCGTGGGGTTGCCGTTGACCGAGTTGTTGTAGATGGTCGCAGGGTCGCCGCCGATGCTGTCGAAGCCGTCCACGTAGCTCTGCACGAAGTCGCCGTTGGCGGCGGTGATGCTCACGGTGCCGCCCAGGATGCTGCCCTGGGAATAGACCGACCCCGCGTTGCTGAGCACCGTCACCGGGCCGCGGGTGTTGGTGATGGTCCCGGTCAGGGTGAGTTCCGGAGCCGGGGCGTTGTATTGGATGGTCTGGTTCAGCGGATTGTAGAGGCTCTCGATGGTCACTTCCGGCGCGGCGCCGGTGGCGCCGGTGACGATGTTGCCGAAGTTGGCGGCGACATGCCCGAGGTTCTTGCCGGTGATGTCGGCGTTGGTGTTCACCGGGGAGCCGTTCATCGTCACCTGGGCCGCGTTGGTGTCCACGGTGATGTCCTGGATGACCAGGGAGTCCGGGGTGTTATTGATGATGTCGACGTGGGCATCGCCCGGGGCCAGCAGTTCGCCGCTGCCCTGGAGCACGTCGCCCTTCACGTGGATGCTGCCCAGTTGGGCATTGATCACCGGCACCGTGACGATGTTGTTGGTGGGGCCGGCGGGCGCCGGGGCATTCCCCAGGTTCGCGATGTAGGTTTCCAGATTCTGGTACGCGGTGTTCAGGCCGCTGTACTGGGTATACAGGGTCGAGGCCGTGGTCGCGTCGGTCTGCCAGGTGCTGTAGTCGGTCGACGTGGTTGTCAGGTTCGTCAGGTAGGTGGCGTGATAGGCATTGTAGTCGCTGGTCGCATTGGTCACCATCTGGGTGGTGGGCACGGGCAGGTTGGCCATCGTCGGGTTGGCCGGCGGGGCCGGGGTCGGCGTGGTGAACGTCACCTTGGGATCCGCCTGCTTCGCGCTGGTTTCATCGTTCACGACCTGTTGCTGGGCGGCGGCGATCTGGGCCGGGGTCGCGTTGGAATTGCTGTAGGTGGTGATCCAGGTTTGGATGTCCGTGGAGCGGGCCTGCACGTAGGTCTGGGCGCTGCTCTCGCTGTCCGAAACGGCCTTCGCGCTGGTGTAGGTGCTTTGTGCCGCAGTCGCGGTCGTGTTGGCCGTGTTGTACGAGGCATTCACGGTCGTGGCCTGGAGCTGGACCGCGTTCGCCTGGGTCTGGGCCGCCTGTTGCGGACTGATGCCGGCGGTGGCGCCCGTGCCCAGGACCAGGTTGCCGTTGACGTAGGCCGCGAGGCCCTGGTTGAGCAGTTCCTGGGTGAGGAAGGCGATCTCCGCATTGTAGGCGTCGCCGGCCGCCGTGCCGGCGTACTGGTTGGCCAGGTTCTGCAGGTAGCTGATCCGGCTGTAGATGCTCTGGCCGATGCCGATCCCGTACTGGACATCCTTGCTCAGGTCGATGGCCAGGGTGCTCCCGGTGGAGGTGACCAGATACCATAACGGTGCACCACTGGCGTCGGTGCCATCGAGCACGCCGTCCAGGCTGAGGGTCACGTTGCGCTTGATGCCGGTCGCCATGGTGCCGTTCACCTGCACCACGCCGGTGCCGGTGACGTTGCTGGAACCGCCGGTGATGTCGAAGGAGACCGAACTGCCGCCGAACAGCTCGCTGATGTCGCTGGCCGCTTCCGCAAGCGCCTCGAGGTAGATGTTCTTGCCGATGCCGGTGGCCGTGGCGGAGACGCTGCCCCGGTCCGCGGCCAGGTTGATGTCGCCCGCGCTCATGAGCGCGGTGCCCGTTCCCGGGACGACCACGTCGCCAGAGGTGAAGGTGACCGTGGGCCCCTGGATGACCACGCTGGGATTGTTGCTGACGTTGGTCTCGGCGTCGGGCGTGGTGGCGATGGGGATCGCCGTCTTGTTCCAGAGGTTCACCGCGCTGACCGCGTTGATGGTCGTGGGGGCGCCGCTGCTGCTGTCGCCCCCATACAGGTTGATGCCGCCGGTCTCGGCCATGAGGGTGGCCAGGGACCCCACCAGGACCTGGTTGGTCCCGGTGTAGAAGGAATAGGCCTGGCCCGCGGGCGCCCCGGCGAGGCCGTAGGTGTCGGCGTCGGCCAGGGTGTTGATGTCGACGGTGGCCATGGCGCCGGCGTCGATGTCCCCCTGCCGGACGTCGACGCTGGAGCCGCCGCCGAAGGATGCGGTGGCCGTGGCGTTCACGGTGACGCTCGACTGGGCCTCGGCGAAGGCGATGGCGCCGCCCGAATCCAGTTCCACCTTGTCGTGGGCGATGATGGTGTTCCTGGCGTCCATGGTGAAGGTGCCCAGCGCGGGGGCGGCGTCCGGCAGCAGGGTCACCCCGACCGCGACGTTGGCGTTCGCACCCACGGCGGCGGTGGTGGTGGCGGTGATGGTGGTGACGCTGGATCCGGCCGGGACATTGACCAGCCCGCCCGAACCGGAATTGACGTTCCAGTCGGCCACGCCGGCATAGTCCGGCGCGTTGCCGTTGCCCGCGTCCGCCTGCGCCTGGCTGATCTCGGCCGGGGTGAGCAGCCAGTCCTTGTCGACCGTGTTGGCGGCGGCGATGGCGATGTTGTTGGCGTAGACCTCGCCGCTGGCGCCGATCTGCGCCACCACGGTGCTGTTCACGGTATTGATGGCGTTGGCGGCGCTCATCCCGGCGATGGCGGCGTTGGTGCTGTCGACCTCGCCGTTGAACACGGCGTCGTGGCTGGCCTGGATGTCCAGGTTGGTCACGTTGATCATCTGGGTGCTGGTGCCGGCGCTGGTGTAGGCCTCGGTGTCGCTGGTGCTGCTGGTGGTCACGGTGGCGGCCGAACCGGCCACCACGCCGCCGCTGCCGGAGAGGGCGTAGGCGACATTGGTGTCCTGCCCCGAGGCGGTGAGGGCCAGCGTGGTGCCCGAGACCGCCACCTGGCCGTTCAGGTAGGCCAGGGTGGTGGTGTTGCTTTCCGCGAGCGACAGGTCCGCACCCACCGCCAGGATGCCGGCCACCACGCCCGTCGAGGAGGCGTACTGGCTGGTGGTCTCGTTGGCGGTCACGCCGACGGTTCCGGTCACGTTGATGGTGCTGCCCGTATCGATGTAGCTGGTGGTGGTGCCGGTGTTCTCGGCGGTGCTGGAGGCGCCGTTGATGCCCAGCAGGCCGCCGGAGGCGCTGGTGCTCTCGGCCTCCGCGGAATAGCCGCCGGCCGGCATGGACTGGGTGGCGGTGACATTCAGGTCCTGGGCGGTCACGGTGCTGTTGGCGCCCACGGAGGCGGTCACGGTGGGGTTGTTCAGGGCGATGGCGATGGACACGCCCACCGCGGCGGCGCCGGCGCTGACCCCGACGGCCTTGGCCAGGGTGCTGGCGGTCTCGGCGGCGGCGACGTTCACGTCGCCGGTGGTGGTGACATCGGTGCCGGTGCCCAGGGAGGCGCTCGCCCCCGAGCCCACGGTGGCGGCTGCGGCCGAGCCGGAACCGGAGATGATGCCCAGGCTGCCGGCCAGGGAGTAGGCGCTGGCGGCGTCGGTGCCGGTGGCCGTGACGGACAGGGATCCGCCCTTGACCGTCGCGTTGTTGCCCAGGAGGGCCGTGGTGGCCGAGGTGCTTTGGGCGACGGCGACATCGGCGCCGATCCCGGCCAGGCCCGCGGCCACGCCCAGGGCGGAGGCATACTGGCTGGTGCTGTCCGTGGCGGTGACCTGGGTGGAGCCGTTGACGTTGATCGTGCTGTTGGTGTCGATGTAGCTGGTGGTGGCGGCCTCGTTGGTGGCTGTGGCCGAGGCGCCGTTGATCCCCACCAGCCCGCCGGAAGCGGAAGTCGTGTCCGCCTCGGCGGAATAGGGCCCGCTGGCGCCGTTCAGCGCCTGGGCCGGCAGTTCCATGCTGGCGGCCACGGTCAGGTCGGCGGCGTTGACGGTGCTGCCGGCGCCCACGTAGGCGCTCACCTGGGGCCTGGTGTCGGCGATGGCCAGGGACACGCCCACCGCGACGCTGCCGGCGCTGACGCCGTAGGCCTGGGCCAGGGTGGCCGCCTGGCCCATGGCGGAGATGTTCACATCCCCGGTGGTGCTCACATTGGCATCCGGACCCAGGTACGCGTTCACCGTGGACTGGACGACGGAGGTGGCGGCCGATCCGGAGCCGGAGACGATGCCTGCGCTGCCGGCCAAGGCCATGGTGGTCGCGCTGGAAGCGTCCGAAGCTTCGACGCTCAGGCTGGTGGCCGTGTCCTGGACCGTCAGCGGATGGGTCTTGTCGCCCTGGATGAAGGCGTCCGTTTCCCCGGCGAAGGTGGCGGTGGCCACCGAGGCACCGACGGCCAGGCCGCCCACGCTGGCGCCGTAGGCCTGGGCGTCCGCCTGCCGGTCGGTGTTGGCTTCGACCGTGAGGGCCGCAGCCTGGGTCACGTCCACCCCGCTGCCCAGGTAGGCCTGGGTGAGACTGGCATCGGTGAGCACGGCCACCGAAGCGCTGGCGCCGTAGACCCCGCCCGAACCGGCGAAGCTCTTCACCGACGAGCCGGAGCCGCTGTCGGCCCCGGCCTGCACGGTGACGTCGCCGCCGGCGCTGATCTGGGCCGCGCTGTCGATGGTGGCCTTGGTGGTGCTGTCGGTGACGGCGGTGGCGAAGGCGCCGCCGACCCCCACGATGCCGCCCCCCGCCCCGGTGGCCACCAGGTTGATCTGGGTGGCGTCCTGGGCGGAAACGCCGATGTTTCGGCCCGCCGTGACCTGGGCGCCGCTGTCGATGGAAGCCTGGGTGGCGTTGGAGGAGACGGTGCTGGTGCTGTTGATGGCGTCGACGTTCAGGCCCGCGGTGCCCGAGGAGACCTGGCTCTTGACGCCCTGGACGGCCTGGGAATTGCCCAGCTGGCCGCTGACGTTGTCGGTGGCGATCTGGCTATCGGTGGAGGATGCGGTGCTGTTGTTGCCGCTGGAGATGCTGCTCTGGGAGGCGGTGTCCAGCGCCGAGCCCACGAAGGCCAGCGTCACCGCGCCGCCGATGCCGGCGGCAAACCCGCCGCTGGCGGCGGCCGCCGCAGACTGGATGCTCTTGGTGGAACTGGCGGCGACGTCCACGTCCTGCCCGGCGCTCACGTCCGAGCCGGATCCCAGGTAGGCCGCGGTGGTGTTGCGGACGATATTGATCTCGGCCGTGGCGCCCGCCGCGAAGCCGGCGATGGAGGCGGCGCCGCCGCCCCCGGTCAGGCCGACCGTGTCGGTGGCGTTGACCTCGACGTTCTGGCCGGGCCCGGACAGGGCCGGGTTCTGGTTCACCTGGGCGTCCGGGCCGAGATAGGCCTCGGTGGTGGAGGTGACCAGCTTCACGGCCACCGCGCCCGCCACGCCCACGCCGCCGCCGGCGCCGCTGACCGTGACGGTCTGGAGGTCTTCCTGGGAGTTGGCGGCCACGTCGGTGGTGCCGCGGGCGTTCAAGGTGGTGGGGGCGGTCTGGGAACTGGCCACGTAGGCTTCGGTGGTGTTGTCGATGATGCCCACGGACAGGGCTCCGCTCACGCCCACGATGCCGCCGGCGCCGCTCAGGGTGTAGATGTTGATGGCGGAGTCCTCGTCGGCCTTGACGGAGAGGTTGCCGGTGGCGGTGACGGTGGTCCCAGGGCCGAGGTCGGCGGTGGTCTGGTTCTGGATGTAGTCCACGCCCACGGCGCCGCCCACGCCGGCGGCCCCGGCCACGGACAGGTTGGCGCCGATGGTGTAGACCTGCTCGCCGGAGCTGGCCTGGACGGTCAGGTCGCTGGCGTTCACCACGGTCTGGTCGCCGTTTGCCAGTTTGGCGTCGCCGATCTGGGCCAGGGTGGTCTTTTCCACGATGCCCACGTTGACGGCCCCGCTCACCGCCGCGGCCCCGGCGCCGCTGATGGTGCCGGCGGTCTGGACCAGGAGGGTGTTGTCGGCCGCCGTAAGCTGGACCGCGGCGGCCCCGGCGGTGCCGGTGTTGACCTGCACCTTGTCGCCGATGGTGGCCTCGGTCTTGGTGGCCACCACGTTGGCGCTGGCCGAGCCGGTGATGCCCGCCGCGCCGGCCCCGGCCACGCTGATGGTGACCGGGATGATCTTCTCCTGGGAGACGGCGGAGAGCGAGAGCCCCTGGAACCCGGATGCCTGGGTCAGGGCGTCCAGCCCGCCGGAGGCGGAGGACGGGGCGTCCAGCCCGCCGGTGCCGGAACTCGAGGTCAGCCCCGACATCCCCTGGTTGGTGTTCTGGGTGCCGCCGCTGCTGGTGGTGAGGTTGACGGAGGCGCCCTGGCTCAGGTTGGCGTCGTCGCTGTTGCTGCCGGAGACGTTCACCTGTCCGCTGCCCCCGCCGGGCACGGCGGGCAGGCTGCTGGTGGAACCCACGCCGCCGTCGTAGACGGAGACGCCGGCCGCGTGGCCGCGGGCATTGACCGTGGAGAGGTCGGAGATGTAGGCCTCGGTGTCGTTGTCGATGACGTTGGCCCCCACGTTGCCGCCCACGGCGGCCGCGCCGGCGCCGTTGCCCACGGCGGAGGCGGCCACGATCAGGGTGCTGTCGGTGGCCGAGAGGGTCACGTTGCCCTGGGAATCCACCACCGCGCCGGAGACGGCCGCATCCTGGCGGGACGCGCCGATGTAGGCCTGGGTGGTGTCGTCCACGATGTTGGCCGCGGCCACGCCGCTCACCGCCGCCGCCCCGGCGCCGCCGATGAACACGCCGCCGCTGATGACGTCTTCCGTTGAGGCGGCCGCGACCGCCACGTTGGCCTGGGCCGAGACGTTGGCGCCGTCGGCGATGAAGGCCTCGGTGTCCTTGGTCAGGACGTTGGTGTTGAGCACGCCGCCCACGGTGGCCGCCCCTGCCCCGCCGCCGGCCGCCGCCAGCGTCAGCAGGATGCTGCTGCTGTCGGCGTTCACCGACACCGATTGGTTCGGCGTCTGGTAGGCCGCATTCTGGTTGAGGTTCGCCGCGCCGACATAGGCTTCGGTGTCCGAGGAGATGACGTTGACCACCACCACCCCGTCCACGGCGGCGGCGCCCGCGCCCGCGCCGGTGATGCCCACGTTGTAGACCTGCTCGCCGGTGGTGGCGTCCACCGAGATCTGGCCCTTGGCATCCACGTTCGCGCCGTCGGCGATGAACGCCTCGGCGGAGTCATGGAGCAGGACGACCCCGAAGGAGCCCGACACACCCGCGGCTCCGCCGCCCGCGCCGGACCCGGCCGCGACGATGGCCAGGGTGGAATCGCTGGCCGACAGGGCCACGTTGCCGCCCGCGGTCACGGTCGACCCGTAGCCGATGTAGGCCTGGGTATTGGTGTGGGGGATCTGCGTGGTGCTGCCCATCTGGCCGCTGATGGCCAGGTTGCCGGATTGGCTGGCGAGGACCCCGGCCGTCTGGTTGTCCTGGGCGGAGGTGCCCATCTGGGTGCCCACCGCGCCCGTGGTGGTCTGGCTGTCGGCGTAGCTGGTGGTGTTGCCGCCGTTGAGACCGCTGTTGGCCTGATCGTCCAGCAGGGAGCCCACGGCGATGACCGACACCGCCCCGGCCACGCCGGCGGCCCCGCCGCCCGCGCCGGCCACGGTGGCCGAATTGACGCTCTTGAAGTCGGTGGCCTGGACGTTCACGTCCTGGGCCGCGTGCACCTGGGCGTCGTTGTCGACGTAGGCCGTGGTGGTGTTCTTGGCGAAGGTGACGTTGGCGGAACCGCCCACACCCGCGGCGCCGCCGCCGGCGCCCGCGCCGCCCGCGGCCACCGTGATGATCTGGCTGTCGGCCTGCACATTCACCGACTGGCCCGCGCTGGCCGGACCGCTCTGGTTGACCTGGGCGTTCTGGCCGATCCCGGCCTCGGTATCCGAAGTCAGCACCTCGACGGAGATGGTCCCGGCCACACCGGCCGCCCCGCCACCCGCGCCGGCCACGGTGATGGTGTTGAGGTTCTCCAGGGAGTTGGCCTGGACGCTGGTGGTGCCGTAGGCGCTGGTCTCGGCGTAGTTGCCGATCTTGGCCAGGGTCTCGCTGGTGTTGACGGCCACCGCCAGGGACACGCCGACTCCGGCGGCCCCGCCGCCGGCGCCGGAGCCGGTGATCATGGTGGACGTGGCCAGGTCGTTGGCGTGCAGGTCCAGGTCGCCGCCGGTGACGGCGACCTGGGTGGCGCCGGTGGAGGACGTGCCGTCGTCGATGATCGCCTTGGTGGTGTCGGCCACGCCGACCCCCGCCACGGAACCGCCCACGCCGGCGCTGCCGCCGCCGGCGAACCCGGCGGTGGTGGAGACGCTGACTTCCTGGCTGTTGGCGGTGAGTTCCACCGCCTGCACGGCGTTGATCTGGACGCCGGTCTGGATCTCGGCGATGGTCGTCTTGGCGATCACGCCGACGTTGGCCGCCGCGCCGATCCCGGCCGCGCCGCCGCCGCCGGCGCCGGCCGCGGTGTTGACCAGGCTGGTGTCGTCAATGGCCCGCACCAGCACCTGCTGGTCCGGATTGGCGCCGGTGTTGTTCGGGTTGATCTGGGCACCGCTGTCGATGGTGGCCTCGGTATCGCTGGCGATGACGTTGGCCGAGACCGTGGCGGCCACGCCGGCGCTGCCGCCGCCCGCACCGCTGGCGACGGTGGTGATGAGGTTTTCCTGGGTGTTGGCCGTGACCGCGAGCCCATTGGCCAGCGGGGTGCTGGTTCCGTCGGCCGTGTAGACCGGGGCCCCGCCGCCGTTGCCGCTGGCGGTCACCTGGGCGTCCGGGCCGATCCAGGCCAGGGTGTGGCCCAGCAGGGTGGCCACAGCGATGGAGCCGCCCACGCCGGCGTCGCCGCCCCCGGCCGCGCCGCCCGCGGTGAGCACCGCGGTGATGTCGTCCTGGGCGGTGACCAGCACGTTGCCGCCCGAGGTCACCTCGGCGGACTGGCCGATGTAGGCGTCCACATGGTTTTCCACCACGGCGATGGAGACCGCCCCGCCCACGCCCACATCGCCGCCCCCGGCCAGGCCGAGGGTGACGGAGACGATGCTGTCGGTGGAGTCGGCGCCCACCGCCACTTGCGCGTTGGCCTTCACGACCGCCGGATCAGTGGCGTCCACATCGTCGGCCACGAAGGCCTTGACGGTCTTGTCCAGCACCGCGGTGTCGGCCGCCGCGCCCACGCCCACGTCGCCGCCGCCGGCGAGCCCGCCGGCGACGCCGACGATGGTGGTGGTGTCCTGGGCGGTGACCGCCACGGCCTGGGCGGCATTGCCGGAATAGGCCGGGTCGGTGTTGATCTTGGCGCCCAGGCCGATGGAGGCTTCGGTGTCGGTGAGGATGGTGTCCAGGGACAGCGCCCCGGCCACGCCCACATCACCCGCGCCGGCGCCGGCCACCACGCCGGTGACGGCCGTCTCGGCCGCGCTGGCCGAGACCGTCAGGGTCTGGGCGGCATCCACCGTGGCGTCCTTGCCGATGCTGGCGGTGGTCACGTTCGAGATGGTGTTGGCGGCGATGGAGGCGCCCACCCCCGCCGAGCTGCCGGCGCCGATGCCGCCGGCGGCCATGATCGAGAGGGTGTCGTTGCCGGCGGTGACGTCCACGTCCCCCATGGACTTGACGCTGGAGCCGTCGCCGATGGAGGCTTCCACCTGGTTCATGGTGACGATCACGCCCAGGACGCCGCCCACGCCGGTGCTGGAGGTGCCGACTCCGCCGCTGATGGCGACGTTGACGATGTCCTGGCTGGCGTTGGCCGCCACCTGGACCGAATGGGCGGAGGTCACGTTCGAGCTGCCTTCGATGGCGGACAGCACCTGGTCGGAGTTGACCACGTCGGCATTGGAGATGCCCACCCCGGCCTGCTTGGCGATGGCCACGCCGCCGGCCACAGTGATGGCGTCGGTGGTGGCCTGGCTGGCCACCTGGACCCCCAGGCCGTTGCCGCCGGGCGCGACCCCGGTGGTGGTGACGTTGGCGTTGTTCAGGTAGGCGCTGGTGGTGTTGCCGAACACGTTCACCGAGAAGGAGCCGGCCACCGCCGCGGTGCCCTGGGAGGCCGCGCCGGCCACCGCTTCCGTGTAGTCGTTCACCTGGCTCAGGTAGGTGGCCGGGTTGGCCAGGGTCTCCAGGAACTGGGTGTTCTTGGGGTCGGTGACGATGTTGAAGGGGACGGCGAAGTCCACCGGATCCTTGGTGGCGGTTACGGTCAGGGAGTTGGCGTCGATGTGCGAGACGGTGCCCACGGTGCCATAGCCCACCTCGGCGGTGGTCTGGTTGTCGGAGAGCAGGACCGCGAAGGAGGCGCCGACCCCGGCCTCGCTGCTGCTGCCCTTGGACAGGGCTCCGGCCACGGCCGCGGCCGACAGCCGGCTGGTGTCGTTGGCGGTGACGGCGATGTCGCCCACGGGCGTGCCGGTGCCGATCTGGGCACCCTCGCCGATGTCGGCGAGGGTCTGGTTGTCGTTGGCCACCACGGCCAGCGCGCCGGCCACGGCCACATTGCCGCCGCTGGCCCCCGAGACTGCCACGGAGGCTTGGGTCGTCAGGAAGGCCGGATCCAGGTTCTGGGTGGAGGTGGCGGCGATGTTGATGCTGCCCGCCTGGGCCACGGTGTTGTTCACGCCCAATCCGGCCTGGGTCTCGTTCAGGGTGGCGGTCAGGGCCACGGCCGCGGCGATGCCGGTCTTGTCGGAGACCGCCAGGCCGGTGGCGTTGGTGGCGTAGTTGGTGTCGGTGGTGGCCTGGACGCCCAGGGTGCCGGAAGTGTTGAGGGTCAGGCCCGCGCCGGTGGTGGCCACGGCCTGGTTCTCGGCGACCCCGACGCCGATGGCCGCGGCCACGCTGACCTTGGCGCCGGAGGTGGTGCCGCCGCTCGCGTCGGAGTTGGTGCTGGGCGTGGTAGCGGAGGTGGAGTCGTTCTCCTTGCTCAGGTCGAGCCCGGAGGTTCCGGAGTTCTTGCCCTCGGCCGAGGTGAGTTCCGTGTCCTTCTGGTCGTCGGGGGTGGTGCCGGGCTCGGGATTGCCGTTGGAGTCGCTGTTGCTTGCCGCGCCCTTGGCGCTGGCCGAGGCGGTGGTGGTCAGGGCGGTGGTGGAGGCGGCCCCCAGGGTGATCCCGGTGGAGGCGGTCACGTTCCGGTCGATGCTGGCGTTCACGTGGTCCATGGCGACCGTGGCGGCCAGGGAGGCCCCCACCGCCACGTTGCCGGAAGTCTGGCCGGTGGCCGTGGTGGTCACCGTGTCGGTCCCGGTGGCCTGGTCCGTGAGGGTCCCGGCCAGGGACAGGCCGGTGCCCGAGCTGCCCAGGCTGGCTGTGGTGGTGTTCAGGTCCACCGCCACCGAAGCCAGGGGCGTGATGTTCACCGACGCCCCGGAGGCGCCTCCGGTCACGCTGGTGCTGAGGGTGTAGCCCGCGTTGGCGGTGATGGCGAGATTGTCCACGCCGGTGAGGGCGACGCCGTCGCCCACTTCCGCGGTGGTGGTGTCCACCACCACGTTCACGCCCACCGAAGCGCCGACGCCCACCTTGGCGTTGGAGCCGCTGCCGGACACGGTGGCCCCGGAGCTGACCGTGCTGGTGGCCGCGTTGGCGGCCTCCACCTGCACATCGCCGCCGCCGGCGTTCACGCTGGTGCCGGTGGTCTGGCCGTCCATCTGCGCTGCCACGGTGTTGACCACCACGTTCACCGCCAGGGAACCGGCCACGCCCACGTTGGTGGCCCCGGCGCCGCTGGTGGCGGACGCCCCGAAGGCGTCCGAGGTGCTTCCGGTGCTGGGCATGAGCGCGCTCACCGAGACGCCCTTGGCCGTGACGCTGCTGCCGTCGTCGATCACGGCCTGGTTGGTGAGGGTACCCACGTTCAGCGCAACCGCCGCGCCCACGCCGACCCCGGTGTTGCCGGTCTGGCTGCCGTCGGCCGTGGCCTGGGCGCCCATCCGCGCCGTGCTGGCGACGGTCAGCTCGCCGCCGCTCTGGACGGTCACGCCGGAGGCGATGGTGGCCGTGCTGGTGGCCACGTCCACGTTCACGCCCACCGCCGCCGCCACGCTCACCGCGCCGTCGCTGGAGCTGGCGCTGGGGGCGGTCTGCTTGTTGGCGCTCAGCTTGCTGCTGGCGTCACTGCCGGCCGCGCTGCCCGCGGTGTCCGCCGCGCTGCCCTGGGCGGCCACCTGCTGGTCCACGGTCTTGCCGGTGCCGCCGTTGCCGTCGGTGGCGTTGCCGTTGCTGTCCGCGGGCGCGCCGCCGGCCACGCTGGCCGTCGCGCTGGTGCTGGTCCCGGAGATGTTGGTGGCCTTCAGGGTCACCGCCCCGCCCGCCGCCAGGTTCTGGGCCAGGGTCGCCGACACGGTGTCGACCGCCGTGGTCAGGGCCACCGAGGCGCCCACCGCCACGTTGCTGCCCTGGGTCTGCCCGGTCGCCACGGTGGTCATCGCCGTGGTCTGGCTGGCTTCGGCATCGTACGCCCCGCCGATGTTCAGGCCCGTGCCGCTGTCCAGGTTGGCCGTGGTGGTGTCCACGGCCAGGGTCACCGCCGCGGTCGGGGTGATGGAGATCTTGGCGCCCGCGGCGCCGCCGGTCACTTCCGTGTCCAGGGTGTGGTCGCCGGTGGCGCCCAGGGTCACGTTGTTGGCGTCGGTCAGGGCCACGTCCTGCTGGATCTCGGCGCTGGTGGTGTTCACCGCGATGTTCATGCCCACCGAGGCGCCCACGCCCACCGCGGCCGAGCTGCCGCTGCCGGTCACTTTCGCGTCCGCCTTCACCGTGCTGCTGGTGGTGCTGCTGGCCGTCAGGCTCACGTCGCCGCCGCCGGCGTCCACGCTGGCCGGCGCCTGGCTGTTCGTGGCATCGGCGCCCTGCAGCGTCGCCGCCGCGGTGTTCACCACGGCGTTCACCGCCAGGGAACCCGCCACCCCCACCTTGCCGGCGCCCGCGCCGCTGGTGGCTTCCACATCATAGCTGCTGGTCTTGCCGCTGGCTTCGGTGGCGCTCAGGGCCACGCCCTGGGCCGTCACCGCATCGCCGCTGGCGATGGTCGCCGTGTTGGTCGACACCCCCAGGTTCAGCGCCACCGCCGCGCCCACCCCCACGCTGCTCGTCCCGGTCTGGCTGCCGTCGGCCTTGGCCGTCCCGGAGGTCTGGTTGCTGCCCGCCAGGGTCAGGAGCCCGCCGCTGCTCACGGTCAGCCCTTCGCCGATCGCCGCCGTGGTGGTCGCCACGTCCACGTTCACGCCCACCGCCGCCGCCACGCTCACCGCGCCGTCGCTGGAGCTGGCGCTGGGGGCGGTCTGCTTGTTGGCGCTCAGCTTGCTGCTGGCGTCACTGCCGGCCGCGCTGCCCGCGGTGTCCGCCGCGCTGCCCTGGGCGGCCACCTGCTGGTCCACGGTCTTGCCGGTGCCGCCGTTGCCGTCGGTGGCGTTGCCGTTGCTGTCCGCGGGCGCGCCGCCGGCCACGCTGGCCGTCGCGCTGGTGCTGGTCCCGGAGATGTTGGTGGCCTTCAGGGTCACCGCCCCGCCCGCCGCCAGGTTCTGGGCCAGGGTCGCCGACACGGTGTCGACCGCCGTGGTCAGGGCCACCGAGGCGCCCACCGCCACGTTGCTGCCCTGGGTCTGCCCGGTCGCCACGGTGGTCATCGCCGTGGTCTGGCTGGCTTCGGCATCGTACGCCCCGCCGATGTTCAGGCCCGTGCCGCTGTCCAGGTTGGCCGTGGTGGTGTCCACGGCCAGGGTCACCGCCGCGGTCGGGGTGATGGAGATCTTGGCGCCCGCGGCGCCGCCGGTCACTTCCGTGTCCAGGGTGTGGTCGCCGGTGGCGCCCAGGGTCACGTTGTTGGCGTCGGTCAGGGCCACGTCCTGCTGGATCTCGGCGCTGGTGGTGTTCACCGCGATGTTCATGCCCACCGAGGCGCCCACGCCCACCGCGGCCGAGCTGCCGCTGCCGGTCACTTTCGCGTCCGCCTTCACCGTGCTGCTGGTGGTGCTGCTGGCCGTCAGGCTCACGTCGCCGCCGCCGGCGTCCACGCTGGCCGGCGCCTGGCTGTTCGTGGCATCGGCGCCCTGCAGCGTCGCCGCCGCGGTGTTCACCACGGCGTTCACCGCCAGGGAACCCGCCACCCCCACCTTGCCGGCGCCCGCGCCGCTGGTGGCTTCCACATCATAGCTGCTGGTCTTGCCGCTGGCTTCGGTGGCGCTCAGGGCCACGCCCTGGGCCGTCACCGCATCGCCGCTGGCGATGGTCGCCGTGTTGGTCGACACCCCCAGGTTCAGCGCCACCGCCGCGCCCACCCCCACGCTGCTCGTCCCGGTCTGGCTGCCGTCGGCCTTGGCCGTCCCGGAGGTCTGGTTGCTGCCCGCCAGGGTCAGGAGCCCGCCGCTGCTCACGGTCAGCCCTTCGCCGATCGCCGCCGTGGTGGTCGCCACGTCCACGTTCACGCCCACCGCCGCCGCCACGCTCACCGAACCGTCGCTGTCCTGGGCCTTGGGCGGCGTAGCCTGGGCCGCCGTCAGTTGGCCTTTGGCACCCGGGTCCGCCGCTTCACCCGCGGATTCCGCCGCATTGCCCTGGCTCGAAACCTGGCTGTCCACGGTCTGGCCCGTGCTGGAGGTGCCGTCGCTGTTGGCCGGCGCCCCGCCGGCCACGCTGGCCGTGGCGCTGGCGCTGCTGCCCGAACTGGAGAGGGCCGCCACGCTCACTGCGCCGCCCGCCGTGAGGCTGCGCCCGATGGTCGCAGTCACCGTGTCCGTCTCGGTGGTCAGCGCCAGGCTGGCCCCCACCGCCACGTTGCTGCCCTGGGTCTGGCCGGTGGCTGTGGTGGTCACCGCGTCAGTCTGGCTGGCCTGGCTGGAATAGGCCCCGCCCAGGGTCAGGCTGGATCCGGTACCCAGCAGGGCGCTGGTGGTGTCCACCGCCACGGACACCGCAGCGGTAGGGGTCACCGCCACAGTGGCCCCCGCACCGCCGGTCACGGTGGTGGTGAGGGCATGGGTGCCGGTGGCGTCCAGGTCCATCCCCCCCACGCCGTCCAGGTTGGCGCTGTTACCCACCCGGGCCTGGGTGGTCTCGACCGCCACGTTCAGGCCCACCGAGGCGCCCACGCCCACCTTGGCGCCGGACCCGCTGCCGGCCAGGCTGGCCCCGGCGGTCACCGAGCTGGAGGATGCGTTCTGCGCCTGGATCTGCACATCGCCGCCGCCCGCGTTGACTGTGGTGCCCGCGCTGCCGTCGCCCACATAGGCTTCGGTGTCGTTCACCAGCACGTTCACGCCCAGCGCGCCAGCCACGCCCACGTTGGTGGCCGCGGCCCCGCTGGTGACGGAGGTGGTGAAGGTGTCCGTGGCGGAGACGGGCGTGATGGCGCTCAGGGTCAGGCCGTTGGCCGCGATGAGGCTGTTGTCGGCGATGTAGGCCTGGTTGGACAGGATGCCCAGGTTCAGGCCCACGGCCGCGCCCACCCCGACCGTGCCGGTGGCGGTGCTGCCGTCGGCGGACACCGCCGACGCGTTCAGGGCGGTGCTGGAGACCTGCAGCGCGCCCATGGAGGTGACCTGGCCGGTGGAGGCCAGATGGGCGGAGGTGGTGCTGTTCACGTCGGCGATGGCCACGGCGGCCGCCACCTGGACGTTGCCGTCCGACGTGGAGGCTTCGCCCTGGTACTGGGTGAGGTACTGCTGGGTCTGGCTGTCGGCGTTCCGGGTGGCGCCCTCGGTGGCTGCGGTGGCGCCGGTGGTCAGGCTGTTGGCCGAATTGGCCTTCAGGTTGACGGCCGCGGCGTTGACGGTCGCGGTGCCGTCCAGGTAGGCCTGGGTGGTGGTGGTCAGTTCGGTGACCGCCAAAGTGCCGCCCAGACCGGTGGCGCCGCCTGCGGAGGCGTTGGCCACGGTGTTGGCGGTCACCTGGTTGGTGGCGTCCAGCTCCAGCGTCCCGCCCGCGCTGACGCTGGTGCTGCCGCCCACATGGGTCGTGGCGCTGCTGGTGATCACGTTGATGGCGACCCCGGCGTCCGCCGGCAGGGTGGCAACGTTGGGGGTGCCGGGGGTGGCGCTGGCCGTGACCGTGGAGCTGGCCGCCAGGGTGACGTTGCCCGAGGCGGTGAGGGCGGAGGTGCCGCCCACGTTCACGGAGGCGCCGGAGGTGGCGGCGATGGTGGCCAGGGGCGACACGTTCGGGGTGGAGGCGCTGAAGGCCGAGGTGGCGTTCATCTGCACGTCCCCCGCCGTGGCCTGGACCGAGCTCGATTCCACGTCGATGCTGGCATTGGCGCCCGCGACCACCACGGGATTCAAGGTGCTGGTGTAGGAGGAGTTCGCGCCCAGGGTGACGCTGGCTCCCTTGAGCGTGGAGCTGGCGACGCTGATGCTGGCGTTGCTGCCGCCAGTGGCTGCGGCGTTCAGATTGATGCTGCCGCCCGTGAAGCCCGAGTTGCCGAAGGCCAGCAGGTTCGAACCGGCGACGCTGATGGTCGGAGCCGTCAGGCTCAGGTTGCCCGACGCGCCCAGGGAAGTGGCGGAGGCAATATTGGCCTCGTTCTCGTTGGCGGGGGCCACATCGCGGGTCGACAGGTATACGTTGCTCACCGTGATGGCATCGGACGCGGAAAGGGTCAGGTCCGTACCGCCCGTGAAGGTATCCGTTGTCACGCTCAGATCCGTGGGATCAACGAGCACACTGCCGGCCTTCCCGCCCGGCGCGTCCGCCTTGAACTGCCCGCCCGCCAGGGTGACCAGCTTCTGGGCGCTGAATTCAATGGCGCCGCCATTCCCGCTGGAACCGGCACTGGCATCGATCACGGCTCCCGCCTGGAAGGTCGCGTTGTTGGCGCCCCAGACATTGATGGTTCCGCCCGCGGAATCGGCGCCATTGCCGCGCGCCGACAGCTTCGCCCCGGCATTGACGTTCACGTCGTTGCCGGCGTTGATGCTGATGGTGCCGCCCCGGATGCCCGCGCCGCCCGGCGCGGTGATCGTTCCCGAAACGTCCACGTCGTTGTCGGCCACGATCTGGATCCGCCCCTCGTTCACCACCACCTTGGTCGCGGAGGCCAGGCCGTTGGCGTTGACCACGTCCGTGAAATCCGGCGCGGAACCGATGAACCGGGCGCCGCTGTACAGCGTGCCGCCCACGTTGATGGTGCCGGCGGAGAGCGCGATGCCATTCACGGCGTTGACCTTGCCCTCGATGGAGACCAGGCCGGTGCTGCCGCGCGGCGCCGTGCCGGCCAGCAGTTGGGAAACCGATCCGTCGTCGGGATTGTCGGGCGAGGTGAAGAAATTGTTGACGAAGGTCTGGGGCGGGGTTGAAACGCCGAGGCTGCCGACATTCACCACCCCGCCGCGGCTCACCACGAAACCGTAAGGGTCGGCGAAGTAGACATTGCCGCCGATCTTGCCGTCCTGGATCGAATTGAGGATGCCATAGACGTTGATCGGCGCTTCGCTGACGATGTTGATGAGGTTCTGGGTGCCGGTGGGAAGCAGCAGGTTGACCGTGTTGCTCTGGCCGACCGTGAAGTCGGTGAAGGAATTGAACGCGTTCACGTTCTTGACGGTCTTGGTGGTGATGTCGGTGACCGCCCCTTGGGTCGTCACCGTGGTCTGGGTGCGCCCGTCGGTGCGGATATTCTGGCCGATGGCCGCCGCCAGCGGCATGGCGACCTGCTGCAGGGTGAGGAAGTAGGCGATGGGCATTTTCCAGCGCCGGGACCAATTCCACAACCAGAATGCCTTCATGATCGACTTCGTGAAATCGCGCCTGGTTGATCCTTTGCGTCTCCTAGCCATGGCTCACCACCTCCAGATAAACCTCGAGCGCCAACAATTCGGTGCGTCCACGCACGGGGTTGCCAGCAGACAGGATGGGAAAAGTGGGACCAGGGTAGCGCTGTTCCGAATCGCCGGAAGTGCTGGACTCAGGTCCGTTAACACGCCGTTAACGGAAATCGCCTTGTTAATGTGACCTTTATTATCCTTTTTGTGAAGTCGCTTCGGGTTGCCCGCCCGGTCATCTACTTCATAAAATCAAATTCAACGCCGACCCTGTGCTCCATCGCCTTTTTATAGATATAGGTGGCGGTGGAGATATCCTGGATCGCCAGGCCGACACTCTTGAACAGGGTGATTTCCGCTTCGTTTTCCCGGGCGGCAATGGCGCCGGTCACGACGTCTCCCAGCGAACCATGCACCTGATCCCAGCTCCACTCGCCCTGCTCCGCCGGGATGATGAAGTCACCAGCTTCGGATTTGCAGGCGTCGACCAGATCGCAGACGATCTTGGCCCGCCGCACCGTGGCGGTGTCCACCTCCCGCATCCTGGGCGTGTGCGAGCCGATGCCGTTGATGTGGGTGCCCGGCTTGAGCCAGCGGCCTTCCAGTACCGGGTTCCTGGCGGTGGTGACGAGCGTGACGATATCGGCCTCGGCGACGGCTTTGGCCGGGTCTTCGGCCAGCACGATTTCCCCGCTGCAGAGGTCCTTGAGGGAATCCCGGAACGCCTGGCGAACCCCGAGCGGGTCCACGGAATAGAGCACCAGCTTGCGGATGTCGCGGACGCAGTTCACGCCCCAGACCTGGGCCCTGGCCATGCCGCCGGTCCCGAAGACGGTGTGCACCTGCGCGTCCTTCCGGGCCAGCAGGCGGGTCGCGAGGCCCGAGACCGCGCCCGTGCGCATCGCGGTCAGGTAGCCGCCGTCCATGAGCGCCAGCGGCGCGCCGGTCTTTTCATCCAGCAGCGCGATGGTGCCCAGGACCGTGGGCAGCTGGAAGCGCGTCTGGTTCTCCCCGTAGACGGTGACGATCTTGATGCCCAGGGCGCCCATGCCCTTCAGGAAGGCCGGCATGAACAGCGCGACCCCGGCGTGCTCCTCGACCGCGATGGGCGTGCGCTGGGGCATGACCGTCTGGCCCCGGGCGAGATCGGTGAAAGCCTTGGCCGTGATTTCCACCACCTCGGCCATGTTCAAAAGCTGGACCACATCGCTCCGTGAAAGCAGAATCGCCATGATGCCTCCCCTTCAGTTGGTTGCGCTTTTTTGCCATTATGATGACGGTTCCGGAAGAGAACAATCAACATTCCTCGGCGCCGGGCACTCCCGGTATGATGGCTTACCTCCCAACCGGACGTTCCGCCGTGCCTGATCACGCCCCCCTGATCAAGGATTTTTCCCTGCTCAAGCAGAAGGGCTTGCAGCGGGTGTTCGACTGCTTCGGCGAGATCGCCGAAGGCTGCCTGGTGGTCGACCGGAATGTCCGGGTGGTCATGATCAGCGACCGCTACGCAGCCAACCTCGGGGTGGTTCCCGAGGAAGTGATCGGCAAGGAGATCGAGACCTTCCTCCCCAACAGCCTCATGCGCCAGGTGGTGGTCACCGGCAAGCCCATCCTCCTGGAGATCTTCGAAGCCCGCGACCATGCCTTCGTGGTGACCCGCATCCCGATCCGGGACGAGGACGGCACGGTGGTGGCCGCCATGGCCTTCGCCCTGTACAACGACCTGGACCCCTTGAAGCCGTTCGTCGATCGCTTTGCCCAGCTCCAGACCGAACTGGCCCATGCCCACAAGAAGCTGGCCGAGGCGCGGCGCGCCAAATATACCTTCTCCTCCTTCATCGGCACCAGCCCCAAGGCCATGGATACCAAGCGCCTGGCCCGGCGCGCCGCGCTGCTGCAGGCGCCCGTGCTGCTGCGCGGAGAGACCGGCACCGGCAAGGAGTTGCTGGCCCATGCCATCCATGCCGGAGGCCCGCGGGCCGAGCAGCCCTTCGTGACGGTGAACGTGGCCGCCATTCCCGATGCGCTGCTGGAGGCGGAATTCTTCGGGGTGGCGCCAGGTGCCTACACCGGCGCGGACCGCAAGCCCCGTGCCGGGAAGTTCGAACTGGCCGACGGCGGGACCCTGTTCCTGGACGAGATCGGCGACATGCCTCTGGCGCTGCAGGCCAAGCTGCTCCGGGCCCTGCAGGACCAGGAGATCGAGCCCGTCGGTTCCAACCGGGTGATCCGGGTGAACGTGCGCATCATGGCGGCCACCAGCCGCGACCTGTCGGCCATGGTCCAGGCCGGCAGCTTCCGCATGGACCTGTTCTACCGTCTGAACGTGCTGAACCTCGAATTGCCGCCTCTGCGCGAGCGCATGGGCGACCTGGAGATTCTCTGCGAGCACATCCTGGAGCAGATCGGGCGTCGCAACAACTCGCTTCCAAGGGAATTGGACAGCGAAGCCCTCGGCCTGCTGAGGTCCCATGACTGGCCCGGGAACGTACGGGAACTGCAGAACGTCCTGGAGCAGGCCATGCTCGCCACCGATGCCCATACCCTGGCGGCCACCGACTTTCCGGAGCTCAACGCGGGCCGCGGCGGATCCGGCCCAAGCCCGGCGCCGGAGGAGACCTCCCTCTCCGGCGTGCTGGAGGCCGCGGAGCGCGGCGCCCTGGAAGCCGCCCTGGACGCCTGCGAAGGCAACAAGGCCAAGGCGGCGCGCCGCCTCGGCATCGGCCGGACCACCCTATACCGGCGCCTTGGCCAGACGGGCCGGTAACCCGGAACGCCGCCCGGCCAGTCCAGTCCGGCCCATGCACCAGGGTCATCAGATCGGCGAGGCCAGCGCGGAATGCAAGGTTTGCGCAGGGTAATTTTCAAGGGGTCCACATTTGGAACCTTTGGGTTCTTACACTCACCCCGCAGGTGGCCCCTGAAATTGCCGTGGACCACCCACCAGCCCATTAAGGCATAAATCGACGAGCCACTCAGAAGCCTGGAATTGGTTTTCAGTCAGTTCAACTTTCCCCCAAACCACCTGGTTCAGGCCCAACATTAGGCCGTGACCAGCAATCTGGCCGAGAATAGAGACCCCCAGAAAGATCACCTCTGCCTCTCCCAGATCTGGCCGTAAAGTTTGAATACATTTCTTAATTGTTTCAGTGAAAGGTTTCATATAAGATGACAAAATAGGGTACAAAATTGGACGAGGTGAACGAATCTCTTGTAGCCAAAGCATAGTCGAATATTCGTGAATGGGATCAGTGTGATTCGAATTTTGGATAACATCCCGAAATAGATAATGAATTTGTTCTCGTAGCATACGCACTGCTTCGCTCTTATCCCTTGGGGAGCATCCACATTCAGGGATCGGATTTTCTTTATTCTCAAGAATACAATTCTCAAACATAAATTTAAATACTTCCAGGAAGAGCCCTTCTTTGTTGCCAAAATAATGAGCAAGGAGTGAAAGGGGTCGCTTGGCTCGATCGCTGATCATTCGGATGCTGGTGCCATCAAACCCATGCTCCGCAAAGCAGGCCAAGGCCGCATGCAACAGGGCTGTTCGTGTATCCGAAGTAGAGTGTTCCATTTGGTTCTCCAGTATAGCAGCCAATGGGGCCGTGGGCTTTTGATGATGACGGGAACAGGTCCTGGAAGACCTCCTCGATCTTGTCCGGATCTCCTTTGTGAACATTGGGGGCGGCCCAGAAGATGGGCAGAGTAGCAGGCGAGTGTAGTCCAATCCGGGGCGGGGCCCAACGAACGTAGATCAGATTGGCTCAATCGACGTCGCACTTGCAGCACGGCACCCGTACCGTCGGATTGGCGCCATGCTGGAAGAAGTCCATCTGTCAGCAGTTCTTCTCCTCGGTGTCATGGGGCTTGGCCGAATGACCGCCGACCGGACAAGCGAAAGCCCGCGCCGCGGGTGTCTTGAATTCTTTCCTGCCCGGAATCCCGGTCTCAACGGCTCAGGGCGAAGTTTGGATTCCGTTTTGCCCCCGCAGGGAGATCTCCAGAACCACCACAGCGCAAGGCCACTGTTGGTGAATCAAACGGCCCTCCCACGGCGGCCGCCCTGGGCAGACTGCAACATCCCCCTTGTGAGCGTGCGCACCGTCTTGTCGTCAATCATCACCAGGATTCGCGCCATGCTCACCTCTTGACGAGTTTCTCACCATGTCTCCTGGATGGTTTCTGCGCATCATTTCCCCACTTCGGCGAGGCCCACCAGTTTCTTCAGGTCCTCATCCTTCCAGCGCAGGCCGCCGCCCAGGAAGAAGGTGCGCAGTTGCGGGT
>CAZVHQ010000042.1:0-31733 GCA_964627225.1 uncultured Mesoterricola sp.
TGCAGGTGGTCACCCTGCTGGGCAAGGCCGGCACCGGCAAGACCCTGCTGGCCATTGCCGCCGGGCTGCAGCAGGTGGTGGACGAGGAGCGCTTCAACAAGCTCCTGGTGAGCCGCCCGGTGATGCCCATGGGCCGCGACCTCGGCTTCCTGCCCGGGGACATCTCCGAAAAGCTGCGCCCCTACATGCAGCCGATCTACGACAACCTGGACTTCATCGTCGCCGCCAACATGGAGCAGCGGCGCCGGTCGTCCATGACCCCGGCCCAGCTGGAGGAGGGCGGCTACATGAGCGTCGAGCCGCTCACCTACATCCGCGGCCGCAGCATCCCCAACCAGTACATCATCGTGGACGAGGCCCAGAACCTGACCCCGCACGAGGTGAAGACCATCCTCACCCGGGCCGGCGACGGCACCAAGATCGTGCTCACCGGCGATCCGTTCCAGATCGACAACCCCTACGTGGACGCCTCCACCAACGGCCTCAGCTACCTGGCCGAGCACTTCAAGCACCTGGACATCGCCGGCCACATCACCCTGGTGAAGGGCGAACGCAGCAAGATGGCCGAGCTGGCGAGCAACCTGCTGTAGGAAAATCTCTGCTGAACGCTGGATGTACAGCGGCATTTCAGCCAATATGCTTCTATGAACAACGCTTCTCCGCTGGATGCCCTTGATCTGCTCTTGAAGGGCACGGTCACTTGCCACACCAAAGACCTCTTGCTTGCCCGCCTGAAGGAAGGACGGCCCCTGCGCATCAAGACCGGGTTCGACCCGACCGCGCCGGATCTGCACCTGGGCCATGGCGTGCTGATCCGGAAGATGGCCCAGTTCCAGGAGCTGGGGCACACGGTGATCTTCCTGATCGGTGATTTCACCGGGCTGATCGGCGACCCCACCGGCAAGAAGGCCACCCGGCCGGCGCTCAGCCGGGAGGAGATCCAGGCCAACGCCGAAACCTACAAGGCCCAGGTGTTCAAGATCCTGGACCCGGAGAAGACCGAAATCCGCTTCAACAGCGAATGGATGGGCGGCCTGCGGGGCGAGGACTGGATCCGCCTGGCGAGCAAGTTCACCCTGGCCCAGATGCTGGAACGCAACGACTTCAGCAAGCGGCTCGGGGCGGGCGAACCGATCTCGCTGCACGAACTGCTCTACCCGCTGGTGCAGGCCTATGATTCGGTTGCCCTGCGGGCCGACGCGGAACTGGGCGGCAACGATCAGCTGTTCAACCTCATGCGCGGCCGGGAACTGCAGGAGGCCATGGGGCAGGGGCCCCAGGTGGTGCTCACGGTCCCGCTGCTGCTCGGCCTGGATGGGGTCGAAAAGATGTCCAAATCCCTGGGCAACTATATTGGATTCCTGGAACCCGCCGAGGTGCAATTCGGCAAGACCATGAGCATCTCCGATCAGCTCATGTGGGACTGGTGGCTGCTGCTCACCGACAAGCTGCCCCGGGATATCGCCGCCATGCAGCAGGGCCATCCCATGGACGCCAAGAAGGCCCTGGCCCGGGAGATCGTCGGCCAGTTCCATGGCGCCCAGGCGGCCAGGTTGGCCGAGGATGGCTGGGTGAAGCGGTTCTCCGAGCGCTCGGTCGAAGACGTGCCCGAGGTGAGCGTGCCGGCCGCTGCCAGCCAGGCGCTGGCCAAGCTGCTGGTGGAGCGGTCCCTGGCCGGGTCCCGAAAGGAGGCCGAGCGCCTCATCCAGCAGGGCGCGGTCAGCCTGGACGGCGAGAAGGTGGCGGATCCGCGGCTGGCCCTGGAGCTCAAGTCCGGGACGGCGCTGCTCGTGCGGGTCGGCAAACTGAAACTTCAGCGGTGGGTGGTGCCATGAGCTTGCTTGCCCTCCAGGATCTTTTCCGGCGCTATCGCGAGAAGGCCACGGGGGTCTGGACGCTCGGGAAGGATCCCGGGCGCACCATCTACATCGACTACGGCGACACGGTGTTCGCCCAGAGCAGCCATCTGCAGGACCGGCTGACCTACCTCCTGGTGGAGCGCGGCAAGGTCACCCAGCCGCAGATGGACTATGCCCTGGCCAACCTGAAGCCCGGCCTCAGCATCGGCAAGAACCTCATCGAGATGGGCTTCATCACCCAGCGCGACCTGCTGGACGTGGCCAAGGCCCAGGTGGAGCGGATCATCCGCGGCGCCCTGGCCTGCGCCGACCTGGAGCCGGCCTTCGTCGCCCAGGACCTGGACGCCAACGTGGTCCGGCTGCCCATGAACACCCCGCAGCTGTTCCTGGCCGGCACCCTGGCCCTGCAGGACCGGGAAGGGCTGCTGGAAATGCTCGGGCCGTTGAACCAGGTGGTCGTGCTGCAGGGCCGGAACCTGATGGACCTGACCCTGCCGCCGGACCTGGCCAAGCTGCCCCCCCTGCTGGACGGCACCCACACCCTGCTCGAGCTGAGCCGGGAATCCATGGCCGAGCCGCTGCGCCTGGGCGCGTTCGCCCTGTTCCTGCGGGAAATGGGCTGGGCCAGGCTGCACGAGATGCCGCCCCTGGACCGCCACGCCCTGGACCTGGCCCTTTCGCCGGAGCCCGAGCCGCTTTCCCTGCCGCTGCCGTTGCCGGAAGCCTTCCCGGTCACCGTGCCGTCGCTGTTCTCCACCATCCAGGAAGCGGCCCGGCCCACCACCAACCTGGAGCACCTGTCCCAGGCCCTGGACCAGGAGCCGCCGCCGGAAGCCCCGGCCGAGGCGACCTACCTGCCCGAGTCCCTGGCCCAGGCCGAAGCCGCCCCGGTGGAACCGCCGGCCGAGCTGGCCCCGGCCGCCGGCCAGGGCTATCCGCCGACCCCCGCCATGCCGATCAGGGCCATGCCCGATGAGCCGGAGGATGTGCCGCTGCCGCTGGTGCCCCTGGAATACCACACGCCCGGTCCGCTGACCGCCCCTCCGGAATCGGTCGGGGACGCCCCGGTGGCGCCCAAGCCGGCACCGGCCCAAGGCAAGGGACTGCGCCGGACCCTGGTGGCGCTCTTCCTGCTGGCCTGCCTGGGCGGGGCCGCCGCCCTCTGGCGCAACCGCGCCCAGCTCAGGGCCCGGTTCAAGCGGCCCGCGCCGCCCGTCGTGGCCGTCAAGCCGGCGCCGGAACCCCCGCCGCCCCCCCCGCCGCCCCCGCAAGCGCCGGCCCAACCGGCTTCCGGCGTGGCCGTGCCCCCGCCCCCCGCCGCTCCGGCGCCACCCGCGGCCCAGCCCGCGCCCGCCGCCAAGGTCGAGCGGGCGGACACCTCCGTCGCCGCCCGGATCAAGGCGCTGGAGCAGGGCGACCTGGATCTGGCCGTGCGCCAGGGCCAGCGGCTGGTCAAGGGCGTCCCGCCCGGCCACTGGACCTTGCGCCTGGAGATCGCCTGCCAGGGCGACACCATCCGCAGGCTGGTCGGCATCTTCAAGGGCAAGGAACCTGATATCTTCCTGCTGCCCATCGGCATGCGTGACGGCCGGGTCTGCTACCAGGTGCTGTTCGGGCGCTTCCCGACCCTGCCGGCGGCTGAAAAACAGCTGAAACGACTCCCCGCCTCGTTCCTGGCGGACCGGAACCGGCCCAAAATCTTCCGTTTTTCGGAGATTCCCAAACTTCAATAAAATGCCATTACTGCAGTATGCCGGATAATATAATTGTACTTTTCCCCTCCCGAGGCACCGGCGCAGGCCCCGCGCGTCGTCCGACAATTTGCAAATCCGGCAATTTGGTTATACTGGGTTCCCCGGGGTAACATGCTGCCCCAGATCTTTTACGGAGAACCATGGATTTCAATGTGCTGTCAACCCAGAATTGGAGCCGGATGTTCAATGTATGGATCGAGGACATCCAGGTTATCGGTCTACCAGCAGCCATCGCACCTTTTGAGATTCACCGAAGCATCCTGCCGAAAGTGCGGGATTTTTCCCGCTATTCCTCGCTGTTCGTCGTGCTGCTGTTCGCCCTGCATTGCACCAGCCCGAGGATGAGCGTCACCACGTCCAAGCCGCAGGTGATGCCGCCCGAGGGGCGTCCCGACGATCCGCCCGAAGAGATTCCGCAGGTCTATACCGAGCGGGGCCAGGCCAGTTGGTACGGGGGCGACGGGGACGGCTTCGCCGGCGGGATCACCGCCAACGGCGAGATCTACGATCCCTCCGCGCTCACCTGCGCCCACCGGACCCTGCCGTTCGGCACGGCGGTGGAGGTGGAGAACCTGACCAACGGCAAACACACCATCCTCCGGGTGACCGACCGTGGCCCCTTCATCCGCGGCCGCATCCTCGACGTGTCCCAGCGGGGCGCCCACGAGCTGGGCATGCTGCAGCACGGCGTCGCCAACATCCGCCTGCGCACGGTCGACGCCAAGGGCCGGCCCGCTCCGGTGGACCCGGCCGTGCTCCAGGGCAATCCCTACACCATCCAAGTGGCCGCCCTGGCCGATCCGCTCAACATCCAGCGGATCTCCCAGGAGCTGAGCGCCGCCTATGGGCCGGTGACCTGCCAGGCTGTCCAGGGCCGGGGCGGAGCCACGGTGCAGCGCGTCCGGGTGGGCAGCTTCCCGCGCCTGGAAGAGGCCCAGATCGCCTCCGAGCAGGTCGCCAAGTTCTGCAAGGATCGCGGCCTTGAACCGTTCATCATCCGCCAATACTGAGGGCGCCTACCTGGTCATCGCCGCCGGCGGCCGCGGGCTGCGCATGGGCGGCGGCGTGCCCAAGCAGTTTCGCGACTGGGGCGGCATGCCTTTGCTCGAGGCGACGGTGCGGGCCTTCCTGGTCCCGGAGATGCCGGCCCTGGCCGGCATCGTCCTGGCGGTGCCGGAAGAGCGCCTGGAGCAGGTCCGGTCCTGGCGCTTCGGCATACCGCACCAGGCGGTGGCCGGGGGCGACACCCGGCAGCGTTCGGTCGCCCTGGCGCTGGCCGCCCTGCAAGGCGCCGCGGGCTCGGTGGTGCTGATCCACGACGCGGTGCGGCCCTGTCCGCCACCGGGTCCGGTGCGCGAGGCCGTGGCGGCCCTGGCCGAATGGGATGGCGCGGTGCTCGGGGAACCCTCCACCGATACCCTCAAGCGGGTGGACCCTTCCGGCCTGATCCTGGCGACCGAGCCCAGGGAGGGCATCTTCCGGGCCCAGACCCCCCAGGTGGCCAGGCTCGGGCTGTGGCGCGAAGCCTTCGCCTGGGCCGAGGCCGCCGGCTTCCAGGGCACCGACGATGTCGGCCTGCTGGAGGCCATGGGCCGGCGGGTGAAGCTGATTCCCGCCCCGGCCAGCAACCTGAAGCTCACCACGCCGGAGGATTGGGCGCGGCTGCGCCCGGTCTAGACCGGCGGCACCATTCGTTCCTACGCGGTCGGGGAGCTGCCGGGGGTTCCGGCCGACGCGCCCGAGAACGGCTTCACCTTCATCATCATCCCCGCCACCAGCGAAGCCCGCATCGCCTACCAGCTGCTGAACCAGTCCCTGGTTTATCTTGAAATTCTGAAGATCTGAACCACAGGGTGTGGTCGTTTGACCTACAGTCAGGGCTGCGGTTTTTTCGATTAACCTTTGTGATTTCAAGTTATAGATTGTGGGCATGGATCTTGCTCGAAGTCTCGCGAGGATTTTCATGTCCCGCAGCCGCCACGCCCAGACCCTTGCCCAACCCGTCACCCTCAGCGGCCACGGGTTGCACGGCAACCTGCCCTGCACCGTGGTCCTGCGTCCGGCCGAGCACGCCACGGGCATCGTCTTCCGCCACCTGCCTTCCGGGGTGGAGATTCCGGCGCGGGCCGAGTTCGTCGGGGACTGCAGCCTGGCCACCACCCTGACCCGGGACGGCATCCGCCTGCAGACCGTGGAGCACCTGCTATCAGCCCTCATGGGGCTGGAGATCGACCACCTCACCGTGGAATTGACCGGGAGCGAACTGCCCATTCTGGACGGCAGCGCGGGCCCCTGGGTCCGGGCCATCCAGGAGGCCGGCATCCGGCCCATGGCGATGTGGTCGCGGGTCATGCGCATCCTGCGCCCGGTGGAAGTGCACAGCGAGGACAAGTGGATGCGGATCAGTCCGTTCCATGGTCTGAGAGTGGCCTACACCATCGATTTCGATCATCCGGCCATCGGCCGGCAAAGCCGCGAGCTGACCCTGACGCCGGAAAAGTACGTGCGCGAACTGGGCCGGGCCCGGACCTTCTGCCTGGAACAGGACATCGAGTACATGCGCTCGCGCGGCCTGGCCAAGGGCGGCAGCCTCGAGAACGCCGTGGTGTTCAGCCCCGAAGGCCCGCTCAACGAATCGCTGCGCTACGAAGACGAGGCGGTGCGCCACAAGATCCTCGACCTGCTGGGCGACCTCAAGCTGCTGGGCGTCTCGCTGGAAGGCTTCGTGGAGGCCCACCGCGCCGGCCATGCCCTGCATGTGGAACTGGCCCGGGCCATCCTGGCCAACGAAAACGCCTGGACCATGGAGGAAGCGGAAACCGCCGTCGCCGGCCGCCAGCTCTTCGGCCAGGGCCTGGCCGCTGCGCACGCCGCGCTGGCCTAACCTCTCTCTCATTTGCCGCCGCGCCGGGTATCCTGGGGTGGTGAATGCGCAGACTGAATCCGATCCTGAACGGCTCGCTACCGCGCGCCTGGGCGCCCCCGAAGGCGGAATGCTGGCCGGGCCGTCCCTGCGGGAACTGCTGGAAGCCGTCCTGTCGGCCCGGCCCCCGGGGCGGGTCTTCCTGTCGCCGCCGCTCCTGCCCCACTGGGGCCACCGCATCGAGGACCGGGGCGGACAGGCGCTGCCGCTACCGGACCAGGCGCCCCACGGTCTGGCCAGCCTCCGGGCGGTCCTGGCCGAGCCCGAACCGGGCGACCAGGTCTGGCTGGATCTGGGCGGCCCCGCCGGCGCGGCGGGGGACGAGGCCGTGGATGCCTTTCTGGCCCTGGCGGGCAGCGTGCCGGAACTCAAGGTGGTACTGCTCCGGGATGACGCTCCCGGCCGGGCGCGCAGCCAGCGGCTGGCGGTGGACCGGCCAGGCCAGGTGCTGCTGCTGAGGGAAAGCGCCGGAAACGCGGCCTATGCCCTGGGCAAGCCGGAGCTGGTGGGCGCCCTGGCCGCCTCGGCAGGCTGGTGCTCCGGCCCGCTGACACCGCTGGCCGGGACCGGCGGCGCTCTGCTGGTGCTGGACGTGGATGGGGTGCTCATCGATCCCGGAAGGGCCTTCATGGAGGCCGTGGCCGGGGCCCTGGGTGAACTGGCGCCGGAGCTGGTCTGGCACGACGAGGACTACCTGGGGCTCAAGCGGGCCGGCGGTTTCAACAACGATTTCCGGCTCACCGCCGCCGCCCTGGCGCTGGCCGAGCAGGGCCGCCTGCCGTTCCAGGGCGGCGGCCTGGAGCACCTGGAAGAGCGGATCCGGGCCTGGGAACCGCGCTGCCGGACCGCGGTGCGCGCGCACTATGCCCGCACCCGGAGCCTGGAGCGGCCCATGGTGGCCCGGGAGCAGCTGGCCGCGGTGCCGAACCTGGCCATCTTCACCGGCCGGCCCCCGGAGGAACTGGGCTTCGCCTTCGAGCTGCTCGGCTACAGCCTGCCGGCGGTGGCCGACCGCGCCGCCCATCTGCGCAAGCCGAGGCCGGAAGGGCTGATCCAGCTGGCCGACGCGTTCCGGGCGGAGCGGATCACCTTCGTGGGCGATTCCCTGGATGACGCCGCGGCCCTGCGCGGGGCCCGGGCGCTGCGCCCGGAGCTGGGCTGGCGCTTCGCGGCGGTGGGCAGCGAGCGCGGCACGTTCGCCGAACCGGGTGATCCGCAAGGGGCCGGTTTGCAAGATCTACTGGAAAGCGGGGACCTCCCATGATCACCTTGATCCACTACGGCACCGAGAGCCTGTACGCCATGGAGGGGGCCATGGGCCGTTTGGGCTTCGCCCATTGCCGGGCCGGGCGGCCGGGCCAGGCCGCCCCGGCCGGGCCGATCCTCCTGGTGGGCTCGGGGCCGCTGGACCCTGCCTGCGCCCAGCTCAAGGGCTCCGGCTGGTGGCGCGAACTGCCGCAGATGGCTGCCGACGGCCGGGCGGTATTGGGCATCAACCTCGGCCTGCACATCCTGGCCGAGGGCAGCGAGGAATCGCCCCGGGGCACCGGGCTGGGCCTGATCCCCGGGATCGTCCGGCGCCTGGGGCCCGGGGTCAAGGTGCCGCACTGGGGGTGGTCGCCGGTGCGCCAGCAGAGGGACCATCCCCTGTTCCCGGAAATCCGCGGCGGCTGGCTGTTCTTCGCCCATTCCCACGCGCTGGAGCCCACCAGCGAGACCCTCAGCCTGGCGGTGCACGGCCGGCCCTTTTCGGTCATGGAATGCCGCGGCCGGGCCGTGGGCATCCAGGCCCATCTGGAGAAATCCGGCGCCTTCGGCATCGCGCTGCTGGGCAAGCTGCTGGTCGCGCTCGGCGAGCAGCGGGAACCGGAATTCAACGCCAATTAGGAGTGTATCCATGGATGCCAAGCGCATCGTTCCAATGCTGCAGGTGCTGGCCGGGGACCCCGGGCAGGAACCCGCGCGCACGGCCTGCCAGCTGGAACTGGAAGGCGCCGACGGCATCCTGTTCCAGGCCGGGAGCGCAACGGAGACGGACTGGATCCGCGCCGTGGCCGGCTCCCTGTCGGTGCCGTTCGCCCTGGAGGCGCCATTCCGGAGCTGGGCGGAGCTGGAGCAGGCCCTGGAGGCCGGCGCCGACCGGGTCATCCTGGCGGGCCCCGCGGCCATGCTGACCGCCGCGGCGCAGGCCTTCGGCCGGTCCCGGGTGGCGGTGGCCGTGGACGCGATCCTCGGTCCATCCGGATGGCGGGTGGAACTGGCCGGAGAGCCTGAAGGGCGCGCCGCCCTGGACTGGATGCTCGACCTGGAGCAGCGCGGCTGCGGGGAGATCCTGCTCAGCACCAGCCCCGAAGGGGAGGCGGGCGAGGCCCTGTTCCAGGGCGCGGCCCGGCTGGCGCTGGCCATCCTGTACCGGTCCACGGGCGACGAGGCCCGGACGGCGGACGCCCTGTTGCACGGGGCCGACGGGGCGGCCATCCCCGCGGCGCGGACCCCCAGCCAGTGGAAAGCAGCGCTGGCGATCCGTGGACTGGCCGTACGCAACCTGGACTAGAAGATCGGGTCGCCCGGCTTGCGGCGCCAGGCTTCGGCCCGGCCCTTGCCGCTCTCGGATTTGGGCTTGCTGTCCCTGGCGTTGGCCAGGCTTTCCAGCAGGCTGCCGCCCACGCGGGTCGCTGCCGCCCGGGTGAGGGAGGGGGTGTGCAGGACAGGCGCCGCCGCGGCTTCGACCGTCACGGTGTTCTCCTTCGCCTCGTCAACCTGCTCCCGCAGGCGCTTCTCATACCAGAGCTTCCGCTTGGGGTCGAGAACCCGCATCTGCTTGCCCCCGCCGCTCTTGCGCGCCAAGACGGGTTTCGGTTTGTTTTCTTTCCTGTCCTCCCGAAGGTTGGATTCAGGATTGGAGGCTTCCTCCAGGATCTTGGCGAGGTCTGCCAGGCTTCCAAGGCCGCGCTGCTTGCTCATGTGATGACGGAACTCCTCTGCGGGCCTCCACGGCGGCCCAATGGTAAAGCCTACCCCTTTCAAGGCAGCAGGCCAAGTTGAAAAGACGTCCGATTAAGCACTTGCGCGCATGGCTGAGCGCAGGGTGCCCCGGGCGATCATCAGTTCCTCGTTGGTGGGAATCACCGTGACCGCGCAGCCGGCGTCGGGGGTGGAGATGAACCGGGCGGCCTTGCTGCGCTTTTCGTTGACCTCCTGGTCGATCTTGACGCCCAGGAAGCTCAGCCGGTTGCAGACCCAGGAGCGGAGGCTGACGGAGTTCTCGCCGATGCCGCCGGTGAAGGTGATCGCGTCGACTCCGTTCATGGCGGCGGCGTAGCTGCCCACGTACTTCACCACGCCATACCAGAGGGTTTCCAGGGCCAGCCGGGCGCGCTTGTTCTTGCCCATGGCCTCCTCCACCTCGCGGCAGTCCGAGGAGATGCCGGAGATGCCCAGGAGCCCGCACTTCTTGTTCAGCAGATTGGCCAGGACCTTGCTGTCCAGGCCTTCCTGGTCCATCAGGGTGGTGAGCACGCCGGGATCGACGCTGCCGCAGCGGGTGCCCATGATGACCCCTTCCAGCGGGGTGAGGCCCATGGAGGTGTCGATGCACTTGCCGGCCTGCACGGCGGTGATGCTGCTGCCGTTGCCCAGATGGCAGGTGATGATCTTCAACTGCTCGATGGGGCGCTTCAGCAGGACGGCCGTCTGTTCCGCCACGTACTGGTGGCTGGTGCCGTGGAAGCCGTAGCGGCGCAGGCCCAGCTTCTGGGAAAGCTCGTAGGGCAGGCCGTAGGTGTAGGCATAGTCGGGCATGGTGTGATGGAAGGCGGTATCGAACACCGCCACCTGGGGCACGCCGGGGAACATCTCCTGGGCCGTCCGGATGCCGGAAAGGCTGGGGGGGATGTGCAAGGGGGCGTAGAAGGTCAAGGCCTCGATCTCGGCCAGCACCGACGGGGTGATCAGCTCGGGGTCCACGAACAGGGAGCCGCCGTGCACCACCCGGTGGCCCACCGCTCCCACTTCCCGGTCGCCCACCAGGACCGTCTTGTGCAGCTCCTCCATGATCGCGGAGAGGGCCTTCTTATGGCCGTTCATGTCGAGTTCCAGGCGCCCCTTCTCGCCCTGGATGGTCCAGCGGATGAAGCCTTCCGACATGCCGACCCGCTCCGCGATGCCCTCGGCAAGGGTCTCCTCGTTGTCCATGTCCATGAGGTTGAATTTGAGCGAAGATGAACCGGCATTGAGGACCAGGATCAGCACAAGGGACTCCTTTTAAAGCGCATCAATTTCATTCTAACCCGCTTGGGGATGGCCTCAGCATGTTCCGGCCGTTTTATGCCTTTCATCACCTGGCTCTGGGTATCCGGGCGACCATCGACCCGGCCTCGCACGAGAGCGAAGCGCCCAGGGCGGCGCCGACCTGGATGGCCCAGCGGCTGCAGATATCCACCGGATGAGCCTCGGATCCCGGGGCCAGGCTTTCGGGCAGGGCCGGCGCCGGGTGCCAGCGCAGGACCCAGGCGTCCGGGCCGACGCTGAAGTGGATGCTCATGGTGCTGCCCTTGGCATAGGGCAGTACCTGCCGGGTGAGCGCCCGGACATAGCCCCTGAGCAGTTTCCCGGGCCACTGGTCCCATTCCGGGGCGCCCTCGAAGGCCAGCTCGAACCGGCTGCGGAACAGGGTGCCCATGGGCTCCAGCTCTTCCATGAGCTGGTCGCGCCAGTCGGGCCCGGGCTCCAGGGGACCTTCCGGGAGCGTCGCCATGGACAGGTGCCGGCAGCGGTCGAGGGTGGTGATCCCCTCCTCGATCACCGCCTCCAGCCGTTCCCGGTCCCTCTGGCCGATGGGCTGGCCGGCCTGGTTCAAATCGAGGATGCCTTTGATCCCGGCAAGAACATTGGCCATATCGTGCAACGTTGACCGGATCAATAATTCCGAAGATTTTTCCATGCTTCCCAACTTTCTGACCCAGGAACCTGTTCAGTCGGTAAACTTCTTACGAAAATAGTAACTTGGAAAGGTCCGGGTCCCATGCAGACAGAGCCCAAAAAGTTGGGGGTGTTGCTGATCGAAGCGGGCCTGATCACCGCCGCTCAGTTGCAGGATACCCTGCGCCAGCAGCGGCTTTCCGGGGAGCGCCTGGGCAGCACGCTGGTGGCCGAAGGGATCATCAGCGAGGATTCGCTGATGGATTTCCTCGCCAAGCAGACGGGGGTACCGCGCCTGGACGTGAAGAACCTGGATATCCCCCCGGCCGTGCTGCAGCGCATCCCGCGCCGGCTGGCGGAGCAGATGAACATCCTGCCGGTGGCCCTGAAGGAGCCCAAGTCGCTGGTGCTGGCCATGGCCGACCCCATGGACCTCAACGCCGTGGACAGCGCGCGCTTCGCCTCCGGCATGAACATCGAGCCGGTGGTGGCCGGCCATACCGCCTTGCGCCAGGCCATTGCCGAGGCCTACTCCAGGCTGGCGGCCTGGACGCCGCCCCCGCCCGTGGACCCGGGCTCGATCCCCACCCCCAGCGAGGCGCTGCCGGTGCCCTTCGAGCTGATGTTCACGCCGTTCGAACCCGGCCCTGACACGCCGCGGGAGAAGCCCGCCGGCGGCGGCGAAGGCAGCCCGTTCAGCTTCTTCAACGAAAACCGCAACCCGGCCACCGGTTCCCGGCCGTCGGAGATCATCCACCAGCGCTCGGCCATGTCGGAGCACGTGCGCCCGCTGGAGGAATACGGCACCCGCGCCCTGGTGCTAGGCCTGGTCAAGATGCTCCAGCGCCGGGGCGTCCTGGGCCAGGATGAGCTGCAGCATTTCATCACCACGCTCGCCGATGCCCGGGAACTCGATCCGGACAAGTGAGGTTCAGATCTCGCCGGGCCGGGTCTTGTCCAGGTCCTTCCGGATGGCTCCCAGCTTCTTGACCGGGCATCCGGTCTTGCAGGTGCCGCAGCCCGAGCCGCAGCCGCCGCGCGCCGCCGAGCGCAGCAGGTCCTTGAGGAAATAGAGGGCGCAAAGGATGGCCAGGGCGAGGGCGATGCAGGTCTGGACGGTCATCGGAACCTCACGAGAAGCCCAGGGCTTGGCCGCCCAGGACGGTGAACCAGGCCGTGAGCCAGGCCAGGCCGAGGCCATAGGCCATGCTGAAGCCGGTCCACAGGAGACTGCGGGTCTCCTTGAGGATCATGCCCACGGTGCCCAGGCAGGGTGTGTAGATGAGGATGAATACCATGAAGGCGAGCGCCGTCAGCGGCGTGAAGCCGGAGTGGACGCGCAGGGCCTCCTGGAGGCCGCCGTGCTCCGGGTGGTCCGGATCGCCCGCCTGGGTGTGGTGGATCACCGCCATGGTGCTCACGACGATCTCCTTGGCCACGAACCCGGCGGTCAGGGCGATGCTGTCCTTCCATGCCTCGGGCCGGTCGCGGCCGGGGTCCAGGATGGGTGCCAGGGCCGGCTGCAGGGCCTTGCCGATGCTGGCGGCGAGGCTGGTGTTCACGACCCGGCTCTGGTGGTCCAGGTTCAGGTTGTCCAGCCGGCTGGCCTCCTCGGCGGCGGGCAGGTTGAGCAGCCGCACCGCCGCTTCGTTGCGATGCAGCTCTTCGGTCCAGGAGCGGTTGGAGATGCCCGGGTAGTGCGACAGGAACCAGATCAGGGTGGCTCCGGCCAGGATGGTGGTGCCGGCCCGGGTGAGGAACACGGCGCCCTTCTCCCACATGTGGGTTAGCGTGCTCTTCAGCACCGGCAGGCGGTACGGCGGCAACTCCATGACGAAGGGGGCGCCCGCGCCGCGGAACAGGGACAGGCGGAGCAGCTTGCCGACGATCATGGCCAACGCGAAGCCCAGGAGATGCATGGCCAGGATGGCCAGCGCCGCCTGCACCGGGCGGAAGAAGGTGCCCGCGATGACGATGTAGATCTGCAGCCGGGCCGAGCACGACATCAACGGGGCCACCAGGATGGTGATGAAGCGGTCCTCCCGGGCCTCGATGGTGCGGGTGGCCTGCACGGCCGGGACATTGCAGCCCGTGCCCATGATCAGGGGAATGAAGCTCTTGCCGTGCAGCCCCATGAGGTGCATCAGCCGGTCCATGATGAAGGCCGCCCGGGACATGTAGCCGGTATCTTCAAGGAAGGCGACGCAGCCCATGAGCAGCATGATGACCGGCACGAACACCACCACGGCCCCCACGCCGGGGATGATGCCGTCCACCAGCAGGCTGGTGAGCTCCCCGGCCGGCAGGTGCGCCCCGGCCCAGCCGTGCAGGAGGCGGAAGCCGCCGGCGATCCAGTCCTGGGGAACCTTGCCCACCACGAAGGTGAGGCTGTAGACGGCGATCATGATGGCGGTGAAGATGGGAATCCCCAGCCACCGGTTGGTGAGCACGGCGTCCAGCCGCGCGGTGAAGCCGGCCTTGGCGCGGCCCGAGCGCGCCAGCACCTCGCCCGCCAGGCCGTGGGCGAAGCCGTAGCGCCGTTCGGCCACCAGGGTGGCGCCATCCGCGCCCAGGTGCGATTCCAGGAAGGCGAGGCTGGCCTGGACCTGGGCGGTCACCGCCCTGCGGGCGTGGCTGCGCTGCACCCGGCCGGCCGCGGCCGGGGAGCCCTCCAGCAGTTCCAGGGCGAGCCGGCGGGGCGGGCAGGCCTGGGCCAGCACCTCGTCCCGCTCGATCTCGCGCACGATGTTGAGCAGCTCGCCTTCCAGGTCGTGTCCGTAGTTCATGGTTCCGCCTGCGCCGGCCCGCTGCCCGGCGACCCGGAGAATGGCTTCCCGGAGGGCCTGGATGCCTTCCGCCCGGTTGCCGACGGTGGGGATCACCGGCCCGCCCAGCAACCGTTCCAGGGTGTGCAGGTCCAGCTTCAGGCCGTTCGTGTCGGCGTCGTCCATCATGTTGAGGACGAACACCATGGGCCGGCGCAGTTCCAGCAGCTGGGTGGTGAGGTAGAGGTTGCGCTCGAGGTTCGAGGCGTCCAGCACGTTGATGATGACATCCACGGCCGGGTCGGCCACGAACCGGGCGGCGATCCGTTCATCCTCGCTCTGGGCCGAAAGCGAATAGGTCCCGGGGAGATCCACCACCTCCACGGGGCCGTCCGGGCTTTCGAAGAAACCGCTGCGCCGCTCGACCGTCACACCCGGCCAGTTGCCCACGTGCTGATGGGAACCGGTGAGGGCATTGAAGATCGTCGTCTTGCCGCAATTGGGGTTTCCGGCCAGGGCCAGGGTTGTCGCCATCAATCCTCCTCAGACACGAGGATGCATTGACTCTCCTCCCGCCTGAGAGAGAGGTGATAGCCCTTGATCACAAGTTCCATGGGATCTCCCAAGGGGGCCAGTTTTTCCACCTTCAGGTGGGCGCCCCTGATGAAGCCCATTTCCAACAGGCGCTGACGTATCCGGCCCTGGGCCAGAACTTGAAATACAAGGGCCTCATCTCCCGGATGCAGGCTGCTCAATGGTTTCGGCTGATTGTGAGACATGTTCTCAACTCCCCAGTTAGTCTACGATAGATGCGTTGGGGAACAAGCGGGAATGCTGAGACACTTATCACAAGCCGTTGACATTCTTTGGATACAATCAAATCAGCAATGGACACCATGGTCATCACCCTTCCCAATGTATTGACGCTTCTGCGCATCCTCGCAGTGCCTTTCTTCGCCATCGCGGTCTGGTACGGACACATGCCCGAGGCCTGCATCCTGTTCGTCGGCGCCGGGCTCACCGACGCCCTGGACGGCTACGTGGCCCGGCGCTTCAACCAGAAATCGGCCCTGGGGGCCATCCTGGATCCGGCTGCCGATAAGTTGCTTATTACAACGGCCCTCGTCCTGCTGGCCTTCCCAAGGGAGGGCCTGGCGGTGCGGATTCCCCCCTGGGTCACCATCCTGGCCATCTCCCGGGACGTGGTGATCTCCCTGGTGACCCTGCTGGCCTACGACCACCTGGAGCCGAGCAAGTTCGAGCCCTCCGTCCTCGGCAAGCTCACCACCTTCGTGGAGCTGCTGGCCATCTCCCTGAGCCTGCTGCTCAACGCCATCGGGCCCCATCCCTGGTTCCGGTTCCTGGTGCCTTGGGTCTACTATCTGATGGCGGGGATGGTGATGGCTTCGGGACTCCACTATTTCTTCCGCACCACCGGGCTCAACGCGGAACAGCCGTGAGCGGGACCGGGGCAGCCCCGCCCAACCGGTTCGGGATTCCCCTGCCGATCCTGATTCCCGCCTGCGGCGCGCTGGCGGCGCTCTGGTTCCTGCGCACGGCGCTGACGCCCTTCTTCGCCGCCATCGTGCTGGCCTACCTGATGCAGCCGCTGGCCACCCGGTTGTCCCGGCGCCTGCCCCGGGGCTGGGCGGCCGTGCTCGCCATCCTGGTGTTCACCCTGGTCATGGGCCTGTTCCTGTGGGCGATGGTGCCGCCGTTCGTGGCCGAGGTGGAGCGCCTGTTCGGGGCCCTGCCGGTATGGCAGCAGAAGGCCATCGACCGCTGGCTGCCCTGGTTCACCGCCCATCCGGCCGTGCTGGCGCAGGTGCGCCAGACCCTGGAAAGCATGGACCCCATGGCGTTCCTCCAGGGCTTGCGGGTGGCCGGTGCCGGCCTGGTGGGCTGGTTCCTGGAGCTGATGACCCTGATCCTGGTGCCGCTCATCGTCTACTACCTGCTGGTCGAGGGGCCCAGCCTGAACCGGGGGATGCTGGAGCTGATCCCGGGCCGCTTCCAGGAGCGGGTCAAGGCCCTGTCCGGCGAGATCAACAACCGGCTGGGGGGCTACATCCGGGGCCAGCTGGCGGTGGCGCTGGTGATGTCCTTCCTGCAGGGGATGGCGTTCCATTTCCTCGGCGTGCCCTACCCGTGGGTGCTGGGCCTGCTGGCGGGTGTCGCCAACGTGGTGCCGTACTCCTATTACGTGACCGCCCTGCCGCTGGCGCTGCTGTTCTCGGCCCTGAACGGCGCCGGCTGGGGCCACCTGCTGCTGGTGCTGCTGGTGTTCGAACTGGTGCAGAAGGCCGAGGCCTTCTACTTCACCCCGGTGTGGGTGGGCCGGGCCACCGGGCTGCACCCCCTGGAGGTGCTGCTGGCCATCTTCATCTTCGGCTTCGCCTTCGGCGTGGTCGGACTGATCTTCGCGGTGCCGCTGATGATCATCGCCAAGGTCCTGTCCCGGTTCCTCATCGAGACCTACAAGAACCATCCCTGGTTCGTGGGTCAGACCAAGTCGTAGGCGCCGAAGAAGAAGCCCAGTTCGCGCTGCGCCGAAGCGGGGCTGTCCGAGCCGTGGGTGGCGTTGCGGGTGATGGATTCGGCGAACCGGGCGCGCAGGGTGCCTGCGGCGGCCTTGGCCGGGTCGGTGGCGCCCATGAGCTCGCGCCAGCAAGTGATGGCGTTCTCCCCTTCCAGGCAAAGCAGCACCACCGGGCCTTCCACCATGAAAGCCTCCAGGGTGGGGTAGAAGGCCTTGCCCACATGCTCCTGGTAGAACTCCTTGCAGATCTCGGGGGTCAGCCGGGCCATCCGCATGCCCCGGAGGATCAGCCCCACGCGCTCGATTTCGCTGATGATCTGCCCTATATGGCCGGCCTTGACCGCGTTGGGCTTGATGATGGCGAAGGTGCGCTCGTTGGACATGGATCTTCCTCGATGGTTCGGATGCGCCGAAAATGGCTGGCCTGCGGATCTTGCGACAAAATCCTGGCAAATGGAATGGGCAGAATACCATCGGCGGCGCCTGCGCGCGCCCCGGAAAGTTGTTACCGATTCGTGGTTATTTCGTTTGATACGAAAATAAATGAATAATAATAGGATCGCCTTTCGTGCGCCAAATTGATCACCAATGCTGGGAAATTTTGGCCTTCGCAGGTACAATCGGGAGCTTGACGCGATTGGATTCCAGCATGCTTGATAACCTCCTTAAGAAACTCATTGGCTCGAAGAACGATCGCGAGCTGAAGCGGCTATGGGCCAAGGTCCAGACGATCAATGCGCTGGAACCCGCCATCCAGGCGCTCAGCGACGATCAGCTGAAGGCCAAGACCCCCTATTTCAAAGAGCTCCTGGCCAACGGGGCGACCCTCGAGGAGATCCTGCCCGAGGCGTTCGCCGTGGTCCGGGAGGCCTCGAGGCGCGTACTCCGGATGCGGCATTTTGATGTGCAGCTCATTGGCGGCATGGTGCTCCATGGCGGCGCGGTGGCGGAGATGAGGACCGGCGAGGGCAAGACCCTCACCGCCACCCTGCCGCTGTACCTGCACGGCCTGGCCGGCCTGGGCGCCCATCTGGTCACGGTGAACGACTACCTGGCCCGGCGCGACGCCGAGTGGATGGGCCGGCTCTACAACTGGCTGGGCCTGTCGGTGGGCGTGATCCAGCACGGGCTGACCGACGAGGAACGGCGCGACGCCTACGGCTGCGACATCACGTACGCCACCAACAACGAGATCGGTTTCGACTACCTGCGCGACAACATGAAGTGGGCCCTGGAGGACTTCACCCAGCGCGGCTTCACCTTCGCCATCGTCGACGAGGTGGACTCGATCCTCATCGACGAGGCGCGCACCCCGCTGATCATCGCCGGCGCCAGTGAAGAGGACACCTCCAAGTACTTCCGGATCGACGCGGTGGTGCCCAAGCTGGTCAAGGAGGTGGACTTCAAGGTCGACGAGAAGGACCGCCAGGTGAGCCTCAGCGACGACGGCATCCGCCATGCGGAGCGGCTGCTGGGGGTGGCGAACCTCTACGATCCGTCCGCCATCGAGACCCTGCACGGCATCAACCAGGCCCTGCTGGCGCACAACCTCTACAAGCGGGACGTGGAATACATGGTCCGGGAGAAGGAGGACGGCAAGGGGCTGGAAGTGGTCATCGTCGACGAGTTCACCGGCCGCATGATGCCCGGCCGCCGGTGGTCCAACGGCCTGCACCAGGCCATCGAAGCCAAGGAAGGGGTCGAAGTCAACGCCGAGAACCAGACCCTGGCCACGGTCACCTTCCAGAACTTCTTCCGCATGTATAAGACCCTCGCCGGCATGACCGGCACCGCCGAGACCGAGGCGCGCGAGCTGCTGCAGATCTACAAGCTGGAAGTGGTGATCATCCCCACCAACATGCCGATGATCCGCACCGACTTCGCCGACACCGTCTATTCCACCAAGGCCGGCAAGAAGAACGCCATCGTCGAGGAGATCAAGGAACTGCATGCCAAGGGCCAGCCGGTGCTGGTGGGCACCGCCAGCATCGAAAGCAGCGAGGACCTTTCCGACGCCCTGAAGCAGGCCAAGATCCCCCACGTGGTGCTCAACGCCAAGCACCACGCCAAGGAGGCCGAGATCATCGCCCAGGCCGGGCGCAAGGGCGCGGTCACCATCGCCACCAACATGGCCGGGCGCGGCACCGACATCGTGCTGGGCGGCAACCCCGAGGGCATGGCCCGGCTGGCGGCCAAGAAGCAGAACGTCGCACTCTACGACCAGGACGGCAAGGAGACCCCGGCCTTCCTGGAGCTGGTGGCGCAGATGGCCACCCAGACCGAGGCCGAGAAGATCGAAGTGATCTCCGCGGGCGGCCTGCACATCCTGGGCACCGAGCGCCACGAAAGCCGGCGCATCGACAACCAGCTGCGCGGCCGTGCCGGCCGCCAGGGCGACCCGGGTTCCAGCCGCTTCTACCTGAGCCTCGAGGACGACCTGATGCGGATCTTCGGCGGCGACCGGATCAAGAGCATGATGTCCACCCTGGGCATGGTCGACGACGAGCCGATCGAGGCCGGCATGGTCACCCGGGCCATCGAGCGCTCCCAGAAGCGGGTGGAAGCCCACCACTTCGAGGTGCGCAAGCACCTGCTGGAATACGACGACGTGATGAACAAGCAGCGCATCTTCTTCTACGGCCTGCGCTGCGAGATCCTCAAGGGCAACACCAAGGAGTACGTCCTGCGCATCGCCGGGGAGATCGTCGAGGGCCTGATCCACGACTACCTCCCGGAAAAGGGCCTGCGCGACCTGGACGGCTTCAAGGAGCGCTTCGAGCAGCTGTTCGCCCTGGACGGGGTGGACCTGGAGGGCATTTCCGGCCTGGCCATCGGCGAGGCGGTGGAAACCCTCTCCAAGATCGTCAAGGACGCCTACCAGGACAAGGAGACCCGCCTGGGCAGCGAGGAGATCCTGCGCTGGCACGAGCGGGTGGCCATCCTGCAGATCATCGATTCGGCCTGGAAGCGGCACCTGCTGGTCATGGACCACCTGAAGGAGGCCATCGGCTTCCGCGGCTACGGCCAGAAGGATCCCCTGGTGGAGTACAAGCGCGAGAGCTACGACTACTTCGAGCAGATGCGCTTCGGCTACGAGGACGAGATCATCAGCTACCTCTACCGGGTGGAGCCCCAGGCGGCCTACGTTCCCGAAGAGGATGGGGGCCGGGAGCCCGTGGATGTGCAGGAGCTGGGCCCCAACGAGTCCGGCTCCCTGAGCGAGATGGGCCTTTCCGGCGACACCGTGCAGCGGGTCATGCGCTTCAGTGCCGGCGGCATCGAGGATTGATGACCGTTACCAGCGCAGGCGGGCCGCGGCCTTCCAGTCCTTGAACGGCGGGAGGGTGATGCACTGCCCTTCGGCGCACACTTCCCCGCCGCGCAGCCGGCCGGCCCCGCGTCTTGGCCGTTCCCGGCGTTTTCCGGAATTCAGGTTTTCAACCGCTTGCCGGTTTTTCCCGGGCTGCGGGGTTCCCTGCTGACATTTGGCCGGCTTTGTGGTTGGCTTGTACGATGGAACTGGTGATCGTAACCGGACTTTCCGGAGCGGGGCGGCGCTCGGTGCTGGGCGCGCTGGAGGATGCCGGCTGCACGGCCCTGGACAATGTCCCGGCCCGGCTGCTCGAGCCCCTGCTCGAACTGGAGGCCAAGCTCAACCCGAACCGGCCGAGGCTGGCGGTGGGGATGGACAACCGGCATCCGGAATTCGCCGCGGAGCTGGCGCCCCTGGTCGACCGGCTCATGGACAGCAGCATCCCGGTCTACGTGGTGTTCGTGGAGGCCAATGACGACGTGCTCATGCGCCGGTTCTCCGAATCCCGGCGGCCGCACTTCCTGGCCAAGGACGGCGGCGTGGCCGAGGCCATCGCCAAGGAGCGGGCGCTGCTCGGGCCGGTGCGGGCCATGGCCAGCGCCATCATCAACACCAGTTCGCTGACCCTGTCCCAGTTGCGCCAGCGCATCAGCGAACTGCTGCCGGATCTCCCGGTGGAAGGCACCACCCTGCGCCTGATCAGTTTCGGCTTCAAGAACGGCACCCCGGTCGAGTCGGACATGGTGCTGGACGCCAGGTTCCTGCCCAACCCGCACTACGTCGTCGAGCTGCGCGAACTCACCGGCAAGGACGCCCCGGTGCGCGAATTCCTGCTCAAGTCGGACGTGTTCTCCACCTTCCTCGCGCTTGCCGAGAACTGGGTGCTCTGGGCCTGGCCCTTCATCCAGCAGGAAGGCCGGGCCTACCACAACATCGCCATCGGCTGCACCGGAGGCCAGCACCGCAGCGTGGCCCTGGTGGAGATCCTGGCCCAGCGGCTGCGCCGGGACATCCACAAGCTGGTGGTGGTGCACCGCGAACTGAAGGGATAGGGTACGCTGGAAGGATGGCGCGTCCCAAGACTTCCCTCCGGTTCCTCGTGGCCACGGCTGTGCTCAGCCTGCTGCCCCTCTCGGGGCTGTGGCTGTGGCGGGGCCAGGGCCCGCTCGGGGCTCCGGCGACCGTCCTGGTGAAGCGCGGGGCAACCGTGGACGCCATGGCCGAGCAGCTGGAGCAGGCCGGGATCATCCGCTCAGCCGCCCTGTTCAAGCTGTGGGCCAGGGCGCGCAGGCTCCAGCTGATCCGCGGCGAGTACACCTTCGATCCCCGGGCCAGCCTGGCGGAGGTGGCCGGCAAGCTCAGGCGCGGGGACATCCACTTCACCAGCGTCACCGTGCCCCCGGGGTCGCACGCCTGGGCGGTGCAGCACCGGTTCAAGGATTTCATCCCCGAGAACGTGTTCTGGACCCTGTGGAAGAGCCCGCGCCTGGCCGGCGTCTGCGGCTTTCCCGACGCGGAGAGCCTGGAAGGGCTGATCGCCCCCGCCACCTACCGGGTGAACCACGCCCAGGAACCCGAGGAGATCTTCCTCATGCTGGCGGAGCATTTCCGGGACACGGTCCGGCCCACCCTGGACGGCGGCCGGCTGCCGCCCTACAAGACGCTGATCCTGGCCAGCCTGGTGGAGAAGGAGACCACGGTCCCGGACGAACTGCCCCGGGTGGCCGGGGTCTATGCCCAGCGCCTGCGCATCGGCATGCGCCTGCAGTGCGACCCCACCTCGCTCTACGCCCGCTGGCAGAGCGGCGACCTGCGCTTCACCGGGCCCACCCCCGAGGACATCCGCCGGCTGAGCCGGTTCAACACCTACGCCGTCGCCGGGCTGCCCCCCACGCCCATCGCCAGCCCTGGCCCCGCCGCCATCGCCGCGGCCAGGCTGCCGGACCTGAGCCCGGACCTCTATTTCGTGGCAACCGGCAAGGGCGGGCATTCCTTCGCCCCCAACCTGGCCGCGCACAACCACAACGTGGCCGTCTACCGCAAGGAAGTGGCCCGGAAGAAGCGGGCCCAGGCCAATGGCTAGGCTCCGGATCGACCTGCTCCTGGTCCGGCGCGGCCTCTGCGAAACCCGGGCCCGGGCCCAGGCCCGGATCATGGCGGGCGACGTGCTGGTGGAGGACCGGCCGGTGACCAAGGCCGGCGCCCTGGTCCAGGAGGACGCGCCCCTGCGCCTGCGCGGCGAGGCCCCGCGGTTCGTCAGCCGGGGCGGCCTCAAGCTGGACCATGCGCTCACCGTGTTCGGCCTGGATCCCGCCGGCTGGACCTGTTTCGACGCCGGGGCCAGCACCGGCGGCTTCACCGACTGCCTGCTGCAACGGGGCGCGGCCCGGGTCTACGCGGCGGACGTGGGCACCAACCAGCTGCACTGGAACCTGCGCAGCGACCCCCGGGTGGTCTCCATGGAGCAGGTCAACCTGCGCTACTGGGATCCCGCCCGGGTGCCGGAACCCTGCCGGCTCCTGGTGGCGGACCTGAGCTTCATCTCGCTCCGGCTGGTCATCCCGCCCTTGATCCCCTCGCTGGCGCCGGGCGCCGACGCGGTCCTGCTGGTGAAACCCCAGTTCGAGGCCGGCCGCGACGAGGTGGGTTCCGGCGGCATCGTCCGGGATCCCGAGACCCACCGCCGGGTGCAGCGGGAGATCTGGGACTTCTTCCAGGCCACCGCGCTCAAGCCGCTGGGCCTATGCGAAAGCCCCATCCTGGGCGGGGAAGGCAACAAGGAATTCCTGATGCACTTGCGGCTGGAAACCGCCTTCATGGGCTGACGCCCCTTTTGGGCTGAACCAGGCCGAAAATTTCTTTAAAAAATTTCAAGACTCTTTTCCCGGCATGCCTAATATGACTCCCACAATTCAGGCTTTCAACACTCCGTCCAGGTCAAATTTCCCATTCAGCCCACGCGTGATATAGATTTTGCTGGTCTGGCGCTCAACGCAGCAGCAGGAAATTCCAGTTCTGCGGGAGCGGACCCAGCGCTGGCTGGCCCGCGTTGCCGGACCCATGGAACCCATTCGAAAGCGGGATCGCGGCAGGGACCGTCCAGGCATCCGTGGTGATCCGCTTCTGAGGCATTCCTCATGCACTTGCGGCCAGGCTGACCGCATCCCGCACGTGCTGCAAAAACGCCTCTTCGACGAAGCCCATGTGCCGCTCGGGGTTCCATACCATGTAGGTGGAGATCCTCAGTTCCGGGCCTTCCCAGGGCAGCGCCACCAGCTCGCCGGAGCGCAGCTCCGCCTCGACCGCCATCCGGGGCAGGGGCGCGATGCCCAGGCCGACCGCCACGCAGCGCTTGATGGTCTCCACCCCCTGGAATTCCAGGAAGTGGCCGGGATGCGCGCCGGCCGCGATCAGCTGGCGCTCGAACTGGTTGCGGTAGCTGCAGCCGAGCGCCTTGAGCAGGACCTCGTCATCCATGATGTCCAGGGCCGATACGCTCGAACGCGCGGCCAGCCGGTGCGTGGGTGACGCCAGGATCAGCATCTGCTCGTCGCGCAGTTTCTCCACGGCCAGGGCCTTGGAGGGGAAGGGCTCTTCCAGGATGAAGGCCAGGTCCACCGCGCCTTCCAGCACCTGGCGCTTGAAATCGCGCACGAAGCCGGGCAGGAACTGCAGGCGCACCCGCGGGAATTTGGCCATGAAGGCCTTGAGCACCGGGGGCAGCAGGTAGGTGCAGATGCTTTCCGGGGCGGTGAAGCGGATGGTGCCGACGCCCTCGTCATCCTGGATGGAGGCCTTGGCTTCCTCGGTGAGGGCCAGGATCCGGTCGGCGTAGGTCAGGAAGCGCAGCCCGGGTTCGGTCAGCTCGAGGCGGTTGCCGACCCGGTTGAACAGGGCGGTGCCCAGGTCTTCTTCCAGGCCCTTGATCTGCGCCGTCACGCTGGACTGGGCGTAGCCCAGGGACAGGGCGGCGTTGGTGAAGCTCAACGCGCGGGCGGCGACGCTGAAGGTGGATAGGGTTCGTACGTCCATGACGGAATGTTTATCCTTTGACCCAGATTTTGCATCAAAACCAAAGGTTTGCCAGACCTTTCTCGATCGAGGGATCCGATTCCAAGGATCACGAATCATCCTCTGGTTGCAAAAGACCTCCGGGTCGATATTGATAGCACAGATTGCGGCGCTGTTGCCCGGTCCCGCTTTGCCAGCGGGCCCTGGGAGCACCTTGCGGCCCTTGGCTCGTTCGAGCGCCCCGGCGCCGGAGCCCGATTCCACCCCATGCGGTGCTACGGAGGTTTTAATGAAGGTAGCTGAGGTTGTAGTCAAAATCCTCGAGCTGGAAGGTATAACCGACGCTTTTGGTATTCCTGGGGCAGGGATCAATCCTGTATACAAGTTTTTAAAAGCTTCCAGCCAGATCAAGCACTATGTCGTCCGCCACGAGGAGGCGGCCGTGCACGCGGCTGACGGCTATTTCCGGGCCAGCGGCAGGATGGCGGCCGCGCTTTGCACATCGGGGCCCGGAGCGACCAATTTCGTCACCGGCATCTACACCGCCAACATCGATTCCATCCCCCTGGTCGCCATTACCGGCCAGGGCGCCTCGAACCTGCTGGGCATGGACGCCTTCCAGTGCGTCGATATCGCGGAGATCTGCAAGCCGATCGCCAAGGCGACCTGGTGCGTGACCCGGGCCGCCGACCTCCCGGGCATCTTCCAGCAAGCCTTCCGGACCGCCCGGGAGGGCAAGCCGGGTCCGGTGCTCATCGACCTGCCGCTGGATATCCAGAATGCCGACATCCTGTTCGACCCCGAGAAATACCAGTCCCTGACCCCGGCCCGGCCCGCGCCCAGCGCCAGGGACATCCGGATGGCGGTGGACCTCCTGATGCGGGCGAAGAACCCGATCATCATCATGGGCGGCGGGGTGATCCTGGCCCAGGCCGAAGCTGCCTGCGTGCACCTGGCCGAGGCCATCAAGGCGCCCATCATCACGACCTACATGGCCAAGGGCGGCGTCCCGGTGGAGCACCCGCTGAACGTGGACCATGCCGGGGTCCAGGTGGGCACGCCGCTGGGCAACCACTACCTGCTCGGATCGGACGTGGTGCTCGGCATCGGCTGCCGGTTCACCGATCGGCACACCGGGGACGTGAAGGTCTACAGCGGCGAGCGGCGCTTCATCCACGTGGATATCGAGCCGAAACAGATCAACAAGATCGTCAAATGCGAAATCGGCATCGTCGCCGACGCCAAGCTGGCGATCGAGGCCTTCCTGCAGGAAATCGCCAGCCGGAAGCTGGAATTCACCGCCGCGGAGCGGGTCCAGGCCATCCCGGAACTGCGCCGGTCGATGAAGCGCAAGCAGGACTTCGAGAACGTGCCGATCAAGCCGCAAAGGGTCTACCACGAAATGAACAAGTGTTTCGACGACGACACGATGTTCACCACCGGCTGCGGGCTCGTGCAGATCTGGTCCGGTCAGCTGCAGGAGATCAACAAGCCCCGGAAGTACCTGCCGTCCGGTGGCGCGGGCACCCTGGGCTTCGATATCCCGGCCGCCTTCGGCGCCATGATCGCCAAGCCCGGCCCCAAGGCCGTGGCGGTGATGGGCGATTTCGGCTTCACCTTCATGGTCGAAGAACTGGCCGTGGCCGCCGCCTACGGCGTGCCCCTGATCGTGGTGATCGTCAACAACGCCTACCTGGGGCTGATCCGCCAGAACCAGAAGTATGCCTACGACTTCGAGTACGGCGTCGCCATGGCGGAGAACCAGTCGCTGATGGACTACGTGAAGGTGGCGGAGGGCTTCGGCTGCAGCGGCGAGCGGGTGTTCCAGCCCGCCGACCTGGCGCTGGCCCTGGCCCGGGCCAAGGCCGCCAGCAAGCCCTACGTGATCGACATCATCTGCGAGAAGCAAACGGATTGCGCGATGGGTGGCAGTATCGCCGCGGTCAAGGAATTCGAATAGACAACCCGAGGAGGAAAGCCATGCCTGTGTTCGCCGCCAATCTCACCATGCTGTTCACCGAGGTGCCGTTCCTGGAAAGGTTCGCCCTGGCCAAGGAAGCTGGTTTCACCTGCGTGGAGTACCTGTTCCCCTATGACTATCCCGCGGCCGATCTGAGGCGGCAGCTGGACAGCAACAGCCTGCGCCAGGTCCTGTTCAACCTGCCCAGCGGCGACTGGGGCCGGGGCGATCGCGGCATCGCCGTCGATCCCGCGCGGGTGGAGGAGTTCCGGGCCGGCATCCGCCTGGCGCTGGAGTATGCCCAGGCGCTCCGGGTCTGCAAGCTGAACTGCCTGGCCGGCAAGCGGGTCGCCGGGGTGAGTGAGCAGCAGCACCTGGAAACCCTCGTCAGCAACCTGCGGTTCGCCGCCCGGCACCTGGGGGCCAGGGGCCTGCGCCTGATGGTGGAGCCGGTGAACCACTACGACATCCCCGGCTTCTTCCTCAACCGCACCGACCAGGCGCTCGCGGTCCTGGACGCGGTGGATGAGCCCAACGTCTTCATCCAGTACGACCTCTACCATGCCCAGCGCGAAGAGGACGAGTTGGCGGCCACCCTGCGCGACCACCTGGCCCGGATCGGCCATGTGCAGGCGGCCGACACCCCGGGCCGGCACCAGCCCGGCACCGGCGAGATCAACTTCCCCTTCCTGTTCCAGGAACTGGACCGGCTCGGCTTCCAGGGCCAGGTGGGGCTGGAGTACGTGCCGAGCCCGGACACGCGCTCGTCGCTCGGCTGGATCAAAGAGATGGGGTACTAAGATGAAGATCGGATTCATCGGACTGGGGATCATGGGCAAGCCCATGAGCCTGAATCTGCTTCGGGCCGGCTACCAGCTGGTGGTCACGGACCTGTCGAAGGCCGCGGTGGCCGAGCTGGTGGTTGCGGGGGCCGAGGCGGTGGCCACCAGCAAGGCGGTGGCTGAGCGCGCCGAGGTCATCATCACGATGCTGCCCAATTCGCCCCAGGTGAAGCAGGTGATCCTGGGCGAGCAGGGGGTCCTGGAAGGCGCCCGCAAGGGCTCGGTGGTGATCGACATGAGTTCCATCGCCCCGCTGGTGAGCCGCGAAGTGGCCGGCATCCTGGCCGGGCACGGCATCGACATGCTGGACGCGCCGGTCAGCGGCGGCCAGCCCAAGGCCATCGACGGCACCCTTTCGGTCATGGTCGGCGGTCCCCAGGACGTGTTCGAGCGCTGCTTCCCGGTCATGAAGGCCATGGCCGGTTCGGTGGTGCGCACCGGCGACATCGGCGCCGGCAACATCACCAAACTGGCCAACCAGATCATCGTCGCCCTCAACATCGCGGCCATGTCCGAAGCCCTGGTGCTGGCCGCCAAGGCCGGGGTGGAGCCCGAACGGGTGTTCAAGGCGATCCGCGGCGGGCTGGCCGGCAGCACCGTGCTGGACGCCAAGGCGCCGCTGGTGCTGGACCGGAAGTTCAATCCCGGCTTCCGGGTGAACCTGCACATCAAGGACCTGGCCAACGTGCTGGAGACCTCCCACGAACTGGGTGTCGCCCTGCCGCTCAGCGCCGCGGTCATGGAGATGATGCAGGCGATCAAGACCGGCGGCCAAGGCGACGAGGACCACTGCAGCCTGGTGAAACACTACGAAAAGATGGCTCACATCGAGGTACGCCGAAGCCAGTGCTAGACTTGGCAGATGCCGGACAAGAAGGAAGCCATCATGGAGGCCATGCTCGACCTGGTGGTCGAGCATGGCTTTCACCATGCGCCCATGTCCACGCTGGCCAAGCGGGCGGGCGTTAGCGCCGGTTCCATCTACACCTACTTCCCCGGCAAGGAAGCCCTGATCACGGCCCTGTACGAGCGCATCCGCTCGATGAAGCAGACGGCGCTGCTGGCGGGCCTCACGGCGGAAATGCCCGCCCGGGAAGCGTTCATCCACGTCTGGGTGAACGCTTATCGTTTCTACAACGACCACCTGCGCGAAACCCGTTTCCTCGATCAGTACGAATGCGCGCCCTTCGCCTGCGCGGCTGGCTCGGAAGCGGATTCCGACCCGGTCCAGAGCGCCTTCCAGCGCCGCTTCAGCGGCCGCAAGCAGGGCGGCGTGGTCAATGACCTGCCGCCGGAGGTCATCCAGGAACTGACCTTCGGCCTCGCCTCAAGGCTCGCCAAGCAGCCCGGGGCCTTGTCCCGGGCGACCCTGGAGGACGTGGCCGGGCGCGTCTGGACCGCCATCAGCGAATAGCTCCCTGCCGGGGCCGGTGATGGGCTTGCCAACCATTGAAGGAATGTTCATTTTGCCAGGCTTTCGCCCGAATCCGCTGGGGCGGATCAAACTGCCGAATACCCGGCATCCACGTAGTGCATCGCGCCGGTGATATAGCTGGCCTCATCGCTGCACAGGAACCGGACCATCCGGGCGATCTCGACCGGCTGGGCGAGGCGCCCCATCGGCACGACCCGCTCCCCCATCTCCCGGGCCTGTTCGTCGGTCAGGGGGACGGTCCGGCCGGCAGCGCGCAGCATCGGCGTGTCGACCTCGCCAGGGCAGACGGCATTGACGCGGATGCCATCGCGGGCGTGCTCGATGGCGAAAGTGCGCGTGATCTGATGGACGGCACCCTTGCTTGCGGCGTAGGCGAGGGCGCCCTTCCCGCTCAGTTCGCCCCAGATGCTGCCGAAATTGACGATCGCGCCGCGCCCCCCGTTCGCGTCCAACGGTTGGGCCTTCATCTCGCGGATGGCGGCCCGGCACATGAAGAACACCCCGCTGACGTTGACGTCCAGGGTGCGCTGCCAGTCCTGGTCCGACGTGTCCAGCCCGGCCGCGCGCACCATGATGCCGGCCGCGTTGACGACGCCATCGAGGCGCCCGCCGGCCGCGGCGCGAGCGACTGCGGCATCGCAAAACGCCGATTGGCTGACGTCCCCGATGATGGCTTCGCCGCCAAGACTGGCGGCGATCTGGCCAGCGAGTTCAGCATTGCGGTCGATGATGAGCACCCGGGCGCCGGACTCCGCAAACACCCGCGCCGTCGCCGCGCCCATCCCGCTCGCGCCGCCCGTGACCAAGATCGTTTTCCCGCTGAAGTCCTGAGACATGGGGGGAGTGTAGCAGCAACCTGCCTGATCGCCCCGTTCAGTACTGCATGCTCCCGGTCTCCAGGAACCGGTTGTGGAACTCGAAGGCCCTGGAGAGGAGCACCGGGGTGTGGCGGGAGCCGCTGCGCAGGCCGGCTTCCAGGTAGTCCATGAGCAGCGGGCGGTAGTCGGGGTGCGCGCACTTCTCGATGATTTCCCGGGCACGGCGCTCGGGGCCCATGCCGCGCACGTCGGCCAGGCCCTGCTCGGTGACGAAGACCATGGTGTCGTGCTCGGTGTGGTCCACGTGGGTGACCATGGGCACGATGGAGGAGATGGCGCCGCCCTTGGCGGTGGACGGGGTCATGAAGATCGGCAGGAAGGAGTTCCGGGTGAAATCGCCGGATCCGCCGATGCCGTTCATCATCTTGGTGCCCATGACGTGGGTGGAGTTGACGTTGCCGAAGATGTCCAGCTCCAGGGCGGTGTTCATGGCGATGATGCCCAGGCGGCGGGCCAGCCCTGGGCTGTTGGAGATCTCCATCTGGCGGATGATGAACTTCTCCCGCCAGGCGTCTATGTTGGCCTTCCACTGGGTCTGGCAGGCGGGCGAAAGGGTCATGGCGGCCCCGGAGGCCACCACCAGCTTGTCGTGCAGCAGCAGCTCGACGACCGAGTCCTGCATCACTTCGGTGTAGACCGAGACCGGCGGCTGGGACGGATCGGCGGCCATGCTGCCGAGCACGGCGTTGGCCACGTTGCCCACGCCGGACTGGTAGGGCTGGTCGCCATGCAGCCGGCCCAGCTGCTTTTCCCGCTTCAGGAAGGCCAGGATATGGGCGGCGATGGTCTTGGAGTCCTGGTCGGGCTCCCGGAAGACGGCGGTGCGGTCCGCCAGGTTGGTGGCGACGATGGCCTTGATCCGGGAGGGATCGACCTGCACGTAGTCGGTGCCGATGCGGTCGCCGGTATGGAGCAGGGGGATGGTCTGCCGGTTCGGCATGTCTTCGGGGATGTAGACGTCGTGGTAGCCCTTCAGGCCATGGCCATAGAAGCTGTTGAGCTCGATCAGGATCCGCTCCGCGGTCTGCAGGTAGGAGGCGGAGGCGCCGCCCGAGGCCGACAGGTAGATCCGGCCGTCATCGGTCACGTCCACGGCCTCGACCAGGGCCACCGTGGGCTTGGCCAGGAAGCCCCAGCGGACCATCTGGCCCACGTGGGACAGGTGCATGTCGGTGAACTCGATCTCGCCGGCGTTGATGCCGGCCCGCACGTCGGGGTTGGACTGGTAGGGCAGGCGCCGGGAAAGGGCCTTGGCCCGGGCCAGCACGCCATCCAGCTCGTCGCCGGTGCTGGCGCCGGTGTACAGGGCCACCTGGAACGGTTGGCCGGCTTCGTGGCATCGGATGGCCCGTTCCGCCAGGGCGCCCGGAATGACCTTCGGATAACCGGAAGGGGTGAAGCCGCTGGCGCCGATCACATCGCCATGGTGGATCAGTTCGGCGGCCTCCTGGGCCGTCATGGTTCGAGATGCGATCAGCGCGTTCATGGGACCTCGGGGAGGACGGTCGTTCCTGTATCTTGGTTTGATGACTGATTATAGGCCGGCCGGGAGGCGGAATTCCGGCAAAAATGCAAGTTCAACCAAATAGGGGCCCTGGGGTCCAATCGTCCATGAGGCCGGGCCATCTGGCATCATGGTCTTTGAGGTCCCCATGGCAGATGCCCCCCTGATTCGCCTATCCGATATCAAGAAGTACTACCCGATGGGCGACATGGAAGTGCGGGCCCTGGACGGGGTGTCCCTGGACATCCAGCGCGGCGAGTATGTGGCGATCATGGGGCCATCCGGGTCGGGCAAATCCACGATGATGAACATCATCGGCTGCCTGGACACGCCCACCAGCGGCAGCTACCAGCTGAACGGCAAGCTGGCCTCGGCCATGTCCGACGACGAGCTGGCCGGCATCCGCAACGAAGAGATCGGCTTCGTGTTCCAGACCTTCAACCTGCTGGCCCGCACCACCGCCCTGCAGAATGTCGAGCTGCCGCTGATCTACGGCGGCGTGCACGCCCGGGACCGGCACAAGCAGGCGCTGCAGGCCCTGGACAACGTGGGGCTGGCCCTGCGCGCCGACCACATGCCCAACCAGCTCTCCGGCGGCCAGCGCCAGCGGGTGGCCATCGCCCGGGCCCTGGTGAACAACCCCTCCATCCTGCTGGCCGACGAGCCCACCGGCGCCCTGGACACCAAGACCAGCGTGGAGATCATGAACCTGTTCGAGGAGCTGTTCCAGCGCGGCAACACCATCATCCTGGTGACCCACGAAGAGGACATCGCCCGCCACGCCCACCGGATCATCAAGCTGCTGGACGGCCAGGTCATCCACGACGAGCCGAACGTGCCGATCTCCAGTGCCGAGCACCTGGCCAACCTACGGATCTAGGATCGGCAGGACGACGCAGGAGGGCAGCGCCGCGCTGCGGTAGACCGTGTGCTCGGCCTTGCGGAAGTCCTCGTCCCGGGCGTGGTAGATGTCGGTGAACACCTGGGGGTTGCGGTCCACCAGGGGGAACCAGGAGCTCTGGATCTGCAC
>CAZVHQ010000043.1:0-31220 GCA_964627225.1 uncultured Mesoterricola sp.
AGCGAACAGGGCGAAAGTCTGGGACACGGACGATTACGTAGACGGGCTCCTAGGAATCCAGCACCTGGCGCAGTTCTTCGATGCTGAACGGCTTGGGCAGAAGGATCAGGTAGGGGTGGGCCTTCACCAGGTCCCATACGGCCGCGTCGGCCCGGCCCGTGGTGACCAGCACCGGCACGTCGGGGCACAAGGACCGCAGCAGGGGCACGGTCTTCTCCCCGCCCATCCCGGGCATGGCCAGATCCAGGATGACCACGTCGGGAAGCAGGCCGGACTCGAGTTCGGCCAGGGCCTCCTCGCCGCTGGCGGTGATGCGGGCGGCGTGGCCGAGCACCTTCAGGACCTCCCGCATGGAGCTCTGGATCAGGTCATCATCGTCCACCACGAGCACCGTGAGCGGGCCGATGGGAAACCGGCGCGGATTCTTGGCTTCCGATGCCTTGTTGCCTTTGGGGGTCATGGACGGATTCCTTTCCAAACATGGGGTTGTCAAGGCGCAGCCAGGGCCGGCGAGCCGTGACCAGGGCGCGGGCCATGGCTGCTCTTGGACGGTGTGTCGGTGATCGATCCCCGGGCGGACAGACAGATAGCCAGCCCTTCAGATACGGTCCGGTGTGCGCGTTCCCGCCACCGGGAACAGCATCAATCTAACGTCCGGCGGCACCCCTGTCTGCGAGGGGAATCCCCTACATTTGAAGATTTAAATTGGATTGGCGATGGCCTGCTGGCGCAGGTCCTTCATCCCGGCCAGGCCGAGCTTGACCTGGATGCGGGCGAAGTAGCTCTCCACCGTGCGCGGGCTCACGGCCATCTCCTCGGCGATGCCGGCGGTGGAAAGCCCTTGGCCGAGCAGGGCGTAGACCTGCTGCTCCTGGGCGCTGAGCACTTCCAGGCCCTTCCGGGCCTCGGCCGAATCGATCCAGCTGCGTTCGGCGATCGGGCTGAGGTAGCGGGAGCCCGCGAGGCACGCGCGGATGGCGCCGGCCAGCACCTCGAAGGTCTCGCCCTTGGTGAGGTAGCCCTTGGCCCCGGCCCGCAGGGCGCGGTCGATGTGCGCGGCATCCTCGAACATCGAATAGACCAGGACGGGAAGCCGCGGCAGTTCCCGGGCCAGCCGCCGCACCAGATCCAGCCCGTCCTCGCCGCCCAGGGAAAGATCCACCGTCACCAGATCGGCGGTGGCCAGCGCGGCGCTGCGCAGGGCGGCATCGATGGAGCCCACCTCAGCGCAGACCTCCAGGCCTTCATGTTCCATCACGTGACGCAGGCCCAGTCGTACCACGGGGTGGTCTTCCACGATCAGCACTCGGACGGTTCTGGGCTCGCTCACGGTCAATCTCGATATTGAATTCAAGTGTTCCAGGGTTATTGGTCGGAACCCAGCGATGTCCAGAAAATTATAATGCGGCCGCTGGCTGAACGGCCCGCCAATCTTGGGCCATTCACCCCATCGCCAGGTTCCGGAGGTCGTCCGGACAGGGCCGGCGGCCGGGAGCGTCCGGCCGCTAGCATGGGACCTCCTGGGCCTGCACGTGGCAGCGGACCCGCAACCGGGCCTGGCCGGCCAGCGCCTGGGGCCGCTCGCAGCCCGCCTGGGCCAGGGGACAGCGGTCGCGGAAGAAACAGCCGCCGGGCAGCCGGCGGTTGCCGGGCAGCTCGGTGGTGGCCGAAAGCGCGTCCTCGTCCACCGGCTCCCCCAGGCGCGGCACCGATTCGAGCAGCAGCCGGGTGTAGGGATGCAGCGGCGCGCGCAGCACCTCCTCGGTCCGGCCCAGCTCCACGATCTGGCCCAGGTACATCACCGCCACCCGGTCGCTCATGTGCCGCACCACCGCCACGTTGTGCGAGATCAGCAGGTAGGTGAGCCCCAGGCGCCTTTGCAGGTCGTTCAGCAGGTTGAGGATCTGCGCCTGGACCGAGATGTCCAGGGCCGAGGTGGGCTCGTCCAGCAGGATCAGGTCCGGCTCGGTGACCAGGGCGCGGGCGATGGCGATGCGCTGGCGCTGGCCGCCGGAGAACTCGTGCGGGTAGCGGTCCAGGTAGTCCGGGGGGATCTCCACCTGGGCCGCCACCGCCATCGCCGCCTGGCGCAGGGCGGCCCGGCTCAGCTTGCCCCGGCGCTCGACGTGCAGCGGTTCGCTGATGATGCGCCACACCGGCAGCCGCGGATCGAGCGAGGACTGGGGGTCCTGGAAGACGATCTGCATGCGGGCCGTGGCGCTGTCCGGACGCCCCCGCAGCGCGCCCGCGGTCGGCTTGACCAGGCCGATCACCACCTGGGCCAGGGTGGTCTTGCCGCAGCCGGATTCGCCGACCACGCCCAGGGTCTCGCCCGGCAGGATGTCCAGATCAACGCCGTTCAGGGCGTGCACCCATTCCGTGGAGCGGCCCAGCCAATCCATGCCGATGGGGAAGCGCACATGGACGTCCTGGAGGGTGAGCAGGGGCGCGTTCATGGTTGGCCGTCCTCCTCTTGCACCGCCCAGCAGGCGGCCCGGTGCCATCCGGCGTGCCCCACCGGAAGGGAGGGCGGCCGTTCCCGGCAGGCTTCCCGGGCCAGCGGGCAGCGGGGTGCGAAGGCGCAGCCCCTGGGCAGCTGGGTCAGGTCCGGCACGGTGCCGCGGATCGCTTCCAGAGGGACCCTGGAGCCCACCCGGTCCGGCAGCGCGTGCAGCAGGCCCCGGGTGTAGGGGTGGCGCGGGGCCGCCATCACCTCGGCGGTGGGGCCGTCCTCCACCACGCTGCCGGCATACATCACGTAGACCCGCTGGCAGAACTGGGAGACCACGGCCATGTCGTGGGTGATGAACAGGACGGCGGTGTTCATGGCCCGGGCCTTTTCCCGCATCAGCAGCAGCACCTGGCGCTGCACCGTGACGTCCAGGGCGGTGGTCGGCTCGTCGGCGATCAGCAGGCGCGGCTTGCAGGAAAAGGCCATGGCCAGGAGCACCCGCTGGCGCATGCCGCCGGACAGCTCGAACGGATAGGTGCGCAGGACGTGCTCGGGATCGGCCACGTGCATGCCGCGCAGCAGGGACAGCGCCTCGGCCCGGGCTTCGTCGCGCCCGGAATGGCGGTGCAGCCGGATCACTTCCAGCATCAGGTCGCCGATCCGGCGGGTCGGATTGAGCGCGGTCATGGGCTCCTGGAAGATCATCGCCACCTGGCTGCCGCGCAGCCCCAGCATGGTCCGTTCCGAGGCCTGGAGGATGTCCTGGCCGAGCATGGTCAGCGAACCGGCGGTGACCCGGTAGCTGTCCGCCACCAGCAGGCGCATGGCCAGCATCGCGGTCACCGATTTGCCCGAGCCGGATTCGCCCACCACCCCGACCATCTCCTTCGGCCCCACCCGCAGGCTGACCCCGTTCAGGGCCCGGACCGCCCCCTGGTAGATCGGGAATTCCAGGCTGAGCCCGTCGATCGACAGGATGCTGGCGTCCATGGTCACCGGCCTTTCTGCCTGGGATCGAGCACGTCCCGGAGCCCGTCGCCGAACAGGTTGCAGCCGGTGGCGGTGACCAGGATGGCGAAGCCGGGAAAGGCGGAATACCACCACTGGTCCAGGATGAAGTTGCGCCCGGTGGCCACCATGGCGCCCCACTCGGCGGTGGGCTGCTGCGCGCCCAGGCCGATGAAGCCCAGGGCCGCGGCCATCAGGATGGTGCCGCCCACGTCCAGGGTGCCCTGCACGATGATCGGCGCCAGGGCGTTGCGGAACACGTGCCAGCGCACGATGTGCCAGTGCGACCCGCCGAAGGTGCGCGCCGCCTTGGTGTAGTTCATCTCGCGGATCACCAGCGCCTGGCCCCGGGCCAGCCGCATGTAGCAGGGAATCCGCACCACGGTGATGGCCAGCATGGCGTTGAACAGGCTGGGGCCGAGCGCGGCCGCCAGGGCCATGGTCAGCACCAGCGACGGCACCGAAAGCACAATGTCGGTGCAGCGCATGATCAGCGCGTCGGTGCGGCCGCCGACCGCCCCGGACAGGCAGCCCGTGAAGGAGCCCAGCGTGCCCGAGACCGGCACCACGAACAGGGCGACCGCCACCGACTGGCGGCTGCCGAACAGGATGCGGCTGAACAGGTCGCGCCCCACCTCGTCGGTGCCGAACCAGTGGGCGTGGGAGGGCGGCAGCAGCCGCTCGCCCAGGTCCACCAGGTTGGGGTCGCGGGGCGCCAGCTCCGGCGCCAGGGCCATGACCAGCAGCACCGCGACCATGATGGCCAGGCCGATCAGGGTCAGCGGGCTGTTGCGGATGCGGTACCACAGGAAACCCAGGGAGTGAGCGAGCGCGCTAGCCATCTCAGCCAGCCTCCGAGATTCTCGGATCGATGACCATGTACACCAGGTCGACGATCAGGTTGAGCACCACGTAGGCGAACGACACCACCACCGCGAAGCCCATCACCGCCGGGAAATCCAGCGCCTGGATGGAGTTGACCACATAGGCCCCCATGCCCGGCCAGGAGAACACCGTCTCGGTGAGCACCGCGCCGTAGAGCAGGTCGCCCATGGCCAGGCCCAGCACCGTCACCGAGGGGATCAGGGCGTTGGGCAGGGCGTGGCGGAGGACCACGGTCCATTTGGGCAGGCCGTTGGCGCGGCTGGTGCGCACATGGTCCTCGCCCAGCTGTTCCAGCATGGCCGAGCGGATCTGCCGGGCCACCACCCCCAGGTGCACGAAGCCGAGGGTGAAGCCGGGCAGCAGGATGTGCTCCAGGCCCTTCACCAGCACCGGCCGGTTGCCGGTCAGCAGGGCGTCGATCAGGTAGAAGCCGGTGATCTGGGCGGGGGGGTCGAGCCCCTCCGGCAGCCGGCCGCCCCCGGGCAGCCAGCCGAGCTTGGCGTAGAACAGGATGATCAGCAGCAGGCCGAGCCAGAAGGCCGGGGTGGAAATGCCGATGACCGACAGCGTGCGGACCACGTGATCCACCACCTTGTTGCGGTAGACCGCCGATAGGATGCCCAGCGGGATGCCCAGCAGGGTCGCCAGCACCAGGGCGAAGGTGGCCAGTTCCAGGGTCGCCGGGAAGAACGCCTTCAGGTCCTCCAGCACCGGCCGGGAGGTGCGGATGGAGGTGCCCAGGTCGCCGTGCGCCAGCCCGGAAAGGTAGCGCCAGTACTGGACGTAGAGCGGCCGGTCCAGGCCGAGGTGCTGGCGGATGGTGGCGACGATCTCGTCCGAGGCCCGCTCGCCGGCGATCAGCCGCGCCGGGTCGCCGGGGATGAGGTGGGACACCACGAAGGTGATGAGGGACACCCCCAGCACCACCAGCCCCAGCCAGAGCAGGCGCCGGATGATCATGCGCGAATAGGACATGGCAGCCTCGAAACCGTGAGCGGGCGCCCGGGAGACTTCCCGGGCGCCCCGCCCCCTACTGTTTGGACATGGTTTCGATGTTGAAGATCTGCTCCAGCATGGGGTTGAACACGAACCCCTTGACCGAGTCGCGCATGCTGGCCTGGTAGTTCTTCTGGTAGAGGAACACGTAGGGCGCATCATTCATCACGATCTTCTGCGCCTTCTGGTAGAGGGCGGTCCGCTCCTTCTGGTTGGTGAGCCCCGCGGCCTGGAGCACCAGGGCATTCACCTCAGGGTTGTGGTAGAAGGAACGGTTGCCGGCCATGCCCTGCATCTTGTCCTCGAACCAGTAGTTCATAAACATGTAGGGATCGGCGAAATCCGGCGACCAGTTGCCGATGGAGATGTCGTAGTCGGCCTTGCCGATGCGTTCGCGCATGGACGCGTTGGCCATGTTCTCCAGTTTGAGCTCGATGCCCAGCTTGGCCAGGTTGGCCTGCAGGGACAGGGCGATCGGCTCCCAGGCCGGGTCGCGCACGGAATACAGGAAGGTCCACTGCCGGTGGGCGGGCTTGGCCTGGTCCAGCAGGGACTTGGCCTTGGTCAGATCCAGGTTGTACTGGGTGATCTTGGGATCGTAGCCCCACATCCCTTCCGGGATGGCGCCGCGCATCTGCTTGACCTGGCTCTTCATCACGCCCTTGACGATACCGTCGTAGTCCGCCGCGTAAGAGATGGCCTGGCGCACCGTGGCGTTGTCGAAGGGAGCCCGCTTGTTGTTGAGGTAGAGGTAGGTCACCCGCAGCGAGGGGAATTCCGCCACATGGATGCCGGGCTTGCTCTTGAGGGCGAACAGCTGGTCCTCGGGGAGTTCCTCGACGATGTCCAGGTCGCCGCTTTCCAGCTGCAGCCGGCGGCTGGAGGACTCGCCGATGATGTGCACCACCATCTTCTTCAGGATCGGCTTCTTGCCGCCATAGTAGGGGTTGGGTTCCAGCACCAGGGTCTGGCCCTTGGTCCAGCTGGTCAGGTGGAACGGGCCGGAACCGGCGGTGTTGCGCGCGAAGAAGGCCTTGCCGTCCTCGCCGGCGTCGGCCCGGGCCAGCGCCTTGGGGTTGATGATGCCGGCGCCGTTGACCGCCAGGGTCGACAGGAACGGCGAGAACACCTTGGGCAGGGTGAACACCACCGTCATCGGATCCGCGACGCTGACCTTCATCTCGGGGGGGAAGTTCTCCGAGGGGCCCTGACCGAGCTTCATGACCCGGGCGAAGGTCACCCGGACCGCCTCGGCGTCCACCGGCGTGCCGTCATCGAACTTCTGCCCCTTGCGCAGCTTGAAGGTCCACACCAGGTTGTCCTTGGAGACCTTCCAGCTCTCCGCCAGGTCGCCTTCCACGACGGTGCTGCCCTTGCCGTGGTCCACCTGGTACTTCACCAGCTTCTGGTAGCAGGGGTAGGTGATGGTCCAGTCGTTGTTGTCCATGGTGATCGCCGGGTCCAGGCTCTGGGGGTCCGTGGACTTGCCCAGCACCAGCGTATCCAGGGGCGCCATGGCCATGGCGGCCTGGCCGAGACCGATCCCCAGGGCAAGGCCCAGCACACTGGGGGGCGCCAGCATCAAGCGTTTGAAGCGGGAAATCGCTTGGTTACTCATTCACTGCCTCCTTGCGGATGGGGGGTTGGGGAAAAGACCGGCGGCCGCTTATGCGTCCGCTCGGCAGGAGAATATGCTGGTGTTGCTGGCCAACCTGGATGACCAAGGAGGTCCCTGCCATGAAATTGCTGATCGCTGCGGATATGGAAGGCGTGACCGGCGTGGTCAGCTGGGATCACGTCGATGCCAGGACCGCCGAATACCAGCGCTTCCGCCGCCTGATGACGGCGGACGTCAACGCCGCCGTCGAAGGCGCCCTCGCGGCCGGGGCCGGCGACATCCTGGTGACCGACGGCCACGCCAGCAGCGGCAACCTGCTGATCGAGGAGCTGCACCCCCAGGCGCGGCTGAACACCGGCACGCCCTCGCCCTTTTCCATGGTCCAGTGCGCCCAGGACGGCCTCGACGCGGCCCTGTTCGTGGGCTACCACGCCCGGGTCGGCACGGTCCATGCGATCCTCGACCACACCTGGTCCTCGGCCCGGGTCGCCGATGTCTGGCTGAACGGACGGCCCGTGGGCGAAACCGGGCTGAACGCCGCGGTTTGCGGCACCTATGGCGCGCCGGTGCTGCTGGTCACCGGCGACCAGGCGGTGGCCGCCGAGGCCCAGGAGTGGATTCCCGGCATCGAGGCGGCGATCGTCAAGCACGCCTGCGGACGCTACGCCGCCCAGTGCCTGCCGCCCGGACAGACCCGGCCGCTGATCCGCGACGCGGCGCAGCGCGCCGTGCAGGGCTTCCTGGCCGGCCAGGGACCGGTGCCGCTGGAAGTGGAGACCCCGGTGACCATCCGGATCCAGTTCGTGGCCAGCCACATGGGCGACATGGCGCGCCTGTTGCCGGGCGCGGTGCGGCTGGACGGCCGCACCATCGAGTTCACGGCTCCCGATATGCCGGGCGCCTACCTCAAGTTCAGGTCGGCGGTGGCCCTGGCGGGAGCTTGACGCTTCAGTCCCCATGGCACTCGACCCGATCGTCCCGGAGCAGGGGAAAGGTCCGCGCCTCGGGCAGTTCATAGTGCCACCACTCCGAATCGATCTCCCGGAACCCGGCCAGGACCATGATCCCCAGCAGGATGAAGCGGTTGCGCTGAACCTCGGCGGGCAGCCCGGGGGCGAGGTGGTGGGCCAGCTCCACCATGGCGTCGAACGGCGTGCCCATGTCCAGTTCGACCCCCTCCGCGTCCACCAGGGTCACATCCAGGGCCACGCCCCGGCTGTGGTTGGAACCCCGCCCGGCCTCGGCCACGTAGCGCGGGTCGGGCAGGCTGCGCCAGAGCAGCTCCTGGGCCTGCGGCGGGCGGTAGGCGTCCAGCAGCTTCAGGCGCAAGCCGCACAGGGCGGCCATGGCGGCCGCCCGGCGCAGGGCCGGTTCGGCCTCCCGGTGCAGCAGGCAGCAGTTCGTGGCATACAAGGTCCGCCCGGTGAGGTTGCCGGGCCGGGCATAGGCCAGGTCGATCACCACCTGGTGCCGCTCCCCGGTGATCTCCACCAGTCGATCGTCCTGATGCATGGCCGCGCCCCCGGATGGTGCTGGGCTGAAATCTTTTATCAAATTGATGTAACCATATCAACTGCCCGCGATCCGTCAAGCGCGGATCGAACGGTCACGGTTGCCCGGCAGCCTCCGCCTGGGGAATGAGCTGAAGGTAATCCTGGCGGGTGAGGCTGGTCCGCCAATGGCCGGTGGCCATGGCCAGGCCGGTCACGGCCAGGAAGATCCCCGCCACCAGCAGCCCGAACGCCCAGCCGGAGACCGCCTTCCCGCCCGGCGCGCGCATCTCCAGGGTGTCCTTGACCGGGCAGACGGCCACGCAGCGGTAGCAGGCGGAGCACTCGTCGCTGGCCACCCGGCCGGCCCGGTGCACCTGGATGCGCGATGGGCAGGCCCGGGTGCACCGGCGGCAGTCGATGCAGCTGGCCTTGGCCCGGGTGACGCGCAGCGGGCTGGCCAGGCTCAGCAGCCCGAGCAGCGCGCCGTACGGGCAGAGGTAGCGGCACCAGGCGTTCTGCACCAGCATGGACAGCCCGGCCAGCGCCAGGACCACCCCCAGGGCGAATCCGGAGAGGTGCGCGAAGAAGAGGTACATCCGCACATCGGCCAGGGCGTTGAACGGGCTGTCCAGGAAGGCCTCCAGCGCCGGCCCGTCCATGCGCCCAACCGCCCAGAGGAAGAAGCCCAGCAGGAGATACTTCAGCGCCCGCAGCGGAAGGTCCAGCCAGCGCGGCAGGGCCCGGTTGCGGCCGAACAGCTTGCGCCCCAGCAGCCACAGCCCTTCGCTCAAGGTCCCCACCGGGCACAGCCAGCCGCAGAAGCTCTTGGAGAGCAGCAGCCCGAGCCCGAGGATGGCGATGAAGATGAACAGCCCCGCCGGATGGAACCCGTGGATCCGCCCGGTGACCAGCCAGAATTTGAGGCTGAGCAGCGCCGAGATGGGCAGGAACCCCTCGGCGCCGGCCGGGTGCGGCACCGCCCCGGCACCCAGGAACCGGGCGAAGTCGATGCCGATCCAGGCGCACAGCGCCAGGAACGCCGCCTGGACGCCGTGGCGGACGGCCTGGATGCTGGTCTGTGAGGGCTGGGTCATGGATCTGCTCCCGATCTACCCTCAGCTTGCCCGAGGCGCGCTCCTTTAACCTTGACCGGGATCAAACATCGGATGATTTTGTTAATGAAAATGATTTCCATTTGGTATAGGGTTGTACTATGTTCCTGGACTGCCTCGTCACCCCCTTCACCGCCAACGCGTTCATGCAGAACGCGCTCATGGCCGGCATCCTGGTCTCCATCGCCTGCGGCATCGTCGGCACCTTCGTGGTGCTGCGGGGGCTGGCCTTCATCGGCGACGCCCTGGCCCACGGCGTGCTGCCCGGCGTGGCCATCGCCATGATGCTGGGCCTGCCGGGCATGCTCGGCGCGGCGGTGGGCGCCCTGGGGATGATCTTCGGCATCGGCTTCATCACCCGCCGTTCGAACCTGTCGTCGGATACCGCCATCGGCCTGCTGTTCGTGGGCATGCTGGCCCTCGGCGTGGCGATCGTGTCCCGCTCGCACGCCTTTTCCGGCGACCTGGTGCGCATCCTGTTCGGCGAGATCCTCGGCATCCGCACCGCCGAGCTGGTCACCCAGCTGGCCGCCACCCTGGTGATCGCGGCCCTGGCGGTGACCTGCCACCGGCCGTTCCTGCTGCTCTGCTTCAGCCCGGAACAGGCCGAGGTGTCCGGCTTCCCGCCCCGGCGCTTCCACGCCATCATGCTGCTGATGATCGCGCTGACCGTGGTGGTCTCGTTCCGCACCGTGGGCACGCTGCTGGTGTTCGGCATGCTCCTGGCCCCGGCCGCCTCGGCGGCGCTGTTCTCGCGCAAGATCATCACCATGGTGGTTTCCGCCTCGGCCATCGGCACCTGCTCGGTCTACGCGGGCCTGCTGGCCAGCTACCACCTGAACATCGCCGCCGGCGCGGCCATCACCCTTTCGGCCTCCCTGCTCTTCTTCATCCTGCTCACGGCCCGGCAGCTGATGCCTCGGCCCGCCGGAGCGAAGTCATGACCGCCGCGGTGGAAGCCAGCGGCCTGGGCGTCGGCTACCAGGGCGAAACGGTGGTGGCGGACATCGCCTTCCGCCTGGAGCCGGGCCAGGTGCTGGCCCTGGTGGGCTCCAACGGTTCTGGCAAGACCACCCTGCTCAAGACCGTCGCCGGGCTGCTGCCGCCCACCGCGGGCCGCCTCGACGTGCTCGGCGCCAGGCCCCTGGCCAGCCCCGCCCGGGTCGCCTACATGGGCCAGTTCCACCCTTCCAGCTTCATGCTGCCGCTGCGGGTGCACGACGTGGTGCGCATGGCCCGGTTCGCCCGGCATGGCCTGCTCGGCCGGCTCACTGCCGGTGACGAGCGGGCGGTGCGCGAGGCCATGGCCGTCATGGGCGTGTCCGCCCTGGCCGAAGCGCCGCTGAACGCCCTGTCCGGCGGCCAGCGCCAGCGGGTGTTCCTGGCCCAGGCCTTCGCCCGGGACGCCGACCTGATCCTGCTGGACGAGCCCGCCGCCAACCTGGACGGCGCGGCCCGCGCCATCTACCGCCGCCAGCTGCACAGTCTGACGGCCGCGGGCCGGGCGGTGATCCTCGCCACCCACGACATCGACGAGGCCGCCGAATGCGACCGCACCATGCTCCTGGCGCACCGGGTGGTGGCCTACGGCCCCAGCGCGGAGATCCTCACCCAGAAGGCCCTGCTTTCGACCTTCGGCATGGTCGGCAAGTACCAGGAGGGCGGCATCGTCATCGTCGAGCGCGAGCACGGCCACGACGATTGTGAAGGCCATTAGCAGTCAGATGTAGCTGTTGACCAAGTTCTCCAGGCATTCCTGGCGGCCGGAACGGGGCGTGGTGTCCCGGTTGGCGGCCAGGGCGCGAGCCGCCACCGCGTCCAGGGTCAGGTGCCCGCCCAGCAGCTGCTGGCCGAATTCGCCCCGCCAGCCGGCATAGCGCTCCTTCACGGCCTGGTCGAGCCTGCCGTCCTGGATCATCCGCTCGGCCATCAGCAGGGCCCGGGCGCACAGGTCCATCGCGCCGACGTGGGCATGGAACAGATCGACCGGTTCGATGGACTGGCGGCGAACCTTGGCGTCGAAGTTGAGCCCTCCGGTGGTGAGCCCGCCGGCCTTGAGGATGTGGTACAGGACCAGGGCGACCTCGCCCAGGTTGTTGGGGAACTGGTCGGTGTCCCAGCCCAGCAGCAGGTCGCCGCGGTTCATGTCGATCGAGCCGAACAGGCCCAGGGCGGAAGCCAGCGCCACTTCATGCTCGAAGCTGTGCCCCGCCAGGGTGGCGTGGTTGGCCTCGATGTTCATGCGCACGTCCTTCTCCAGGCCGTACTTCAGCAGGAAGCAGGCCACGGCGGAGGTGTCGTAGTCGTACTGGTGCTTGGCCGGTTCCCGCGGCTTGGGTTCGATCAGGATGGGGCCGGCCAGGCCGATCTTGTGCTTGTAGTCCACCGCCATGGACAGGAACCGGGCCATCTGGTCCAGCTCGGCCTTGAGATCGGTGTTGAGCAGGGTCTCGTAGCCTTCGCGCCCGCCCCACATGACGTAGTTCTCGCCGCCCAGCTTGCGGGTGGCGTCCATGGCTTCCCGCACCGAAAGGCAGGCCATGGCGAACACTTCGGGATCCGGATTGGTGGCGGCGCCGGACATCCAGCGCCGGTGGCTGAACATGTTGGCCGTGCCCCAGAGCAGCCTCACCCCGGTGGCCTCCTGCTTGGCGGCCAGGACATCCACCATGCGGCGCAGATTGTCCACGGTTTCGCGCGGGGTCGCCCCTTCGGGCGCGATGTCGCGGTCGTGGAAGGTGTAGAAGGGCGCGCCGACCTTGCTGGTGAACTCGAAGGCCACGTCCGCCTTCATGGCTGCCGCGGCCATGGGGTCGGCCATGCCGTGCCATGGGCGCTGGAAGGTATCGCCGCCGAAGGGGTCGCCGCCGTCCCAGCCGTAGGTGTGCCAGTAGCACACCGCGAACCGCAGGTGGTCCTCCATGCGCCTGCCCAGGACCAGGCGGTCCTTGTCGTAGTAGCGGTAGGCCAGCGGGCTGGTGGCGCCCGCGCCTTCGAAGCGGATCCGCTCGATGCCCTTGAAGAACTCGCTCATGATTGCTCCTTCGCAATGGTGCCGGTTCAGTTGACGCGGAGCTCCCGGAGGCGCGGATACAGCTCCCGGAAGCTTTGGTAGCGGGGCAGCAGGACTTCCCGCTGTTCCGCGGAGGGGGCGAACGCCCGCCGGATGGCGGGGGTGCGGCAGACTTCGGCTTCCTGGCCGCCGGCGGCCATCCACCCGAGCCGGGCCGCCCCCAGGGCGCCCCCGGTCTCGCCGCCTTCCAGGGTGACGATCCCGGTATCGAGGCAGGAGGCGATCAGCTGGGCCCACTCGGGACTGCGCGCGCCGCCGCCCACCAGGGCCAGCCGGCCCACGTCGGTGCCGGCGGCCTTCAAGGCGTTCAGGCCGTCCAGCAGGCCGAACGCCACCCCCTCCATGACCGACCAGGCCAGCTGGACCGGATCGGTGTCGTGGTTGAGGCCGAAAAAGGCGCCCTGCGCCTGGGCGTCGTTGTGCGGGGTGCGCTCGCCGGAAAGGTAGGGCAGGAAGATGGGCGCCCGGGCCAGCTCGGCCGCGGACCTGGCGCTGACCTGGCCCAGCAGGGCCGCCTCGTCCTTCGCCCCCAGCAGCCGGGTGACCCAGGCCAGGCAACTGGCGGCGGAAAGCATCACGCTCATCTGGTGCCAGCGCCGGGGCACCGCGTGGCAGAAGGCGTGGACCGCGGATGCCGGGTTGGGCCGGAACCGGTCGGTGACCACGAACAGCACTCCGCTGGTGCCCAGGGAAAGGAACCCGTCGCCAGGCGCGGTGGCGCCGATCCCGACGGCGCTGGCCGCGTTGTCGCCGCCGCCGCCGGCGACGACGACCTGGGCCGCCAGGCCCCAGGCCGCGGCCACGCCCGGCAGCAGCGTACCGGAGGGTTCGCTGCCCTCCACCAGGCGCGGCATCTGCGCCCGCTCCAGACCGGTGGCCTCCAGCAACTCGTCCGACCAGTCGCGCTTGGCCACATCCAGCCAGAGCGTGCCGGAAGCGTCCGACCGATCGCTCACCTTGGCGCCGGTCATGCGCAGGCGCAGGTAGTCCTTGGGCAACAGCACGGTGGCGACCCGGGCGAAGACCTCGGGTTCGTGCCGGGCCACCCAGGCCAGCTTGGGCGCCGTGAAGCCGGGCATGGCCAGGTTGCCGGCGATCCGGGGCAGTTCCGGACAGCGCCCGGTCAGCTCGGCGCACTCGGCCGAAGCCCGGGTGTCGTTCCAGAGGATGGCGGGACGCAGCACCCGGTCCGCGCGGTCCAGCAGGGTGGCGCCGTGCATCTGGCCGGAAAGGCCGATCGCCCGCACCGCAGCGAACGCGCCGGGCGCCTGGCCGCGCACCGCCTGCACCGCCGCGCAGGCCGCCGACCACCACTCCGCCGGGTCCTGCTCGGACCAGTGGGGATGGGGCCGGGCCAAGGCCAGCTTGTGGCTGGCAACCGCAAGAATTTGATGATTGTCTTGTAGAAGAACAGCCTTCACTTCGGATGTTCCAAGATCGATTCCCAGGAACACGACCCCTCCAGCAGGACCTTCAGGCGCATTAGTCTACGCCAATCGTAAGGACAATCCTTTTTCGGGAATTAGGGATTGCATTGAGAAATAAATCTAATTATTTGCTCGAAATCGCGGATTAAGGTGCCAGCCCCACCCGGGGGCCTCCACCCATCATGGCCATCGCAGCACGGACCCATGACGCACTTGAAAACCCAATATATGGGGCCGGGATATCGGCGCCTCTGGAGGATCGAGCCATTTGTATCATAGCCCCCCCCAATAGTTAGTCAAGGGGAAAAACTAATAAATTTTTGTAGTCTTGAATTAAAACGGTATGCTTGATCTAAAAATTAAAATATTTAAAGTTATTTATTTATCGAAGAGACCGGATTTCTTCTTCAAGCGCTGCAAAATGGCCTCCGGATGCTAGCATGACAATCCTACCCCCAACCATCGAGGTGACCATGTCCTCGCCCCGCTCCGCCAACGTCGCCCAGCGCCCTTTCGGCCAGACGCTCTCCGGCCAGCCGGTCACCCAGTTCACCTTGACCAACGCCCACGGCCTGCAGGCCGAAATCATCAGCTATGGCGGCATCATGACCCGCCTGCTGGTGCCCGATCGCGCCGGCCGCTTCGCCGACATCGTGCTCGGCCACCGCAGCCTCGCCGAATACCGCGCCGGCTCGGCCTACTTCGGCGCCCTGATCGGCCGGGTGGGCAACCGCATCGCCGCCGGCCGCTTCACCCTGGACGGCACCGTCCACCAGCTGGCGACCAACGACGCCCCGGGCGGCCGCCCCTGCCACCTGCATGGCGGAGCCGCGGGCTTCGACAAGGTGCTCTGGCAGGCCGCCCCCCTGGCGGGCGCGGGACTGCGCCTGCGCTACCACAGCCCGGACGGCGAGGAAGGCTACCCCGGCAACCTGGACGTCACGGTCACCTACCGCCTGAGCGACGCGGATGAACTTATCATCGAATACCACGCCATCAGCGATCGCCCCACGCCGGTGAACCTCACCCAGCACAACTACTACAACCTGCGCGGCGAATCCGCCGGCGACATCCTCGACCACCTGCTCACCCTGCATGCCGGCCGTTTCACCCCGGTGGACGCCGGGCTCATCCCCACCGGCGCCTTCGCCGGCGTGGCGGGTACGCCCTTCGATTTCACCCGGCCCATCCGGATCGGCGCCCGGATCGAGGCCGCCGACGCCCAGCTGCGCTTCGGCGGCGGCTACGACCACAACTGGGTGATCGACCGCACCGGGCCGGGGCTGGCGCATGCCGCCACCGTCCAGGAGCCGGAATCCGGCCGGCGCATGGAAGTGTGGACCGACGCACCCGGCATCCAGTTCTACGCGGGCAATGCCATCCCCGCCGGCAGCGCCGGCAAGACCGGCCGCCCCTACAGCGCGCGCCAGGGCTTCTGCCTGGAAACCCAGAACCACCCCGACGCGCCCAACCATCCGGAATTCCCGCCGGCGATCCTGCGCCCGGGGGCGGAATACCGCACCATCACGGCCTACCGCTTCAGCGCGGGCTGATCGTTCAACTGGGGCGTCCTTCGTCCCGTGCCTCGCGCCGACCCAACGCGGGTCCCGGGTTCAAGCCCCGACCCACCGGTACTCGGGAGTCAAGAACGTGCTCGCAAGCTGCGCGCGATCTTAACTCCCGAGTTTGCCGTCGAAGCTGACTGGAGGGGGCCTCCGTCTCGCCCAACCCAGATGGAATTGCCTTCCACCCATTTGTCGATAAAGCACCGAATCCAAAGTTATGTTCGGCTTCTACGGCAAACTCGGAATCTAAAAGCGCGCGCAGCTTGCGAGCACGTTTTTAGAGTTCCGAGTACCGGTGGGTCAGGGCCTGGTCCCGGGACCCGCGTTGGGTCGGCGCGATGCAGGGGTGACGGATGCCGCAGCAAGACGCCGCAGCAAGACTAGGCGAACAGCTGCCGCAGGAAGCGCAGCCCCTGTTCGGCCAGTTCGTCCTGGCTCGCGGCCAGCGGCCGCCAGATGGAGGCGGCCTTGGCGATCTCCAGGGTGCCCGGGGTGAACGACTCGATCACCGCGGCGCCGTCGTATTCGATCTCCCTCAGCGCGTCACGCATCCCGGTCCAGTCCTGGTGACCGGTCCCCGGCGCGCTCCGGTCGTTCTCGCAGCTGTGGAAGTGGCCGAGCCTGCCTTTGCCGACCAGGCGGATGGCGTCGGGAATGCTCTTTTCTTCGATGTTGCCGTGGAAGGTATCGAGGTGCACCTTGTAGACGGGGCTCCCCACTTCGTCGATCAGGGCCAGGGCCTGTTCCGCCAGGTTGATCATGTCGGTCTCGAAGCGGTTCAGCGGCTCCACCCCGATGGTGACCCCGCAGTCCCGCGCCAGGCCGGCGACGGCCCGCATGTTCTCGACGGCGTAGGCCCGCTCGCGCTTGCGCTGCTCGTCGCTCACCATGCGCGTCTTGCCGACGGCGGAATAGACCGGCCCGGCAAAAACCGTGCAACCCAGCTTTTCCGCCATCCGGATGCAGGTCTCGATGTACTCCCTGCCGCCCTTCCTGGGTTCCGGTTCCATGTTGGAAATGTCGCGCATCGGGCCGAAGGCGCCGCACAGGGTCACGCCCAGGCCGGTGTCGGCCAGCTTGCGCTTCAGGGCCCCGAGGTCGATCGCCGCCGGATCCTCCACCGCGATCTCGATCAGGTCGTAGCCCATGCGCGCGACCTTGTCGAGCAGATGCAGCTCCGCCGTCGTGAAGGGCGAGGTCCAGACCCACGTGTTGATACCGAGTTTCATGGCTGTCTCCTTTTCAAAGGTTCTCGAAAGCCGGCAGCTTGATCCGGGCGCCGCCCTCGAGCGCGGACTGGTGGGCGCAGACGCCCGCGGCGCTGTAGTAGGCCGAGGTCACCGCGTCGATCGCCGCCTCGCGGCCTTCGAGGATGGCCGAGATGAATTCGTGGACCAGGTGCGGGTGCGAACCCCCGTGGCCGGCGCCCTGGATGAAGGACACGTGGGTGGGATCATCGATCCTTTCCTTCTTGGTGAAATCGGCGATCTCCGGGGGCAGCAGCTCCAGCGCGTCGGGCGCGAACAGGCGCCGGGCGGTCTCCCCGCCTTCGTACAGCGCGGAGCCTTCGCCTTCGATCTGCTCCCATTCAAACGCCATCTTGTCGCCGTACACATCGAAGCTTTCGCGGTACTGGCGCACCGTCTCGAACAGTGACCGGGTCGCCTCGGCCACAACGTTGGAGTTCTTCAGCTTGAACGTGGCCGTTTCCACCGCGAACGGCGAACCGTAGCGGCGCGCCAGGTCCTGGCTGATGGCGCCGGAGCCGTGGCAGACCACGGATTCCGGGTAGGCGCCGACGATGTTGAGCAGCGGCGCGATCGCGTGGGTGCCGTAGTGCATGGGCGGGAAGCCGAGCCAGTATTCGGGCCAGCCCTCCAGGCCCATGTTCTGCATGTGCGAGCCGCGGACGAACTGGATGCGGCCCAGCTGACCGCTGGTGGCGAGCTTCTTGGCGTAGAGGAACTCGCGGGTGTACACGGCGGTTTCCATGTTCATGTAGACTTTGCCGGCCTTCTTGCGCGCCTTGACCAGGGCGGTGAGATCTTCGAGGGTGGTGGCCATCGGCACGGTGCAGGCGGTGTGCTTGCCCGCCTCGAGGGCGGCCAGGGACTGGCGCGCGTGCTCGCCGATCGGCGTGACCACATGGATGGCGTCGAAATCGGCCCGCTTCAGGAGGGTCTCGTAATCGCTGAAGCGATCCGCCGCCGGGATGCCGAATTTGCCGCCGACTTCTTCCAGGGTGGCCTTGTTGCGCGCGCATATCCCGACCTTGCCGACCCCGGGGTGGCGCTGGAAGATGGGAATGAATTCCTTCCCGAACCCCAGGCCGATGATCGCCACATTCACTTTCTTCGCTTCAGCCATTTCTTCACCCTTTGCAATTGACCGGGGCCCGGCTGCATCCGGGCCCCGGGTCGGGAGCATCACTTGTATTCGGGATTCGCCTTGAACTGGGGTTCGTTGATGTCGAACTTGAACGCCTTGGCGTCCCGCTTCTTGAAGTAGTCGTCGTGCATGTAGGGGACCAGCTTCCGGGTGTCGAGGTTCTTCTTGTCGTACGGGATGAAGCTGACGAACACGGCCTTCTTGAAGGGCTTCTTGGCGAAGCAGGCCTTGATCTGCTGGTAGCAGATGTCGGCTTCCAGGGTCGGGGTCTCGTTGCAGTCCATGGTCACGGTGCCGTCGGCCACCCACTTCCAGGATTTCTCCTTGCCGTTGCTGGAGCCGAGCCAGTACTTGCTCGGGTCGAGACCGGCTTCCTGCATGGCCTGCAGGGCTCCGGCCATCATCTCGTCGTTCTCCACATAGGCGCCGTCGAAGCCGTTGGGGCCCAGGCTGGTGATGGCGTCCTGCATGGCCTTCTTGGCGGGATCGGCGAACCAGCCGCCGGTGGCCCAGAACACCACCTTGAGGTCCTTGCCGCCCGCGCCCTTGACGCCGACGCTCTGCTGCAGGTTGCCGATATCCTTGCCGGCCTGCTTGTAGGCGGCGAGGAAGCCCATGGTCTGGCCGGCGGCGGTGCCCTGGCCGAGCTTGCCCTCGATCATGATGACCCGCTTCACATTGTGGGTGATGGCCGACTTGCCGGCGATCTCGCCCAGGGTGACCCAGTCGTAGCCGGCGAAGCCGGTGAGGCCGGGCTCGTTGGGCGGATTGTGGGTGAGGTGGAATTCGGGAATGCCGGCCGCCTTGGCCAACTTGAGGCACTCGGAGGTGGTCTTGGGCGAGTTCTGCACCACCACCAGGGCGTCGACCTTCTGGGTGACGAAATTCTCCACGGCCTGCAGCTGGTCGGGCGCCGTCCCCTGGCCGACGATATCGATCACCTTCCAGCCTTCCCGCTTGGCCAGGGTCGAAAAGACCTGGAAGCCGGCCTTGTAGAAGTCGTCGGAATTGTCCATGTAGTAGCCGATGACCTTCTGGTTTCCGGCGGCAAAACTCATCGTCGCGAACATCGCGAGCGCAGTGGCCGTCTTGGTGAGTCTGTTCATGCTGTCCCTCCTCCGTTGGTGTTGCGTGAATGAATGGGAATTCACTGTGCCTTGCGCGCCAGCGCGTGTTCCCTCCGCCTGGCCATGAACGCCGAAACCTGGGTGGAAACGTCGGCGGCCGAAACCGCGATGATCACGATCAGCCCCTTGGCCACGAACTGCACTTCCGAAGGCAGGCGCAGCATGTTCATGGCGTTGCCGATCGAGCCGAGGAAGAAGATGCCGATCAGGGTGCCCAGCATGCTGCCCTTGCCGCCGCGCAGCGCGGTCCCGCCGATCACCACCATCGCGATGGTGTCGATCTCCAGGTTCTGGCCGAGGGTGATGATGCCGGTATTGATCCGGGCCAGCAGCAGCACCGAGCCGATCCCCACCAGGAGCCCCATGATGGCGTAGACCGAAAGGGTCATGTTCCGGACGTTGATGCCCGCCAGGTAGGCGGCGTTGGGGTTGGTCCCCACCGCGTAGATCCGGCGGCCGTATTTGGTGTAGGCCAGGATGAGCCCGACCACCAGGATGATGGCGAAAAAGGCCAGGACATAGGGCGGGATGGTCAGGTTGAGCCCGGTCACCGGGTCCTTGGCGCCCTTGATCAGGTTGGTCTTGAGGAAGTCCAGCTCGCCGTTCATGGTCACTTCGCGCGAATGGCTGACCAGCAGCGCGATGCCCTGGAAGGTGATCATGCCGCCCAGGGTGATGATGAAAGGCTCCACCTTGGTGCGGGAGATGATGAAGCCCATCGTGGTCTCCAGCACGATCGCCGCGCCGACGCCCAGCGCGATGGACACGGGCACGCCCAGGCCCCAGGTGGAGATGCCCGAGGACACCAGGATCGAGACCAGCGACGCGAGCATGCCGACCGAAAGGTCGATCCCCCCGGAAAGCATCACCAGGGTCATGCCCACCGCGACGATGCCCGGAACGGCCACCTGCATCATGATGTTCAGCAGGTTCACCGGGGAGATGAAGGTCGGGTACTTGCCGATGCCCTGGCTGCCCAGTTGCAGGCAGACGATGATCAGGATGAACCCGACGAAGATCGACAAGGGCGTCAGGTTCTCATGCCGGCTGAAGAGCGACGATCGGCTCCGTGCCTCCGCTTTACTGTGGCTCATATGGTGCTGTCTCCAATCGAGTGGGTCAGAATGTTCTCTTCGGTGATCTGGTCACCGCTCAACTCCGCGGCGATCGCCCCATCCCGCATCACCAGCACCCGGTCGCTCATCGAGATCACCTCGGGCATGTCCGAGCTGACCATGATGATGGCCTTCCCCTGGCGCAGCAGGTCCACCATGATCTGGTAGATCTCCTGCTTGGAGCCGACGTCGATGCCGTGCGTCGGTTCGTCGAAGATGAAGATCTCGCCATTGGTATGGAACCATTTTCCCAGCACGACCTTCTGCTGGTTGCCCCCGGACAGGTCCAGCACCCGCGTGCGCGCGTCGGGCGTCCTGATGTTCAGGCGCTTCACGTACTCGTCGCCGACCCGCAGATCCTCGCCCGGCAGCCTCACGAAGCCTTTCTCCTGCACCAAGTTGGCCGTGGTCACGTTGCGCGCGATGGTCTGGGGCAGGAACAAGCCGGTGTTCTGCCGGTCCTCGGTGATGAAGCACATCCGGTTCCTGATCCCCGCCTTCGGGCTGGTGTTGCGCACGGGCTTGCCATGGATCAGGATCTCCCCGCCATCCAGCCGGGAGCTGCCGAACAGCACGTTCATGAGCTCCGAGCGGCCCGACCCGGTCATGCCCGAAAGCCCCAGGATCTCGCCCCGGCGCAGCACCAGCGAGGCGTTGCGCACGCCCTTCCCGCTCACCCCGCGCGCTTCGAAGATCGGCTCGCCGATCTCCACCTTCTCCCGCTGGTAGAACGTCGACGGGTCCCGTCCGACCATGTCCTTGATCAGCCGCGACTTGGTCAAGCCTTCAATGGCCTGTGCGTTCACCTTCTGGCCGTCCCGGAGCACCGTGACCCGGTCGCCGATCTTGAACACCTCGTCCAGGTGGTGCGAGATGTAGATGAAGCCGATGCCGCTCTGCTTGACGGTCTGGATGATCGACAGCAGGTTCTCGATCTCCGAAGACGAGAACGACGCCGTCGGCTCGTCCAGGATGATCACCCGGCGCTTGAACACCAGCCCCTTGGCGATCTCCACCAGCTTCTGTTCGCCCGAGCTGAGCTCTTCCATCTTCCGGGCGGGATCGAGATCGCTCTTGAGGTAGGTCAGCACCTCTTCGGTCTGCCGGCGCATCTCGCGCTTGTTCAGCACCCAGCCGCGGAGGATCTCCGAGCCCGCGAAGATGTTCTCGATGATGCTCAGGCTGTTGAAGACGATGTGTTCCTGGTAGATGGTCTGGATGCCCAGGGAGATGGCAAGGTGCGGGGTCAGGGTGACCTGCCTGCCTTCGAAGATGATTTCGCCGCCCTCATCCGGCTGGTAGGCCCCCGACAGGATCTTGATCAGCGTCGATTTGCCGGCCCCGTTCTCGCCGCACAGACAGTGCACCTCGCCTTCGTTCAGGTCGAGGCTGATCCCCCGCAGCGCCTTGACGCCAGGGAAGGTCTTGGAAATGTTCCGCAGCTGAAGAATTTGACCCATCGGTTCTCCGTCATGCAGCACGATCTGGGTTCGCCGAGCTGCATGCATACCTTATGACCATTCGTTTTCGACGTTTCGGGACTGATTCAGGGAAATAACTCGATCAATATGGTCGGTCGCTCCGGCAGAATCATGAACGGGATACCTGTCCTTGCCGAAGGCGTCCACCCCTCAGCGAAATCGGTGCCTGGGGCCATGACGCACTAGAGAAACAGCTGCATGGGAGCAGGAAACCGACCCCGCTGGTGGATTGAGTAACTCGTATCATAAATCTCCGTTGGAGTTAGTCAAGGGGAAAAACTAATGAATTTTTCTAGCCTTGAATTAAACGTCCGTGATTATAGTAAAACATATAATAATTTAGGTTAATGATTCAACGAGAATTTTCTGATGCGCTTTCAACCCGTTCCCTTCCCCATTTGGGTGCTAGCATGAAAAACCAATTGCCAGGGCGATCAGATTCGATTCCTGCTGCCAGCGCCTTTGAACCGGCCCTGGTTCCGCAGCGCAGCAACGTCATCCAGGAAGGAGGCCGCATGGCAGCCAAAGTCAATTCCACAGCCATCCGCCGGGTCAATCGAGTACGCCTGTTCCATGCCTTGCGGGAACATCCCAACAGTTCACAGACCGACCTCCAGCGCATCACCGGGCTCGACCGCGGCACCACCTCCCTGGTGGTGGCGCAGCTGCTGGAGGAGGGGCTGTTGACCCGTGGCGAGCCGACCTACCCGGGCCGGGTCGGGCGGCCCGAGACGGCCTTGAACATCGCGCCATCGGCGGGCATCTTCGTGGGCGCCAGGCTGGAGCCGCGCAAGGTCCGGATCATCTCCACCAACCTTGCCGGGGAGCCGATCACCCGCCTCGACATGCCCGGAAGCACCGACATCTACCAATCCATCACGCTGTTCCGCAAGGGCCTGGAGCAGATCATCGAGAGCAGCGCCGGCGCCGCCGTGCGCGGCATCGGCGTGGGCGTCCCCGGCCTGATGGACCGGGACGGCAGCCTGGTGCTGGCGCCGAACCTGGGCTGGCGCCGGGTGCCCATCCGTTCCCTGCTCCAGGAGGGCCTGGAGGCGCCCGTCTACGTGGACAACGACGCCAACGCCGCCGCCATGGCCGAGCGTCTGTTCGGCGCCTGCAAGAACTCCGCGAATTTCGCCTACCTTTCCTGCCATTCCGGCCTGGGCGCGGGCTTGTTCATGGAGGGCCGGCTGTACCGGGGGGTCCATGGCTTTTCGGGCGAGATCGGCCACGTGACCGCCGTCCCCAACGGCCGGGCCTGCGGCTGCGGCAAATGGGGCTGCGTGGAAACCTACGTCTCCGAAGGGGGCATCCTGCGCACCCTGTCCGAGCGCGGGCGCTGGTTCACCAACCTGGCCGATGTGGCCGAAGCGGCGCGCCAGCAGGACGTGATCGTCCTGGAGGTGCTGTGCGAGGTGGGTCAGTACCTGGGCATGGCGCTCTCCAGCCTGGTGAATATCCTCAATCCGGAAATGGTCGTGCTGGGCGGCACGCTGGCCAATGTGTTCGAGTTCCTGGAACCCGCCATGCACAAGACCATGGATATCCATGTCATGGCGCCGCTGCGCGAGGTGCTGCGGGTCATCCTGTCGCCGCTGGGGTCCGAGGTGGTGCCCATGGGCGGCATCGCCCTGGCCATGGACGGCTTCATTTCCGCGCCCCACCTGGATACCAGCCTGCGGCCGCTGCCCTCCTGAACGCACCCGGCCGGAAGCAGCTTTGAAAGGGAGTCTTATGCGAAACCAGAAGTTACGCTACGCCATGGTCGGGGGCGGCCGGGACGCCTTCATCGGAGCGGTCCACCGCAGGGCGGCCGGCTTCCACAACGGCATGGAGCTGGTATCCGGGGCGCTGTCGGCCGATCCCGGGAAGGCGCGGCTGTCCGGCCAGGATCTGGGGCTGGAGCCCGGCCGGATCCATGCCGATTGGCCATCGCTGCTGAACGACGAGCTGAAGCGGCCGGCGGCGGAGCGCATCCAGTTCGTCTCCATCGTCACGCCCAACCATATGCATTACCCGGTGGCGCGCGCCTTCACCGAGGCGGGCATCCACGTGGTTTGCGACAAGCCGCTGGTCCACACCAGCGAGCAGGCTGCCGACCTGATCCGGCTGGCCGGGCAGCGTGGCACCCTGTTCGCGGTGACCTACAACTACACCGGCTACCCCATGGTGCGCCAGGCCCGGGCCATGGTGCGCGCCGGCCAGCTGGGCGAGATCCGCAAGGTGGTGGTGGAGTACCACCAGGGCTGGCTGTCCCGGCTGGAGGAGGCCACCGGCACCAACAAGCAGGCCGCCTGGCGCACCGATCCCGCCCGGAGCGGCATCGCCGGGGCGATCGGCGACATCGGCTCCCATGCGGAGAACCTGGTGGCGACCGTCACCGGGCTGGAGATCGAGGCGATCTGCGCCGACCTGACCACCTTCGTGCCCGGGCGTTTGCTCGACGACGACGGCAGCCTGCTGATCCGCTACGCCAATGGGGCCAAGGGCGTCCTGCTGGCTTCCCAGATCGCCCTGGGCTGCGACAACGATCTGCGCCTGCGGGTCTACGGCAGCGAAGGCGCGCTGGAATGGCACCAGGAGGATCCCAACGTGCTCGGCTACGCGCCGATCGATGGCCCCAGGCAGACCCTGGTGCGCGGCACCCCCTGGCTGACCCCGGCGGCCAAGCGCGCCAGCTTCCTGCCCGCCGGCCATCCGGAGGCTTTCATGGAAGCCTTCGCCAACATCTACCTCGGGGTCGGCGAAGCGATCCGCGCCCGGGAAGCCGGCCGTCCGCTGGAACCGCTGGAAGGCGATTATCCGACCCTGGAGGACGGCGCGCGCGGCGTGCGCTTCATCGAGAAGACGGTCCAGGCCTCGCGCTCCCAGGAGAAGTGGACGCGCTGGAGCTGATCATAAGCCTTTTCCTATAAGGAGGAGTCCAATGCAAAGAGCCATCACCCTTTTCACCGGCCAATGGGCGGACCTGCCGCTGGCCGAGCTGGCGCCGCTGGCGAAACAGATGGGCTACGACGGCCTGGAGCTGGCCTGCTGGGGCGACCATTTCGACGTGCAGCAGGCGCTGGCCTCGGAAAGCTATTGCCGGGAGCGCCACCAGTTGCTGGAATCCGCCGGCTTGCAGTGCTTCGCCATCGCCACCCATCTGGTCGGCCAGGCGGTGTGCGATCCGATCGACGAGCGGCACCAGGCTATCCTGCCCCCCCATGTCTGGGGCGACGGCGATCCCGAAGGGGTGCGCCGGCGCGCCGCGCAGGAGGTGCAGGACACCGCCCGGGCGGCGGCGCGCCTGGGCGTGAAAACGGTGACCGGGTTCACCGGGTCGAAGGTGTGGGCGTCGCTCTATGCCTTCCCTCCCACCTCCCAGGAATACTGGGACCGCGGCTTCACCGATTTCGCCCGGCGCTGGAACCCGATCCTCGACGTGTTCGACGGTGTCGACGTCAATTTCGCGCTGGAGGTGCATCCCACCGAGATCGCCTTCGACATCGCCAGCAGCGAGCGGGCCCTGGCCGCGGTGAACGGCCACCGGCGGTTCGGCTTCAACTTCGATCCCAGCCACCTGGGCTACCAGGGGGTGGACTATGTGTCCTTCCTGCGCCGGTTCGCCGACCGCATCTTCAACGTCCACATGAAGGACGCCTGGTGGGGCAAGGGCGACGGCTCGGTGGGCGTGTTCGGCGGCCACACCAGCTTCGGCGATTCCCGCCGCTACTGGGACTTCCGCAGCGTCGGCCGGGGCATGGTGGATTTCGAGGCGATCATCGTCGCCTTGAACGATATCCACTACCACGGCCCGCTGTCCGTCGAGTGGGAGGACGCCCGCATGGACCGCGTGTTCGGCGCCAGGGAAAGCGCCGCGTTCTGCCGGCGGCTGGACTTCGAGCCCCCCGCCCGCGCCTTCGACTCGGCCTTTGAGCGGTAGCCCTATCCCAGGGCCTACAGCAGGGTCTCCTGGTCGTCCACCAGCAGGATGGCCTTGCTGCGGGCGGCATCCTCCGGCGGCGCGGCGGCCGGGCCCGGCGGCCCATCCTCCTTGCTGGGCGGGAAGTGGATCCGGAAGGTGGTGCCCCGGCCCTCCTCGGTATCGACCCACAGCCCGGCGTTGTGGGCCTGCAGGATGCCCAGGGCCGCCGACAGGCCCAGGCCCCGGCCGTGCAGGTGGGTGGTGAAGAACGGGTCGAAGGCCCGTTCCAGCACTTCCCGGCTCATGCCCGAACCGGTGTCCTCCACGACGAGGCATACGGCCGGGCCGGCGGGGGCCGGGTTGATCCATACGCCCGCGGCCTCGTTGCCCGGTTCGAGGCGCAGCTCCGTGCGCACCTGGATGGCACCGCCCTTGGTCCCCAGTGCTTCCTTGGCGTTGAGCACCAGGCCGGTGAGCACCTGGGTCAGCTGCTTGGCGTCGGCTTCGATCCTGGGCAGGCCGGCCTGCCCGCTGAACTGGATCCGGTGCTCCCCCAGGTCCATGAAGGGGCGCAGGCATTCCTGGACCAGCGGGTCCAAGGCCAGCGCCTCGCAATGGCGGAAGCCCTTGCCGGAGAACTCAAGCATGCGGCGGGTCAGCCGGGAGGCCTTTTCCAGGATCTTCAAGGCCCGGTCCAGGGGCGCCTGCAGGGCGGCACCTTCGGCCTTGAGCCGGGCGATCTCCAGGTTGCCCTGGATGCCCTGGAACAGGTTGTTGAAGTCGTGGGCGATGCCGCCGGCCATGAGGCCCAGGCTTTCCATCTTCCGGGCCCTGATCAGGTCGCCCTCCACCAGCCGGAGGCTGATTTCCGCCTCGGCCAGGCGCTGCTCGGTGCCGATGTGGTGCAGGGCCAGCTCCACCACCTCGGGCAGGGTATCCAGGAACATCCCGTCCTTCACCAGGTAGTCCAGGGCGCCGCGCTTCATCATGGCCACGGCCACCCGCTCGTCGCCGGCACCGGTGGTGACGATGAAATGCCTGAGGGCGTGGCGCTCGATGAGCTCGGCCCCGGTCATGTCCGGCAGGGAGTAGTCCAGCAGGGCCAGGCTGGGCTGGTGGCCCCGCAGCCAGGCGATCGCGGCGGCCCCGGTGGCGCAGTGGACGCAGGCCCAGCCGCGCCCGGCGAAGGCTTCGCGGATCAGCTCGGCCAGGCCGAGGTCGTCTTCCACCACCAGGATGGTGACCGCGGGACACGCCTGCGCAGCGCTCATGGCCGGACCACCTGCAGGATCTGCAGGAACTGGCCCAGGCGCTTGAGGGTTTCGGCGAACGCGTCGAAGCCGACCGGCTTGGTGATGTAGAGGTTGCAGCCCAGCCGGTAGCAGGCCGCCACCTCGCACGGATCATCGGTGGTGGTGAGCATGATCACCGGGATGGCCCGGGCTGCCGGATCGGCCTTCAGCCGTTTCAGCACGGCGATGCCGTCCAGCCTCGGCATGTTGATGTCCAGCAGCAGCAGGCAGGGCTGGTCCCAGGGCGCGCCCCCGGCCGGAAGCAGGAAATCCACCAGCTCCTGGCCGTCCCGGAAGCGGGTGATGGGGTTGCCCACGCCGGCGTCCCGGAGCTGTTCCATGACCAGATCGGCATGGCCGTCGTCGTCCTCGGCGAGGAGGACGGTGAAGGGCTCTGCCTGGGGCACCAGCATGGAGTCTCCGGAAAAGGTTCTGCACATGGATTATACGGCGGGCAGCTCCACGCAGAACCGGCTGCCCCGCGCCGGCGCCGATTCCACCCAGATCCGTCCGCCGTTGCGTTCCACCATCCGCCGCACCAGGGTCAGCCCCAGCCCTTCGCCCTTGGTCGGCCCCTGGGGGTCCAGGCGCTGGAAGATGTCGAAGATGCGCGCGCGGTGCTCCAGGGAAATGCCGATGCCGTTGTCCTCCACGCAATACACCGCGAGCCCGGCCAGCACCCGGCCCGAGACCTTGATGCGCAGCGGCTCGGCGCCGTGCCGGTACTTGATGGCGTTGTCCAGCAGGTTGGAGAACACCAGGGCGGTCTGCGCCGGGTCGGCCAGGCAGGGCGGCAGCAGGTCCAGTTCGAGCGCGCCGTCGGCCTCCTGCAGCTGGAAGGCCATGGCCGCCGCGCTGGTTTCCAGGACCTGGTTCATGTCCAGCACTTCGCTCCGCAGCGCCATCCGCCCGGCCCGGGAAAGGCGCAGCAGGCCGTTGATGATGGCGTCCATCTTCACGCCGCTGGCCCGGATGTATTCCAGCGCCGCGGGCATCCGCTCGCGCAGCAGCGGCAGGGCGGCGGCCCGCAGGGCCTCCACCGACCCGGGGCCGGCCAGCCGCCGCTCCAGTTCGTCCAGGCTCCGGCCCAGGCGCTGGCTGAAGCCCTGGATGTTCACCAGCGGCGAGCGGAGGTCGTGGGAGGCCACATAGACCAGGGTTTCCAACTCCTTGTTCTTCTGCTCCAGTTCGAGCATCAGCTTTTCGCGCTCCCGCTCGGAGCGCCGGCGCACCGAAATGTCGGTCACCAGGACCGGCGAGGCCACGTAGCGGCCCTGGGCGTCCTGGATCGGCGCGATCGAGAGCAGCGCCTCCATGGTCTCCCCGTTCTTCTTCCGCAACCGCAGTTCGTAGGCTTCGGTGGCGCCGGGCTTGCGCGCCGCCCGCCGCGCCTCCAGCAGCCCCAGATCCTCCTCGGCCACGATGAAGGTCCGGTACTTCCCCAGCAGCTCCTGGGCCGTGTAGCCGAGCATCTCGGCCAGCCGGTTGTTGCAGTATGTGTAGAGCTGGTCCGGGCCGACGATGAGCAGGCCCTCGTTGAGCGCCTCCACCACGGTCCGGTAGCGTTCCTGGCTTTCCCCCAGCGCCGCGGCGGCCTGCGCCTTTTCGGTCACGTCGTTGGCCATGAGCAGGAGCAGCCGCTCGCCCCGGCTTTCGAACGGCACGAAGGTGCAGGCCAGCAGCCGGGTCAGGCCGAAGCTGGTGGTCACGGCCGCTTCCAGCGTCCGCTCGGTGCCCGTGGCCAGCGCCGCCTCCGCCAGGTCCAGGAGCCCGGCGTCCACCCAACCCTGCATCCGGCGGAAGTTGAACTGGAGGATGTCTTCGATCCGGCCGCCAACGGTCCGCGCGGCGGCCTGGTTGGCCATGAGGCAGGCCCCGTCCCTGCCCCGGAACAGCAGGATGCCGGTGGGGGAAGCGGCGATCAGCTTCTGGTTGAGCTTCAGGGCATCGTCGCGATCCTGCTGGGCCTCGATCCGGCTGGAAACGTCCTCCAGGCACCAGACCGCGCCCTCCTCCGGATGGCCGGAGACCAGCTGGCTGCCCACCACGAAGGCCCAGAACGGGCTGCCGTCCACCCGCCGGAAGCGGAATTCACCGGTGAACCGGCCTTCCCGCTCGATGGCCGGATAAGCCTGGCGGCCGAAGGCCTCGAAGGCCGCCGCGTCCTGATGGAAGGACGCCGCGTGGACGCCCTTCAGGTGGTCCGGCTGCGCGCCGAAGATTTCCGCCCATTTGGGGTTGGCCCACTCGATCCGGCGGGCCTTGACGTGGGCGATGCCCAGGCCGCTGTTGGCCAAAACCAGGGTCTGGACGTGGAGGGAATGCAGCATTTCCTCCCAGGCCCGCTCCCGGGCCTGGCCGGCCGAGCGGTAGCGCCGGTCGCTCCGGGCCTGGCGCAGGAAGCGCCCCAGCCACACGCCGAGCGCCGCCAGGGACGGCAGGGCCAGCAGGGCGATCGAGACGGGTCGCACGAAGGGCTCAAGGTTTCTCGGTGAAGCTGTCCGCCATGTCCACCACGGTCATGGAGCCATAGCCCTTGTGCGCGCCGATGGCCGCGCCCCCCACCCGGAAATCCGCGTTGAAGAGGTTCTTGCGGTGGCCCCGGTCGGGCACGCCGTCGTCGATGACCAGCTGGATGACCGTCATGCGCGGCGTCTCCTCGCCGTAGTTGATCACTTCCCCGATCAGCGCCCCCGGCGTGCCGTAGCGGCGAATCCGCTCGCCGAAGGTGGATCCGGAAACGCCCACGTGCCCGGTCTGCCCGGAGGGCCCCTGATCCGCCACGTGTTCCCAGGCCGCGGCGTGCAGCCCCTCGGAGAACGCCACCTGGCCGGGGATGGGCTGGACCTGCTCCAGGAATTCGGCCGCCTCCAGCACGGCCGGCCGGCCTTCGTTGGTGCGGATCGGCACATGGTCGCGCAGCCGCCACAAGGTCCCCTCGAAGCGGGTGCCCAGGGCGCGCAGGTACTTGGCGTATTCCCTCGGGAACCTGCGGATCTTGGTGATCTCCCGCACCACGGCCTGCTCTTCCAGGGTGCTCCTGGCCGCCTTGGGCGCCTGGACCTCCTGGGCGCGCAGGCTCGCCACCGCCAGGCAGGCGGCGAGCAGCGCGCGGATCATGGTGGGGAATGTCTTGGGTGCATTCATGGTCGCGCTCCGGCCGGCACTGGGTGGCATGATCCTAACTCTTCCCGGGTTAGAATAAGCACAACGGAGATGCGCATGGCCCCCTATCTCAGCATCGTGATTCCCATCTTCAATGAAGAAGCCAATATTGCCAATCTTTGGGACCGCCTTTTCAAGGTCCTGGATGAGCATTACCAGGACCCCGACCGGCCCTGGGAGGTGGTCTTCACCGATGACGGCAGCCGGGACGGCAGCCTGGAAATGCTTCAGGACATCGCCCGGCGCGAGCCCAGGGTCTCGGTTGTGGAATTCAACCGGAACTATGGCCAGCACGCGGCCATCTTCGGCGCCTTCCACGCGGCCCGGGGCAAGGTGATCGTCACCATGGACGCCGATCTGCAGAATCCCCCCGAGGAGGTGCCCAAGCTGGTCGCCAAGATCGAGGAGGGCTTCGACGTGGTCGGCGGCTGGCGCCAGGGCCGGATGGACAACGACAGCCTGTTCCGCACCCTGCCGTCCAAGATCGTCAACGCCGTCACCCGCAAGACCACCGGCGTCAAGCTGCACGACTACGGTTGCATGCTCCGGGCCTACCGCCGGGAGATCGTCGACGCGATGCTGCAGTGCAAGGAGCGGTCCAGCTTCATTCCGGCCCTGGCCAACAGCTTTGCCAAGCGCATCACCGAGGTTCCGGTGGCCCACGCCGAGCGGGCTGCCGGCGATTCCAAATACGGATTCTGGAAGCTGATCAACCTGCAGTTCGATCTTTTGACCAGTTTTTCCCTTTTGCCACTGCAGATGCTCAGCGTACTGGGCGTGGTGGTTTCGGCCTTGGGCATAGGCTTTGGTGTCATCCTGCTGGTATATCGAATCCTCCACCCCGAGGGCGCAGCCCAGGGCGTGTTTACGCTGTTCGCCGTGCTATTCTTTTTCGTCGGAGCTCAATTTCTGGCTTTTGGCTTGTTAGGCGAGTACATTGGTCGCATCTACCAGGAAGTGCGGGACCGGCCCAGATACGTGATCAAAAAGCTGCATAAAGCCGATGATTGAAGCGCAGGGCGGAAGGAATCCATATGGTCGTCAAAGGTCGAATCCTGTTCGTGGATGATGAACCACAAATTCTTGAAGACATGCGCCGCCAGGCACCGCTGCTAG
>CAZVHQ010000044.1:0-30468 GCA_964627225.1 uncultured Mesoterricola sp.
GCAGTTCCAGCAATTAGCCCATGCTTTCACCAGTGCTTTAGTAAACTCCCGCTAGACCACCGCCGACGGCAGCGGCCGCCCGGCGAAGTGGGCTTCCAGGTTGGCCAGCACCAGGTTGCCCATGTCCAGCCGGCATTCCGCCGTGGCGCTGCCGAGGTGCGGCTGCAGCACCACGTTGTCCAGGGTCAGCAGCGCTTCGGGCACCTGCGGCTCGCGCTGGAACACGTCCAGCCCGGCCGCGCCGATCCGGCCGGAACGCAGCGCCTCCACCAGGGTGGCCTCGTCGATGATGCTGCCCCGGGCGATGTTGACCAGGATGCCGTCCGGGCCGAGGGCGTCGAGCACCTCGGCGTTGACGATGCCCGCCGTGCCGGGGTTGCCGGAGGCGGCGACGAACAACACATCCGAGGCTTCGGCCAGCTCGACCAGGCTGGCGATGAAGGGATAGGGCACGCCGGGGCGGGGGGCCCGGCCGGTATAGGCGACGCTCATGCCGAAGCCCAGCGCCCGGCGGGCGATGGCCTGGCCGATGCTGCCCAGGCCCAGGATGCCGGCCCGCTTGCCGCTCACCCGGCGGGCCAGGGGCAGCGCCTGGGTCGGCCAGAGGCCGGCCCGGACGAACCGGTCGGCCACGCAGACCCGGCGCGAGGCGGCCAGCAGCAGGGCCCAGGCCAGGTCAGCCACGTCCTCGGTGAGCACGCCGGGGGTGGTGGTCACGCGCACGCCCCGTTGCCGGGCATGCTCCAGGTCCACCTTGTCGGTGCCCACGCCGCGGATGGCGATCAGCTCCAGCCCGGGCAGGGCCTCCACGACCGCCTTGGCCACGCCGCCAGCGCCGGTGGTGACCACGGCGCGGATCGCCGGGCCCACTTCCGCCAGCAGGGCCTGGGGATCGGGGGCCAGGTCCAGCCGGTGGACCTGGTAGGTGGCGTCGAGCGCCTGCTGCAGGACGGGCGCCTGCATCGGTTGAGTCTGAAGGATTTGGGATCGCATGGGTGGAATTGTAACCTCGGTGCCGCTACTTGGACAATTCGCCCGCCACCTTGGCAGCCATTTCCACGCCCCGGGCCACCACCGAACGCAGCCGGCCGTCCTCCAGCACCAGCAGCCCGGCCACGGTGCAGCCGGCGGGGGTGGTGACATCGTCCCTCAGGGCGGCCGGGTGCCGGCCGGTGGCCAGCACCATTTCCGCGGCCCCCTGCGCCACCCGGGCCGACAGCTCCAGCGCCACCGAGCGCGGCAGGCCGCGCATGACCGCGCCTTCGGCCATGGCTTCGAGCACCATGTAGATGAAGGCCGGGCCGCTGCCGGACAGGCCGGTCACCGTGTCCATGTGCTTCTCTTCCAGCTCCAGCACCGCCCCCAGGGAAGTGAACAGCAGGCGGGCCAGGGCCAGGTGCGCATCCTCGGCGCCGGGACCCCGGGCCAGCACGGTGACGCCCTTGCCGATGGCGCAGGGGGTGTTGGGCATGGCCCGCACCACCGGGCAGCCCGGTGCCTGGGGGGCCAGCAGGGCGGTGGACAGCCCGGCGGCGATGGAGATCACCAGCGGATGATGGTCCAGCGCCCCGGCCTCGCGCAGCTGGGTCATGAGCGCCTCCACGTCCCGGGGCTTGACGCAGAGCACCAGCGCATCGGCCGCCCGGGCCGCCTCCACGTTGAGCAGGGCCGGGAGCCCCAGTCCGGCGTCCTTGGGGTTCACCCCCTGGGGGTGGGGCCGGCGCACGCCCACCCGCAAGGTGTCCCGGGTGGCGACCCCGCTCTTCAGCAGGCCGCCCGCGAGCGCCTGGCCCATGGTGCCGAAACCCAGAACGGCGACGATCGGCATGGGGTTGGGAACATTCATAGTCGACCTTTCAAGAATCCGGATGAAGCCCGGGGCCCCATGCGCCAAAGGAGCATTGTACATGCCACCTGCCGGCCGGCTGAGACGATGGTTAAACCTTGGCCCTGGAGGCGGGTCAAACCTGGATGGCCATTCAGGACCCTTGCTTTAACAAGAATGTGACACCCATCCTTAAACGAGGTTGTTACAATAAATCTGTTAGGTCCTGTGCTCCCGCTGTCCCATCCCCTGCCAAGGGGATCTTTTTACCCCTCGGCCCTTCATCCCTTTGACAGGTATTTAAAGCCTATGGACGCGAACGCGACTGCCAACCAACCCTTAATCCCCGAAGCCTCAGGGGCCACGAAACCAACGGCGGGTTGGCGCCGCTGGCAGGTGCTGCTGCCGGTGTGCCTGGCCCTGGCGATCGCCGTGGTGCTGGTGGTGCGTTCCGTGGAGGCCGCCGCGGTCAAGCCGGTGGTGGTGGTGCGGACGGTGCCCGTGGTGACCGCGGTGGTCCGCAAGGCGGACATGCCGGTGAACCTGTCCGGGCTGGGCACGGTGGTGCCCACGGACGCGGTGACGGTGCACACCCGGGTGGATGGCCAGCTGATGGTGGTGCACTTCCGGGAAGGCCAGACCGTGCAGAAGGGCGACCTGCTCATGCAGATCGATCCGCGGCCGTACCAGGTGCAGCTGCTCCAGGCGGAAGGCCAGATGGCCAAGGACGAGGCGGCCCTCAAGAACGCCCGCATGGACCTGGAGCGCTACCGCACCCTGGTCAAGCAGGGCATCATCCCCCAGCAGCAGATGGACACCCAGGTCTCCACCGTGGACCAGGCCGAGGCCGCCGTGAAGAGCGACCTGGGCGGCGTGGAAAGCGCCAAGCTGAACCTGACCTACAGCCGCATCACCGCGCCGGTTTCCGGCACCGTCGGCCTGCGCCTGGTGGACGCGGGCAACATGGTCCATGCCACGGACACCAACGGCCTGGTGGTGATCACCCCGCTTTCGCCGATCAACGTGATGTTCACCATCCCCGCCGACAACATCCAGCATGTGCTGATCAGCAGCCGGGCCGGCAAGCCCTTGGCGGTGGACGCCTTTGACCGGGACTTCGTCAAGAAGCTCGCCACGGGCGTGCTCCTTGCGGTGGACAACCAGGTGGACCCCACCACCGGCACCGTGCGGCTCAAGGCGCAGTTCGCCAACAAGGACAACGTCCTCTTCCCCAACCAGTTCGTCAACGCCAAGCTGCAGACGGACACCCTGCAGGGCGCCCTGGTCGTCCCGGCCGCCGCGGTGCAGCGCAGCCCCAAGGGCAACTTCATCTATGTGGTCAAGGCCGACAGCACGGTGGACCTGCGTCCGGTGGAGATCCAGCTGGTGGAAGGCGACACCATCGCCCTCAAGAGCGGAGTCAGCGAAGGCGAGAAAGTGGTCATCGACGGCCTCGACAAACTAAGCCCGGGCACGAAAGTGGCCCCCACCGAAGCCGCCGCCAAGAGCAAGCCGTGAGCGCCCCGCGCCCAATGAGCACAGGAGGGGTGCAGTGAATCCATCCAGGCCCTTCATTCTCAGGCCCATCGCGACGTCCCTGCTGATGGCCGGGCTCATGCTGGTCGGGCTCCTGGCCTTCAAGGAACTTCCGGTTTCGGCCCTGCCCCAGGTGGACTACCCCACCATCCAGGTGGAGACCTTCTACCCCGGCGCCAGCCCGGACGTCATGGCCACGGCCATCACCGCGCCCCTGGAGCGGCAGTTCGGCCAGTTGCCGGGGCTGAACCAGATGACCTCCTCCAGCTCCGACGGCAGCTCGATCATCACCCTGCAGTTCGTGCTGGACCTGAACATCGACGTGGCCGAACAGCAGGTGCAGGCGGCGGTGAACGCCGCCGGCACGTACCTGCCGGCCAATCTGCCGAATCCGCCCATCTACAGCAAGACCAACCCGGCCGACGCGCCCATCCTCACCCTGGCGCTCACCTCGGAGACGCTGTCGCTGCCCAAGGTGGAGGACTTCGCCGACACCCGCCTGGCCCAGAAGATCTCCCAGCTGCCCGGCGTGGGCCTGGTGAGCATCAGCGGCGGCCAGAAGCCGGCGGTGCGGGTGCAGGTCAACCCGGCCGCCCTCTCCTCCTACGGGCTCACCCTCGAGGATGTCCGCTCGGTGGTGAACAACGCCAACGTGAACGAGGCCAAGGGGGCCTTCGACGGCAAGCTGCAGTCCTACGCCATCGGCGCCAACGACCAGCTGCTCACCAGCCCCGAATACAAGCCCCTGGTCATCGCCTACAAGAACGGCAACCCGATCCTGCTGTCCGACGTGGCCACCGTGATCGACGACACCGAGAACGTCAAGGAGGCGGCCTGGGTGAACCAGACCCCCGCCGTGGTGCTGAACATCCAGCGCCAGCCCGGGGCCAACATCATCGCCGTGGTGGACCGGATCAAGACCCTGCTGCCCCAGCTCAAGGCCTCCATCCCGCCGGCGGTCAAGCTGCAGATCCTCACCGACCGCACCACCACCATCCGCGCCTCGGTGGAGGACGTGGAGTTCACCCTGATCCTCACCATCATCCTGGTGGTGGCGGTGATCTTCGTGTTCCTGCGCACCATCCCCGCCACCATCATCCCCAGCGTGGCGGTGCCGCTCTCCCTGGTGGGCACCTTCGCGGTGATGTACGTGCTGGGCTACAGCCTGAACAACCTCACGCTCATGGCCCTGACGATCTCCACCGGGTTCGTGGTGGACGACGCCATCGTCATGATCGAGAACATCATGCGCTACATCGAGGAGGGGGTGCCGCCCATGGAGGCGGCCCTGCGCGGGTCCGAGCAGATCGGCTTCACCATCGTTTCGCTGACCGTTTCGCTCATCGCCGTGCTGATCCCGCTCCTGTTCATGGGCGACATCGTCGGCCGGCTGTTCCGGGAATTCGCCGTGACCCTGGCGGTGACCATCATCATGTCCGCCATCGTATCCCTCACCCTGACCCCGATGATGTGCTCCAAGCTGCTGAAGAGCCAGCATGACCAGGTGAAGGGCAAGGCCTACCAGTTCTCCGAGCGGATCTTCCAGTCGGTGATCGATTTCTACGGCCGGACCCTGACCGTCGTGCTGCGCCACCAGACCCTGACCCTGTTCGTCGCGGTCGGCACCCTGGGCCTCACCGTCATGCTCTACGTCTGGATCCCCAAGGGGTTCTTCCCGGTGCAGGACACCGGCGTGATCCTGGGCATCAGCGAAGCGCCCGAGGCGGCCTCGTTCAAGGCCGTGGCCAAGGGGCAGCAGGCCCTGTCGGCCCAGATCCTCAAGGACCCCGCGGTGGAAAGCCTGACCTCGTTCATCGGGGTGGACGGCACCAACACCACGCTCAATTCCGGCCGCATCCAGATCAACCTCAAGCCCCTCTCCGAGCGCAAGATCAGCGCCAGCGAGGTGATCCGCCGGCTGGCCCCGGTGCTGGAGCAGGTCCCGGACATCAAGCTGTTCATGCAGCCGGTGCAGGACCTCACCGTGGAAGACCGGGTGAGCCGCACCCAGTACCAGTTCAGCATGGAAGACGCCGACGCCAAGGAGCTGGACTATTGGGTGCCCCGGTTCCTCGAACGGATCAAGAAGATTCCCGTGCTGCGCGACGTGGCCAGCGACCAGCAGAATTCCGGGCTGCAGACCAAGCTGGTCATCGACCGCACCTCGGCAGCGCGCCTGGGCATCACCCCGCAGATGCTGGACGACGCCCTGTATGACGCCTTCGGCCAGCGGCAGATCTCGACCATCTATACCGACCTGAACCAGTACCACGTCATCCTGGAAAACAATCCGGGCATGGCCTCGGGGCCCGACGCCCTCAGCCAGGTGTTCCTGCGCTCCTCCGCCGGCGGTTCCGTGCCGCTCAGCGCGGTCACCCGGATCGAGACCACCACCGCGCCCCTGGCGGTGAACCACCAGGGCCAGTTCCCCGTGGTGACCATCTCCTTCAACCTGGCGCGCGGCGCCTCCATCGGCGACGCGGTCAAGGCCATCGAGCAGGCCCGGGACGAGCTGCAGATCCCGCCCAGCATCGCCGCCGAATTCCTCGGCACGGCCCAGGCCTTCCGGCTCTCCCTGGTCAACACCCCGTTCCTGATCCTCGCCGCCCTGGTGACCATGTACCTGCTGCTGGGCGTGCTGTACGAAAGCTACATCCACCCGGTGACCATCCTGTCCACCCTGCCTTCGGCCGGCGTGGGCGCGCTGCTTTCGCTCATGCTGTTCCGGGTCGATTTCAGCGTCATCGCCCTGATCGGCATCATCCTGCTGATCGGCATCGTCAAGAAGAACGCCATTCTGATGATCGACTTCGCCATCGAGGCCGAGCGCAAGGAGGGCCTGCCCCCGCCCAGCGCCATCTACCAGGCCTGCCTGCTGCGCTTCCGGCCCATCATGATGACCACCATGGCGGCCCTGCTGGGCGCCGTGCCCCTGGCCCTGGGCAACGGGGTGGGCTCGGAGCTGCGCCGGCCCCTGGGCATCTCCATCATCGGCGGGCTGATCTTCAGCCAGGTGCTCACCCTCTACACCACGCCGGTCATCTACCTGGCCTTCGGCCGGGTGGCCAAGCGCCTGTTCCCCGGCCTGGCCATCGCACCGGTCGACCCTGAACTCGAGCACTCATGAGCATCTCCACCCCGTTCATCCGGCGCCCGATCGCCACCAGCCTGCTGGTGGTCGCCGTGGCCCTGGCCGGCATCCTGGCCTTCAAGTTCCTGCCGGTCTCGCCGCTGCCCCAGGTGGAATTCCCCACCATCGCCGTGGGCGCCGGCCTTCCCGGCGCCAGCCCCGACACCATGGCCTCCTCGGTGGCCACTCCGCTGGAGCGCGAGTTCGGGCGCATCGCCGGCATCACCGAGATGACCTCCACCAGCTCCCTGGGCTCCACCTCCATCACCCTGCAGTTCGACATCAACCGCAACATCGACGCGGCGGCCCGGGACGTGCAGGCGGCCATCAACGCCGCCCGCAGCCAGCTCCCCGCGGCCCTGCCCGGCAACCCCACCTACCGCAAGATCAACCCGGCCGACGCGCCGATCATGCTGTTCGCCCTCACCTCGGACACCATGAGCCGGGAGCAGATGTACGACACCGCCTCCAGCCTGCTGCAGCAGAAGCTGTCCCAGGTCAACGGCGTGGGCCAGGTGTTCGTTTGGGGCGGAGCCCTGCCCGCCGTCCGGGTGGAGGTCGATCCCACCCAGCTCAACGCCTGGGGCCTGGACCTGGAGAACGTGCGCACCACCCTGGCCGCGTCCAACGTGAACAATCCCAAGGGCTCCCTCACCAACGGGGCCACCACCTCGGCCCTCAACGCCGACGACCAGATGTTCAAGGCCAACCAGTACGCGCCCCTGGTTATCTCCTACAAGGCCGGAGCGGCGCTGCGGGTGGGCGACGTGGCGCGGGTCGACGACTCCGTGGAGAACCTGCTCAACTACGGCATCACCGACGGCAAGGGCTCCATCATGGTGGTGCTGTTCCGCCAGCCGGGCGCCAACATCATCGAGACCGTGGACCGGGTGCGTGCCCTGAACAGCCAGTTGGTGGCTTCGATCCCCCCGACCATGAAGCTCACCGAAGTGATCGACGCCACCCAGACCATCCGCGCCTCGGTGCGCGACGTGGAGCGCACCCTGATGCTCTCCATCGCCCTGGTCATCATGGTGGTCTTCGTCTTCCTGCGCAACTGGCGCTCCACCCTGATCCCCAGCGTGGCGGTGCCGATCTCGCTGCTCGGCACCTTCGGGGTGATGTACCTGCTGCACTACAGCATCGACAACCTGTCCCTGATGGCCCTCACCGTCGCCACTGGCTTCGTGGTGGACGACGCCATCGTGGTGGTGGAGAACATCAGCCGGCACATCGAGAATGGCCTGCAGCCCCTGGAAGCCGCCATGCGCGGCGCCGAGGAGATCGGCTTCACCGTGCTGTCCATCAGCATCTCGCTGTGCGCCGTGTTCATCCCCATCCTGCTGATGGGCGGCATCGTCGGGCGGCTGTTCCGGGAATTCGCCGTGACCCTGTCCGTGGCCATCCTCATGTCCATGGTGGTCTCGCTCACCGCCACCCCGATGATGTGCGCCAAGCTGCTGCGTCCCCACTCCGAGGAGAAGCACGGGCGCATCTTCCAGACCAGCGAACGGTGGTTCCAGTGGGTCCTGGGCAAGTACGAGTTCGCCCTGTCCTGGGTGCTGAAGCACCAGTTCATCACCCTGATGGTCGCCGTGGGCACCGTGGTCTCCACCATCATCCTGTTCATCATCATACCCAAGGGCTTCTTCCCCCAGCAGGACACCGGGCGGATGATGGGCGCCATCGTGGCCGACCAGGACACCTCGTTCGGGGCCATGCGCACCCGGCTCCAGGCCTTGTCGCAGATCGTCACCCAGGATCCCGACGTGGCCCACACCATGGCCTTCGTGGGCGGCGGCGGCGTCACCAACACCGGGCGCATGTTCCTGTCGCTCAAGCCCAACAACGAGCGCAAGGTCAGCGCCGACCAGATCATCGCCAGGCTGCGCCCCAAGCTGGCCAAGGTGCCCGGCGCCAGCCTGTTCCTGCAGCCGGTGCAGGATCTCCGGATCGGCGGCCGGCTCGGCAACGCCCAGTACCAGTACACCCTCCAGGGCGACGATTCCAAGGAGCTGTTCCGCTGGGCGCCGCTGGTGCTGGCCAAGATGCGCACCCTGAAGCAGGTGACCGACGTCAACACCGACCAGCAGAACCTGGGGCTCCAGGCCACCCTGGTGGTGGACCGCCCCACCGCCTCGCGCATGGGCATCTCCGCCCAGCTGATCGACGACACCCTGTACGACGCCTTCGGCCAGCGCCAGGTGTCGACCATGTACACCCCGCTCAACCAGTACCACGTGGTCATGGAAGTGGCGCCCAAGTACTGGCAGGACCCCGACTCCCTGAAGACCATCTACGTGCGCCCGGCCAAGGGCCCGGTGGTGCCGCTTTCCGCCTTCTCCCACTACCAGATGGAGAACACGACCCTCGCGGTCAACCACCAGGGCCAGCTGCCCTCGGTCACCATCACCTTCAACCTGCCCGTGGGCGTGGCCCTGGGCGACGCGGTGACGGCCATCGCCAAGGCCCAGGAGCAGATCCGCCTGCCCGCCTCCATCCGCGGCAGCTTCATGGGCACCGCCCAGGCCTTCCAGGCCTCCCTGGCCAACGAACCGGTGCTGATCGCGGCGGCCATCCTGGCGGTCTACCTGGTGCTGGGCATCCTGTACGAAAGCCTGATCCACCCCATCACCATCATCTCCACCCTCCCCTCGGCCGGCGTGGGCGCCCTGCTGGCGCTGCTGGCCTGCCGCACCGACCTGAGCGTGATCGCCCTGATCGGCATCATCCTGCTGATCGGCATCGTCAAGAAGAACGCCATCCTGATGATCGATTTCGCCCTGGAGGTGGAGCGCCGGGAGCACAAGACCCCGGAGGAGTCCATCTTCCAGGCCTGCCTGCTGCGCTTCCGGCCCATCACCATGACCACCATGGCGGCGCTGCTGGGCGGCCTGCCCCTGGCCCTGGGCCTGGGCACCGGCTCCGAGCTGCGCCAGCCGCTAGGCATCGCCATCGTCGGCGGGCTGGTGTTCAGCCAGATGCTCACCCTGTTCACCACCCCGGTGATCTACCTCTACTTCGACCGGCTCAGCCTCTGGTGGGGCCGGCGCCGCGCCCAGGCGGCGGTAAAGGCGGGATTACTGGAAAGTTGAACGTTTTTCCTGCATGATGGGACAGCCTTAGGAAGAATGGAATGCCCGCACCACCCCTTCTCACCATGTGGGCCCAGCCCTCGATTGGGCGGCGGAGATGAGTTCGCCGTCGGGGGCCTTCAGCCGTCTTTCCTTGAACGAAAAGCGGTTTCAGGCCATCTATGATTCGGTCAATGACGGCATCTTCATCCAGGACCCCGAAACCGACGCCATCCTCGACGTGAACCACCGCATTTGCGAGTGGTTCGGCTACAGCCCGGAGCACATGCTGACGCTGGACCTCGGGCGCCTGGGCCTCGGCCTCTGGCCCTACACCCCGGAGACCGCCCGGGAATGGGCGCGCAAGGCCGCCGCCGGCACGCCGCAGACCTTCGAGTGGCTGTGCACCACCCAGGGCGGCAACCTGCTCTGGCTGGAAGTGAACCTGCGCATCGCCGACATCGGCGGCCAGGACCGGCTGGTGGTGACCGCCGGCAACATCACCCAGCGCAAGCGCGCCGAGATGGAGAACGCGGCGCGGCTCAAGCGGGCCGAAGCACAGAACGCCGTGTCCCTGGCCCTCGCCGGGGTGGGCTCCGACCATGGCGCGGCGCTCCGGCTGATCGCCCACCACCTGGCCGTTCAGGTGGGCGACCTCTGCACCCTCAACCTGGTGGGCCGGGACGGCCTGCTCTACCCGTCCGAGCTGGCCCAGCCCTACGTCGGCGGCGATGCCCTGCTGCCCGACTACCGCAACCTGCCTCCGCTGGACCTGGGCCAGCTCGGCACCGGCCAGGTGGTCCTGCGCGGCCAGGCCATCCGCCTGGAGAGCCGGCCGCTGGAAGAGATCCTGACCCTGGTCCGGCCGGAATTCCGCGCCTACTTCGAGCGCTTCAGGATCCACAGCCTGCTCATCGTGCCCATGCGCATCGAGGGCCGCACCATCGGCACCATCGCCCTGGCCATGGGCGGCGCCAGCAGGCCCTACTCCGTGGAAGACCAGGCCGTCCTGCAGAACCTTGCCGACCGGGCCGCCCTGACCATCACCAACGCCCGGCTCTACGCGGAAAACCTGGCCCAGGCCAGCGAACTGAAAAAGACCAACCAGGAACTGGAACGCCGGGTGGAGGAGCGCACCGCCGAGCTGGAACGGGCCAACGCCCAGCTCCAGCAGATGGCCCTGGAGGACGGCCTCACCCGCCTGGCCAACCGCCGGCACTTCGACGCCGTCCTGGAAAAGGAGATCCGTCGCGCCATGCGCAAGGGCGACCAGCTCTCCCTGATCATGGGGGACGTGGACTTCTTCAAGCGCTTCAACGACCTGTACGGCCACGTGGCGGGCGACAGCTGCCTCCAGGCCATCGGCGAAGTGATGAAGCAGGTGTTCCGCCGGGTGGAGGAGCTGCCGGCCCGCTACGGCGGCGAGGAGTTCGCCGTGATCCTGCCGGGCGCCGACGCCCAGCGCGCCCAGCAGGCCGCGGAGAGCCTGCTGAAGGCCGTCGAGGCGCGCCACATCCCCCACGAAAATTCCGACGCCAGCCCCTACGTCACCCTCAGCCTCGGCTACGTCAGCGCCCAGGTCAACGCCGGCACCACGCCGGACTGGTTCATCATCTGGGCTGACGAAGGCCTTTACCGGAGCAAGGCGGGCGGACGGAACCGGGTCAGTTCTGCTAATTAATAAAAGCAACATCAATAATTAAAAAATTTTGGCATTTCACCGGGCAGTCTTGTGCCGATCACGGAAGAAGGCGATCCTTAAGGGCGGGTTGAGCGCCTGAAACAGGAGTACAAGTGCCCATTACACGACGTTGGAGTCTTCTTAACGTGCTTTTTCTGCTCGGCACCCTCGGCTTGAGCCTGGTGCTGGTGCCGATGGCGTTCACCCATTCCCTGCGCCACTGGGGGGAGTGGGTGGTGTTCTTCACCATGGTCGTCACCATCGGCATGTCCGTGACCTGCGGCTACCATCGGCTGTACAGCCACCGGGCCTACCAGGCCCGCTGGCCGGTGCGCCTGTTCATGCTGTGCATGGGCGCCGCGAGCTTCGAGAACTCGGCCCTGCAGTGGGCCAGCGACCACCGCATCCACCACCGGTACGTGGACCAGGGCGACGACCCCTACAACAGCCGGAAGGGTTTCTGGTATGCCCACTGGATCTGGGTCATGGAGGAGCGCACCCAGGGCATCACCGGCGTCAAGGACCTGGAGCGGGATCCCCTGGTCATGTGGCAGCACCGGCACCATTTCCTCATCGGCGCCTGCGCCGCCACCCTGCTGCCGCTGCTGGCCGGGATCTGCACCCACAACATCATGGGCAACCTGATCATCGGCGTGCTGCTGCGGATCGTGGTGACCCACCACACCACCTTCTTCATCAACAGCGCCGCCCACTTCTACGGCAGCCAGCCGTACACCGACGCCAACTCCGCCCGCGACAACGCCTTCCTGGCCCCCCTCACCTACGGGGAGGGTTTCCACAACTACCACCACATGTGGCAGTGGGACTACCGCAACGGCGTCAAGTGGTACCAGTGGGATCCCGCCAAATGGCTGATCAAGGGCCTGTCGTGGGCCGGCCTGGCCAGTGGGCTGCGGGCCGTGCCCGGCCCGGTGATCCGGCGCGCGCGGATCCAGATGGAAGAAAAGGCCCTGCTGGCGCGTTTGGCCAAGGCCCCGCCCCAGGCCGCCGAAGCCCTGAACACCCGGGTGGTGCGTGCCCGGCAGCGCCTGGACCTGGCCCTGGAAGCCATCCAGGAGCAGCGGGAAGCCTGGGACCGCCGCAAGGCCGAGCGCAAGGCGCACCGGCAGGAGGCCTGGACCCAGCGCAAGGCCGAATGGCGGGCAGCCATGGCCCAGCGCCAGCGGGAATTCAAGCTGGCCTGGGTCGAATGGAAGGCGGCGCGGCTGGAAGTGCGGCGGATGGCGTTCGCTGGCTGAAGAATCAAGGACCCGGTAGGATATTGCCGTGGAGGTCGAACCATGGTCCGCGCCGGTCTGCTCTGCCTGCTCCTCGCCGCCTCGGTCGGCGCCGAGGATCCCTTCGTGCCGCTGCAGATGGACGGCAACAGCGCCATTCTGGACCGCAACAGCGCCCGCCGGGATTGGGTGAAGGTGACCAACCAGCGCATGGAAATGACCGGCAAGACCCTGCGCGTGGCCCTGGAGGATGGCGGCGCCACCGCCGTGATCCTGGTCAAGGGCGTGGAAAAGCCGAGGCACGCCAGGCCCATCCTCACCGGCAAGGGCGAGTACGCCCAGCTCTTCCAGTCGGTGAAGGCACTGGGCTTCACCCGGCTGGTGGCGCGCAACCCGGACACCCTCAAGCAGTGGGCCGCCCGGCTGGAACAGGGCAAGCCCATCCTGGAAGATTGACCGTACCAGGGAACTGAGCCGGGCGCCGAAACATATCTCCATTCTGAGGCCGTTCATCCAACCCCGGCTTCCCTGGAGACCGCCATGCTCAGCAGCACCATGCAGAATGCCCTCAACGCCCAGATCAACAAGGAACAGTATTCCTCGCAACTCTACCTGGCCATGAGCGCCCATCTGGACGCCCGGAAGTACAAGGGATTCGCCCACTGGCTGCGCATCCAGGCCGAAGAGGAGAGCGCCCACGCCATGAAGCTGCTCGACTTCGTCCTGGAGCGCTGCGGCACCCTCGAGCTCAAGCCCGTCGCCGCTCCGCCGACCCAGTGCGATGGCGTGATCCAGCTGTTTGAAATGGCCCTGACCCACGAGAAAGAGAACACCGCCTCCATCCATAGCCTGTTCGAAACCGCCCGTTCCGAAAAGGATTACGCCAGCGAGATCACCTTGCACTGGTATGTGACCGAGCAGGTGGCCGAGGAATCCGTCATCACCGCGGTGCTGGACCATCTGCGGGCCGTGGGCGACCAGGGCGGCGCCATCTGGTATCTCGACCACCGGATGAGCAAGCGGCAGCGCGGCCAGTCCATGGAGGCGTCCAAATCCTATTGATGGGCTCGGGTTAGGGTAGCCTGTGGAGTGCAGGTCTTTCGCACTCCCAAGGTGGCGCCCATGGAAGTCATCATCCTCCCCGATCCCCAGCAGGCTGCCCTGCTCGCGGCCCGGATCATCGAGAAAGAGCTTCGCGCCAACCCGTCCCTGGTGCTGGGCCTCGCCACCGGCCGCACCATGGAAAGCGTCTACGCCTGCCTGGTGTCCCTGCACCGGGAGCGCGGCCTGGACTTCTCCCGCTGCCACACCTTCAACCTCGACGAGTACATCGGCATCCCCGCCAGCCACCCCGGCTCCTACCGGACCTACATGGACCAGCACCTGTTCCGCCAGGTCAACCTGGCCGTGGCCAGCACCCATCTGCCCAATGGCACCGCCGCCGACTTGGGCAGCGAGTGCCGCCGGTATGAGGCCATGCTCCAGGAGGCCGGAGGCATCGACTTGCAGTTGCTCGGCCTGGGCAGCGACGGCCACATCGGCTTCAACGAGCCCCTGTCCGCCCTGCTGTCCCGGACCCGGGAAAAGGCCCTGACCCCGGCCACCCGCAGGCAGAACGCGCCCATGTTCGGCGGTGACCCCGGCCAGGTCCCGGCCCGGGCCATCACCATGGGCGTCGGCACCATCCTGGATTCCCGCCGGTGCCTGCTGCTGGCCACCGGCGGCGAAAAGGCCAGCATCCTCGCCCGAGCCGTGGAGGGCCCGATCACCTCCATGGTCACCGCCTCCGCCCTGCAGCTCCACCCCAAGTGCCAGGTCGTCGTGGACGCCGCCGCCGCCGCCGACCTGCAGGGGACCGAGTACTACCACTGGATCTTCAACAACGAGCCCGAGTGGGCCGACTTCCGGTAGCCCCAGGAACCACGCTACACTGGCCCTTGCAGGCACAGGTCCCGTAGCTCAGTGGATAGAGCATCCGCCTCCTAAGCGGAAGGTCGCGCGTTCGAGTCGCGCCGGGACCACCAGCAAAATCAATACTTAGAAGTCGAAGCCCTGAGAAGGTTGGCCTGGCATCCTGCATCTATTCCGCCTACCTCTAGCATCCGCTTTCAGGTGGCAGGAATCCCGGTGGTCTTACGGTTAGCTGGTCTTCTGGGGCTTTTTGGTTTGAGATAGGTCACTTACCGCAACTTCTTTTCGCTTTTTTGTTGCGGTATTCTTCTTGGGGATCTTCCCAGAATCATTGGCCGGTTTTTCCCCGGTTACCATTTGTCCCTCCGCTTGCTGGATCGTTGCTTGTTGTCCAGGTGTTGCAGAAGGGAAAATAAGGCCCGCCACCATAGGAGGCATCCCGAGACCTAAGGTAGCGCTGCATTGGAACTCCCGCCAGTATGGCCAAACATGAACTAGCGTGCTTCGTGCGCAGAAATCAATTGCTTTTTCTTGAAACCCGGCTTCTTGGGTATCAACATCGGTTAAAGGGTAGATAACTCTGTAATTGTTGGTAATCGAGAACAGCGTCTCATCATTCAAGGTGCCAATGGTTTTTAGTGAAGCGGTTGCTATGATTGCCGTCGGAGAGTGGCTGATGCCAACCTGTAGATTGTTTTGAGTTGTCACGTTGATTTGCGTTGGGGTGGCACCAATCTTGTCCATTGCGGGCTCACGCTTTGCTTCAAATCCAATTGAGTGGATCGAAGCAATGGCGATATGACCTATCAATGACTGTGAAATTGGTTGTTCAGATCCCGAAATGTTTCCCATTTTAAACACCCAAGGAGCTAAGTTTATCTTGTTCGGTAACATTACTTTTGGTGGTGTAAGTGGTCTGATTCCCTCCCATAATCAGAACCTGATCCTGGATGAATTGGGTTGCTTTAAGCGCATACGTTTTTTGAATTTTCTCTATCATTGCTTCTTCAACCCAGGCATTTGTAGAAATCCCCAAGGCATCAGCGTCGGTGCTTGCCAGTTCCCAAATTGAGACCAAGGTGCGAATTGAGCGAAGCGCGGTAGGCAGGCTGTCCGTTCCCTTTCGTGGACGGCCACCCCTCCTCCGAACCATCAAGCTTCCTGGCTTATGCCTGGCAAGCTGGCTCTCGGTTCTTTCTGCCAAGGCAAGGAGATCATCGTCGGAGATGGAAGTACACCCGGTGACTTTCCCCTCATCCCAAAGTTCCCCAAATGTCTTGACCTGTTTCACAACTCTCTCCCCAATATCAATATTTCACTTTTGTCTCAGGAAGCATGGTTACTAGGATTGCTTCATTCCCTGGTGGGTTTTTCAAGATATACACCATACGGTATAGGATTTTTTTGTATCGCCTCTCGATGACATAACGTGGAGGATCCCAAAACGGATCCCCTGGTTCGGTTGGGTGAGGAATTGCATCTTTCTGATACAACTCGAAGAACTCCCTTGCGAGATCTTTCGTCACTCCGTGCTTGGTTAGGATTTTTTCATCAATCACTTTGCTGATGATCAACCGGACGAGAGGCTTGAAGTTTTTCATTGCCTCCACCAAAACTGTAACACGAATTTTTTGCCGCGCCAGTGGGTCGACTTTGCACCCAAGAAGACATATCCACCTTAAGGCTTTTGAGTTGAGCATATATATTGTCAATTGAGATGAATCCCTGGCGGGATTACCAAAAGGTCTAGTTCAAGCGCCAATGATACTTTCAATGACGTGGACTTCATCCAACAATTTTTATTGTTGATAGTGTTTGCTTTGTTGGCTTTTAGGTTACACAATTCCAACGATTCAGGTGAGGGGTGACGGTAGCACAGGTGCCAGAACGTTGCCGGCGTCACGTTCAGCACGGTGGCGGACCCTGCGGTGCAGATCGGGACGTTGATCAGGTTCCCAGCGAGCGCTGCCTATAACCCTTAAGGGTCGCCCGCGCTGCACCTGGCAGCTCGAGTAAACCGAACCGGAAATGCTCGACCTCTTTGCCAAGCTCGTCCCGCCTTCAGCTGCAGTTTGCTATACACCTGAACAAGCATTAACTAATTGCAGTTTCAGTAATTAGCCAAGGATTTCACCCATGGTTTCCGAAACTCCAGCTAGAGCACTTCCGGATTCAATACCCGCACCGGCTTGCCATCGAGGAAGGCCAAGGCGTTCTCCACGCTCTGGGGATAGAACTCGCCCCAGGTCTCCCGCACGCCATAGCCCAGGTGCGGCGTCAGCACGGTATTGGGGGCGGTGCGCAGGGGATGGTCGGCCGGCAGCGGTTCGCGGTCGTAGACGTCCAGCGCGGCGATGATGCGGCGCGCCTGCACGGCCTGCACCAGAGCGGCCTCGTCGACGATGGGACCGCGGGAGGTGTTGATCAGGATCGCCCCAGGCTTCATCCGCGCCAGGTCCGGGGCGCCGATCAGTCCGCGTGACCGCGGCGACAGCACCAGGTGGATGCTCACGGCGTCGGAGCGTGCCAGCAGCTCATCCTTGGTCGCGTAGACGGCGCCCGCCGCCTCGGCCTTGGCCGGGGTCAGGTTCGGGCTCCAGCCCAGCACGCGCATGTCCAGCGCCCGGCAATAGCGGCACAGGCAGGTTCCCAGCCGCCCCAGGCCGATGATCCCCATGGTCTTCCCGGCCAGGCCGATGCCCACCGCCAGCCCCTCCTGGAACCGTCCCGAGCGCAGATTGGCGTCGGCGGCGGGGATGTCCCGGGCGGCCGCCAGCAGCAGGCCGAGGGCCAGTTCGGCGGTGGCGGCGGCGCTGGCCCCGGTGCCGGCCGTGTGGCAGACCAGCACCCCGCGCGCGCTGCAGGCGTCGGTGTCCAGCGAACGGTTTCCGGTGCTGGTGATGCCGAGCATGCGCAGCTTGGGCAGGCGGTTGATCAAGGAACCCGGCAGCGCCGTGCGTTCGCGCATGGAAAGCACGATCTCGAAGTCCGCCAGCTGCGAGGCGGCGTCCGACTCGTCCCGGAAAGCCCGCCCGAAGAACACCACCTCGGCCCGGGCCATCAGCGGCGACCAATCGGCGTTGCTGCGGGCCACCCCCTGCCAGTCGTCCAGCACAGCCACTTTCGTCATCTTGTCTCCCTTCGCGCCCTGTGCGGGCGGCAATCCCACTGGCGCCCGTCCGGTCCCGGGGGCCCGGAAGAATGCCTCCAGGGGTGGTGATGTCACCTCTGAATGTCTCCATCCGGCGTCGGGCTGGGCAACCCGAATAGCCATCTTGACCCACCACCTTCGCAAACCGCCTCTGGGCGTGGACCATGCATGCGCCCTACCCGATCGATCGCACCACCCCGCCGTCGACCCGGAGCGCGGCTCCTGTGGTTGCCGAGGCAGGGACGCTGCAGACATAGGCGATCATCGCCGCGATCTCGTCCGGTTTTGCGAAGCGCTTTATGACCGAGGAAGGACGAGCCGTCACGAAGAACTCCCGTTCCACGGTGGCGGCGTCAACACCTCGGCTGGCAGCCATCTGTGTGACGAATCCGACGACGCCCTCGGAGGCGGTCGGTCCGGGCAGCACGGCGTTGACCGTCACGCCGGTCCCGGCGAGTGTCTCCGCGAGCCCGCGCGCCACAGCGAGTTGCGCGGTCTTGGTCATGCCGTAATGGATCATCTCAGCTGGAATCTGCAGGGCTGATTCGCTCGAGACGAAAACGATCCGTCCCCAGTTGCGCGAACGCATTCCGCGCACATAGTGACGCGAGAGGCGGACGCCGCTGAGGACGTTGGTCTCGAAGAAACGCATCCAATCGTCATCCGAAATCTCCTCGAAGGATTTCGGTTCGAAAATACCCAGGTTGTTGACCAGCACGTCCACCTCTGGAAGCTGGGCGACGAGCGTCCTGCAGCCTTCACCGCTGCTGAGGTCTGCTGCGATCCCGGCGACGGTGGCGTCGGGAAGATCGCGCTTCAACGCATTCACCGCGACATCGACCCGCGCCTGGGTCCGGCCGTTCACTGTGACGCAAGCCCCTTCGGCCGCCAGCGCGCGTGCGGTCGCGAGGCCGATGCCGGCCGTCGAGCCGGTCACCAACGCCTGCTTTCCTTTCAGCCCAAGGTCCATGACAAACCTCCTACCGATCTGGTCAAGTTTAATGTTTATCCGCTGGTTGGGTCACGTGATCGCGATGTGATTGATGGATGCTTCCTGGTTCTCCACCGAACCCTGCCGATTGTGCTGAATCACGGACCTGAAGAATCTTGAAAATTAATGAACATTACCTTGACAGGGGAAGAACCGAGAAATAGATTCGTTGGCGCCACAAGTGGTATGACAGGTGGTATGATTTTTGGCCTTTCGGAGACTTGTCGATGCCCCGCGCCAGCCTCTCCAGTGTTCCCAAGGTCCACAAACATATTGAGAGCCAGCTCGAGCAGATGATCCTTGAGCGGAAGTACGAACCGGGCGACACACTCCCTTCGGAGCGGCAGCTCATGGGACTTTTCGGTGTGGGCCGGCCGGCGGTCCGCGAGGCCTTGTTCTCCCTGGAACGCGCCGGTGTGGTGCGCTTGCGCAGCGGCAGCCCGGCCGTCGTCACTCGGATTTCCTTCGACAGTGTCATCGACGGCCTCACGGTCCCTGTCCGTTCGTTCATGAACGAGGATTCCGGGATCCGGCAACTGCAGGAGGCCAGGCAGGTGGTCGAGTGCGCCATCGCCCGGCGGGTGGCGGCGACCCGGACCGATGAAGACTTGGCGAGGATGGCCCGGGCCCTGGAGGCCAATCGCGCCGCCCTGGGCGACCTGCCTGATTTTGAACGCACGGACCTGCAGTTCCACACGGAGATCATGCGCACGGTGCATAACCGCATTTTCGACGGCATCGCGGCCGCGATGGGCGGCTGGCTGCTGGAGCAGCGGCAGACCACGCTCAAGACACCGGGTCAGCCGGAAAGGGCGCTGGAGTTCCACGCCAACATCTTCCATGCCATCGAGCGCGGTTCCCCGGAGGAAGCGGAAAGAGCCATGACGGCTCACATGGAGCAGACCGTAGACGTCTATTGGAGGGCAGTGGCCAGATAGCTTCAGCGCGAGTCCACAGCACGGCTGCCGATCCCGATTTCCCCGGCGGGATCGCTTCTTTCATCCGGGGAATTGGAGGCTTCCCATGGGTTGCATGTCGGTCGTTCGTCTGCTAAACAGGGTCGCTCTGGCGGCTGGGCTCGCCTTGGCGGCCATCACGCCAGTTCTCGCCAATGATCTGGTCTACCTGACGCCGGGCCTGGATCTGCCGTTCTGGCGCTACCTCTCCAAGGGTGTCGAAGCGGAGGCCAAGAAGAGCGGGTTCGGCTACCAGGTCCTGGACAGCCGCAACAATGCCCAGACCCAGTTGAAGAATGCCCAGGACGCCATTGCCCGGGGGGTCAGCGGCATCATCATCTCCCCCACCGACTCCTCCACCTGTCCCAGCGTGCTGGATCTGGCGGCGAAGGCCAAGATTCCGGTGGTGATCGCGGACATCGGCACCAATAGCGGAGCCTATGTCTCTTTCATCATCTCCGACAACCGGGATGGCGCCTACAACACGGGCAAGGCCCTGGTTGAGGCCATGAAGGAAAAGGGCTGGGCCGGGGGCACCGTCGGCATCTCCTCGATCTCCCTCGCCCGCAACAACGGCAAGCTGCGCACCGCTGGTTTCCGCCAGGCCATCGAAGAAGGCGGCATCAAGGAATGCGCCCTCCAGCAGATGCAGGCCTACACAGCGGAAGAGACCTTCAAGTTCACCCAGGACATGCTGACTGCGAACCCCGAGATGCGCGGAATGTTCATCCAGACCGACACCCCGACCCTGGGCGCCGTGCGCGCCATCCGCGCGGCCCGGCGCAATGGCCAGGTGGCCGTGGCAGCCTTCGACGGGATTCCTGAATTCGTCGACCTCATCCAGAAGGGTGAAATCGTCGCCTCCGGCATGCAGCAGCCCTACCTGATGGGCGAGAAATCCGGCGAAGCCATGGTCAAGTTCCTGAAAGGACAGCCGGTCGAGAAGCAGATCCTGGTTCCGATCGTGGTGGTCACCAGCAAGAATATCGCCAAGTTGCTCCCGACCATCACCACGACCGTTTTCGCGAACGAGGTCCATTGAATGGACCATTCGGTGCCCGACCTCCTGGTGGCGCGTGCGGTCGAGAAGACCTTCGACCGCACGAGGGCACTGCGCGGGGCCGAGTTCGCCGTTGCCGCCGGGGAAGTGCACGGCCTGCTTGGCGCCAACGGGGCGGGCAAGTCCACCTTGTCGAAGATCATCTCCGGCCATGTCCGGCGGGATGCCGGGGAGCTGATCTGGCGCGGGGCACTGCTGAACGCGCGCTCTGCCAAGGAGGCCATCGGCGCGGGCATCACCATGGTGATGCAGGAGACCTCGCTGGCACCGCATATGTCGGTCATCGAAAACATATTCCTGCCCGAGCTGGGCCGGCCCGGCCGGCTATCCTACCGCCGGATGCGTGGCCGGGCCGGAGAACTGCTGGAAACGCTGGGTATCGCGGATTCGGTGCCCTTGGAGTCGGAAGTGGGCTCCCTGTCCGCGGCCCAGCGCCAACTGGTGGAGATCGCCAAGGCGCTGGCCCTCAATTCCGACCTGCTCATCTTTGATGAGCCGACCACCTCGCTGAGCCCGCTGGAGGTCGAGCGGCTGTTCGCCATCATGACCAGGCTCCGGGCCCTGGGCCGGGCCCAGGTATTCGTTTCCCACCGGCTGGAGGAAGTTTTTGCCATCACGGACCGGGTCACCGTGATGCGGGAGGGGCGCACCGTTGCCGGCGGCCTGCTCACCGCTTCGCTGAACCAGAGCGAACTGGTGCGCCTGATGGTCGGGCACGACCTGGGCAATGCGTTCACCACCCGCCCTGAACCTGTGGCGCAAGGCGGCAAGGTGGTGCTGGAAGTGCGTGGGCTCCGCTGCGCCCCGGCCGTGCGCGACGTGTCCTTCGCGGTGCGGGCGGGCGAGATCCTCGGTCTGGGAGGGCTGGTGGGGGCCGGGCGGTCGGAGACGCTGGAGGCGGTCTTCGGCCTGCGGCAACGGCAGGCGGGGGAGATCGCCCTGGACGGACAGCCCTTCCATCCGCGCAAACCGGTCGACGCGATCCGGGCCGGAATCGGCTTCGTCGCCGAGGACCGGCGGGTCCAGGGGCTCGTGCCTGATTTCTCGGTGCGCGAGAACCTGTTGCTGGGACACCTGGGCGCCCACCGGGGCCTCCTGCTGGGCTACGGCCGGCGCCAGCAGGAGGTCCGCGCGCTCATGTTCCGGTTGGGCCTGGATGACGAGCACCTGCTGGACGCCAACATCCTCAGCTTCTCCGGCGGCATGCAGCAGAAGATCATCATCGGCCGCTGGCTCCTGCTGCGCCCCCGGGTTCTCCTTCTGGACGAGCCCACCAAGGGCGTGGACATCGCCACTCGCGCTTCGATCTATGCCATCCTGCGGGAGCTCGCCGGGCAGGGGGTGGGGATCGTCGTGGTCTCGTCGGACTTCGATGAATTGCTGACCCTGTGCAGCCGGGTCGTGGTCATGAGCGATGGGGCCAGTCTGGCCGACCTGCCTGCGGCCATCCTGGACGAGGAGAAGCTCACCCTGCTGGCGGCGCCGAGGACTTCCTTGCAGCACAACAGCCGGATGCTGCGCGACCTGGCCGAAGAACTGGGCGGCGCCGGCTTCTGGGCCCTGCTGGACGGCGGCCGACTCTGCTGCCTGGACGTGGTGGTCGCCAACCCCGGGGCGGACCCGGGGTTCCGGACCGGTTCCGTGCCGCTCATCGGGGAATGCCTGGTGCGCACGGCCTTGGAGACCCCGGCCAATGGTTTCGTGTTCGAACCGGACCGCTCCCGGCAGACCCTCGTCATTCCCGTGAAAAGCCAGCGCGGCCATGACATGGGGGCGATCGGCATCACCCTGGCGGGCGGCGCCCCCACGCCCCCGTCCGAAGCCATCCGCTCCCGAGTCCAGGCCCTTTTTGCGAGGCTCACATGAACCAGGCACTCGACACCAAGGCGCTTGAGCCGGTCCAGGCGAGGCGGGCCGCGCCCTGGCTGCGGCGGATCACCGGCACGCTGGAAATCCGCATGGGCCTGCTCGCCCTGCTCCTGGCCGTCGTGCTCTCCCTGCTCTCCAAGCACTTCCTCACCAGCACCAACCTGTTCAACCTGCTGGACCAGTCGGTGGTTGTGGGCATCGTCGCCATCGGCATGACCTTCGTGATCCTCACCGGCGGCATCGATCTTTCGGTCGGGTCAGTGGGAGGGCTGGCGGGCATCGTTCTGGGACTCTCCCTGCTGCACTTCCCGATCCCGGTGGCCATCCTGCTGGGGGTGCTCACCGGCGCCGGCCTGGGCCTGGTCTCGGGGGTCCTCATCGGCCGCTTCGGCCTCGCCGCGTTCGTGGTGACCCTGGGCATGATGGCCATTGCCCGGAGCCTCGCATTCATCTTCTCCGGCGCGACTTCCATCACCAACCTGCCCGAGGCCTTGAACGATATCGTCTACAAGAGCTTCTTCGGGCTCCCGGCGAACGTCCTGATCTTCCTGGTGCTCTACGCGGCAGCGTGGTGGTACCTGACCTTCACCAAGGGCGGCCGGACCATCTACGCCATCGGCTCCAACCGCGAGGCGGCCCGCACGGCGGGGCTGGGGGTGACCTTCTACAGCGTCCTGCCCTACGTGGTCTCAGGCGCCCTGGCGGCGGTGGCCATCACCATCTCCTCCGCCCAGATGATGTCCATCGACCCGCTGGCCGGCATCAACCTCGAACTCGACGCCATCGCCGCGGTGGTGATCGGGGGCGCCAGCCTGTTCGGCGGGCGCGGAACCCTCATCGGGACCCTGATCGGCGTATTCATGCTGGTGATGATCCGCAACGGCCTGAACCTTCTGGGGGTATCCGCCTTCTGGCAGGGATCGGCGGTGGGCGCGGTGATCATCGCAGCCGTTCTGGTCGACCGGATCCTCAGCACCCGCGGCAGCCGCTGATACCCACACCCTGACTTGGAGGAGCATCCCATGGAAGCACCATCCCGTGAAGTCATGCTGTACGGCACAGACGAACCCATGGCAGAACCCGTGCTGCTCAAGGCCGGAGCCCTGAGCGCGGAAATGGAGGGCGGCAACCTGCGGTTTGTCCGGTACGACGGCTGCGAAATGCTCCGGGCGATCTCCTTCATCGTCCGCGACAAGAACTGGGGCACCTACCTGCCCCGGATCAGCCATCTGCAGATCGACCAGAAGGCCGACCGCTTCACCGTCACCTACGACGCGCTGGCGGAGGACGCCAACCAGAGCCTCCGCTATGGCGTGACCATCACCGGGAGCGCGGACGGCAGGCTGGAGTTCTCCGGAGAAGCCCAGGCGCTCTCGGAGTTCTTGACCGACCGCACCGGGTTCGTGGTCCTGCACCCCATCGCAGGTGTCTCCGGCAAGCCCTGCCTGATCGAGTCGGTCGACGGGCGCACCCGGGCCGGCGAGTTCCCGAAGCTGATCAACCCGGTCCAGCCCATGCTGGACCTGCGCGCGCTCACCCACGAATTCGCCCCCGGATTCAAGGTCACTTGCCGGATGGAGGGGGACACCTTCGAGATGGAGGACCAGCGCAACTGGACCGATGCTTCCTACAAGACCTACAGCCGCCCTCTGGCCCTGCCCTGGCCGTACACCCTGGCCCGGGGCGAGCGGGTCGCCCAGAAGGTCCGGCTGTCGGTGGCGGCGGAGCCTGGAGCCGCCGTTCCCCAGGGCCGCCAAGGGGCGGTGCTCGCCGTCCAGGGCAACCTGGGGATCGTCCCGCCCCTGGGCTGGGGCCTGGAACCCCGGGACGCCAGGGCAACCCGGGAAGCGTCAGGGCTTTTGCGGCGGGCGCGGCCGTCCCATGTGGTGATGGCCTACGACCCGGGCTTGGGCGATGACGCGGCGACGCTCGCGGCGATGCTCGAGGCCGGTCGCGCCGTGGGCGGCGAGCCCTGGCTCGAGGCGGTCGTGCGCAGCATCGACGGCTACGCGGAGGAGATCGCCGCCCTGGGGCGCACCGTGCGGGAGCTGGGATCGCCGTTCAGCACCGTGCTGGTCTCGCCCGCACCCGATCTCAAGTGCACGCTCCCCGGAAGCCCCTGGCCGCCTTGCCCGCCGCTGGCTGACATCTACCGCGAAGCGCGCGCTGCCTTCCCGGGCGCTCGGCTCGGCGGCGGCACCTTCGCCTACTTCACCGAGTTGAACCGCAAGCGCCCCCCAACCGGAGGGCTGGATCTGGTGAGCTTCACCACCATCGCCCTGATGCACGCCGGCGACGACCGTTCCGCCACGGGCGGGCTGGAATCCCTGCCGGCCATTGCCGACACGGTCCGTTCCTTCTGCGGCGGCAAACCCTACCATGTGGGCCCGAGCGCCATCGGCATGCGGACCAATCCGTACGGCGAAGCGCCGATGCCGAACCCCGGCAACATCCGGCAGGCCATGAACCGCGTGGATCCGCGCCAGCGCGGCCTGCTGGCCGCGGCCTGGTCCATCGGCTATTTCGCCCATTTCGCCCGCGGCGGCGCCAGTGCCGTCACCCTGGCCGGCGGCACTGGCGATTTCGGGCTGGTGCATACCCGGGGCGATTACCCCAAGCCCTGGTACGACCAGGAGGGCGGCCTGTACCCGGCGTTTCACGCCTTCAAGGGCCTCAGTTCCCTGGCGGGGTGCCCGCTGGTGGGCATCCGGTCGTCGATGCCGCGCGAGATCCAGGCGCTGGGCGCCCTGGCGGAGGGGAAGCTGCAGGTCTGGATCGCCAACCTCACCGCCACGGCGCAGCAGGTCGACCTGCCGGATTCGGGCCTGCGTCACCTTGCCATTCTGGACGAGCACTGCTTCCTGGAAGCTGCGGTGGACCCGGAGCTGATGGACGCTCGCGAGAGGCCATGGACCCCCCCGGCTTTTGAGCTCGGAGCGTACGCGGTGGCCCGGCTGCGCGCCTGAGAGGGAGGGATGGCATGACCTTATTGCTGGGATGTATCGCCGATGATTTCACGGGCGCCACCGACTTGGCTGGCATCCTGGTGAAGGCGGGCATGCGGACGGTCCAGTTGATCGGCGTCCCGGACGGCCCAGTTCCCGAGGGCGTCGACGCCATCGTCGTGGCCCTCAAGTCGCGAACCCTGCCGGCCGCCGAGGCCGTCGGCGAATCCCTGGCCGCCCTGCACTGGCTGCGGGCGGCCGGCGCCCGCCAGTATTTCTTCAAATACTGTTCGACCTTCGATTCCACCCCGCAGGGCAACATCGGCCCGGTGGCCGATGCCCTCATGCGGGCGCTGACAGTGGATTTCACCATCTTCTGCCCGGCTTTTCCGGCCAACGGGCGCACCATCCACAAGGGCTACCTGTTCGTCGGTCCCGAACTGCTGAATGAGTCCGGCATGCGCGACCATCCCCTGACGCCCATGACCGACGCGAACCTGGTGCGGGTGCTACAGCGGCAGGTGGCCGGCAAGGTCGGCCTGGTCGACTTCAGCGCGATTCGCCAGGGAGCGGACGCCATCCGCGCCCGGTTCGCCGCCCTGCCCGGGCAGGGCGTCAGGTTTGCCATCGTCGATGCGCAGTGCAACGAGGACCTGGAGGCGATCGGCGCCGCCTGTGCCGGCTTGGCGCTGGTGACCGGCGGTTCCGGCCTTGCCATGGGCCTGCCGGAAAACTTCCGGCAGGACGGGCTGCTCGGACGCGGCGAAGCGGCCGGCCAGCTCCCCGCCACCGGCGGCCTGCGCGCGGTGGTGTCCGGCAGTTGCTCCCTGGCCACCCAGAAGCAGGTGGCGATCATGCTTGCCCAGGCCCCCGGCTTCCGGGTGGACCCCTTGCGCCTGGCCCGGGGGGAGGACGTGGTGGGCGCCGCCCTCGAATGGGCATCGGCCCGGCTCGCCGGATCCCCCGTGCTGGTCTACGCCACCGCGGCCGCCGAGACCGTGCGGGAGGTGCAAGCCCGGCTGGGCGCCGGCCGGGCCGGGGAGCTGGTGGAAGAGGCGCTGGCCGCCATCGCCCGGGGCCTGGTCCAGCAGGGGGTCGGGCAGTTGATCGTGGCGGGAGGGGAGACCGCCGGACGGGTGGTCAAGACCCTGGGCATCACCGGCTTGAGAATCGGCCCGGAAATCGATCCGGGCGTTCCCTGGACGACCTCGTTGCAGGGGCCGGGCACAGGTGCTCCCCTGGCGCTGGCGCTCAAGTCCGGCAACTTCGGCAGCGACGATTTCTTCCTGAAGGCTTGGAGCTGTTTGCCATGACCGCCGCCATCCAGGTCAACCCCGAGGAACAACGCCAGAGGGACCTTGTGGTTTCCCTGGGCCGCTCGCTGTTCGAGCGGGGCCTCACCGCGGGCAGTAGCGGCAACCTGAGCGTCCGCCTGGAGGACGGCTGGCTGCTGACCCCGACCAATGCCTGCCTGGGCCGCCTGGACCCGGCGCGCCTCGCGAAGCTCGACTGGGAGGGCCATCTGCTGAGCGGTGACAAGCCCTCCAAGGAGGCCTTCCTGCATCGGGCGGTGTACCAGCATCGACCGGCCGCCGGGGCCATCGTGCACCTGCACTCGACCCATGCGGCCGCGGTGTCCTGCCTGTCCGGCCTGGACCCCGGCAACTGCATTCCGCCGCTGACGCCCTACTTCGTCATGAAAATCGGCCGCCTGCCCCTGGTGCCCTACCATTGCCCCGGGGACCCCGCGGTGACCGGCGCCATCGGCGCGGCCGCGGATCGGCACTGCGCCGTGCTGTTGGCCAACCATGGCCCCGTGGTATCGGGCTCCGATCTTGAATCGGCGGTCTATGCCGCCGAGGAACTGGAAGAAACCGCCAAGCTTTTCCTCCTGCTGCGGAACGCACCGGCACGGCCGCTCGACTCCCAGCAGATCGATGAACTCAAGTCGGCCTTCGGGCTTGACCTTTGACCTGGGGAGAACCCATGCCGCGATTCGCCGCCAACCTGACCATGATGTTCAACGAGCTTCCATTTCCCCAGCGTTTTGCCGCCGCGGCCGCGGCTGGTTTCAAGGCGGTGGAATTCCTGTTCCCGTACGAGTACCCGCCCGGGGAGGTGGCGGGCTGGCTCCGGGCCCACAACCTCAAGAATGTCCTCTTCAACCTGCCGGCCGGGGACTGGGCCGCGGGAGAGCGCGGCATCGCCGCGCTGCCGGGGCGCGAGCGTGAATTCCGGGCCAGTGTCGCTCGGGCCATCGACTACGCCCTGGCCCTGGAAACGCCGCGCGTGCATATGATGGCCGGCCTGGTTCCGGCAGATGCGGACCGGGCGCGGCATCAGGAGACATACCTTGAGAACCTGCGGCATGCGGCACGGGAGACGGCCCGCCATGGCATCGACCTGCTCATGGAGCCCATCAATCAGCGCGACATGCCGGGCTACTTCCTCAACCGGCAGGCCCAGGCGCACGCCTTGAGGGAGGCCTCCGGAGCAGCCAACGTAAAGGTCCAGATGGATTTCTACCATGCCCAGATCGTGGAAGGCGACCTGGCCACCACGTTCCGGAAATACCTCCCCTGGATCGGCCACGTGCAGGTCGCCAGTGTTCCCGGCCGGCACGAGCCTGACGAAGGCGAGGTCAACTACCCCTTCCTTTTCGACCTGATGGACAAGCTCGGGTACGAGGGCTGGGTCGGCCTCGAATACCGCCCCCGCGCGCGCACCGAGGATGGCCTCGGCTGGCTCGCCGCGGCGGGGAAATAGAGGAGGATGACCATGAAAATACTCGTTACGGGCGGTGCCGGATTCCTGGGCCAACGCCTGGTAAGGCGCCTGCTCACGCTGGAGCAGCTCACGGACGGCCAGGGCCGGCCCCAGGCCATCGACCAGGTGGTCGTGACCGACAGGGCGCCCCTGCCGGACTTTGGTGATCCCCGGGTGCAGTTGGTCATCGGCGACCTTGCCGATGGTGCCCTCCTGGATCGGCTCCTCGACGCCGGAACCCAGTCGGTATTTCATCTGGCCGCCGTGGTGAGTTCCCAGGCCGAGGCTGATTTTGATCTGGGGATGCGGGTGAACCTCGACGGCCTGCGCCTGCTCCTGAACCGATGCCGGAAGCTGAAGCACTGCCCGAAGGTCCTTTTCACCAGCTCGGTGGCGGTCTATGGCGGCAAGCTCCCGGCGGTGGTGCAGGACACCACCGCGCTCAACCCCCAGTCCTCCTATGGCGCACAGAAAGCGATCGGCGAGCTTCTGGTGAACGATTACAGCCGGAAGGGATTCATCGATGGCCGGGTGCTGCGGCTGCCGACCATCAGCGTGCGCCCCGGAAAACCGAACAAGGCAGCTTCTTCTTTCGCCAGTGGCATCATCCGCGAGCCGCTGAAGGGGGAACCGGCCGTTTGCCCGGTGTCGCCGGAATTGCGCCTGTGGCTATTGTCTCCACAGGGCGCGGTGGAAGGCCTGGTCCGCGGGCACGAATTGCCCGCCGGGGCTTTCCAGGACAGCCGCACCGTCAATCTCCCGGGGCTGTCCGTGACCGTTGGCGAGATGGTAGCCGCCCTGGGCCGGGTCGCCGGACCTGAACCCGTCGCGCGCATCACCTTCTCGCCCGACCCCGCCATCGAGCGCATCGTCCAGAGCTGGCCCGGCGCCTGGGACACAGCCCGCGCCGCCGCAATGGGCTTCTCCGGCGATCCCGATTTCGAGGCCGTGATCAGGTCTTTCATGGAGCACGATCTGCCGAAGGCCTGAACGGTATCGGCAATGTCTGGGAACCTCTACGTCACCAATATGGAAATATAAAATTTTCCAATACCTGTAACAATGTTGTTAAAGCAATGGCATCTCCTTCCCGCGGACCTATCCTGGCTTTGGAGTTTGCTGAGGTGCGTTCCATCCTGTCGATCATTCCCATGCCGGCCCTGGTCCATTCCATGAGCGGGGGTTCCTTCTGGCTGGCCGTGGGGCCAAACTCAACGCGATTGGCCATTCGCATCACCTCGATTTTTTATCTTTCCATGGCGCCTATCCTGTTCTCGCCGGTGGGTGGCTCCAGGGATGTCATCCCCCAGTGCGTCAAGCAGGCAGGTCGCAACGACGGCTTTTACCGGCGCCTGAAGTGGTTGGAGGCTCAACAGGTTTTCAATGAGAGTTCGGGCTATTTCCAGGGACTTTAAGGCAAAGGCAGGTTTATTTTGAGACCGGATCCCCGCCATCTGTAAAGACTGCGGCGAGCAGGTGAAGAACAGGCCACGCCTGAATGCTCACCTCCGCCAGGCGCGCGGGGCAAACAGGCGGACCAACTGCCTTGACCCGGCTGAGAGGATATGATCCTCTTTGATGGCGCGCTGGAATCAGACCAGGAATCGCTTGACCGCGGATTCGTTCCATTCAATGCCGCTGCCAAGAACGCCGTTGACGGTCGCGTGGCCGTTGGCAATCTCCAGCGGGTCGGCGAGGATCAGGTTCCACCAGTCGGCATATTCGAGCCAGTGTGCCGTCGGGGTCGCGCAAAGCAGTTGCGTGCTGATTTCCGGCCACAGGTGATTGGACAGGCGAATGCCTCGCACCTGGGCCATTGCCGCGGCTCGCATCCAGCCGCTGACGCCACCTATTTTCATGACGTCCGGCATGATGTAGTCGGAGGCACCGGCGTCGATGGCGTGCTGCAGGTCGAGCGGGCCCCACCCGTTTTCGCCGCACTGGATCGGCGTCTCCGTCTGCCGGGCGATTTCGGCGTGGCCGGTATGGTCATGGGCCAGGGTCGGCTCCTCGATCCAGGTCAAGCCTTCGGCATCGAGGACGCGCAGGCGTTGGATGGCATCGGCCGGGGTCAGGCACTGGTTGTAGTCGACCATGATCGCGACATCACTGCCGACCGCTTGGCGAATGGCGCGGATGACGTCGACGTCTTCGCGGACGGTCGGGTAGCCGATCTTTGCCTTGACCCCTTTGAAGCCGCGCTTTGCCCAGGCTTCCGCTGCGTCCGCCGAGCCCTTGGCGCCGTCATAGCCCACCGCCCCATAATCATGCTGCTGCTGGAGGGTTCGCAGCAGCAACCTGAATAGATAATAATTGGTGCCACTTGACACGAATT
>CAZVHQ010000045.1:0-29718 GCA_964627225.1 uncultured Mesoterricola sp.
GCATGGGCCAGGACGAGGCCCTGCTGGAGCTGGTCACCAGCGCCAACATCGCCTGCGGCTACCACGCCGGCGATCCCGGCACCATGATGCGCACGGTGGCCGGCGCCGCGGCCAAGGGCGTCGCCGTGGGGGCCCACCCCTCCCTGCCCGACCTGCAGGGCTTCGGGCGCCGGACCATGGCCGTCAGCCCCGAGGAGGCGCGCGACCTCACCCTCTACCAGATGGGCGCCCTGGACGCCTTCGCCCGGGCCGCCGGGACCCGCATGCGCCACGTCAAGGCCCACGGGGCGCTCTACAACATGGCGGCCCGGGATCCCCGGCTGGCTGGAGCCATCGCCACGGCCGTGCGGGCCTTCGATCCTGCCCTGGTCCTGGTGGGCCTGTGCGGCAGCGAGCTGCTCAAGGCCGGCGAGGCGCTCGGGCTGACCTGCGCCAGCGAAGTGTTCGCCGACCGCGGCGTCGAGCCCGACGGCAGCCTCACCCCGCGCGGCCAGCCCGGCGCCATGATCGAGGACGAGGAACTGGCCGTCGCCAGGGTGCTGCGCATGGTCATGGAGGGCAAGGTGGCCTGCCGGGGCGGCGGCGACCTGGCCATCCGGGCCGACACGGTCTGCATCCACGGCGATCAGCCCAAGGCCCTGGCCTTCGCCCGCCGGCTGCGGGAGGCCCTGGCCGGGGCGGGGGTCGAGGTGCGACCTTTATGAATTAAAAGGACAGGAACGGCCTCCGGCAGGCTGAATGCAGCACAAGGTCAAGCTCAGTGCAGGATCCAGGGGGTGCTCTGCCCCAGGGGGGTCTTCACGACGACGATGCCCGTGGCTCCGGGCGGCACGGTCAACCGGAGGACGGCATCGCTGACGGCCTTGAAGCCCGGCAACGCCACCCCGTCCAAGGTGACTTCCACCGCGCCCGCAAGGCAGGTGCCCTCGAGGGTCACCTCCTCGTTGCCGCCCGCGGCGCAAGCGGGTTAACCGGGTGGGACCGGGCAGAAGCATCAGGGCTCCGATGGATTGAGGATGACCAACGTTCACCCCGGATCGGGAGGAAGCCGGGATCTTTTAATTATATATAATTTATTTTTTTATTTACCTGCGTCAGGAACCTGCACGGCAGGAAAGGATTGCCGGCCGCACCGACCGGCGTAACATAAAGGGTCGTCACGAAGTAACCTGCGTTTTTCGGATGCTCCCGGCATCGCCCTTGATACCGGGACATGCTGCCATGAAGTTCCTTATTCCATAACCAAGGTCCAGGCCGATGACCACGCGCCCTTCATTGCTGCTCGCCGCCTTCCCCCCCGAACTGGCGGGGCTGGACGAGCGTCCGCCCGTGGGCTGGCGGGTCGGCTGCACCGGGGTGGGCACCCTCACCGCCGCGGTGGCCACCGCGCGCCTGCTCACCGCCCTGACCCCCAGCCGGGTGCTGTTCGTGGGCACTTGCGGCGCCTATGACCAGCGGCTTGCGGTGGGCGACTGCCTGCGCGCCTCCGACGCCCTGGCCATCTCCCTGGATGTCCTGGAGGGCCGCGCCTATCTGCCGGGCAACGAGGTGCACCGCTGGCCGGCCACCCTCGGCTCGGTGCTGGCGCTGCCCTTCCCCGCCCTCTCCGTGGCCGTGCCCCCGGGCATCACCCGCACCCTGGAGGGCGCCCAGCGCCTGGCCACCTTCGCCGCCGCCGAGCACCTGGAGCTGACCGGGGTGTTCGCCGCCTGCCACGAGGCCGGCATCCCCTGCGGCGCGGCCCTGGCCGTGGCCAACCGGGTGGGGCCGGAAGCCCACGAACAGTGGCGCGCCAACCACGAGCGGGTGAGCCGGGCGCTGATGGATGCGCTCACGGCCCACGGGATCTTCGAGGCGCTGTGATCCATAAGCGCCGGCCGTCGCCGGCCTCCACCCGCCAGCCGTCCCCGGACGCCTCCACCCGCACGCCCCGGCAGGTGCCGGTCACGTAGACCCGGCTCCCGGTCGAGCGCAGGGCGGCCATGGCTTCGGCGTGGGGGTGGTCGAAGGCGTTGGTCCGGCCCGCGGAGACCAGGGTGAGCTCCGGCTCCAGCGCCGCGATCCAGGCCGGGTCGGAGGCGCTGCGGCTGCCGTGGTGGCCTGCCTTCAGCAGGCGGCGCACCCCGTCCCCGGCCCCGGGATCGCCCAGGGCCAGCAGGTCGCGCTCCTGGATGGCCAGCGCATCGCCCATGAGCCAGACCTCCCGGTCCCGCCAGTCCACCCGCAGCACGGCGGAGGTCATGTTGGCATCGCGCAGCGCCATGGGCCCGGGCGGCCAGCGCACCGAGAACGCCGCTTCGCCCCGCAGCCAGCCCTGGCCGCGTTCCAGCAGCGCCGCCCGGGCCGCCGCCCCCGGCGGGCCGAAGGAGGCCCAGGACGCGGCCGTGGCCGGCAGGGCGGTGGAGGCGGGGGGCCACAGCCGGGCCAGGGTGGCCCAGCCGCCGGCATGGTCCAGGTGCGGGTGGCTGAGCACCAGGTGGACCGGCTCGCGCACCCCGCGCCGGCTCAACACCCGGACGATGCGCCGGGCGGCGCGCGGGTCCGGGCCGGTGTCCACCAGGGTGGCGTCGCCGCCGGGAACCCGCAGCAGCAGCGCGTCGCCCTGGCCGATATCGATCGCCTCCAGGCTCAGCCCGGCCGGCTCCCGGCCCACGCCGCCCGCGGCCAGGAGGCCCAGGGAGGCGGCGCCCTGCGCCACGCACAGCCAGCGCGTCCGGCGCAGGCGCGCGTGCATCTGGGCCAGCAGGATCCAGCCCAGCAGCAGCGCGATCCAGGGCCACAGCCGGCCGGTGGCCAGCGGCACGATCCGGGCGAAGGCCGGCACCAGGCGCTCTCCGGTCCAGCCCAGCAGCCCGCCCAGGGCCTGCACCAGCCCGGGAATCGGCAGGAACACCAGCACCAGCCCCAGCGGCGCCAGGAAGGCCACCAGCGGCAGCAGCACCAGGTTGGCCGCCACGCCCCACAGCGGAGCCCCGCCGTGCAGGAGCGCCAGCAGCGGCAGGGTGGTGAGCCAGGGCGCCAGGACCCGGGCGAACGGCAGCGCCCAGCGCCCCAGCAGCGGCGCGCAGAGGCCGGCCAGGGGCTCGCAGTCCCAGACCAGGCCCACCAGGGCCAGCCAGGCCAGCAGGAAGCCCGGCTCGCATCCGGCGGCCGGATGCGCCATCAGCCAGGCCAGCAGGGCCCCGTGCAGGGTCAGCGCCGGCGGCAGCTTCCACCCGGTGGCCCGTCCGCCAACCCAGGCGACGCCCATGAGCAGCCCGCGCCACACCGGCGCGGAGAACCCGACCACGGCGCAGTAGAGCAGCCCGCCCAGGCTCGCGGCGGTGGCCGACCCCAGGTGGAACAGCCGGCGCCAGGCGGCGGCCAGGCCGCCCATGACCAGGGTCACCTGCAGGCCGGACACCACCAGGGTATGGATGGTCCCGCTTTCGGCGAACGGGGTGAACGATTCGTCGCGCGCCGGCGGCAGCCCCAGGGTGAGCGCGCCCCACAGGTCCCGGGCGGCGCCCGCGGGCAGGGGCAGTTCCTGGAAGCGGCGCTGCACGTACAGGGCCAGGCGCAGCCTGGGCCAGGGCCGGGCCGGGCCCAGGACGGCCATGAGCCGGGCCGAACGGAGCTGGATGCGCCGGGGCGCGCCATCGCCGCGGGCCCGCCACAGGGGCCGTTCCGGCAGGAAGGCCGGCACCGGCTGCACCGGCCGCAGTTCGCCAAGGAAGCCGACCGGGGTGCCGGGAGCGGGCGGCGGCGCGCCCCCCGCCGGGAGCCGCAGCGGCAGCACGGTGCCGCGCAGGGACGCGGGGCGCTCCACCCGGATGGCGCCCAGCCGCGTGCCCTCGGCCAGCGTCCAGGGCGCCGCCAGCACCCCCTGGATGGGCTGGAAACCGCACGGCAGCGCCGCCTCCCAGCGGGCCTGGCGGGACAGCGCGCCCACCGCGCCCCAGGCAAGGGCCAGCGCCAGGGGCAGGCCGACCCAGCGGCGGCGCAGCGCCAGCGGTGCGCAGGCCAGCACCATGGCCCAGCCCGCCGCCGCCAGCGCCGGCGGCACCCGGCCGTCCCAGGTTTCCGCCAGGGCCCAGGGCACCGCGCACGCCGCGGCCAGGGCCCAGGCCAGGGGCCAGCATGCTTCACCGCTGAGGCGCTGCCAAAGACGTTCCCGGGAGAACATGACGCCGATCATCGGCAACTGGTCAGCGGCAGTCAACAAAAACCGGGCAACTCAGCCACAATGATCTCCATGAGATACTCCATGCGCCTTTTCGGCTTGCTGGTCCTGCTCGCGCCGCCGCTGGCGGCCTGGAGCCCGGGTTTCCACGAAGCCCAGACCATGCTGGCGCTGCGGCTGACGCCGCGGCGGATGCAGGCCTTCCTGGCCGCCCACCCGCGCGAGCTGCTCCAGGGCGCCCGGGGCCAGGCCAACGACCAGGTGCCCACGGTGGAGGAGATCGAGGATCAGTTTCAGCAGATCGTCACCCTCAGCGAAGACAACCGCAGGCCCGAGCGGCTGGTGGCGGAGCTGGGCACCCTGGCCCACCAGGTCCAGCTGCTCATGGACCCGTCCGCCGTGCACGGCGCCACCCCGTTGCGCGACACCTTCGAGGCCTACGGGGACGAGCAGCGGCCCAGCCTGACCCTCAACCGCGAACCGTTCTGGGCCTTGACCGCCCCGCTGGATCCGCGCCCGCACCTGCTGCGCTGGGCCAAGGTCAAGTACGAACGGCATGAGGCCCTGCTGGGCTGCTTCGACGAAAAGACCGCGCGCCGGGTCGGGCAGTGGGACGTGCTGTCGGTGCCGTTCGCCCAGCTGCAGCTGGCCTACTCCAACGGGATCAACGCCACCGCCAACCTGTGGATCCAGCTCTGGCGCGCGGTGGGCGACCGCTGGCCGGAGCCTGATTAGGACCTATGCCCGCCACGCGATTGGCGGTATCTTGGCATCACCACAAGCAATGGGGAGAACAGCATGGCTTCATATAATCGCCTGGGCTCTTTCCTGTTGGCTGATGGGTTGGCGACTCTGCCCGGCGGCCGGATCCATCGGGCCATCGCCATCACGGGGAGTGCCTTCGAGCGCCACCTGCTGCTCTGCGTCTATTCGGACGAACTGCTGGCGGCGGGCCTCGCCGCCCGCGGGCCTGAGATCCAGCGGGTCATCACCCAGCTCGGAACGTCCCGGGGCTTCGGCGCCAACACCCAGTTCGAGGCCCGCAAGACCCCGCACCTGACCTGCGACTACGTGCCCGGGCGCACCCTGGCCCAGGTGCTGGACAAGGTCCGGGAGGACCAGGTCCCGCTCGGGGTGGACCATGCCCTGACCGTGCTGCAGAGCCTGGCCCAGGCGCTGATCCTGATGCACGAAAAGGGCGTCCACCACGGCAGCCTGTCCCCGCACAGCGTATGGGTCGGCTTCGAGGGCTCCACCCAGATCCTCGACGCCCCGGCCGGCGCGGTCATCCAGTCCCTGCTGCCCAAGGCCCCGGTGCTCGCGGCCGCCCTGCAACCCTACCGCTGCGCCGCCGAGGCCAACCCGTTCCAGCGCGACCTGTTCGCCCTGGGCGCGGTGTTCCATGAGCTGCTGACCCTGGAGCCGCTCCCGTCCGGGCCGGCCATCCCCGAGGCCCTGGACCGCGCCACCCTCAAGGCCGCCCAGGAGGACGAAGCCATCCCGGCGGAGATCCTGGGGCTGCTCAGGCGCCTGGTCCTCGTCGATCCGCCCTTCACCAGCGCCGCGGAGTTCAACCGGGCCCTGGAGAAGGTCCTCTATGAAGGGGAGTACAGCCCCACGACCTTCAACATGGCGTTCCTGATGCACACCCTGTTCCGGGAGGAGCACGAGGCCTCTGCCCAGGCGGTGAAACTGGAGCAGGCCGCCAACTTCGCCCAGTACCTCCCGGCCGCCGCCAATATCCCGCAGAAGCCGGCCAAGGCCTCCAGCCGGGGCGTCTACCTCCTGTTCGCCGGGGTCGTGGTGGTGGTGGCGGCGCTCCTGGGCGGCCTCTACTACAAGAGCAGCCAGGACAACCACCAGCATGCCCTGGAACTGCAGAGCATGCAGGCCAAGCTCGCGGCGTTCCAGCGTGAGAAGGAGGCCAACGACGCCAAGCTGGCGGACCTCGCCAAGCAGGAGGAGGCCCAGAAGACCCTGGAGGAGATGTTCGGCAAGCAGGCCGAGGAAGCCGCCACCCAGGAGGCCCGGGTCGCCGCCAAGAAGGACCTGGAGACCGCCCGGCAGAAGACCCGGGATCTGGCCAGGCAGCGCGCGGAAGCCATGAAGGAGAAGCAGAAGCTGGCCCAGCAGGCCCCGAGCGCCGCACCGGCCCCCGCGCCTGCCGCGGCGCCCGCGCCGGTGCAGGACGCGCTGCCGGCGGTGACCCATCTGGGCAGCCTGCAGGTCCCCCGCGTCGCCAAGGAGACCCTGCCCGCGACCCTGCAGGATGCCGAGATCAAGGTCTCCCTCAAGGTGTTCGTGGACCCCGCGGGCCGGCCGTTGAAGGTGGTGATCCTGAAGGGCGTGGAAGGCAATGCCGGCTTCAACGATTCGGCCCAGAACGCGGCCCTGGCCTCCACCTACGCCCCCGGCAGCCGGAACGGCAAGCCCGCTTCCGGCTGGCTGAACCTGGAGTTCAATTTCGGCAAGCCGAAGTAGCAGGCGCACCCTTGGTCCTGCCGCTCAATGACCGGAACCCAGAGGGAAATCATGACGGCCCATTCGGTTCATACCTGGACATTCTTCCGCGCCGGCGGTTTCAATCAGGTCAAGCTCGAAACCGGTGCCGACCTCGCCAACCTCGACCAGCTCGATCCGAAGCTGTGGGTTGCCCTCGCCTGCCCAGCCTGCGGGCTGGAGTTCGATGAGCGCACCCTGGCCTTGATCGACACCGACCATGACGGCCGGATCCGCGCGCCGGAGATCGTCGCCGCGGCGAAATGGGCGGCCGGGCTGCTGAAATCGCCCGACGACCTGGTGCGCGGCTCGGACTCGCTGGCCCTGGCGGCCATCGACGACGGCCATCCGGAAGGCGCCCGCATCCTCGCCTCGGCCCGGCAGACCCTGGCCAACCTGGGCAAGGCCGATGCCAGCGCCATCTCCCTGGAGGACACCTCCGACACCGCGAAGATCTTCGCCGCCACCCGCTTCAACGGCGACGGCATCATCCCGGCGGACGCCGCGGCGGATCCCGCGGTCCAGTCCGTCATCAGCGACATCATCGCCTGCTTCGGCTCCGATACCGACCGCAGCGGCGCGCCCGGCATCGACCAGGCCAGGGCGGACGCCTTCTTCATCGAGGCCCGGGCCTTCGCCGGCGCCTGGGAGGCCGCCGAGGGCGATCCGGCCCTGCTCCCGCTGGGCGCCGCCACCGCCGCCGCGTACCGCGCGTTCGCGGCCGTGCGGGCCAAGGTGGACGACTATTTCACCCGCTGCCGCCTGGCCGAATTCGACCCGCGCGCCCTGGGCGCGCTGAACCGGCCGGAATCCGAATACCTCGAACTGGCCACCGCGGATCTCTCCGCCGCCGCGGTCGAGGTGGCGGGCTTCCCCCTCGCCCGCGTCGAGCCGGGCCGGCCCCTGCCCCTGGACGCCGGCCTGAATCCGGCCTGGACCGCCGCCATGGCCGAGCTGCGCGCAACCTGCGTCAGCCCCCTGCTCGGCGCGCGCGCCGCCCTGGTCGAGGCCGACTGGCACAGCCTGGGGGCGGCCTTCGCCGGCTACCAGGGCTGGTACGCCGAGCCCGCCGGCCTCCGGGTCGCCCCGCTCGGGTTGGAACGCATCCGCCAGGTGCTGGCGAGCGGCGCCGAGGCGGCGATCGCCGCGCTCATCGCCCGGGACCTGGCCCTGGCACCCGAGGCCGAGACCATCGAGGCGGTGGAGAAGCTGATCCGCTGCCACCGCGACCTGCACCGGCTCTGCCTCAATTTCGTCAACTTCAAGGCCTTCTACGACCGGGGCGAGCCGTCCATCTTCCAGGCCGGCACCCTCTACCTGGACCAGCGCAGCTGCGAATTGACCCTGCCGGTGGAGAGCCCCGGCCGCCACGCCGCCATGGCCGGCCTGGCCGGCGCCTACCTGGCCTACTGCGACTGCGTGCGCCCCGGCACGGGGGAGCAGCGGACCATCGTCGCGGTGTTCTCCCAGGGCGACGACGACAACCTGATGGTCGGGCGCAACGGCATCTTCTTCGACCGCAAGGGGCTCGACTACGACGCCACCATCGTCAAGATCGTCGCCAACCCCATCAGCCTGCGCCAGGCCTTCTGGTCCCCGTACAAGAAGATCGTGCGGCTGATCGAGCAGCAGATCGCCAAGCGCGCCGCCGCCGTGGATGCCGGGGCGGAGACGCACCTGAAGGCGGCCGCCGCCCCCGGAACGATGAAGAAAGAGGAGAAGAAGATCGACATCGGCACCGTGGCGGCCCTGGGCGTGGCGGTCGGCGCCCTCAGCACCGCCCTGGCCTACTTCCTGGGCCTGTTCAAGGGCATCGCCGCCTGGCAGTTCCCGCTGCTGGCCGGCACGTTCCTCCTGCTGATCTCGCTGCCCTCCGTGGTGCTCGCCTTCATGCAGCTGCGCAAGCGCAACCTTGGCCCCATCCTCGACGCCAACGGCTGGGCCGTGAACGCCAAGGCCAGGATCAACGTGCCGTTCGGCACCAGCCTCACCGGCATCGCCAGGCTGCCCCAGGGCGCCACGGTGGACCCCGGCGACCGTTTCGCGGAGAAGGCCTCGGTGTGGCCCAAGGTGCTGCTGGCGCTGTTCCTGGTGTGGTGGCTGCACGCCTTCCTCAACGAGGAGGGCTGGTTCCACCGGTGGACCGGCGGCCGCTACGGGAGGGCGCCGGTCACTGGCCCAGTACGATAGGCTCGTCGTCGTCTTCCTCGACGATGCGGATGTTGCCTTGCGCCCCCAGCAGCACGGCGTCCTCGAACATGTTGTGCAGTTTCGGCTGGAACTTCTCGGCCTGCAGCAGGCGCGGATCCTCGGCCAGCTCCACGGAGGTGCGGACCAGGTCCTGGATCTCCAGCCCGAGGATGGCGGCGAGCAGCTTGCGCGGGTTGGCGGCCTCGCCCGGGGCGATGCGCGTGCGGAACAGCAGCCCGGCGCCATCCCAGCGGCACGCCTCCAGCAGCGGACGGATATCCACCCGCCGGGAGCCCTTCTGGCCCTGGATCTTGCCGGGCTTGTCGATCTCGAAGCGCTCGCTGCCCAGGAAGAGGTCCAGCCGCTCCCGGGCCTGCGCCAGGTCCCGGGCCGGACAGGTGAAGCGCCACCAGGCCGCGCGGCACAGGTCCGCCACCGGAGAGGCGAAGTTGGGCACCTGGGCGCAGTGCAGCAGCGCCAGGCCCTGGGGCCCATGGCCGTTGACCAGCGCCGGGAGCTCCGCCAGCGGCACCGGCGGCGGTGCCAGCAGCGCCACGTCGGCCCATTCGGCAAGCCCCTCCGCCCCGAGCGGCAGCGGATGCCCCAGGTGGATCGCCGGGCGCAGGGTCTTTTCCAGGCCCACCGCCACCGGCAGCCCCGCATCCATCAGCATCCGGGCCAGGGCCGCCAGCAGGCCCGCGGGATGCTGGGCGCTGGCCTCGCCCCGCACCGAGAAGCACAGGCGCAGGGTGACGCGGCTGGGATCGGTCTGCCAGAGGCTCATGCGCCGGGCGCGGGAACGCGCCAATTCGGCCTTCATCCGGGCCTGGAAAGCGCCCCACAGCGCCTGGTCCGGGCGCGCCTGGCGCAGGATGAGCCAGGCGTGCTCCAGGCTCCCTTCCCGCGCCAGCAGGGTGATGATTCCCTCAAACGATTCCGGATCCGGTGGGCCGATGGCCAGCATGCCCTTGATGGCCTGGAGCGACTGGGAGGCCTGGATCGGCATGGGTGTTGGGTTTTCCATAGTCCTCCAGTCTACCTGCCCGGGGCCGGGACGCGAAAATAGCGCCGGGCCATTTGGCACCCGGGAGGTTTTCCGCGAAGCCTGCTGATTTCGCTGTGGGGAAACCGGAAGATCCTATGAGAATCAGGTGAAAGAAGGACTGCTGAATTCCCAGTGCAGGGCGCAACGAACAGATTGATGTCAACTTTTTCCCAGTGTTGGCGTGGCTTCCCAAGGATTGCCCCATGGCCGCGTTCCAGGCGATTTTCCCGAGCATATACAAATAATTCAAACTGCTGAACGGACCGTCAAGCCTCCAAACGAGGGTTCGGAAACGAATCGGATGGCCAGCGGCATTAATGGTTTGTCTTGAGCGTGAGATAGCGCTTGGCTTCGCGGCGCAGGGTTTCGGCGACGTTCTTGTCCCGCACCAGGATCTTCAGATCCATGTCGATCATGCGCTTGAAGAAGTTCAACGACAGCGCCAGCGGCGTCTTGGGGTTCATCACGATGGCCTTGACGATCGGGTACTTCTTCATCCATTCCCGGTTGGAGGTGATGATCCGGAGCACCTCCTCGCTGATGCTGCGCATCTGGGCGATGAAGGCGATCTCCCCTTCGGTGATCCGCCCGTTGCGCACGACGTTCACCTGGATGAGCCGGTTGGCTTCCCGGATGAGCAGGGTGCGCTCTTCCTTGCCGCCCTTGATGGCCAGCATGATCTTCTGGTTGGTGCGCAGCTTCATCACGCGCTGGGCGAGCCGCAGCGGGATGGTCTCCCCGGTCTCCAGCGCCACCTCGCGCTGCAGGGCTTCCGGGGTGGGGCTCTCGACCGGCTCGTCCTGGGGGGTCTCCTTGGGCAGCGGCAGCTCGGACCAGGCGCGGTCGAGCCGGCCGGCCTCCACCTCGTCGATGATCTCCAGGCGCTCCTGGGCGACTTCCACGGGGATCAGGCGCAGCACGTCGCGGCGGAATTCGTTGACCCGCCGCTTGATCTGGTACTCGGCCTCCGGGTGGGCCTCCAGCAGGTCCAGGATGACCGGGCGTTCCAGCCACAGGACCTGGTTGTTCAAGGGGATTTCCAGCACCGATCCGGGCAGGTGCGGCACGGCCCGCTCGATCCATTCGGAGGTGATGTTCTCGTGCAGCAGGGCGGCTTCCAGCAGGCCCGGTTCCTTGCGGTGGATCAGGATCAGCCCGAGCGGGTCCTCAGGCAGCACCGGCCCGGCGATGGCGCTCTGCAGGAACGGCTCCGGCATGGCCAGCAGGGTCTCCAGCGCCTTGGGGCCGTACGGCGTCTCCTTGAACACCGCGTGCGCCAGCGCCTGGAGCAGATCCAGCGGCGGCACGGGGAGGTTGCCCGACATCAGCGTGGCGGCGAGGTTTTCCGGCAGCTGGCCTTCGATGAATTTCTGCACGATCTGATGCACGTCTACTCCGTTGAAGGGTCGGCCGGATCGGTTTCGGGGGCGGTCGGGGGGTTCTGGGGTGCCGCTTCCTGGGGCTGGATCCAGTCACCCAGGGGCCCGAACCGGCCCAGCCAGGGTTCGCCCACGGTGCGCCCATGGCGGATGTGGCGTCCCGCCACCTCCAGGGCCACCACGCCGGCATTGTCCAGGGAGATGGTGAAAGGGCCCTTCACGCGCAGCCGCCAGGGTTCGGAAATCCGCAGGGTGCGCCGCTGGGCGGGGACCGAGGCGCCGTGCAGGTCCTGCTCGCCCTGGGGCATGCCCTGCACCACGGCGTCGCAGGTGTCCATGGCGCGCATGGAGATCAGCACGCCTTCGTCATTGACCGGAACCTCGGGCAGCACCTCGCCCACCACCGGATAGGGTCCGGCCGGATCGGTGGGGGTCCACGGCGCCGGGCTGGTCTCGACTTCCTTGGCCGGCGGCGCCGGAGCCCGCTTGAGGCTGGGCCCCGGCACCACCAGCCAGAGCAGCAGGGCCAGGGAGCCCACGGTGATGGCGCCCACCAGCACCCGCTCCATGAATTCCCGGCGCGGATCGGGCGGTTCCTGTTCCATGGCGCCGGGCAGCTGGCTCCACTGTTCCGGGAACGAGGCCAGATCGACCCCGAGCCGCTCGGCGATCTGCCGGGTATGCGGCCGCTCGCGCCCGGGGGGCAGGCGCTCCCAGGCCTCCGCCTCCACGGCCTCGATGATCGGCACGCTGAGGTTGAGCTCGTGGGCCAGCACGAACAGCGACAGGCCCTGGCCGATGCGCTCCCGCCGCAGCACCTCGCCGATGCCGGCGGGCCCGCCGGCGCCCGGGGTCGCGTCAGATTTGAACTCCATGGCTACCATATTACTTTAAGGCTTCCATCCGACCGGCACTTCATTGAGCACGCGGGTGAGCTGTTCGCGGCGGTCCTCGCGGTTGAGCCGGCGGTCGTCCACGGTGCCGCGGTGGGCCATGACGTCGCCCAGGGTCGATTGCAGGTCGTCCGGGGTGACGAAGTCCCGGGCTTCGAGCCAGGCTTCGGCCTTGGCCAGGGCCAGCCAATGCCCGGCGGCGCGCGTGGAGCAGAACCCCTTGTCCTTGCGGATGCGCGCCACCACCCGTTCCATGTAGTCCATGGCGGGCTCCGACAGGTGCACGCCGCGGGCCAGGCTCCGGGCCAGGCGCCAGCCGATCAGGTCCATGGCCGGGCCCAGGGTGTCCAGCCGCCCGGCCCCGGCCGCGCCGCGGAACACCAGGCGTTCAGCGGCGGCGTCGGGGTAGCCCAGGTGCAGGACGCAGGCGAACCGGTCGATCTGGCTTTCCGGCAGCGGGAACGTGCCGGCGTGGTCGGTGGGGTTCTGGGTGGCGATGACGAAGAAGGGATCCGGCAGCGGGTAGGTGCCCCGGTCCAGGGTGACCTGGCCCTCCATCATCACTTCCATCAGCGCGCTCTGGGTCTTCGGGCCGATGCGGTTCAGCTCGTCCAGCAGCAGGATGTTGGCGAACACCGGACCCTGCTGGAAGCGGAAGGTCTGGGCGGCGGCGTCCCACAGGTGGATGCCCAGCAGGTCCGACGGCAGCAGGTCGTTGGTGCCCTGGACCCGCTGGAAGCCGCCGCCCATCACCCGGCTCAGCCCCTTGGCCAGCGTGGTCTTGCCCACGCCGGGCAGGTCCTCGATCAGCAGGTGCCCACCGGACAGCATCACCGCCACCGCCCGGCGCACGGCCTGGTCCTTGCCCACCACCACCCGGCACAACTCCTTCACCCCGGCATGGACGCAATCCCGCACCGCCTGGACGGCGGCGGCCGATGGGGCGGCCCCGTCACTGACCACGTTCATTCGTCCTCCAGGGAGATGTGATGTTCGCGCAGGATCCGGGCGAACGGCCTGGGCCCCAGGCCCAGGCTGCGGGCCACCTGGGCGGGATCCTCCCGGTGGCCCTCCATGGCCTTGCGCACCAGGGCCTCCGAGGCGGAGGCCGCCACCGCGGCCAGCATGCCGGCCAGGGTGCCGGGGGCCGGCCAGGGCAGCACCAGCGCTTCGCCCGCTTCCGGGCCGAAGGCGGGGATGGGCGCCAGCAGCGGTCCGGCGCTGGCGCGCCAGGCGTGGGCCACCGCCCAGGCCAGCTGGCTCAGGTTGCCGGGCCAGGCGGCCTGGAGCAGCTCCTTCTCCACGCCGCGTTCCAGCATGGGCACGGGCCGCCCGTCCTGGCGCGCCCGGGCGTCCAGGAAGGCGCGGAACATCGGCAGGATGTCCTCCCGGCGCTCGCGCAGCGGCGGCAGGGTGAAGCCGATCACCCCCATGCGCTCGCGCAGCACCTCCGGCAGGGCCTTGGGCTCCCGGCAGGAGCCCAGCCAGTGGATGCCCTGGCCCAGCTCGCTGTCCATGGCCCGCACCAAAGGCGCCCAGCCGCCGGGGGCCAGTTCCTCCAGTTCCGAGACGTAGAGGCTGCCGCCCTGGAGCAGGGCCAGCCGGCGCGGGTCCGGGCCGCCTTCCGGCAGGCTCGGGGCCGACAGGCATAGGTAGGGCGCCTGGGGGTGGCGCAGGGCGTGCAGGCGGCGGGCGGCCCGGGCCTTGCCGGTGCCGGGCTCGCCTTGGAACAGCACGGCGAAGCCGGTCTCGGCAGCCTTGGCCAGAGCCAGGTCCAGTTCGCGCATGGCCGGCGAGTGGATGATCCAGGGCTCGCGCGGATCCGGCGGCGGCGCTTCGGCCAGGGCCCGGGTGCGCGCCAGCACGGCCTCGAACTGGTCCAGGTCGAACGGCTTGGGCAGGAAATCGTCGGCGCCCCAGCGCATCGCCTCGACGATGTCCCGGGGCTCGCCGAAGGCCGACATCAGCACCGCGCGCAGCGCCGGGTGCCGGCGCTTGGCCGCCTTGAGCAGCTCCAGGCCCGACATCCCCGGCAATCGCAGATCGGTGACCAGGATCTCGAAAGGCGCGGCGGCCAGGGCGGCCAGGGCCGCCTGGGGATCGCCCACGGCGGTGACCTCCCAGGCCGAGCCCAGCGCCTGGACCAGCAGGCGCCGGAAGCTGTCCTTGTCCTCCACCAGCAGCAGGCGCATGCGCTATTATCCCCCGCATTCCCGGATGAAGGCCGCCGATTGCGCCGCCGCCTGGGCCTCGAACAGCACGCCGCCCGGCACCAGGCGCCGTCCGCCGTCCCGGGCCCAGCCGGCAAAGGCCGTGTCCTCCTTGTAGATCCATTCCACCGCCCAGCGCGCCGAGGGCTCGGCGGCGGCCAGCAGCTCCGGGAACGGCGCCGGGTCGCCCGGTTCCATGCCCAGCCGGGTGGCCTGGATCACCCCCGCCGGCGCGAACCGGCGCACCGCCTCGGGCGCCAGCGGAGCCCGGCGCGAAGCGCCCAGGCTGGGCCAGCCGCGCCGGCGCAGCACCTGCCGGGTGGTTTCGGCCACCCCGCCATCGCCCAGGACCAGCACCGGCCCGGCGGCCAGACCGTCCAGGGCGCCGTCCAGGGCGGTGAAATCGGTGTTGGCGCCCTGCCAGGGCTCACCCGGACGCCGGCGCCACAGGGTGTTCAGCGGTCCGGTCAGCCCCAGCCGGGCCGGCAGGGTTTCCTTGAGCGGGGCCGTGAGGCTGGCCCCCAGCAGCTCCAGCGCCTCCAGCGCGGCCTCGGCTTCCAGCGGGTCACCGCACTCCAGGGGCAGGTAGAGCAGGTCCTTGAAGCTGCGCTGGAAGCGCGGGTTGTGGTAGGCGGGCCCCAGGGAATGCAGCACCGGCTGGCCCAGCACCCCGCACAGGCCGTAGCCGGCGTGCAGCTTGTGGCAGCGCCAGCCCAGCATCCGGGCCAGGGTGAGCTGGCCGGGGGCCGCCGCCGGGCCGTCATCCGCCTGGGCGTAGGTGAAGCTGCCGCCCCAGGCGGCCTGCAGGCAGCGGCCGGCGATGCCCTTGGGGCCCATGAGGAAGGCCGACAGGGCCAGGTTGCGGTCCCGGGCCCAGGCCAGCGGCCCGCGCAGCCGGGCATTGTCGGCCAGGCTGGCGGCGTGGCCCACCCACTTGAAGGCGTCGCCCCGGGGCAGATCGCGCAGGCGCTGCTCCAGGTCGAACACCCCCGGGGCCACATGGACCGAGCGCAGCAGCCGCACATGGGGCAGGCATTCGACCAGGGCTGGCGGCACCGGCAGGTCCCACTCCAGGTCCACCCAGGCCGGCCGGCCGCGGGCGCCGCGCAGCAGGTGCTCCAGCCGCCCGGCCTCGTCGCCCCGCCAGGCGCCGCCCTCATCGGCCCGGCGGCAGGTCACCAGGCAGCGCCGGCCCAGGGCCAGCACCAGGGCTTCCGGGTCCGCTGCGGGGAACAGGTCCAGGCGCAGCTCGGCCATGGCTTCCGGCGGCAGCTTGCGGGCGCAGGCCACCGCCTCGTCCCAGGCCGGGTGGGTGAGCGGGACGAAGTAGAACGGCGGAGCCGCCATCAGGGCCGGGGCTCCGCCCGTTTGGCGTCCTGCCAAGCCGCCTCCATGGCTTCCAGGTCCTGCCGCTCCCAGCCGCCGTTGGCGGCCGCGGCGTCTTCCACATGGCTGAAGCGGGACTGGAACCGGCGCATCTGCCGGCGCAGCGCCCGGTCCGGATCGACGCCCTTGTAGCGGGCCCACTGGATGAGGCTGAACAGCACGTCGCCGTACTCCGATTCCACCCGGTCCAGGTCGGATTCGGCCTGCAGCTCCGCCACCTCCTCCTTCACCTTGTCCAGCACCCCTTCCATGTCCGGCCACTCGAAGCCCACCTTGGCGCAGCGGCGGCCGATCTCCAGGGCGGTGTCCATGGGCGACAGGCTGTGCGGGATGCCCTCCAGCAGGCGCGCGGCGTCCGCCTCGCCGCGCTCGGCCTTCTCGTCCCGCTTGATGGCGGCCCAGTTGGCCAGGACCCCTTCGGCGCCGTCCACCTCCACCTCGCCGAACACATGGGGATGCCGCCGCACCAGCTTCTCCACCACCATGGCCTCCACGTCAGCCAGGTCCCAGGCGCCGCGGTCCTGGGCCAGCTGGGCGTGGAAGGCCACCTGCAGCCACAGGTCGCCCAGCTCCTCGCACAGGTGGCGCTCGGTTTCCGGGTCACCCGGCACGTGCTCGGCCAGGGCGTCCAGCACCTCTGCGGCCTCTTCCCGCAGGTAGCGGGCCAGGGACTGGTGATCCTGTTTCAGGTCCCAGGGGCAGCCGCTCCCGGGGGTAAGCAGGGCGGACATGACGGCGCGGAGGGTGGTTGGGGGCATCGGATGGTCCAGGGAAGGCGTTGTTTACCCTGCCAGTTTACGTCGCTCCCGGCCATTCCCGGCAAGGCCGGATGCATTGGATCGCCTCCGGGGGCTATCCTGCTCTTGCCCAGGAGCCCACAGCCATGTGCCAAGTCCACCCTTCCGCCGCCCAGGGATTCGCCGCCGCCGCCGGGGCCTACGCGCGCGGCCGGCCATCGTACCCGGCCGAGCTTCTGCCGTGGCTCACCGGGAACCTGGGGCTGGGGCCCGGGCGGACCTGCGTGGATCTGGGCGCCGGCACCGGCAAGTCCACCAGGCTGCTGGCCGAGACCGGCGCGGAGGTGATCGCGGTGGAGCCGGTGGCCGAGATGAGGGACCAGTTGGCCGCGGCGCTCCCCGGCATCCGGGTGCTGGAGGGCACCGCCCAGGCCCTGCCCCTGGCCGGCGCTGCCATGGATGCGGTGGTCTGCGCCCAGGCGTTCCACTGGTTCGCCAGCACCGAGGCCCTGGCGGAAATCCACCGGGTGCTCAAGCCCGGCGGCAGGCTCGGCCTGGTGTGGAACGTGCGGGACGAGTCGGTGGACTGGGTGGCGGCGCTGACGGAGATCTTCAAGCCCTACGGAACCGGCACGCCCCGCTACCACACCGGCCAGTGGCGCCTGCCCTTCACCGGCTCGCGATTCACGGAGCTGCAGGAAACCTGTTTCCCGTACGAGCACGTGGGCAGCCCGCGCGAGGTGATCGTCGACCGCGCCCTGTCAGTGAGCTTCATCGCCAACCTGCCCGCCGCCGAACGGGCCAAGGTGGAGGACCGGCTTTTGGCCCTGCTCCGCCATCCGGCACTGCGCGGGCGCGAGACCGTCGCCTTTCCGTACCAGACCCATGCCTATCATTGCAGCTCAAGGTAGGAGGGATCACGATCAACTGACAGCCGGTATTCAGGAATGGCGCGCGTTTTCTGAGCATTTGGTCACGCCAGCTCATGTCTTTTTATTAACAGAATCGGGACCTTTATTGACATCTCCTTGACGGACCGGGGCCGACCCTTGTTCTGGCGCCGCTGGACGGCTTGATTCCCATGCGGCCGGCCAAGGAGAGACCTCGTGACCATGTGTCCGGAACAACCGCAAGAGCCTCACCCCCTACGGATGGTTTCGCGAAAGGGCAAGGCCGTCCATCCCCCTGAATCGATCGTCATGAAATTCGGTGGCAGCTCGGTGGCCGATGCCGCCCGCATGCGCGAGGTCGCCGCCCTGGTGACCCAGGCCCTGCCCAAGGCCCCGCTGGTGGTGCTTTCGGCCACCGCCCAGACCACCGACGCCTTGCTCGAGGCGGCCCGCCGCGCCGAGGCCGGCGACCTGGGCGCCGCCCTGGATCTCAGCCGGGGCATCCTGAACCGCCACCGGGACATCGCCCTTGAGCTGTTCCCCAAGCCTCTTCCTTTGACCTTGGCGCAGGCCCTGGTGGAGCTGGGCCGGGAACTGGATACGCTGGTGCGGGGCGTGGCCATGCTGCACGAATTGAGCCCCAGGAGCCTGGATGCCATCGCCAGCGTCGGCGAGCGGATGTCCAGCCGGATCCTGGCCGCCTTCCTGGACGCGGACTGGGTCGATGCCCGCGGCGTAGTCCGCACCGACGCCACGTTCGGCTCCGCCCAGCCCCTGCCCGGTGAGCTGTCCGCCCTGGCGGCGCGCCGTCTGGCGCCCCTGCTGGGGCCCGGCCGCGCGGTGGTGACCCAAGGCTTCATCGGGTCCACCGCCGAAGGCCTTACGACCACCCTGGGCCGGGGCGGCAGCGATTTCAGCGCGGCCCTGCTCGGCGCCGCCCTGCGGGTCGGGGAAATCCAGATCTGGACCGATGTGGAAGGCATCCTCACCTGCGATCCGCGCATCGTGCCCGAGGCCGTCCCCATCGCCGAGATGAGCTTCGCCGAGGCGGCCGAGCTCGCGGCGTTCGGCGCCAAGGTGCTGCATCCGGCCACCATCCAGCCCGCCGTGGACGCCGGCATCCCGGTCACGGTGCGGCATACCGGCCGGCCCCAGGGCCGGTTCACCACCATCACGGCCCAGGTGCCCACCGGCCGCCCCATGACCGCCCTGGCCCAGCGCGGTCCTGTCACCGTGCTCACCGTTGCCTGCGGCGGCAGCCACGACCGGCACGGTTTCCTGGCCATGGCCAGCCTGTTCCAGGTCTTTTCCCGCCACCAGGTCAGCGTCGACCTGGTCGCCACGACCGAAGCGAGCGTCTCCTTCACCGTGGACGGCAACGAGCCGCTGGAGGCCTTGCTGAAGGATCTGTCCGGTTTCGGCAGCGTCGGCATCGCCCGGGACCGGACCATCGTGGCCATCGTCGGTGAGCGGATCAAGTCCACGCCCGGCTTGTCCGGCCGCTGTTTCGGCGCCCTTCGGGAGATCAACATCGAGATGATCAGCCTGGGCGCCAGCGAGATCAATCTGAGTTTCGTGGTGAAGAAGGAAGACGCGGCTCCGGCCCTTCGGGCCCTGCATGCAGCGCTCATCACGGACTGCTTCGTTCGGCAGGCCATCGGCAGGAGCGCGTAGGCAACGTGCCGTCCACGTCCTCCCTGGCGCGCCACGAGGGGCCAGTGATCGCCATGGGTGGTTGCGTAGTATCATTAAAATGCTACAATGGTATCAACGCGCTACCCGTAGCCGCCCCAAGGCCATCCATGCTGCCCAGGCTCATCCCCGTCACCGACATCAAGCGCAAGGCCACCGAGATCATCGAGGCCCTCCAGCATGACCAGGAACCGCTGCTCATCACCGAGCACGGCCGCGAAGCCGCCATCCTCATGGATGTGACCAGCTACCGCATGCAGGAACGGAAGATCGAACTGCTCGAGGGCATCATCCGGGGCCAGAAGGCCATGGCCGAAGGCCGCACCCAGACCCACGAAGCGGTCATGGCCCGGACCGCCAAATGGACCTGACCATTCGGTGGACCGATCCTGCCGTGGAACAATTCATCGAACGCCTCGAGTACATCGGCGCCTTCAGTCCGGAGGCGGCGCGCCGGCTCCGGCAAAGGGTGGACCATAGCCTGCGCCACCTGGCCAGGTTCCCGGACCTGGGCCGCTGGGTGGCGGAATTCGGCCCCGGCTTCTACCGGGAGCTTCTGGTCAAGCCGCTGCGCATTCTGTACGAGTTCCAGGGCGAGCGGATCGTGGTGACCTACGTCCACCGCCAGGAAGAAGCCAGCGGCCCGGACAGCTTCGAGGAACCCGGCAGTTGACCGGGATCATTCATCCTTGCCGAACCCCTCCAGCACGACCTTGCCCCGGGCCCGGCCGCTTTCCAGGAAGGCATGGGCGCGCCTGAGGTTGGCCGCGTTGATCCGGCCGAAGCGCTCGGCCAGGGTGGTGCGCAGGGTGCCGGCCTCGACCAGGCGCGCCACCTCGTTCAGCAGCGCGCCTTGGGCGGCCATGTCGGGGGTGCCGAACAGGGAGCGGGTGTACATGAACTCCCAGTGGACGGATACGCTCTTGCGCTTGAACGGCTTGATGTCGAGGGCGGCGGGATCGTCGATGACCGCGAAGCGGCCCTGGGGGGCGATGAGTTCGACGATCTCGGCGAGATGGGCGTCGGTGTTGGTGGTGCAGAACACCAGGCCGGGCGCGCCCAGCCCCAGCCGGGCGATCTGGGCGGCCAGCGGCTGGCCGTGATCGACCACGGCGTGCGCGCCCAGCTCCCGCACCCACTCCCGGGTTTCCGGCCGGGAGGCGGTGGCGATCACCGTCAGGTCGGTGAGCTGGCGCGCCAGCTGGATGGCCAGGGAGGCCACGCCGCCGGCGCCGCCGATGATCAGGATGGCCCGGGCGGCGCCGGGCACCGGCTTGCGCACATCAAGCCGGTCGAACAGGGCCTCCCAGGCGGTGATGGCGGTCAGCGGCATGGCCGCGGCTTCGGCCCAGTCCAGGGAGGCCGGCTTGGCGCCGACGAGGCGCTCGTCCACCAGGTGGTACTCGGCGTTGGTGCCGGGCCGGTCCAGGGCGCCGGCGTAGAACACCGCGTCGCCCGGCTTGAAGCCCGCCACGTCCGGCCCGACCGCGGTGACGATCCCCGCCGCGTCCCAGCCGAGCACCTTCCAGGTGCCCTCGGGCGCCTTCACCCCGCGCCGGATCTTGGTGTCGACCGGATTCACCGATACCGCCCTGACCTCGACCAGCAGGTCCCGGCCCGTCGGCTCGGGCCTGGGCAGTTCGAGGTCGGCCAGGGCGGCCGGGTTCTCGATGGCCAGGGATTCTTGATAACCGACTGCGCGCATGGCGCCTCCTACCAAAGCCGCACGGTGCCGAGCATGCCGTGCGGATCGAAATGGGCCTTCAGCGCGGCTCCGGCGCTCTTCTGCGCGGCGCCGGTGTAGGCGTCGAAGCAGGCCTGGTTGTGCGGCCCCACGCCGTGCTCGGCGCTGTAGCTACCCTGGAATTCCAGCACGGCCAGATCGTAGATCCGGCGCTGCACCAGCGGCACCAGCCGCTCGGCGGGCAGGGGCGCTTCGGCCTCCCGCCAGACCAGGTTCAGGTGGGTGCCGCCATCGCCCCAATGGCCGAAATCGCAGACCCGGAAGCAGGGTTGCTCGGCCGCCAGCCAGGCTTTCACGGCATCCGTGAAGGCGGGCAGCCTGGACCGGGGCACGGCGATGTCGAAGGCCAGCACCCGGCCCTCCTCGCGCAGGCTTTCGGAGATGTGGTGGCGCGCCGCCCAGAACTCGTCGGGCCGCCCCATGATCACGTCGGTGAGGTCCTCCTCGTGCCCCTCCAGGTACTCGGCCAGGGCCGACTCCAGCAGGTTCGCCAGGTCCAGGGCGGATTCCGGCAGGGTGGAGGCCAGTTCCACCAGCACGGTGTACGGCGCCAGGGGCGCGCCGAACGGATTGCGCAGGCCGCCGGGGCCGAACACCGGCTCCAGGGCTTCGCGCGACATCACTTCGAAGGCGGCGAGCAGCTCGGAAAGGCCGTGTTCCAGGGCCTGGAGCAGGCCGAGCGCGGCCCGGCCGTGCGGCACCCCCACCAGGGCCGCGGCCCGCTGGCGGGGCAGCGGGGCCACCTGCAGCACCGCTCCGGTGATGACCCCGAACACGCCCGAGGTGCCGGTGAACAGCTGCTTGAAATCCAGCCCGGTGTTGTTCTTGCGCAGGGCGGTCAGGTTGTCCACCACCCGCCCGTCGGCCAGCACCACTTCCAGCCCCAGCAGGTTGCGGCGCACGTCGCCGTAGCGCAGCAGGCGCGCGCCGCCGGTGTTGGCGGCGACCATGCCGCCGATCTGCGGATCGGCCGGCAGGTCCACGGGAAAGGTCAGCCCGTGTTCCGCCAGGGCCTGGTTCAGCTCGCTGAGCAGCACGCCGGCGTCGACGGTCACGGTGCGGTCCAGCACATCCAGCTCCAGCCGGTGGTTGAGCCGTTCGAGGCTGAGCACCACCATCCGGCCGCCGGCATCGGGCACCGAGGCGCCCACCAGGCCGGTGTTGGCGCCCTGGGGCAGCACCCGCAGCCCGCGCTCCCGGCAATAGGCCAGCACCTGGGACACCTGGGCGGTGCTGGCGGGCCGGGCCACCAGCAGGGCCCGGCCCTTGCCGTAGCGCCAGCCGGTCTGGTACTTCTCCAGGTCGGCGGGATCGCTCAGCACGGCGCCGGGTCCCAGCAGGGCGGCCAGTTCATCCTGGGGGTTGGCGGGGTTCGTCATGGCCGGGCTCCACTGGCGGCAGTCATCTTGAAGATGGCCTGGGCGTTGCCGGTGTCGAAGCTCAGGTCCAGGCGCCCGTCGGGGCGCGGCTTGCGGGTGATGAACTCGAAGAAGGAGCCGGGCACGGTGGCAACCGTGCCGTGCCCCTCCGGGTCACGGAAGATCCGCTCCACCGGAGCGGCCCGGAAGGCGGTCTGCAGCACCCGCCCCGAGGCGGAGTTTTCCACCAGGTCCTTCATGGGCCGGCCCAGGGCCTTCTGCGCCTCGGCCAGCGCCGCCACGTCGGCCACCCGGTCGGTGACGTGGTTGAAGGCGTTGCCTTCGGTGGCGATCCAGGCCATCTCCTCGCTTTCCGCCAGCAGGGTCTGGTAGTCGGCGCGCAGCGGTGCCGGGTGCTGGCGGTCGAAACAGCCGGCCAGCTCGGGCAGCAGCCTTTGCGCCAGGTCGTGGGGCAGGCTGCCGCGGGCGCCCAGTTCCTCCAGCAGGGGCCCGGCCCAGCCCGGCAGCGGATCCACCGAGGCGGCCAGGGTGCGGGCCACGGCGGCCTGGAAGGCCGGGCTGAAGCGCTCGGGGTGGAACTCGCTGAGAAAGAACTGGGGAAGCTCCTCCGGGTGGTCCAGGTGCGCGTAGGCCCGGCCGGTGAGGGCGATGCGGTCGAGCGGGTAGACCTCGGCGCAGGCGTAGCCCAGCGGCTCCAGCAGGCGCAGGATGGCGGCCTCGCCGGCCGGCAGCGCCCCGGCCGGAGCCTTGACGGTGCGCAGGGCGCCATGGTCGAACCGCACCTTGCGCCCGGCCAGGACCCCGTCCCGCACGTAGGCCCGGGCGAACGGCACGCGCCGTTCCAGATCCTCGAACAGGAGCAGGTTCAGGGCCATGGCCAGCTGGGCCCGGGGCACCCGGGGACGCCGCGGGGCCCCGAGGACGGCGGGCACCGCCACCGCTTCGAACACCGCATCGGCGCGCCGGCTGCCGAGGATCGGCGCGACCAGGGTCCACAGGCTGGTTTCGTGAAGATGCATGCTCGCCTCCGGGGCTGGGCCCCTCCATCCTACCGGATGCCGCCATATTACTGCCGGGCGAGTTCCTGGAGCTGCCCGAAGCTGCAGATCCTGCCGCCGAAGGCGCTGGCGGCCACGGTGGCGGGGCTGGCCAGCCACACCGGGCCGGGGCCGCTGCGGCCCGGGAAGTTGCGGTTGAAGGCGGCGATGGTCACCTGGCTGGGCCGGGTGGAGATGCCGGGCCCGGCGTGGATGCAGGCGCCGCAGCCGGGGCTGATCACCCGGGCGCCGGCCGCGTCGAAGGCGCTGAGCCAGCCCTGCGCCTCGGCATGGCGGCGCACGTCCTCGCTGCCCAGCTGGATGAACAGCTGCACGTGCAGGGGCACGGTCAGCCCGTGGTCCAGGGCCCAGCGCACCACGTCGTACACCCGCTCGATGTCGTCCCGCTTGCCGCCGGTGCAGCTGCCCACGTAGGCGATGTCCACCGGCACCTCGCGTTCGAGCCGGTCCAGCGCCAGCGAGTTGCCCGGATCGCCCGGGGCGGCGACCATGGCGCCCACGGCTGCGCAATCCACCTCCACCACGTCGCTGTACTCCGCCTCCGGATCGCTGCGCATCCAGCTTTCCAGCGGCACCGCGACGCCGCGCCGCTCCATGAGGAAGCGCTGGGTTTCGCCGTCCGGGGCGACGATCCCGGTGCGCGCCCCGAACACCGGCGCCATGTTGGTGAGCGTGGCGCGCTCGTCGGTGGACAGGGCGGCCAGGGCCTCGCCCTGGAACTCGAGGATCTGCCCGGCCACCCGCCCTTCGCGCAGGGCGGGGAGGGTCAGCAGATGCAGCGCCAGGTCCTTGGCGAACACCCCCGGGCGCAGCCGGCCGCCCAGCCGCACCAGGCAGGTGGGCGGCACGGTGATGCGCACATCGCCGTTGACCCAGGCATTGGCCAGATCGGCGGCGTCCACCCCGAAGGCCAGCGCGCCCAGGGCGCCGCTGTGGCTGGCGTGGGCGTCGGTGCCCAGCACCACCTGGCCGGGCAGGACATAGCGCTCCGCCATGATCACGTGGCTGATGCCCTCGGTGGAACCGTCCGGCAGCACCGCATGCAGGTGGATGCCGTGGGCCGCGCAGAACGAATCCTGGAACGCCTGCAGCCGCCGGGCCACTTCCGGGAAGCCCTCCTGGCCCTCGAAGCGGCCGACAAAGCTGAGGTGATCGCGGAAGGCGATGATGCGGCCGGGATCGACGAACGGCACCTGGTCGGCCAGGAACATGTCCAGCATGGCGGCGGCCAGGTTGGTGACGGTCTCGTGGGAAAAGCGCCAGTCCGCCTTCACCAGCAGGCCGTCGCCGGGGGCCACGGCCGGCAGCCCGATGGCGCCGTCCAGGCCGGTCAGCGCGGCCCGGGCCAGGATCTTTTCGGCCAGGGTCATGGGCCGGGGCGTCCCGGACGGCACCGGCAGCACCGCCGTGCCGCCCAGCCGGGCATGGGTGAAGCCGAACGCCCCGCCGTTGCGGATGATCTCGGCCGTGAAGGCATCCTGGCCGCGGGTGAACCGTTCCATGGGCAGCTCGGCGCCCTGCGCCAGCAGGTCCAGGAGGCCGAAGTCGGTGCTGGTCAGCAGGCCCAGGTCATGGCAGTGCTGCAGGTATTCCGGGTCGAAGCTCTTGGCGATGACCAGCCGGATGCCGGCGGCGAATTCGGCGAACAGGGCCGCCTCCCGGGCGCCATGGCCGCCATGGTGTTCGCCGGAAACGACCACCTGGAAGCCGCCGCGGACCACCGCCCCTTCGGTGACCGGGAAACTGTCGCCGCAGGCCAGCCCCAGGTACGGGAAGTCCTCCAGCCGCTCACCGAAGTAGTAGCAGACCCAGGCCGGGGCGATCTCATCCACCGTCACTTCGTCGCGCAGGGGTAGCGCCGCAGCGAGCGGGATATCTTCCCCATGGATCTGCCTTTGGATTTTGGAGGGGTCCTCGGAGAGGAAGAGCACGCGACCCGGCAGCTTGATGCAATCCATCGCCATGCCGTAAGGATGGCATGAATGACCCGCGATATAACAGCATCATGATTTCAAGAAACAATCATGCCGCGAAAAGGAGCTTTCGCGGCATGGTTGGCATGGCTAGAAAATCCGTTACTTACCTTCCTGCTCCTCTTCTTCTTCCAGCTTGGCGGAGAGTTCGTCCAGATGGGCCAGCAGCCTCTGGGCGAAAGCCTCGTCCTCCAGCATGGTGAAGTCGTCACCCTTCACCTCGAAGATCTCGATGGTGAGGTTGTCCTCCTTCTCAGTGTCCTCGGCGGGGCTGTCGGAATAGGCCTGGACTTCGGCGAGGGGGGCCATGATGGCGAAATGGCGGTCCTCGAAGTCCACCTCCTCCAGAATGGCGAACTCTTCCTTCTCGCCGTTCTCGTCTTCCAGTTCCACCACTTCGATCTCGTCGGCATGTTCTTCACAGCATGGGTCCTCGGGGCCGCAGCCGCACTGGTGTTCGGGATTCTGATGGTCATGTTCATGGGCCATGGGGGCTCCTGTGCGAGCTACCAGAGTAGGCCCATTGTCCCCTTTCCACCAGCGCTAATTCCCGCCCGCCCACAGGAGCCGGGCCTCGCCCGGACCGGTCACCACGGCCTGGAGGTTCTTGTGCGAGGTGGGCATTTCCAGCCTAACCTTTTCCCCCACGGCGCCGTTGGACCGGGCCACGGCATCCACGGCGATCACCAGGGCGCCGCTCACCAGTTCCACCCGCACCTGGTCCCCGGCCGTCACCACCGGGATGGATTCCAGGTCGACCATGGTCAGGAGATGCCCGGCCGCCACCGGCAGGCGCAGGCGATACCCGGCCGGCACTTCGCTGAGCGCCCCCGGCGGCGGGTTGCCTTCGAACGGCTCGACTTCGAACGCGTCGGCTGCGGGAATGGTTTTGCGCTGCAGGGGGGCCTTGGCGCGCAGGACCATGCCGGTCCATTTGCCCTCCATGTCCACCCGCAGCATGCCCGCGGGACGTCCGTCCAGCTTCATCTTGAACGACACGAAGAACACGCCGCCCAGGTCGCGCCGGCTCAGGTTGGCAGGCTCGAAGGTGAGCTTGGCGCCGGCCAGCACCCGGGGGACGCTGGGCGGCTTGAGCACATGGAAGGTGTAATGGCCGGCCAGCGTTCCGGCCTGGGCCTGGACGTAGCTGAGGGCGTCCTGCTGGAGCTGCTCCACCGGCGTCAGGGGGACCGGGTCTTCGGCCCCCGCCGCCGAAAGCGCCGAGGTCAGGCAAAGGATCCAAAGCCAGCGCATGGTTCAGCGCTTCAGGTTGTTGACCAGCTGGAGCATCTGGTCGCAGGTCTGGATGGTCTTGGAATTGGCCTCGTAGGCCCGCTGGCCCACGATCATGTTGACCATCTCGGTGGCCATGTCCACGTTGGAGCCTTCCAGGGAGGACTGCTGGATGGTGCCGAATCCGGTCAGGCCGGCGACGCCGTCGATGGGGTCGCCGCTGGCCAGGGTCGGCTGCATGAGGTTGTGGCCGATGGCATTGAGCCCGTTCGGATTGATGAAGTTGGAGAGGGTGATCTGGCCCACCTGCTGGGGCGTGGTCTGGCCCTGGGTGGTCACGGTCACCGTGCCGTCGGTGCCGATGGTGACGGTCATGGCGTCCTGGGGGATGGTGATCTGCGGGTCGAGGGTGTTGCCGCTGGCGTTCACCAGGTTGCCGTTCTGGTCCGGGGTGAACGAGCCGTCCCGGGTGTAGGCGTAGGTGCCGTCGGTCATGAGCACCCGGAAGAAGCCCTGGCCCTGGATGGCCATGTCGTACTGCGAGTTGGTCTGCTGCAGGCTGCCGGTGCTGAAGTCCCTGACCATGGCCGAGAGCCTGGCGCCGTGGCCGAGCTGGAGGCTGCCGGGCTGGGTCGTGGTGCTGGAGGTGCTGGTGCCGGCGGTGTTGATGGTCTGGTAGAGCAGGTCCTGGAATTCGGCGTGGCCGGACTTGAACCCGGCCGTGTTGATGTTGGCCAGGTTGTTGGAGATGGCGTCCATGTTCGTGGTTTGCACGTTCATGCCGGCAGCGGCGGACCACATGGCTCTCATCATGGCGAAGCTCCTGAAGGCCTAACGGCCGGTGGAAATATCGGAGATGCTCCTGGCATCCATGTCGTTGGTGACCGTGGAAGCCACTTTCATGCTCATTTCGAACAGCCGGTTGAGGCGGATCATGTCGACCATGCAGGTGGAGAGGTCCACGCTGCTCTGCTCCAGGGCGCCCTGGGTGACCGTGGCGCTGGAGGCGGTGGCCGGGGCGCCGGAAGGGGTGTAGCGGTTGGCCCCGCTGCGCTGGAGCGCGCCGGGGTTGGTGAAGGTGCGCAGATCGATCTGGCCGGCGGTGGTGTCGCCCTGCATCACCGAGCCGTCCGGCAGCACCTTCACCGGGTCGCCCGCGGGATCGATCTGGATGGGTAGGTTATTCTTGCCCAACAGCGGCGAGCCGTCCATGGCCTGGAGCTGGCCGTTGGTGCCGAGTTGAAAGCGGCCGTCCCGGGTGGCCAGGTTGCCCTGGGGCGTCTTGACCATGAAGAAGCCATTGCCTTCGATGGCCAGGTCCATGCTGCGCCCGGTGGTCTTGACCGCCCCTTGGGAAAAATCGATCCCGCTCTGGGCCGTGATGGCGCCGTCGTTCACGTACTGCGAGAGCGGCAGCCCCCGGCCATCGGCCTTGGCCTTGTTGTAGACGGAAAAGAAGCTCTTCTCCGGCTTGTAGCCGACGGTGGCAGCGTTGGCGAGGTTGTTGGAGACCATGTCCAACTGCAGGGACCGGGCCTTCAGACTGCCTGCTGCGACGTAGTATGCGGGATCCACCTGGGCACCTCTGTCCCAGGCAGTGCGAGAGGCGTGCCAACTTACTTCCGGGATTCGCCTTCCACCCAGGTCTGGGCCCCGTCGACGTAGCGCTCGCGCTTCCAGATGGGCACCCGCTCCTTGATGCGGTCCATGATCCAGGCGGCGGCTTCGAACGCCTCGCGCCGGTGCGGGCTGGAAGCGGCGACCACCACCGCGGCTTCCAGCAGCGGCACCTCGCCCAGGCGGTGGTGGATCAGGCAGCGGACCAGGCCGAACCGGGCCATGGCCTCTTCCCGCAGCCGGGCCAGCTCGGCTTCGGCCATGGGGACGAAGGCCTCGTAGGCCAGCAGCGCCACCGGCCGCCCCTCATGGCTGTCCCTGGCGCAGCCTTCGAACACCACCACGGCGCCGGCCCTGGGGTCCGCGGCCGCGGCCCGGACGGCGGCGGCGTCCAGCGGGGCTTCGGTCACGGCGATGGTCGCTGCCATTTTTCCCTCCAGGAACCCCATGGTAGTCTGCACCGATGAGTCAACGCACCCGTGTGGAACTTTATTGCGATGGCGCCTGCCTGGGCAACCCCGGGCCGGGCGGCTGGGGCTACCTGTTGCGGGTGCATACCGTCGACGGACCCAAGGAAAAGGAGGCGCGCGGCGCCGAGCCCGCCACCACCAACAACCGCATGGAGCTGAAGGCGGCCATCGAGGGCCTGGGGGCCCTGGCCCGGCCTTGTGACGTGGCGCTCTATTCCGACAGCCAGTACGTGGTGAAGGGCATCCAGTCCTGGCTCGCGGGCTGGAAGCGCAAGGGCTGGCGCAAGGCGGACGGCCAGCCGGTGATCAATGTGGAACTCTGGCAGGCCCTGGATGCCCAGTTGAAGACCCACCGGGTGGAGGCCCACTGGGTGCGCGGCCACGATGGCCATCCGGAAAACGAGCGGGTCGACCGGCTCGCCAGCGAGGCGGCCAAGTCCATCGCCTAATTCGAGATGGACTGGATCGCCCGGGTCCACAGCTCGGTCGGCTCGTTGGTCATGAGCCAGGCCGGGTTCAAGGGGAGGCGGGCCCAGCCGCCGTTCTCCAGTTCCTGGTCCAGTTGGCCTTCGCCCCAGCCGGCATAGCCCAGGAACAGCCGGAACCGGGCGGCGGGCTCCATCAGCAGCGACTCGAGCAGGTCCTTGCGGTAGCTGATGAAATCGGTGAAATCCAGCACGGTGTCGTCCGCGGACGGCAGCCCGCCGCGCACCAGGACGATGCCCCGCTGGGGATCCACCGGGCCGCCGCGCCAGGCGGTGGCGCCCTCGTCGCCCGAGAAGGGCAGCCGGCTCTCCTCGCAGATCTGGGCCAAGGTCACCGGCAGCGGGCGGTTGAGGATCACGCCCATGGCGCCGGTGTCGTCGTGCTCGACCAGCAGAATCACGGTGTGCAGGAAGTTCGGATCCAGGATCCGGGGACTCGCCACGAGTATGCATGGGGCCAGATGACTCATGTGGAAGATCATAGCGCGCTACTCTCATAGAATGACGACCTCTCCGAAAACCGATCTCGCCAGCCTCCTTGAGGGCACCCGCTACCTGACCCGCCGGCCCCTGGCCGTGCTGGGCATCGCCGCCCTGGGCATGCTGCTGGCCGCCCTGGCCGCCCTGCTGCAGATCCAGGCGGGCCTGCCGGAAGACCCCCTGGTGGACGCGGCGC
>CAZVHQ010000046.1:0-28980 GCA_964627225.1 uncultured Mesoterricola sp.
CCTGGGGAAACGCCCATTGCTTGATTCTACAAATCAATCATGCGTTTGCCCTGCTGAAGGCCCAGCGCCATGGTGAAGATTACTTTGGTGTCCATGGGACCATCTTCCCAGGCCCCTTCTTTCCAGGAAACCCAGTCAGGCCGAAAGGGATTCACTGGCCCCAAACTCCTCAGCCCTGCGCTGGAATCCCGGCCGGCCTATACCGCCGGTTACCCACACGAAATAGCGACGGACCAGTAGAAATCGGCATCATTCATAAGTCCACCAAGGACCGAAGTTGGAGTATTGTCTGCTGTAACCGCGCCATCATTGCCCAGCGCGGTGGGAGCAATGGCCAATAGGCACAAACAGCTCATTCCAATGAAAAGGTTTCGAGAATGCGCTGGCGAGCCGTAGTCGCAAGGGTTAGATGGACAATCCGTCCATTTCAGGGAGCATGCTTGAACAACATCCCTCGCCTGCTCAAGCGCCTCCTGAAGCCGGGCTCGTTTGGCTTCAATCCTTTGTCTTCTTGACTCTTTTCGATGCCTGCGAAGTTCTTCCTGGTCTTTTCGGAACTTATCCAGGCGCATCTGCCTGGCCGATGGCCTGGTGAGGAGGTCTCGTTCGACGTCCGGGTCTACGTTGGCAGGCACGGCATGAAGGACACAAGGATCGAGCCCTTGGGTGAACAGCGCAATTAAATAGACATATATGGCGCATCTCGGCACGAATCGCATGCTGAACTCCTTTAAGCTTGAAGGTTGGGCGAAGAACCTTCCAAGTGCATGGCTGGGCAGGCGCCTCCCTGTATGGGGGCCACCCTGCAGAATTAGGTTTCAGCGCCCCCTGACAGGCTGGGTCATCCTGGCTGCCTTGGCGGCCATCATGGCTCTCATGATCCGGGGAGAATCCGTCATGACGGCATCCACCCCGAGGGTCTCGGCGATCGCCAGGTCTTCCTCCGTTGCGACGCCGAACAGGACGATCTTCACGCCGGGATGGGTCCTGCAACAAGCCATCGCCGCTCTGTCCCAGCGTTTCGCAACCGTTCCGGAACGGCCTTCTCCCAGGGTGTATTTTCCGGTGACATCCAGGCTTCTCTTCAGTTCAAAGCCAACCCAGGTTCCCGCCGGTGGGGGCTGGCCACAACTCCCGCCGAGCCGCCTTTCCACCAGGCGCATGCGGGTGAGGTCGGGCTCTTCAAAAACCTGGGCCTGGGGATGGGAGGCCTTCATGAGGCGCAGATGGCCTGCCTGGGTGGAATAAAGTCGCACCCGGCCCCATGCCTTGGCGTCCTGCAGGATCCCCGCTACAGCTTTGACCCGAGGCTCGGCTGGGTCGGCTTTCAGGTCCAGCAGGATCGGGATCTGGACGGGGATTCCTGCCAGGGCCTCCGCCAAGGTGGGAATGCCGACCGGCTGCTAGCGGTGGGGGTAGGTGGGGCTGCCGCCGGGGCCCGCAACCTTGAACCTCCAGCCAGCGTTAGGCTCAGGGTGTGGTCGGCCATGCGTTCGTCATTGAGGTTCCCGGCGCGGTATAAGCTTTTCGGGCAAGCCCACTTTCTGGCGGTCCTTGGTGCCCCAGAGGAAGTGCCAGAACCAGGGGAAGGACACCGTAGATTCTTCGCTCGCCCGGTAGACGCCGTAGGTGATGGAATACGCGGCGATGATGTCGATGGAATAGTGGAGATGGGCCAGCAGGACCACCGCGAGGGTCAGTAAATTCAGGGCAAGGAAGACCCGGCTCACTTTCCCGAACCGGCGGGCGAAGAGGTAGAGCAGGAAGGTCGTCGCGATATGGCCGCTGAAAAACAGGTCCTTGGTGAGATAGACCGCCGCGGAATTGTCCCCTATGGCCTTGAAGGGATTGAGCAGCGCGAGCAGCGCCGGCCATACCGCGAAAGGATGGAGCATGTTGATATCCGTACCGATGACCGGACCGATGCCGGTGAGGGGGATCATGAGGCCGCGCAGCAGGGAAAGCACGCCGTCGGTGATCACCAGGCGGAGGAAAACCTGCGGGTTCTTCCGGGCGATCCAGAGGGCGGGGGGGATGTAGCAAAGGATCCACAGCACGTAATTCCACCGTGCCAGCCAGTCCACGTAGGGGATGTGCCGCAGCAGCATGTCGGGGAGCACGCTGCCGGGTTGCATCTCATGGGGAAGGATCAGGAGCAGGGCGATCCCATGGCACAGGTAGCGGAACAACAGGACTGCGACAAGGATCATCCATTGGGGCCAAGGCGTCTTTTCATTAACGTTCATGATCCATCCTACTGGGCCTTTCCCTAAAGCGGCGAGGCGCCTGGGAGGTCGGGGGCATCCTGGGTATCGTCACGTGAACACGGGACGCTTTTGAATGTTAACTCGAACCTTGAAAATCATGGAGTTGATGAGCCCGCACGGAATGCGCAGGCGGTTCATTGGTTTCTATATGAATCGCCCAAAAAAGGAGCGGTTCCGGGCGACCACACCATAGGCGAATTCCACGAACCACAGGAACGGCGGGTGGGCCAGGATCCTGGCCGGAACGCCCAGGCCGGTATGTTCCATGATGAAGAGCACGGCCTTGCCCGCCTTGAGGATCGTTCCATCGTGCTGGACCACATGGACTGCCCGCTGGCATGCCATGAACAGGGCCGGCGTCATGGGTGGCGAGGGCGCCTCCTGGTAGGCGATCGGGATGAACAATAAGCCTTTATCCCGGGCGCTCACCCGCTCGACCTGCCGACGGCAAAAATCGCACTCACCATCGAACAGAATCAAGTGCTGAGGTCCCATGCGCTCCCCTGTCATCCGGGCCTTCGTGCGAACAAGCGTGAAATTCTAATTTTTATTAATAACGATTCCAGCCTTTCTAATCCCAGCCCAGCTCCTTGAGGCGGGCCTCATTGATGCCGAAGTGGTGGGCGATCTCATGGAGGACAGTGGTGGTGACTTCGTCGCGCAGATCCGCCTCGTCCAGGCAGTCTTCCAGCAGCGGTGCCCGGTAAATGGTTATGCGTGAGGGAAGCTCGCCGGTCCCCGGGGAGCCTCCGGTGATCGGATGGCCCGAATAGAGGCCATAGAGGGTGTCGTCCTCGGGGATTCCGAGCGCGTCCAGCAGGTCATCGGGGGGCCAGTCCTCGATGATCACCGGCAGGCCTTCCAGATAGGGGCGGAATTCCCCGGGCACCTGGGCCAGGGCCTCGTCCACCAGCAGCTGGAATGCATGATCGGAGAGGCGCATGGCGCGATCATACTCCTATCCGGTCACCGGCCATCGGACTGCCTTGCGCTGGCGGGCGGGCGAGTTGAGGCCGGAGCGGCAAAAATCCGGTATTCTTGTTGCTATGACAATGTTAGTTCTTTCTTCGGGCGGTCGCCTGGCGCATCGGTTGTTGAGTCAGGCACGCCTGGGCAGGCAGGACTGGCATCGCGGCCGACGCGGGCACCGGATGCCCCGGCCGGTTGAGTTGGGTCCGCGCCCGTTCATTTCCAAGCACAGCTTCCGGACCACGGCCCTCATCATCGCCAGCGCCCTGTTCATGGAACAGCTGGATTCCACCGTCCTGGCCACCGCGCTGCCGACCATGGCGCGCAGCTTCCAGGTCTCGCCGCTGCACATGAGCGCCGCGCTCACGTCGTACATGCTCGGGCTGGCGCTGTTCATCCCGGCCAGCGGCTACTTCGCCGACCGGTTCGGGGCGCGGCGGATCTTCCGCCTGGCCATCGCCGTGTTCACCGTGGGCTCGATCCTGTGCGGACAGTCCGGAAGCCTGGGGGTCCTGGTGGCGGCGCGGCTGTTCCAGGGCATGGGCGGCGCCATGATGGTGCCGGTGGGGCGGCTGGTGCTGCTGCGCACGGTGGCCTGGAAGGACATGGTCTCGGCCATGTCCTGGTTCACCGTGCCCGCCCTGCTCGGGCCCGTGCTGGGGCCGCCCTTGGGGGGCTTCATCGTCACCTACCTGTCCTGGCGCTGGATCTTCTACCTCAATGTGCCGTTCGGCATCCTGGGCATCTATCTGGCCACGGTGTTCATCGATGACGTGCGCGAGCCGGACCCGGGGCACTTCGACAAGCGGGGGTTCTGCCTGTCCTCGATCTCGCTGTCGTGCCTGATGTACGGCCTGGAAATGGTCAGTCGCGGGGGCGGCGAATCGACCCGGATCACGGCGGTGATCCTGGCGGTCGGCCTGGCGGCAGGCCTGGCCTACGCCCGGCATGCCCGCTGGACCTTGAACCCGATTCTGGACTTCCGCCTGATGCGGGTGCCGACGTTCGGCATCTCGGTGATCAGCGGGTCCCTGACCCGCATCACCGCCGGCGCGCTGCCGTTCCTGCTGCCGATGATGATGCAGGTGGGCTTCGGTTACACGGCGGCGCGCAGCGGGATGATCACGTTCACCACCGCCATCGGCTCCTTCCTCATGAAGACGGTGACCGCGCCGATCCTGCGCCGGTTCGGGTTCCGCAACACGCTGGTGTGGAACGGGCTGATCGCCACCTGCTTCCTGGCGGTCTGCGCCGCCTTCCGGCCAAGCTGGCCGGTGATGTGCATCAATCTCACGCTGGCGGTGGGCGGGTTCTTCCAGTCGCTGCAGTTCACCGCGCTCAACACGGTGGCCTACGCCGATATCGAGCAGGCGCGCATGAGCTCGGCCACCAGCTTCTACGCCACCTTCCAGCAGATGATGCTGTCCATGGGGATCTGCATCTCGTCGGGGCTGCTGGCGTTTTCCATGGCCATGGACGGGCATGTGATTCCGCATCTCTCCGACTTCTCCGTGGCCTTCCTGGGGGTGACCGTCATCTCCCTGATCGCTTCGCCGGTCTGCGCCCGGCTGCCGGTGAACGCGGGCTCCGCCATGACCGGCCATCGGGAGGAGGGCGGGGCGCCGCTGCCGGTGGAACCGTAATCGGTTCAGAAGCGCATGGCATTGCCGATGGTGAACTGGAACCGGGACTGGTAGGGCTCCCGGTTGAGGGGCGCGGCCAGGCTGATCAGGATCACCCTGCCCATGGAGCTCTTGAGGTTGCCCAGGCGCAGGCCGAGGCCGATATTGGCGTAGGGTTTGGACCACCCCAGGCCGTCGAACTGGTGGATGGAACCCACGTCCACGAAGGCGTTGGTGCCCAGGCGCACGATGCCCCACCAGCGCTGCCCGGTCAGCAGCCGGTAGTCGACGGAGACCATCCAGCGGGCGTCGCCGGGGTGCAGTTGGTTGGGAAAACCGCGCAGGCCCTGGTCTCCGCCCAGGTAGAACCAGTTCTCGGGATCCAGCCGCTTGCCCACGTCGACGGCCGCCAGGCCGGCGAGAATCCGGTTCGCATCCAGTTTCTGGTAACGCACCAGGGCGAGGTTCAACTGGCCGTTCTCCAGCCCGCTGGCTGGCCTCCGGCCGCTGATATGGGCGATGAACAGGGTGAGGTCGTCGCTGGAGGAGGACCAGCCGTTGGCCGCCTGCAGCAGGAAGAACGGCGCGGCCATGGAGGAACCCAGGGTCCGGGTGTAGGTTCCGAGGTGGAGGGTGCCGTTCCAGGCGAGGTTGTAGTCCTCGGGGGTGTCCATGCCCTGGAGGTCGGTGAAGGATTCGAACGCGTCCTTCTGGGTGGCGAGGGTGAGCGCCGGCCCGCGCAGGCGCCGGCTGGGCAGGCCGGGCGGCGGCAGGGGGCTGTCCGAAGGGCCGGTCTGAACGAGGCCGCCGTAGCGGGTGTCCTCGCAATCCATGAGCAGGCCGGCGCGCCAGACCCGGTCCGCCTTGCGGTGGAAGGCCGCGGCGCCGGCCCAGCGGATCTGGTTCCAGACGAAGGGGGCCTGGTAGATCTGCTCACCGCGATCGTAGAGGTAGAGGCCGGTATGCGTCCGGCCCAGGGTCAGGCTGGTGGACCAGGGGGTGTCCAGGGCGTAGAACGGCCGCTCGAGCTTGACGTTGCGCACCTGGCCATCGGAGAGGTGCAGGTCCTGCAGGGCCAGGGTCCACCGGCTGCCGAGCAACTGGGGATCGGTGTAGGTGAGGCCCCAGGTGCTGCGCTCGTGATCCTTGGCCAGGTCCAAGGCCAGGCTCTTGCCCCGGCCCAGGAAGTTCTTTTCATCCACCCCGAAGTTCATCGCCTTCTGGCCGCCCACGGCAGAAAAGCCGGCGTTGATCTGGGTGGTCCAGGCGTCCCGGACCCGGACCCGGGCCACCACGGTGCCATCCGGCCGGACGACGGGATCGATGTGCGCGTCCTTGACGAACGGCAGCGCGCGCAGCAGGCGCTCGGTCTCGTAGATCTGCCGGGTGCGCACCGGATCGCCCTCCTTGAAGAGGAGGGCCCTGCGGATGACCGGTTCCATGGTGGAAACATGCAGGTGGTTGGCCAGCCGGCCAACGAAGTTGTTTTCTTTCGGGTTGGCGAGGTCGAAGACATCGCTGATCGCCACGTCGATCTGGCTGATGACGGCCTTGCGGCGCTCCAGGGCGGCCCAGGGCAGGGGCGGCCGCGGCCGCCTGGGCTTGGCGGCCTCGAGCGGCACGGCCGGGGCCAACGCGATCGCCGCGAGGCAGATGGTGGAGCTACGGAGGCGGCCCAAGGCGACTCCAGGAGGGTCATTTCCACCCCTCAGGTGCCGCCAGGCGGGAGATGGTGCGATCGCCTCAGGCCTTGGCCTTCCTGCGCAGCCGCTGCCACGCTTCGTCCACCTGGACCTGGATGTCGATGAGGTTGGCCGGCTCCAGGTGGCGGAACCGGGTCTGCATCCGGAGGTAGGCTTCGATCCGGTCGGTCCCCCGGCTGTTGATGGTGTAGCGGTGGCCGTCGACCACTTCGTAGAGCGGGAACAGGTTGCACTGCACCGCCAGCCGCGCCGCCTTCACCGCGTCCTGGGGCGGGAAGCCCCAGCCGGTGGGGCAGCTGGCATACACATGGAGGAACCGGGTGCCGCTGCGGATGGAGACCGCTTTCCGGATCTTGGCCATGAGGTCCTCCGGATAAGCGATGCTCGCGGTGGCCGCGTACGGGATGCCGTGGGCGGCCATGATCTCCATGATGTTCTTTTTGCCGGTGAGCTTCCAGCCGCTGCCGGGGGTGGTGGTGGTCCGGGTCCCATAGGGGGTGGCGGAACTCCGCTGGACGCCGGTGTTCATGTACGCCTCGTTGTCGTAGCAGATGAAGATGATGTCCTCGCCCCGCTCGGCGGCGGCCGAAAGGGCCTGGAGGCCGATGTCGAAGGTGCCGCCATCCCCGGCGAAGCCGACCACCGTCGTGTCCCGCTCGCCGCGGAAGTCCAGGGCGGCCCGGACCCCGCTGGCGGTGGCGGCGGTGGTGGCGAAGCCGGCATGCAGCACCGGGACCTTGAGGGCGGTCTGGGGGAACCCGCCGGCGAACACGGCGCAACAGCTTGCCGGGATCACCAGGACGGTCTTTTCGCCCAGGGCCCGGAGGGCGAGTTTCAGGGCCAAGGCGCCCCCGCATCCGGGGCAGGCCACGTGCCCGGAATCCATGAGTTCAACGCCATCAAATTGTTCAATCATGATTTTGCAAGCTCCTCATGAACGTCCACCCACTGACTATCTTGGGTGGGCTCCGCGGCTTCGAGGGTCTTCCAGTAGATGGACTCGAGGGTCCCGGTGGTGATGTCCCGGCCGCCCAGGCCGGCGACGTAGCTGTAGATCGCCGGGCGCTCCTGCCGGTTGCACAGGGCGGCCTTGAGTTCCTGGGCGAAGATGCCTCCGGCGCCCGCCGAGTTGTTCCGGTCCACCACGGCGACCTTGGGCACGCCCTTGAGGCACCGGTGGATGGCCTCGGCGGGGAAGGGGCGGAACAGCTTGAGCTTGAGCAGCCCGACCCGCTGGCCCTGGGCCCGGAGGTTCTGGACCATCTCCCGGCAGGTGCTGGCGGTGGTTCCGGCCATGACCAGGACCACCTCGGCGTCGTCGCAGCGGAAGGCTTCCACGACGCCGTAACTGCGCCCGAAGCGCGCGGCGAAGTCATCCTGGATGCGGGCGTAGACGGCGGGCACCCGGTCCATGGCGGCCTGGAGGCTCTGGCGCATCTCCATGTAGACCGCCGGCCCGGCCATGGGGTAGAGGGTGCAGGGGGCCGCGGGGTCCAGCTGGAACTTCGGCTGGAACGTCGGCAGGAACCCGTCCACGGCAGCCTGGCCGGGCACGTCCACCGGTTCGAAGGTGTGGGAGAGGAAGAACGCGTCCAGCACCACCATCACCGGCAGGTTGACCGTCTCGGCCAGGAGGTAGGCCTGCAGGGTGGTGTCCATGGCTTCCTGGCTGTCCTCGCAGTAGAGCTGGATCCAGCCGGTGTCGCGCTGGGCGAGGCTGTCGGTCTGGTCCAGCCACAGGTTCCAGCCGGGGCCCAGGGCGCGGTTGACCTCGGCCATGACGATGGGCAGCCGGGCCGCCGAGGCCCAGTGCAGCATTTCGTGCATGTAGGCGAGGCCGTGGGAGGAACTGGCGGTGAAGGTGCGCACGCCTCCGGCGGCGGCGCCGATCATGGTGGCCATGGCCGAATGTTCGCTTTCCACGCAGATGAAGCGTCCGTCCAGGCTGCCGTCGGCGCAGAACTTGGCCAGTTCCTCGACGATGTGGGTCTGGGGGGTGATGGGATAGGCGGAAATCACCTTGGCGCGGGCCAGCCGCACGGCGAACGCCACCGCCTGGCTGCCTTCGAGGACCTGTCTCATGATCGTCCATCCTCCATGGTCATGGCCATGGCGCTGCGCGGACATTCCTCCACGCAGACGCCGCAGCCCTTGCAGTATTCGGTGGCGATCCGGCGGGAACCGCCCTCCATGAGCACGGCGCAGTCGGGGCAGAAGGTCCGGCAGTTGTCGCAGCCGTTGCAGGTTCCGCAGCTGAAGCAGCGTTCGGCCTCCAGGCCCGCCTCGGCGGCCTTCAGGCCGCTTTCCACCTCGGCGAAGGAACCGATGCTGGCCAGGGCCGGCAGGGCGCGCGGCCGCGCGCGATCGCTCAGCTGGAAATAGGCGCGGTTCAGTTCGGGGAAGCGCACCACCCGGGGGCTGCGCCGCGCCCTTGCGCCGCCCAGGTAGAGTTCCATGGACAGCGCGGAACCGGCGCCGATGCGGCAAGCGGCGAGCCGCTCCACCACGGCGTCCGCGCCCTCCCGGAAGCAGGTGTCCAGGGCCAGGGCCGCCTCCTTGCCCGAGGCGATCGCCTCGGAGACGCTCTTGGTTTCGGTCTCCAGGTCGCCGATGAACGCGACCGGGGTGGGCCGGAAGGCGAGGCTGCAACGGGCGAGCCGCAGCCGGGGCGTGCGCTCCATGAGCTGCATCCAGGCGGGAGCCGGTTCGGCGCCCACGGCGCTGTACACCTCGGCCACCAGGAGCGTGGAGGGCGGGTCCGGCAGCGGCGCCACCGGGTTGCGGCCATCCGGGCCGGGGTCGAGGCTGCGCATTTTCTGGAGGGTGAGCCGGAGCCCCTCCGCTTCCCGGGCCAGGGCGACGGGGGCGTGCAGTTCCATCAGCTGGGCACCCTCGGACAGGGCGCGCTCCAGTTCCGGAGCGAAGGCCGGCATGTCCTCCCGGCGCCGGCGGTAGACGATGATGGGCCGCAGGCCCTGGCGCAGCAGGGTGCGGGCGACGTCAATGGCGGTGTTGCCGCCGCCGATGACCGCGACCCTGGCGCCGGGAGCCGCGCCGTTGCCGCCGCCCTGGGACCGGGCGGCGTGCAGCAGCGCGAGGCCGTCCCGGGCCAGTTCCGCCCCCGGCACCCCGAGGCCCTGGGGCTGGCCATGGCCGCAGGCCACCAGGAGCGCGTCATAGCTGCCGGCCAGGGATTCGTCCATGGCCGCGCCGCAATGGAGGGTCACCCCCAGGGCCTGGATGGCTTCGATCTCCTGGGCGAGGATGGCCCCGGGCAGCCGGTAGGCGGGAATGCCCCAGCGGAGCACGCCGCCGGGTTCGGCTTCGGTTTCGTACACATCGCAGGCGTAGCCGAGCCGGGCGAGAAAGCTGGCGGCAGAAAGGCCCGCGGGTCCGGAGCCGAGCACCGCCGCCCGCTTGCCGTTCGCCGCTTTCGGCTTGAGGTCCTGCGGGACCCGGGCCCGCTGCGCCTGGTCGGCCAGGAAGCGCTCAAGGGCGTGGACCGCCACCGGCGTGTCGAATTCGCCCCGGTTGCAGGCCTGTTCACAGGGGTGATAGCAGACCCGGCCGCAGACGCCGGGCAGGGGGTTCTCCATGAGGATGGTCGCCCAGGCCGCGCCGTGTTTGCCCTCGGCGGCCAGGGACTCGACCCGGGGAATGTCGGTGCCGCAGGGGCACCGCTCGCTGCAGGGGGCGGTGCGGTCCCGGTAGGCGGGCTGGATGAAGCTCCAGTTCCCGGTCCGGTTCGAGCTGGTGGAGAGCCTGGAGCGGGAGAAGTACAGGGGCACTTCGAAGGAATCCATCTCTGCCTTGATCATCGTCCGACCTCCTGCCGCTCGGCCGCCCCTTGGGGCGCGCCGGCGCCCACCGCCTCCAGGGCCACCCGGCCGCCCCGCACCAGCCCGGCCAGGACCACCGCCGCGTGGGCATCCCTGGCCGCCGCCGCGTTCTGCTCAGGATTGCGCGGCATCTCGGCCATGATCGCCTCGGTGACCGCGTCCAGGGGGGGCGCCCCGAGCATGCGCGCGAAGGCGCCCATCATGGCGGTGTTGATGATGGGCTGGGTCTTGGCGCCGAGTTCGTGGCGCAGGGCGATGGCCGCCGCGTCCACCCAGGCGAGCCGGAACCCTTCGAAAGGTCCCAGGTCCCTGGGCAGGCCCGGGGCGTTGAGCAGAATCCAGCCGCCCGGCTTCAAGCCGCGGGTGACCTGGACCAGTTCCAGGAGGCGCAGGTCCTGGACCACCACGTGGTCGGGCTGGTAGAGGTTGCTGCGGACCAGGATCTTGCGCTGGTCGAGCCGGAGGTAGGCCTCCACCGGGGCGCCCCGCCGCTCGGAGCCGAACACCGGGAAGGTCTGGACCTCATATCCGGCCTTGAAGAAGGCCTTGGCCAGGGCGATGGTGGCCAGCACGGTGCCCTGGCCGCCTCTTCCGTGGAAACGTATCTCTTGCATCATATGCCTCTTAAAACGACTGGACCGGTCCCTTTGCATCCATGGGTCAATGGAAAGTCCATGGACCATCCGCCGCCAAAGGGGACCTGGACAGGGACCCGGGAGCGCCATGGAATCGGGTCTGCCGGCGGGATTTTCACCCGAAAGACACCCCATGCACTCGTCCGCTCTTTTGGCTGGCGGTCTACGTGTTCCACCTTTCCGGTGGGCGCTTGATGTTCCATTGGTAGATCGATGGGTACATGACATTCCCAATGCAGGTGTTTGTCAATACCCGGGCGGGCACTTGGTTTTACCAAGATTAATGAAAGGGGAACATAATAATTAATTAAATACACATGACGATATGCCGCCGATCTGGATTGCCATGCCGGGTTTAGGCGTCGTGCTAAACAGTTATTAATTCATTCTGTTTTATTATTCCATCCTCTTTGGTCTGGTTTTGGCACCCAGCTTCCAGGCCCTGGCGGTCGTCCCCTTCTTCAATTTCGGCACCCGCCGACGGGACACAGGGGGCCTGGATATCTGGCGTCTGGATCCGGAAGTCGCCAGGCCGGACCTCGCCCTTCCCGTTGCGCAGCCGTCCATGGATGCGGTGCCAGCGGCGAACTCCAGCCAAGCCGCGCTGTTCTCGGGCAGCTACGGCCGGCGTGAAGGTTCGGTGGCCTGGGATGGCGCTGCCGGGGCAGGGGCGTTGAAGGGCGAGGACCCTTTCCTTCCGCTCCAGGATTTGGATGGCGACGAACTGGATTTCCTGGAGGGGGTGTCTCCCTTCGTAGATTAAACATAAATAATTTCATTTCAGTTTTCATGAAAAAAAATTCATACATGCATGGCCATTCGCATCTTGCCTGGGGCATGGTTTGATCGGATATTGGCAGAAATTATTTATTATTCCTGTCTGCTTGTAGGCCATCACCCCAGCGATCCCGTCCCAAGGCGACCCACCTCCGGCCTCCCAGCAGCTTCGCCGGAGGCGTGCATGCGCAATGGGATGAAGTTACTGGTTCCGGTCCTTTGGGCGGCGGCAGCGGTGGGGCTGCTGGTGGGGTGCCACAGCGGCGGCGGCGAAAGTCCGGTCCTCATCGTCAGACAACCCACGGCCCAGGAAGTCATGGACCAGGGGCAGGCGACCTTTTCCGTTTCGGCTGAGGGGGGCTCGGATACCGAGTACCAGTGGATGGTGAACGGCCAGATCATCCAGGGCGCCACTGCGGCTTCCTACACGACTCCGCCGGCCACCGCGGCCATGGAAAACTGGAGCTACACCGTCGTGGTGAGCGATGCCCTGGGCTCAGTCACCAGCAACCCGGCCCTGCTCACCGTGGACGAGCCGCCGGCGATCACCACCCCGCCTGCGCCCATCACCGCCAGCATGGGTTCCGAGGCGACCTTCACGGTGGTGGCCACCGGCACTCCGGACCCCACCTACCAATGGCAGCTCAATGGGACCGACATCGCCGGCGCGACCTCGGATTACTACACCGTGCCGGCCACCACGCTCGCCATGAACGGTGAGAGCTACACCGTTACCGTGACCAACAAGGTCAGCCATGTCACCAGCGCTCCGGCGATCCTCAACGTGGGCATCGCGCCGGCCATCATCACCCAGCCGGCCTCGGCCACGCTGGTCTCCCCTGCGACCTCGGTGACCTTTTCCGTGGTGGCCTCGGGCACGCCACCGCCCAGTTACCAATGGACCCTGAACGGGAACAATATCCCGGGGGCGGCGTCGGCCGCCTATACCGTCACCGCGCCAGCCAACAACGGCGACCAGTACGCGGTGGTGGTCCAGAATGGCGTGGGCAGCCCGGTCCAGAGCCAGAGCGCGACCCTGACCGTGGACCAGGCGCCGGTCTTCCAAACCACCCCCGCAAACATCATTGTGGATTCCGGGGCTCCTTCCGTAACCTTCACCGCGTCGGCCTCCGGCAATCCCCCGCCCAGCTTGCAATGGTACCGGAACGGCAATGCTACGAACGTGACAAGCAATTCGTATACGGTTGCCAACCCCACCTACCTCAATGACGGGGACGTCTACAAGGTGGTGATCAGCAACGGGGTGGGGACGCCGGTTAGCGCCTCCGCCACGCTCACGGTGAACTACGCCCCGATGTTCACACCCCAGCCCTCGAATCAGATCAACGTGGTGAACGGAAGCCCGCTGAACCTCAACTGCCAGCTGCAAGGCGAGCCCGCTCCCTCGCTCCAGTGGTTCTTTGTGAGCGGACCGGGAGCCCAACCCCAGCCGGTGGGAACGGGCACCACGACTCTGACGATCAACCCGATCGCCAGCACGAACGCGGGCAGCTACTACCTGGCGGCCAGCAATTCCATCAGCACGGTCAACAGCAGCACCTTCAATGTGACGGTGCTCCCCACCTACCCGGTCTCGGGCAGCGTGGTCGTCAACAATGCGAACGCCCAGCAATCCCTCCAGGTGACCCTCAATTCGGTGCCCCCCCAGACCGTCACGACCGGCTCCAACGGTTCCTACGCCTTCCCCACCCCGGTGACCGCGGGGACCTACATCCTCACTCCCTCCTACGCCGGGGCATCCTCGGCCTTCCAGCCCCCATCCGTCCCCGTCATCGTGCCGACGCCCAATGGGAACCCGAGCACCTTCCAGCTTGCGGGCCAAGGCTACAGCGTCACCGGCCCGGTCAGCTATGGCGGGACCCATACGGGTACGATCTACGTGATCCTGCAAGGGCAGAACGGGGAAGGGACCTTCGGCACCAGCCTGGGCGCCCCCGGGACCTTTACCGTCCGGGGCCTGCCGGCCGGGACCTACAACCTTTCCGGGTACATGGACATCATGGGCGGGGGCGGCAATAACGCCAACGACCCCTCCTCCGGGTCCGTGACCCAGACCGTCCCGCTGGCCCCGGGCTCTCCGCTCAGCGTGGTGCTGCCGAACCCGCTGCCGCTGGCGGACCCGCCGGCCGGCAACGGCAACCTCGGCGGGAATCCCGGGCCCGGGAACCTGCAGGTCTTCCCCGTGGATTCCGGAGCGATCCTGACTTTCGACGCCATCCTCCAGAACGGCCTCGATCAGTCCCAGAGCTATACGGTGGAATGGAGTGAAAGCCCCAGGTTCGCCGAACTGACCGGCCGGACCTTCGTGAACAGCGCCGGCCAGGTCATCTTCCTGGGGCCCGACGCCGGCCTGGTGAACGGCCTATCCTATTATTTCCGGATCTCGGCGGAAGGCGGCGGCACCGTCAGCGACTACACCTACTACCCCGCCACGCTGGCGAACCCCGTCCTCATCGGCGCGGGCGCTGGCGGCAACACCGTTTCGGGGACCATCAACCTTCCGCTCCTGGGCGCCTCCTACGGCCCCCTCTACGTGGCTGCCTTTGACGTGAGCAACGGCCAGATCTATGCCCAGGTCATTGCGAGCCCCACGGCCTCCCAAACCTACTCCATCAGCGGCGTGCCCTCTGGTGCGTCCGTGGGCATGATCGGGATCCTCGACCAGAACGGCGATGGGCAACTGGACATGGGCGATTTTTCCAACGCCAATGATCCCGGCATAGCCCGTTTCCTGGTGTCCGGGAACCTCCAGAATGTGAACCTCACCCTGCCGACGAACAACAGTTTCGCCCAGGTCCGGACCAACCAATCGCAAACCGCCCCGCCCACGAACACCACCTACTCCCTCAATTTCGTGATCCAGGATGGCGTCAAGCACGTCACTGCGGTCACCCTGGATACCCTGGCCACTGCGGGTCCCCTGGTTTCGGCACTCGGGCCCTACCTCCCCGCGGACCTCGGCAGGTCCGGGGGGCAGCAGCAATTCATGAACGGGTTCAATTCCGGAAGCACCCCCCCCTCGCTCGGGGACTCCTATGGCTTCCTCGTGACTTACAGCGACGGGACGACCGACAACCTCAACGCCCCGGTGACGGGGATCGTGCCCTACTCCTTCACGGGCCTGAACACCCCTACTCCTCCGCCGATAACTCCCCTGACCTTCATGTGGAGTCCCCTGGCCCTTCAGCCGGGCTATACCGCCCAGTTTTTTCTTACGAACTCGTCCGGCGATACCATCTGGAGGGTGCCGGCCGCCAACAGCCTGGCCGATGTGCTCGATCCCAGTTCCGGCTCGCTCACCTTCGGGGTGGACCCGCAGGATCCCAACAACGTGCCGACGGGCCAGCTCATTTCCGGAGCCCCCTATACCTGGAGCCTGAATGTCTATGACGCTCAGAACAACCAGTCCTCGACCACCGCAAGCTTCACGGCTCCATGACTTAATTCCGGTCCAGGGGAAAGCCGGCGACGCGACCGTGCTCGGGGTTTCCAGGCTTGCCCAAGGAGCCGCCCGGCCCGGCACGGGGATCACGGACCTGCTGAGGGGGCAATCGCCGGAATGATGCTCACCTGTCTTTCGGCACTGTGGGAGAGGCCCTCGCCGGTCACGCCCCGGTAGCGCACCTTGCCTTCCCCTGCCTGGGCGAAAGTCCCCGCCACATGGAACGTGGCTTCCCTGGGAAGGGAACCTTGATGCCGCTGGACCACGGTGCCGTCCGGATCGAGGAATTCCACTGTGTCGTGGACGGGCCGCCGGCGCGCCGCCCACCACCGGCTGTTGCCTGGACCCGGTTCCGGGCCGATGATCGCCGTGTACGGCTCCCCGGCTTGCGCCTCGGCGCTCCCCTGGATCAGGGGCGCCTGGAGGGGCTCTTCCAGGGGCCAGTTGACCAGGGCCACGACGTGGCCGGTGGTGACGCAAAGCTGCCCCTCCGGGTTGTAGCTGAGCCCCCGGGGCTGGTCCAGGGTGGCGTAGCGCTCGTCCAGTGGGCCCGGAATGCCGTCCCGCAACAGCCCCCAGCGGCCGGTTGAGACAGGGAATCCCCGCCAGGCCCGCATCCCCGGGCCCGCGGAGGCGATCCAGGAATCCGGCGGTGAGCGGGGCGCCCAGGATGGTGGTGACCACGCCCTCCGTAGTGACCCAGCGCAGGCTATGACCGTCCGCCAGATACAGATTGCCGCCGCGGTCGACGGCCATGCCCTGCAGGTCCAGGAAACGGGCCTCGGCCCCCCTGCCGTCCACGCTCCCGGGCTCGAACCGCCGTCCCGTGGCCAGATCCACGAAGGGGCGGCCCTCGGACCAGTGGTCCCCGGTCCCCAGCTCGTCCAGGATCCCAGCCACCGTCTCCTGCCCGAACGGCTGGAAGGGGAGCACCAGCAGGGTGGCTTCAGCCGAAACCTGGGCGCGGGCGCTGTGGACCCGCACCCGGAAGGTCCGGCCGGCGCTGCCCATGGGGGCGGTGAAGGTGCGCCCGCCCGGGACCTTTCCCGGGTTGCGCAGACCCGCGTCAGGCAGATCCCCGAGGCGATCCCCCTGCCCATCCAGCACCGTCCAGACGCAGTCCTCGCTGGCCCGGTCGGCATCGACGCCTTCCAGGCCGGTGACCTGGACGAGCAGGGGGAACGCCCGCCCCTCCGCGACGGCCAGCTTGACCGGAAGGATCTGCACCGACACCTGGGCGTCGGCCGTCATCCCGGCGGCCAAGACCAGGGCCGCCGGAAGGCCGCCGGAAGAACCCAGCATGCCCATGATGGCCTCCTGCCCGGTTGAGTGCTGCCAACTCAGGCCGGGTTTAAGGGAAATACCGCAGCAGGCGCAGGCCGTTGAACACCACCAGCAGGCTCGCCCCCATGTCGGCGAAGACCGCCATCCACAGCGTGGCGTGGCCGGTCAAGGCCAAGGCGAGGAAGGCGACCTTGATGGCCAGCGCCAGGGCGATGTTCTGTTTCAGGACCCGCCCCGCGCGCCGGCTCAAGCCGATGAAATCCGCGATCTTGCGCGGATCGTCATCCATGATGGCGATGTCGGCGGTCTCCATGGCCGTGGCGGTTCCGGCCGCCCCCATGGCGAAACCGATGTCGGCCCGCGCCAGGGCTGGCGCGTCGTTGATCCCGTCCCCGACCATGCCGACCGCGCCGTGGCGGGCCTGGAGGTCGGCCACCGCCTGCCGCTTGTCTTCGGGCATCAGGTTGCCGCGGGCGTCCTGGATTCCCAGCTCACGGGCGATGGCCCGCGCGGTGGCCGGGTTGTCGCCGGTGAGCAGGACCGGCTCGACCCGCAGCGCCTTGAGGGCCAGGATCGCCGCCGGGCTTTCCGGCCTGAGGCGGTCGGCGACGGCGAACACCGCTGCCGGCCCCGCGGCCGAGCACAGGACGATGGCGGTCTTGCCGGCGTTCTCGAACCCCGCCAGGCGGGCTTCCAGGGCCGGCGAGCAGAGGCCCAGCTCCTCCACCATGAGGTGGTTGCCGAGATGCCAGAACTGGCCGGCCACCTGCCCCTTGACGCCATGGCCGCCAAAACCCCCGAAGTCACCCACGGGGAGCAGCGTGGCAGCGGGTTGCCGGGTCCGCCACCCGGCCACCAGGGCCTGGGCGACCGGGTGGGTGCTGTGCTCGTCGATGCTGGCGGCGATCCGCAAGGCCTGGTCGGGGTGCAGGTCACCCAGCGTCTCGGCGTCGGTGAGCGCGGGCCGGCCCAGGGTCAGGGTCCCGGTCTTGTCCAGCGCCATGGCCTTGAGCCGGCGGCCGCCTTCCAGGAACACCCCGCCCTTGATCAGGATCCCATGGCTGGCCGCGGCCGCGAGGCCGCTGACGACCGTGACCGGGGTGGAGACCACCAGGGCGCACGGGCAGGCGATGACCAGCAGCACGATGGCCTGGTAGAGCCAGAACGCCCACGTGCCGCCGGACAGCGCCGGGCCGAGGGCGGCCACCAGGATGGCCAGCAGGACCACGGCGGGCGTGTAATAGTGGGCGAACTGGTCGACGAAGCGCTGGGTGGGCGCGCGCTGGGCCTGGGCCTCCTGGATGGCCGCGGCGATGCGGGCCAGCGTGCTGTCCCTGGCCACCGCGGTCACGGTCGCTTCCACCACGCCATCGGTGACGATGCTGCCCGCATACAGGTTGTCGCCCACCTCCTTGTCCACGGGCAGGCTTTCGCCGGTGATCGGCGCCTGGTCGAGGGCGGCCCGGCCAAGGACCACGCGGGCGTCCAGCGGCACGCGTGCCCCGCCGCGGACCCGGATGCGGCTGCCGATCGCCACCTTGGCCACGGGCCGCTCATGCCAACCGTCACCCCCTTGGACTTCGGCGGTTTCCGGCGCCAGGGCCGTCAACGACCTGATGGCGTTGCGGGCCCGCGCCAGGGACAACGCTTCGAGGGCCTCGGCGAGGGCGAACAGGAACACCACCATGGCCGCCTCCGGCCACCGGCCGATGAGGGCCGCCCCGATGACCGCCAAGGACATCAGGAAATAGATGTTGATCGTCAGATTCCTGAGGGCGGTCCAGCCTTTCCTGAGCGTCGGCAGCCCGGTGACCAGGATGGACGCCGCCGCCAGGGCCATCACTGGCCAGGAACCCTCCTGGCCGGTTTTCCAGGAAAGGATTTCGGCCATGAGCGCGGTCAGGCCGCCGATGGCCAGCTGCGCCTTGTCGCTGGCGGCCAGCACCGGCGGCGCCACCGCGGGCGCATGGCCCTCGAGCAGGCTGGGGGCCATGCCCAGCTCGGCCAGCACCACGGACACCGGCCGGGGATCGCCCAGCCGGTGATATACCGTCAGTTCCCGATCCAGCAGGTTGAACACGAGCCGGTCGATGCCCGCCATCCGCTCCAGCCGATGGCGGATCAGCTGCTCCTCGGTGGGGCAGTCCATATTGTCGATGCGGTAGCGGACCCGGCCGGCCTCGAGGTGGCTCACTGGGCTGGTAAGGTCTTGTGGTGTCATGGTTGCGCCCCGGCGGGAACTTTGCCATCATTCGACACCCTGTAGCGGCTACGGGGTCAAGGGATTTCTGGGGGGGGTGGCAGATGAGGATCGGCGAGCTGGCCCAACGCTGCGAGTGTGATGTGGAAACGGTGCGCTTCTATGAGCGGGAAGGGCTGATCGACCCGCCGGCCCGCGAGCGCAACGGCTATCGCCGCTACGCCGATACGCACCTGGCGCAGCTCCATTTCATCCGCCACTGCCGCTCCCTGGGCATGGGGCTGCCGGAGGTGCGCACGTTGCGCAGCTTCCAGGCCGATCCCGAACTGGCTTGCGGCGAGATCAACCAGATGATCGATGGGCAGATCAAGCGCATCCACCAGAAGGTCGAGGCCCTTGGCCTGCTCGAACGGCAGTTGCGCCTGTTGCGCGACAGTTGTCATGCCAACCAGAAGGCGGGGGATTGCGGCATCCTGCACAACCTGGTCCAGGCGGCCAACGGCGAAGCCTGCACCTGCCATGCGGCCAAGCCCCGACTGTAGTCCTGGATGTGGGCCAGGATCTTCATGACCGCGTAATTGCTGGAATAGTTGCAGATTTGGTTGGCCAGAGGCAGCCATTCCGCCCGGGCCGCCGGGACCACGACCAGGATCAGGGCGGAGGTGGTCCAGGGAACCAGGGGGTGCTGGAAGGGGAAGCGCATGGCTGGGGACCTGCTAAATTAATAAACATTTAATTTTAATGTTGCAAGCGGCCCGCCGGAAGGCGCTGCCCGGCAGCTACTGGGCCTTTCCTTCCCCGGCAGCGGCCGCGGCGCCCGCCTGGGTGGGGCGCACGTAATCGACCGTGTCGCCGATGATGAAGATGGTCTTGTTCTCGACGATCGGGTTGAGGTAGTCAGGAAGCTTGCCGTCGAACCACACCCTGAGGCCGATGTAGGGGCCGTCCTCCCATCCCGCCGGCAGAGGCCCGTCGCTCTGCCAGGTGTAGGCGGAGAATTGGGACCCGGCCACACCCCGGTGGTCCACCAGCCGGTATGCATTCTCCTGGCCGATCATCTGGGTCCGGGGATTCGAGCGTTCAGAGGTGGCCAGCCGCCTTGAACCCATCGTCGTCCCGGCCAACGACCAGAACCTGGAGCGCCTTTCCGTTGAAGTGCTACGCGACTAGACCAGCCCCAGCCAGCGCCAGTAGGTGGCGCCCAGGATCAGGATCAGCACGTAGGCCGCAATCGTGAGGGGGATGCCGGTGCGCAGGAAATCCTTGGCCTCGAAGGTTCCGGTGCCGTAGGCGATCATGTTCTGGGGGGCGTTCACCGGCAGGAGCATGCCGAAGCTCACCACGTACTGCAGGATCATGGTCATGCCCACCAGGTTGAGTCCGGGCGTCTTCACTGCCTGCAGGACCGAGATGATGATCGGGATCATGGCGGCGGCCAGCGCGGTGGCGCTGGCGAAGCCCAGGTGGATGATGATCAGGAAGGCTGAAAGCACCGCCAGGATCGCCAGGGCCGAGGCGCCCCCGAGCCCGAACCAGCCCACGATCAGCTTGGCCAGCCAAGCGGCCGCGTGGGTGGAAAGCAGGGCGGAACCCAGGCTGATGCCCACGCCGAACAGCACCACGGTGCCCCAGGGGATGCGCTCCTGGGCCTCGCTCCAGCTGATGACGCCCACCTTGGGCAACAGCATGAAGGCGATCGCGACGATGGTGGTGGTGGAGGTGTCGATGCTGTGCAGCAGGCCCTCGGTGGTCCAGAAGAACAGCAACATCAGGGACACGCCCAGCAGGCGCTTCTCCGGGCCGCTCATGGGTCCCAGTTCGGCCAGCGACTTGGCCACGGCGGCCTTGCCGCCCTCGATCTCTTCCACCTCGGGGGGCATCATCTTCATCAACACGAAGTAGAGGACCACGGACATGATCGCCGAGAAGGGGGCGGCGGCGATGAACCAGTGCAGCCAGGTGATGTCCGTGCCCAATTGCTTCTGGATGAAGCTCACCGCCACCATGTTCTGGGCTGCGGCGGTCTTGATGCCGACGTTCCAGAGACTGTCCGCCTGGGCCGTGGCGATCAGCATCATGCCCGCGAACCGGCTGGTCCGCGACACCCCGAACACGGCGATGATGCCCATGACGATGGGCACCAGGCAGGACACCCGGGCGGTGGTGCTGGGCACGAAGAAGCTGAGCAGGAAGCCCACCAGGATCACGCCGATCAGCACCCGGTTGGTGCGGGCGCCGATCCGGGACAGCACCAGCAGGGCGATGCGCTTGTCCAGGCCGGTGCGGGTCATGGCCGCGGCCAGGAACAGGGCAGCCGCCACCAGCGCCCAGGCGGGATTGCTGAAGCCGCCCAGGGCGATTCCCAGGGCGCCGCTGGTGCCCAGCAGCCTGGCCGTGCCGGCCACCGGGGGCGCGGTGCCCAGCAGGGTCGCCATGAGGGCGACCATGATCACCGCGCTCACCGGGTAGGTGACCGTCTCGGTCATCCAGACGATGACCGCGAACGCCAGGATCCCGAGCATCCGCTGGCCGGCCACCGGGAGCCCCGCCGGCGTTGGCAGCAGCACGATGATCAGCAGCAGGGCCGCCGCGAACCAAAGGGCATATCTCCGGGCCAACGACCGCACTCCGGTGGGCATGGCAGCTCCTCAACAGGTTGAATTGGAATTTCGAACAGATTATTCCAAATCCCGATCCGGGACCAGCCGCCAAGCTGTTTGAGGTGATTTTTGAATTTCATCTGATCGTGCGCGGGCCGCCTCGCCCGTGGGCCGGGGAGGACAATTTGGCCGCCCGGCCGCCTGTCATTTCCTTGGTATGCACCTTCACCAACGCCGGCATGAAGACGCCCGGGCAGAACAGGCCGGCTGGACTAAATTTCTTCGTTGCCCCTTGCGCAAAGCAGAAAAAAAGCGAAAATGGATCGACTCAAAAATTTCGTCCAACTGGGACGCGAGGGAATGGCTCGGCTCGACTTGGCTCCGAATGTTTGCTTGTATCGTTTATATAATAATAAAAATATATTCACAACTGGTTGGAGAGCTGGGTAGCTCTTGTCTGAGCACCCAATAGCCCGCGCTCCCCATGGCCCTGGAGTGGCAAATGGATGATCCTCAGGTTGGAGGTGATTCGCATGTTCAGGCTTCTGGCGGAAGCGTTCGAATGCGTGGTGGACTCGAAGCGGGAAGTGGAACTCCGGATCAAGGCGAGAGCCCAGAGCGTGCTGCGGGGGGAAATGACGCCGGTATCCCCGGTGGATCCATCCGTTGCTTTTCACCTGAATCAGCCCAGGGTTCACCAGAAAGGGAGGACGATCTACACTTCAAGCTTAAGGTACTGGAGGAAATAGCAAGCGAAACGACTAGTGATGCGAAAATAGCATTAATATTGCTATTGGAGGGAGAGGGCAACCGAAGCCGGGCCATTGCCGAAGCGGAAGTGCGGACCGAGGAAAGCATCAGGCTCCGGACGCTGGCTGTGCAGCAGACACAGTTCGAAAGCGATGCCCGGATCCAGCAGGAGAAAGTGAAAGCGGATTCCGCAGCCGATCTGCGGAAGGACCGGGCGCTCCGGCATGTGTCCTGGCGCTTCACGGTCACCACGCTCGCGCCCAGGGGTCCGGGGCGGGACGGATGGAGGACCGGATGGCCTATCCGCAAAAGGTGGCCGAGGACCTCCGTTGAGCAAGGCGTCATCACGAACCCTTTCATCATGGGAAAAGGCGCGCGGTCCGCTTGAAGCCTTTGCATTCCCTATCCCCAGGTGTATCGTCATCCCGAAAATCCGACACCTGTATGCTCCCATCGGAGGCTTGACCATGCCCATCGTCTGGCGTGTCCCGAAACGGCTGGCCTTCGGCCTGCTGCTGGCGTTCTCTCTCATCGGATGCAAGGACATGCCGGTGGCGCCTTCGGATAATTTCAAGCTGATGTTCGCCGCGCGCCACGTCATGAAACAGGAGCACTACAGGATCATCGCTATCTACCAGCCCCGGTTGGATCAGCAGCAGCAGCTCAAGTGCTGGGAGCTCTACATCCTGGCCAATGCCTATTACGAGGTCCGGGACTTCAACCACCTGTTCCCGGTGCTGGACCGCATGGACCAGCGGATCGCCCAGGGGGACGTTCTGGTTCCGGACAGCCCCTGGGGCACGGACATATCCATGGCGCCCGGGATGTTCCGAGGGGCGGCGCACCTGGACCTGGGGGACCCCGCCACGGCCGAAAAGGAACTGGCGGAAGCTTACGCCCTCCTGGTGAGCAGGCTGGGCGAGCAACCCGAGGAACGGGTCGCCGGCGCGGGATTTCCCGTGCCGAAGAAGGTGATCAAGAAGGGCGGCCTGCAGTCCCCCACCGATGTGATGCTGCACCTGGCCATCCCCAGCTACCTGGGCGTGGCCCATGCGCTCCAGGGCCATGACCCGGAGGCGGAAAAGTGCATCCGGACCCTTGAGGGCACCTTTGTCGCCCCCAGTTGGCTGAGCCCCCAGAAGAAACTCGACATCGCCAAGGTCCACATGGCCAGGAAACAGTTCGGCAAGGCCCTCGCCGCAGTGCGGACCGCGGACGCCCGCGCCGAGGGGGCGGCCCGCATGGAAGCGCTGTTCACCAACAGCACCTTCTCCGATCTCAACAACCTGTACATCCTGTCCAAGTGCCTGTACGAAACCGGCGACAGCCGGAACGCCAAGTCCGGCTTCGACCGGCTTCTGGAGCACCCCCGGATCAAGGAGATCGGCGGCCTGTACTGGCCGGTCCTGCTGGACCGGGCCCGGATCGCCCGCCGGGAAGGGCAGGACCCGCTGGCAGAAAAGCTCCTGACCCAGGCCGTGGAGGTGGTGGAGCGGCAGCGGGCCTCCATCCATTCCGAAGCGGGACGGATCGGCTTCGTGGGGGACAAGCAGGCTGTCTACGAGGAGGCCGTCTCGCTCCAGGTGAGCCTGGACCGGCCCGCGGCTGCCTTTGCCTATGTGGAGCGGGCCAAGGGGCGCGCCCTGGTGGACCTGCTGGCCGCCCAGAACCGGCTTCTGCCGCCCTCCTCCCAGGAGGACTCGCTGGCGTCCACCCTGATGCAGCTGGGACGGGCCGAGCAGGACGCGGCCGTCACCAGCGACCCCGCGGGCGGGGCGGCGCCGGAGCGGACCCGAGGCATTGCCGTGACCCTGCGCCAGCAGCTGGCCCAAGGGGCGCCTGAACTGGCTTCCCTGGTCATGGTGACCGGCACGTCGGTTCCGGAGCTCCAGGCCCGCATCGGACCCGATGAGACCCTCCTGGAGTACTACGCCTCCGGACCGGCCTGGTATGCCTTCGTGGTGACCCGCGATGCCGTCCGGGTGGCGAGCCTGCCCGCCATCGGCCTGGACCAGCAGGTGATCGCCGCGCGCCGCGCCTTCACCCAGCCCCGGAGCGAGGACGCCGCGCAGGCGGCACGGGCCCTCTATGACGCCCTCTTCAAGCCCGTCGCAGCGCAGGTGCGCACGGCCAACCTGATCATCGTGCCCCACGGCGTGCTCCACTACGTGCCCTTCGGTGCCCTGGGTGACGGCGACCATTGCCTGATCGACCGCTACAACCTCAGGATCCTGCCCAGCGCCAGCGTCTTGAGGTTTCTCCGCAGCGGCAAAGGCCTGGACCGGGTCCTGATCCTGGGCAACCCCGATCTGGGCGACCCGGCCTTCGATCTGGCCTACGCCCAGGACGAGGCGCTTGCCATCGCCCGGGAATTCCCCGGGGCGACCGTGCTGCTCAGGGACAAGGCCACCGCCACCTTCATCAGGGAACAGGGGGCCCATTTCGATCTCCTGCACTTCGCCGCCCACGGCACCTTCGATGTGGACAAGCCCCTGGATTCCGCCCTGCTCCTGGCCAAGGATGCCCGCAGCGACGGGACCCTGCGGGTGGGCGATCTCTACCATCTGGCCCTGGACGCCGATCTGGTGACCCTCAGCGCCTGCGAAACCGCACTCTCCAAGGTGGCCAACGGCGACGATGTGGTGGGGTTCACCCGGGGCCTGCTCTACGCCGGTTCCCGATCCATCCTGTCCAGCCTCTGGAAGGTGGATGACCAGGCCACGCGGGATCTCATGGTGACGTTCTACCAGGGCCTGGCCACCCATTCCAAGGCGGAAGCCCTGCGCCTGGCACAGCTGGAGGTGCGCAAGCAGCGCCCGCATCCGTACTACTGGGCCGGTTTCATGCTGACCGGCAGTGGCCGGTAGGCTGGGCTTTGAATTGGATATTCATTGCGGCACTTCTGCGCCGAAGCACAAGATTTCATTGCCTTTCGTGGGATCGTCGTATCACTATCTTTCAACTCGGCCAGTTGAAGCCCTCCAGGCCTGTTCGGGATCGACCGACCATGACTCATGCACCTGTTCACCAGACTCCCCTTTTCTTCCAGCGGCTGTTCGAGGCCGCGCCTCACCCCTACCTGATCCTGGAGGCTGACCCCGCCTTCACCATCCTGGCGGTGAACGACCGCTACCTGGAGGCCACCGGTACCCGCCGGGAGATCATTGTCGGGCATGGCCTGTTCGAGGTCTTCCCGGACAACCCGTCGGAATCCGGGGGCACCGCGGTGAGCGACCTCCGCACCTCCCTGGGCCGGGTCCTGGGCGACCGCAGGCCGGACATCATGGGGGTGCAGAAATACGACATCCCGCTGCGGGACGGCAGCGGCGGGTTCGAGGTGCGCTACTGGAGCCCGGTCAACTCCCCGGTGACCGACGAGGAGGGCCGGGTCGCCTGGATCATCCACCATGTGGAGGACGTCACCGATTTCATCCTGGGCCGGGAACGGGACCGCCGGGTCACGGCCGAGGCGCTTGGCACGGTGGAGGCGCGGCCCGAACGCATGGAAGCGGAGGTGCTCCACCGGGCCGCCGAGGTGAAGGACGCCAACCGCGCCCTCAAGACCGCCCTGGAGGAGCTGGAACGCCGGGAGGCCGAACTGGCGCGGCTCAACGGCCGTCTCCAGGAACTGGACCGCCTCAAGAACGATTTCTTCGCCAACATCAGTCACGAACTGCGCACCCCCCTCACCCTGATCCTCGGCCCCCTGGAGCATCGGCTCGCCCAGTCCGGGCTGGAACCGGAGCTGCGCCAGGACCTGGAGCGCATGGAACGCAACGCCCGGCTCCTCCTGGCCCGCGTGAACGACCTCCTGGACCTGGCCAAGCTGGATGCGGGACGGATGGGGCTCCAGCTCCGGGATTCCGACCTGGCCTACCTGGTCCGGCTGGAGGTCTCCCGGTTCGAGAGCCTGGCCGAGGAGCGGGGCCTCGATTTCACCGCGGCGGTTCCGGATGCCTTGCCGCTCCGGGTGGACCCGGAAAAGGTCAGGCGCCTCCTGGCCAATCTCCTTTCCAACGCCTTCAAGTTCACTCCGGACGGCGGATGGATCCGGGTACGGCTGGAGCGCCGGGCCGAGGACGTGATCCTGGAGGTGAGCGACAGCGGACCCGGCGTGCCCGAACCGCTGCGCGCCGTGGTGTTCGACCGGTTCCGGCAGGTGGAGGGGGGCGGTGACCGGGCCAAGGGCGGCACCGGCCTGGGCCTGGCCATCGCCAAGGAATTCGCCGAGCTCCATGGCGGAAGCGTGGCGCTGGGCGCAGCCCCGGGCGGCGGCGCCCGGTTCCGGGCGGTCCTGCCGTTCCGCGCGCCGGAGGGAGGTCCATTCCAGCCGGCGGAGGCCGCCGGGCCCGAAGTTCCCGAACTGCTGGACCGGAGGCCGGCCCCCGATGCGGTTCTCCCCGGCGCCAGGGAGCCGGACGCCCCGGTGGTGCTGGTGGTGGAAGACAACCCGGACATGCGTGCCTTCCTGGTCTCTGCCCTGGCCCGGAGCTACCGGGTGCGGACCGCGGCCAACGGCGCCGAGGGGCTGAGCCGAGCCTTGGCGGACCCGCCGGACCTGGTGCTGAGCGATGTGATGATGCCAGGCATGGCCGGCGACCGGATGGTGGAGGAACTGCGCCGTCATCCGGAGCTGGACGGGGTCCCCGTCGTGCTGCTCACCGCCAAGGCCGACGAGGCCCTGCGGGTGAAGATGCTGCACCTGGGGGTGGGGGACTACCTGTTCAAGCCCTTCTCCATGGATGAACTGCTCGCCCGGGTGGGCGCCCTGGTGGCGGAACGCTGCAAGGGGCTGACCGCCCGGCGCCTCCAGGAGGCCCGGTTCCAGGCCGCCCTGGAGCTGGACGCCGCCATGATGGACAACGTCTCCATGGGCATCTACCTGGTGGATGGCAAGGCCGGCACCATCCTGCGCGCCAACCACGGGCTGCATGCCATGTTCGGCTATGCCCCGGGGGAACTGGCTGGCCGGCCGGTTGCCATCCTGAATGCCTCGGGGGAGGGGGTCCCCGGCGAGGTCGCCCTTTGCCTTTCGCGGGAACGGACCTGGACCGGCGAGGTGCTGAGCCGCCGCAGCGACGGCAGCCCGTTCTGGACGCTGGTCGCCAAGGCGGCGTTCCACCACGCGGACCTGGGCGAGGTCTGGGTGGCGGCGCGGCAGGACATCACGGAACGCAAGCAGGCCGAACGGAAGATCCGCAGCCTGCAGGCGGATCTGGAGCGCCGGGTGCGGGAGCGCACCGCCGAGCTGGAAGCGGCCAACGGGGAACTGGAGAGTTTCGCCTCTGCGGTGTCCCATGACCTGCGGGCGCCGCTGCGCGCCATGAGCGGCTTCAGCATGGCCCTGGTGGAGGATCTCGGGCCCCGCCTGGAGGAGAAGGAACGGATCTACCTGGAACAGATCAACCAGGCCAGCTTGAAGATGGCTGCTCTCATCGAGGGCCTGCTCCATTTGAGCCGCGCCACGCGCGGCGACCTGCGCCGGGAGTGGGTGGACCTTTCCGCCCTGGCCGGGCAGGTGCGCCAGGAACTGGTGCGAAGCGAACCCGGACGCGCGGTGACCTGGGAGGTGGCGGAGGGGCTCATGGCCTGGGGCGATCCCCGCCTGCTGGAAACCCTGGTCGGCAACCTTCTGGGCAATGCCTGGAAATACACCCGGCACACCGTCCCGGCCACCATCCGCCTCCAGGGTGAGGTCCTGGGCCAAACCGCCCGGTTCACCGTCGCCGACAACGGGGCCGGTTTCGACATGGCCCATGCAGCCAAGCTGTACCAGCCGTTCCAGCGCCTGCACCGCCAGGACGAGTTCCCGGGGCTGGGCATCGGGCTGGCCACGGTCCAGCGCATCGTCAACCGCCATGGGGGAGCCATCGAGGCCCAGGCCTGGCCCGGCCTGGGCGCCAGCTTCAGCTTCACCTTGCCTAACCCGGAAGCCGGTGAGGCCCCGAAATGAATGCTGGACCCCTCATCAACGATCCGTCCCTGGAACCTGGGGCACAGCCGTGAGCCCAGCGCTGCGCCTCCTGGTCGTGGAGGATGCCCAGGCGGATTTCCTCCTCGCCATGCGAGCCCTCGAGCAGGAAGGGCTGCGCGTGGAGGGCAGCAGGGTGGACCGCATGGAGGACCTGTACGTCGCCCTGGAGGGAGCGCACTGGGATGCGGTCCTTTCGGATTACACCCTGCCGGGCATGGTCTTCCGGGAGGTCCTTGCGGCGGTTCAGGCGGCGGATTCGAACCTGCCGGTGCTGCTCCTGTCCGGCAGCGTCGGCGAGGAGGAGGCGGTTGACCTGCTCCACCTGGGCGTCCGGGATTATGTCCTGAAGGACCGTCCCGGACGGCTCCCCACCGCGCTGCGGAATGCGCTGGAGGAGGCGCGCGTCCGCAGGGGGCGCCAGGCGGCCGAGGCCGCCCTGCGCAGCAGCGAGGAGCGCAGTTCGGCGGTGTTCCAGGCCTCGCCCATCGCCACCGTCCTGGTCCGGGCCGCCGACCTGGTCATCCTGGATGCCAATCCGGCGTTCGAGGAACTCTCCGGGCATGGCCTGGAGGATCTGCGCGGGCGCACCACCGGGGACCTGGCGTTCTGGGTCCGGCCCGAGGAGCACGCGCGGGTCCGGGATCTCATCCTGGGGGGCAGGAGTCTGCGGCAGCTCGAGATGACCTTCCGGCGGGCCTCCGGGGCCACGGGCCGGGCCGAACTTTCCACGGAGGAGGTGCGGCTGGGCGGAGAGCGGGTGCTGGTGGGGTTCTTCCTGGACGTCACGGCGACCCGCGCCGCCCAGGAGAACGAGCGCCAGATGGCGGGGGAACTCAATCACCTCCAGCGCCTGGAGAGCATCGGGCGGCTGGCCAGCGGGATCTCCCATGACATGAA
>CAZVHQ010000047.1:0-25801 GCA_964627225.1 uncultured Mesoterricola sp.
GAGCGCTGATTTCTTGGGACAATCCTGGCAGAAGCTGGCCAATGTGCCTAGCCCCTGGACGTCGGCACTTGCCTGCCCCGTCAGCCCACCAAGAATGGACCGAGGGCCCAGCGCAGCGAGAAAGACAGGCCAGGGATGCCATTACTTGAGCGGAAGGCCCTGGGCCGGATCGAAAAGTGCTATAATTTACATGGAGCTGGTCCGGGTTGCATGGGAAATGGCTTGGCAGATGTTCCTCTTGAGCCCCTCCGATCGGGCAGCAAGCTCAAGGCTTCGACGCGTCCGGCGTGGCAGGGGCGTGCCAAGGCGGAGGGGCCGGGTCTTGAGTCAAAGATTCCAAGTTCCGTCCCCGTGCGGAGCCCAATGACAGTTCCATAACGTTCAAGGAGGAAGCGATGTTCATTGCAGTCAAGCAAACGATCAGTGAAGACAGCATCCGGAGCCAGGCCCCCGAAGGTTACATGTTCGATCATCCCTGGGCGGTGGCCACGGAGGTGGCTGAAAGGCTTCGCAGGCAATACCAGGCTTGGCTGGAAAGCAAATTCCCCGGGGCCATGGTCGAGGTGGACCAGGTCCACGTGGGGAGTGGTCCGCAGACCGGCGAAATCGCTGTCCTCGTCTACAGCAACGGCAGGAACGACCTGGACGTCAAAGATCAGATCCAGCGCGTTCTCACGGCCATCAATTCAGCCTTCGACATGCTGGAGATCACCCAGAGCCATCTGGTTGCAAAGGCATGTTGACATGGGCCATATGAGTGGATCGAAACGACGATGATCCAATGTCCGGGGTTCGAAGCCCGCTTTCGGCTTCGGATCAAAGGCCCGAAACCACCTGGTTTCGGGCCTTTCCCTGGTCCGCTCACCTTGGTCAAAAATACGTAACCCTGGGGTGTTCGCACCGGCGTAAGTCTTCATTATTTTGTCACTGGAGGTGGAACTTCCACATCCAAGGGAATCCGCGCAACTTCATTCCATTTACCCTTCACTCTGATCTGGATCCCGTATTCATAACGGCCAGGAACTGGGATTGGGAAGGGAGGCATGACCACGTGGAGCCGAACCCGGTGAATTTGCGCCGGTATTTCGGCGTGGTCAGCGTCCACCTTCAAAATTTGATTTCCTTCTGGGCCATAGAGCAGGACCCGCATGTCCAGTCCGGATTCCCCTTCGCATTGCCAGAGGGTGGCCATCACCAGGAACGGCGCCTGTGCTGGAAAGGCCGGAAAGGCCATGGAATCGATGACATCCACATAGGTGACCATGTTGGTGCCAGCATCCACGATGGGACGAATGCAGGGTATGGCCCAAACGAGCTTAGACATGAGTGCCTCTCTTCTCAAGGTTGGGCACGAGGGTAGAACTCCTCGCCAGTCCCGGAGCGGTATTGAGCGTGGTCATGGAACCTGCTCCCAAGTAGCGATTCTGCATGGCCTGGGCGAGAACGGACAGCATCTGCTTGCGGTCGTTCTCCATCGTGTCCCGCTTGGATAGGCCTTCCGCCAGGAAGGTGTTGGCCATGGTGTTCATCGAGACCCCTTCGTCCTCTGCGCGCTGGACCAATCGGGCATGCATTGAATTGGGAACCCGGATCAAAAGTTTGCCGCTGTAGTCGGAAAGGATCTCAGGAACCGGAAGGGGCCAATTGGAATCACGGTAGCTGGCGATGGCCAGATCCAGCGCTTTACGAATTTCCTGAACGGCCTCCTCGGGGGTATGGCCGAGCGCCGAGACATTAGGGAATTCCGGGCAAATGGCCACGAATCCTTCATCCTCTTCACTCCAGAGAACCCGGAACCCGTATTCCGCAGTCTTCATTTTCCCCTCCATTGTTCTTCCTCGGCGATTTGGAGCAGCTTCTTGACCTGGTAAGGGGCGGCCATGCCGTTGTTCCAAGGCTGGATGGTCAAAACTCCAGGCCAACCTTCCTTCTTGTACGTGAAAGGGTCCCCTTCCGAGCGGTCGAGCACCCAACCTCGGTGCCCCAGAAGGGTCTAGAACTCGGTAAATTTCAGTCCTTTTGGGTTGTTTCTGGCCTTTTCAAGGAGGTTCTCACGCTTGGTCATTGTGCCGCCCTGATCATAAATGATATTACCCATGATATCACTGTCAAGAGGTTGCCGATTCGAGATTTCGCATTGGAAAGATTCCAGGATATTTACTCGACCGCCGAGGGTGACCAGGGCCCGGAACCATCTGGTTTCGGGCCCTTCCGCTCCGGACGCGGGCCTCCGGCAGGTCGGCGCCGGTGGGTTCTTCCGTGTTGCGGAAACCCCGGCCGGGGTGGGCGCATGGAGAGGCAGGGCGGCGTCCATCCGCCCTCCAGGAGACCCAGCCATGACCTTCCAGCCAAGGACCCCATTGCATCTGGCGACCGCTGTCCTGGTCGCCTCCTGTGCCAGCCTGAAGGCGACGGAAACGGATGAACGTATCATTGCCGCGGCCAGGGCCTCGTACAATTTCATGACCTACCTGAAGGACGACAAGATCACCATCGTTTGCAAAGGCGGTGCGGTCACCCTCACTGGCAAGGTGCGGGATGAGTTCCACCGGGCCTTGGCGGAAGAAACCCTGGCCGGGCTGCCGGGCGTCCAGAGCGTCAACAACCAGCTGAGCCTGGCCGGCGACAGCGGGATCACGCCGGACACCACCCTCAAGGCCAGGGTGGAGACGGCGCTGCTGTTCCATCGCCAGCTCAGCGCGGTCAAGACCCAGGTGGCGGTGGAAAACGGCGTGGTCACCCTCCGGGGCGAAGCCGATTCCGGCACCCAGAAAAGCCTCGCCACCGAGTACGTCAAGGGGCTGGACGGGGTGGTGCGGGTGAACAACGAGATGGCCGTGGCCGGCGAGCACCGGAAGCGCAAGGAGATCCGCAAGAAGATCGATGACGCGTCCATCACCGCGCAGATCAAGCTGGCCCTCCTGTTCAACAAGGCCACCAGCGCCGTGCACACCAAGGTGCACACCGACAACGGCTTCGTCACCCTGGCCGGCACCGCCAAGAGCCAGGCGGAACGGGATCTGGCCACCCGGATCGTCAAGAACGTCGAAGGGGTCCGGCGGGTGCGCAACCAAATGACCGTGGAGTAGCCTTGGCAATGGTACAATGGACGCCTCCAAGCGCTTTCCTTTCTACGGAGTCCCCGGTGAGCCATTCCAGTTCCACTCCCGCAGCAGTCCATGAAAGCCTTAATCTCGGGGAGGTTCGGCTGTACATCGCCACGGCCGCCATGGTCGCGGGCAACCTCCTGCTGCCCTTTGCCCTGCATCAGATCCCGGACGCCGGGCGGATGTTCCTGCCCATCTTCTTCTTCACCCTGGTCGCCGGCTGGCGCTTCGGGGCCCAGGCCGCGGTCCTGACGGCCGTGCTGTCGCCCCTGGCCAACCACTTCATCACCGGCATGCCGCCGACGCCCATGCTCCAGGAGATCATCCTGCAGTCCGCCCTGCTGGGCGCCCTGGCCGCCCTCGCCGCCGGGCGCTTCAGGAAGCCGACCCTCGCCGTGCTCGCCCTGGTGGTCGTGGTGGACCAGGCGCTGGTGCTGTTCCCGACGCTGCTGCACGCCGGCTGGCAGCCCTGCGTGGCCGCGTTGAAGTTCCGCCTGCCCGGCCTGCTGCTCCAGATCGTCGGCGGCTTCTCGGTGCTCTGGCTGATGGGGCGCTACCTGCCCCAGACCGGGACCGGCACCCGTGAAGGATGAGCTGGAGCTGCCGGCGCCGCTGACCCTGCGCCTGTACTCCGGCGCTGCGGTGATCTTCTCCAGCGAGAAGCACTGGCTGCATCCGTTGTTCGACCTGGAAGCCTTCTTCCGGCAAAGCGGCCACGACCCGGCCCGGACCTGCCTGGTGGACCGGATCACCGGCCGGGCCGCGGCCTTCCTGGTGGTCCGGCTGGGCATCCGCGAGCTGCGCACCCAGGTGCTCAGCCGGCGCGCCATCCCGGTGCTGGAACGGCACGGGGTGCGCTACCAGGGCGGCGAGCTGGTCGACAAGGTGCTCTGCGCCACCGAAGACCTGCTGGCCGGCACCGAGGATCCGGAGGCCGCCTGGAGCCTGCTGCAGGAACGCCGGGCCATGGCCGCTAGGCGAAATACTGCTTGACCGCCCCCAGGTAGCTGGCGATGTCCGCCGGCGTCACATCCAGGTGGGTGACCAGGCGCGACTCGTAGACCACCTGGGTGAGGATGCCGCGCTCCGCGAGATAGGCCTCCAGCGGCCGGCAATGGCTTTCCGGAAAGCGGGCGAACACCATGTTGGTGGCCTGGCCCACGACCGTGACTTCCGGGATGTCGGCCAGGCCCTTGGCCAGCAGCTCGGCGGTGTGATGGTCCTCGGCGAGCCGATCGTAGTGATGCTCGAGCGCGTACAGGCAGGCCGCCGCCAGGAAGCCCGACTGGCGCAGGCCGCCGCCCAGCACCTTGCGCCAGCGGTAGGCGCGTTCGATGAGCGCCTTCGACCCGGTGAGCACCGAGCCGACCGGCGCCCCCAGCCCCTTGGAAAAGCAGATGGACACCGTATCGAACGGCGCGCAGGCCTGGGCCAGGGGGATGCCCTGGGCGACCGCGGCGTTGCAGACCCGGGCGCCGTCCAGATGGGTGGTCAGGCCGCGGCCGTGGGCGAAGTCGGTGGCCTCCCGGAGATAGCCGGCCGGAACCACCTGGCCGTTGAAGGTGTTCTCCAGCGCCAGCAGCCGGGTGCGGGCGAAATGCGCGCCCATCCCCGGGCCGTGCGCCTTGATCGCCTCGGCCAGCTTGGCCAGGGGCAGCGAACCGTCGGCCTCGTTCTCGATCGGCTGCGGCACGATCGAGCCCAGGACGGCCGCGCCGCCGCCTTCGTATTTGTAGCAATGGGCGTGCTGGCCGACCAGGTACTCGTCGCCGCGCTCGCAATGCGCCATCAGCGCGGTGAGGTTGCTCTGGGTCCCGCTGGGCAGGAACAGCGCGGCTTCCTTGCCGGCCCGCTGGGCCACGGTGTCCTGCAACTGGGCCACGGTGGGATCATCGCCCCAGACATCGTCGCCCACCCGCGCCGCCCCCATGGCCGCGAGCATGCCCGGCGTCGGGCGGGTGACGGTGTCGCTGCGCAAATCAATCACATGATCAACCATGGCCGATCTCCCAAAATCCATGTATTGGATTCAACTGTAATTGTAGCTGTGTTTGACTCAAGGGATGAAACGCCCGCCATGATCCATTCAGCGCGATAATGGAGCCTGCACCCTTTTTCCCGAGGCCCCGATGCAAAACTTCACCTTCCGCAACCCCACCAAGATCCTCTTCGGCAAGGGCCAGATCCAGGAACTGGCCAAAGAGATTCCCGCGGGCCAGCGCGTGCTCATCACCTACGGCGGCGGCAGCGTCCTCAGGAACGGCACCATGGACCAGGTGCGCGCGGCCCTGGGGCACGCCGTGGTCAGCGACTTCGGCGGCATCGAGCCCAACCCGTGCTACGAAACGCTTATGAAGGCCGTGCAGCAGGCCCGGGAAACCGGGATCGAGTTCCTTCTGGCGGTGGGTGGCGGCTCGGTGATCGACGGCACCAAGTTCATCGCCGCCGCCATCCCCTATGTGGGCGAGGACCCCTGGGACCTGGTCGGCAAGAAGGCGCCCGTGCTGCAAGCGGTTCCCTTCGGCACCGTGCTCACCCTGCCCGCCACCGGTTCGGAAATGAACAGCGGCGCGGTGATCACCCGGAAATCCCTGGGCGCCAAGCTGGCCTTCGGCAGCCCGCTGCTGTTCCCGCGCTTCTCGGTGCTGGACCCGGCCACGACCTTCTCGCTGCCGCCGCGCCAGATCGCCAACGGCGTGGTGGACGCGTTCGTCCACACCACCGAGCAGTACCTCACCTACCCCGCCGATGCGCCCCTCCAGGACCGCTTCTCCGAAGGCATCCTGCGCACGCTCATCGAGGTCGGGCCGGTCACCCTGCGGGAGCCGCAACACTACGAGGCCCGGGCCGCCCTGGTCTGGAGCGCCACGCTGGCCCTCAACGGCCTGATCGGCGCGGGCGTGCCCCAGGACTGGGCCACCCACATGATCGGCCACGAACTCACCGCCAGGTTCGGGCTGGACCACGGCCAGAGCCTCGCCGTCGTGCTGCCCGCCCTGCTCACCGAGTGCCTGGAGGCCAAGCGCGCCAAGCTGCTGCAGTATGCCGAACGGGTGTGGGACCTGCGCTCGGGGGACGAGGCGCTCCGGGTCCTGCAGGCCATCGACAGCACCCGGGCCTTCTTCGAAAGCCTGGGCGTCAAGACCCGGCTGAAGGATTACGGCATCGGCGCCGGGGACATCGCCGGCCTGGTGGCGGCCCTGGAAGCCCATGGCATGGTCCGGCTGGGCGAGCGCCAGGCCGTGACGCTCCAGGTGTCGCGCCGGATCCTCGAACGGGCGCTATGAATCTTCAGTGATAAAGAAGAACCCATAGGCCGCCACCAGGGTGATGACCGCCAGGGTATAGGCCAGGGTCCTGCCATGCCACAGCCCGGTCACCCAGTCGGTGATGTCGCTGGCCACCAGATTGGCCTCGCCGCCCACCATTTCCATGGTGCGGCGGTAGACCTTGGAGGTGTCCTGGGGGTTGCCCAGGGGGTTGTCCGCCGGCCCCCCGGCGGTGAAGAACACTGTGACCGCGCTGGTCAAGCCCACCAGCACGATGCCGCGGACGATATCGAGCCGGGTGCGCCGCTGCATGATTCTCCAACTCATGGTTCCCTCTTCATCTCCCCAGGATGGCAGCCTTTCCCGCTGCTTTCTGTTTCGCTTTTTCCGGGAAAACCGTACCGTAGTCCTTGCTGCCGCAGGAGGTCCCCATGAAAATCCGGGAAAACCTGGATGCCCTGATCGAGTCCCACCCCGAAATCTATGAGGCCTACAGCCAGTTCGGCAAGGCGGTCCATGAGCACGGCGGGCCGCTGGACGAGCAGACCCGCTGGCTGATCAAGGTGGCGGCCTCCTCGGCCCTCGGCCTCCCCAAGGCCCAGCTCACCCACATGATCAAGGCCATGGAAGCGGGCTGCAGCCCCGAGCAGATCGAGCACACCATCCTGCTGGTGGCGCCCACCGCCGGCTTCCCCCGGATGATGGAGGCCATGGAGCGGTACCGGGAATTCCTCCGGGAGGCCCGGCCTTGATGGAACCGGCCCGCTGCGCCTGGTGCGGGAGCGACCCGCTCTATGTCGCCTACCACGACCTGGAGTGGGGCGTGCCCTGCCACGACGACCGCCGCCTGTTCGAGCTGCTGATCCTGGAGGGCGCCCAGGCCGGCCTCAGCTGGATCACCGTGCTGCGCAAGCGCGAAGCCTACCGGCGCGCCTTCGAAGGGTTCGACCCGGCCGGGGTGGCCGGCTTCGGCCCGGAGCGGCTGGAGGCGCTCCTGCTTGATCCCGGCATCGTCCGCAACCGGCTCAAGGTGGCCTCGGCGGTGGGCAACGCCCGGGCCTTCCTGGCCGTCCAGGAGGCCTTCGGCAGCTTCGACGCCTACCTGTGGCGGTCCGCCCCGGACGGCCCGCTGGTGAACCGCTGGCGCGCGCACAGCGAGATCCCGGCGGTGACGCCCGCCGCCGAGGCCCTCAGCAAGGACCTGCGCCGGCGCGGGTTCAAGTTCGTCGGGCCCACCATCGTGTACGCCTTCATGCAGGCCGTGGGCATGGTCGACGACCATGTGCTCGGCTGCTGGAAGTGCCGGTAGCGGGGCCGCGTGCTGGTCACCTTCCTGGTCGGGTTCGCCTTCGGCTACATCGGCTCCATGCCCGTGGCCGGCCCGATCTCGGTGCTGGTGCTGCACCTGGGCCTGGCCCACGACCCGCGCCACGCCCTCTACGTGGCGGTCGGCGGGGCGTTGGCGGAAAGCTTCTACGCGCTGCTGGCGTTCTGGGGGCTGAGCACCGTCCTGGCCAGCTACCCGAGGGTCCTGCCGGCCTCCCGGGCGGTGGGGGCCTGCCTGCTCCTGGGCCTGGGCCTGGCCATGCTGCTGACCCGGGCCTCCGGGCCCAAGCCCCCGGACCAGCCCCGGCGCCGGGGCCGCAAGCGCAGCTTCGCCCTGGGCTTCCTGATCACCGCCGTCAACCCGACCCTCATCGTCACCTGGACCGCCGCCGTGGGCGCGCTGCATGCCACCGGGCTGCTCGCCATGGACCGGGCCGGGGCGCTGCCGTTCGCGGCGGCGGTGTGCGCCGGAATCATCGCCTGGTTCGTCACCCTGCTTTGGCTGGTGGCCAGGTGGCGCAGCCGGGTGAGCCCCGAAGCGCTGGGCCGGCTCAGGCGGGCGATGGGCGTCACGCTGATCGCGGTGGGCGGCTTGATGGGGCTGCGGGCGCTGCTCTGATGGAAGAAGGCATCGTGTTGCGCTTGACGCTTTGAAATCCTGCCTTGCCCCTTGCGTGTGGGTACCTGAGTAACCACACTTGAACCAGGAGGCCGAATATGCTTCACCCCAACTCGTTACCCACCCCTGCCCCCATTCGCGCCAGAGTGGTCAAGGACGGCAACTCCGTGGCCGTACGTCTGCCTGCTTTTCTTGGACTCAAGCCTGGTGAAGAAGTTGATATCGACATTCGTCGGGTCAAGGCATGGCCTCCAGGCTTCTTTGATCTGGAACCCAGCCCTGATTTCCCGATGCCCGAGCGCACCAGCCCCGCAAGCCGTGAGGCCCGCAAAAAGCGACTCTTTGGCGGGGCGGGCGACCTCTGATGACCTCTTTCCTGCTGGATACCAATTTCTGCATCCATTTCATTCGTGGCCGCGCCTGGGCACGCTCTGCTTTGGCCCGGGTCCAGGTGCTGGATGTTGCCATTTCAGCCGTCACGGTCGGTGAGCTCCATGAAGGAGCTCACCGAGCAAACTTCCCAACCAAGGAAATGGCCAAGACCGAAGTCTTTTTGAAACCTTTTGAGGTCATCCCCTTGGGCCGGGAAGAGGCGATGGAATGGGGTTTGATCGAAGCACGGCTCCGCAAGGAAGGAAACCCGATCGAAGCGGAAGACAGCATGATTGCGGCCACCGCCCACAAGCATGGCCTGACCCTCGTCACCGGTAATATCAAGCACTTCGCTCGCGTCAAAGGGTTGAAGGTGGTGGATTGGGAACAACACCCACCCAAAGCCTGAGCCTTATTGGGCCATGGCCGCCGCGGCGGCCGCTCCCAGGATCTTGGCGCGGCCGGGGCGCGAATAGACGCAAAGGCGGATCACCTTGCCCGCCTTGTCGGTGGTGAACCGGTCAATGACGGCAGGGCTGTCGGTGTCGGCCGTGGCCTGCATCTCCATGTAGCAGTCGTGGTCACCAACCGGGACGAGGCTGGCGATGATGGAGGTGGGCTTGTGCAGGGCCATGAACTTCCGGTAGAAGGTGCCGATCTGTTCGGCACCGTGGATCGGCTCTTCGGCCGGCCCGAGATAGAGCGCGTTCTCGGCGAACAAGCCCCCGATCTGGTCATACTGGCCGGCGGCGATCAGATCCCGGTAGCGTTTGGCGGCCCGGCAAGCCGGATTCTGTTCCCACCCGGCGGCGACCGCCGCGCCTTTGGTGAAGACGACCCCGTCCTGGTTTGCCGCCGGCGCCGGCTGGGTCGCGACCGCGCGCCCGAACCAACCCATGGCGAGGAGAGAAAGGATGATTGGCAACGTTCGCTTCATAGGCCGTTCCCTTTGCATCCATGGTAGCAACTTCACCAAACCACCATGGCCGGGGCCAGCACCAGGCCGGAACGCGGCCCACCGTCATCGCACCCTGGAACCGCGCCTGAACGGGAAGGGCCTTTCGTGCGCCTCAGCCCAGTAGGTTGATGTGGGTCAGGTTGGCTAGGCCCGACTGGGTGAGGGAGGTCAGGGAGGCGGTGCTCGAGTTGGCCGAGCCTTTGGCCCCGTTGGCTTGATAGGCTGAAATCTGCGCCTGCGCTAAGCCGGCCGGTGCCGGTGCCTGGATTGAGGCCATGTCCTGCTGGAGCGCAGCAGCCGAAAGGGTGCCCCCGCCGGCCGTCAAGGTGTTGGACAGGCCGGAGGACTGGCCTTGCCTGGCCGCCATGACGGAGGCCGCGGTTTGGCTGTTCGCCCCTGCCATGGCCTTGGCTTGGAAGCCCCCGTCTTGGGAGCCAGCGATTTCGGCGTCATCCTTGGCCATCGCGCTTTTCAAGCCCGAGTTTTGACCGGTCGAGAGCAGGGAGCTGGAGTTGGTTTGCTGGGTCGTTTGCTGGGTCGTTTGCTGGGTCGTTTGCTGGAAGGCGTTGATGGCGTTCTGCAGCTGGGCAGGCATGGCAGGAATACTCGTGCCCAGGGCCGTCGCCGAGTTCGCAGACCCCTGAAGAGACTGGCCCCCCGAGCCCAGCGTGATGCTTCTCTGGCTTTGCAAAATATTATTGTAGGTAGACAGGGAAGAAGTGGCACCGATGTTCATGGGCATAGGTCGGCCTCCGAAATCATTTATCGGCATCCAGAACCCTGAGCAAAAGGAAAAATATTGGATAATCAGCAAAAAGCCCTTGTTGATACGCCATCTCAGGATCTGGAGCAGCGCTACAGCCTCTCCCACAGGTCATCCGACAGCACCTGCTCCACCGGCCCTTCCCGCACCACCCGGCCGTCCTTCATCACCAGCACCCGGTGGGCCATGGCCCGCACCACGTCGATATCGTGGGTCACCAGCACGTAGGACAGGCCGTGGCTGCGCTGGAGCCTGGCCAGCAGCTGCAGCACCTGCTTCTGGATGGTGACGTCCAGCGAACTGGTGGGCTCGTCCAGCACGACGATGCGCGGGTTGACGATCAGCGCCCGGGCGATGGCGATGCGCTGGCGCTGGCCGCCGGAGAATTCGTGGGGATAGCGCCCCAGGAGCACCTCCACCGAGCCAAAGTTCCATACTCCCCCCGCCAGTTCAGCCAATAGCCACGGTATTTACAGCGAGAACTGGGTGATGAAAGTCGGACTACAAAGCTGATGTGACGCCGAGCAGATCAAACGGCCAAGGACACATATCGATCGATATCGAAACTGTGCGGACGGCCGACCGACGTGGAGGGCGGACAATCCAGGTGCCGCAACAACCGGGAGGGACGGCGTTGGGCCCTCGGCATTCGTAGCCGCCGAAGGCGGCATCCACTGTCTCTTCCTTTCGCTGAAGGAACCCCCATTCCGGGCTTCGCAGGGATGGATCACTCTGGCAATGTTTTCGGGACATCCCATAGCCTGCAATCTCTTTCCAGCACCCCCAGCAGGATTGCCGAATTATCAAATTTATGTAAAGTAACGGACCCATGAGTTTATGGGGCGGTTCGGCTCGCCCTGGAGATACAAAGGCATTGCTAATCCTTGGTTGCAATTGGTGTGTCCAGAAGAAGGCATTTCTTCAGACCTTCTTGCCCTTCTATCTCATCTACGATCTGAAGGTCAACGCGCTTCCACCAAACATCAAAATTAGAATCACATTGTCTAATGTAATATGTTTTTCCGCTTACCATATCAATATTAAGTTTAAAATCACTATGCGGTCTTAATATATATTCAAAAATGTTTTGTGTTTTTATCATAAGACCAATATTCCGTGTGGGCAATAATTTCATGCGAACCTGGATTTAGCTGTAAATATAAATATGAAGCAAATACCGTGTGAGCTATTTCTTTATTATCTACTGTAATCAATGTCTTGAGCGTTCGGTCAGAAGAACCTAGCCGATATATGTAAACGGCTGTTTTGTTGATTGGGCATATTGAAGATTTTGCGTATGAATCTTGTTGAATAGACGCCATGGGAGCAGTTGCCCACGGTTTTGTAACGAAACACCCCAGGGCTAATAAAAATACTGAGAGTAATAGACATGATTGCAATATGACACGGAGTTTCATATGAGCTTTCTGCTACACATCTTGCCACGATGAATTATTATTGCCATGGTAGCCATGTGACCACCTCTTTGCTGCAAGATCCAGTTAAACCATACCCCAATGCTTCCCCTGCCGTTGCTGCAAAATCTCCCAGGTGGGTAGCATCCCCGGACATAGATCTGTAGGCCCATACCCCGGCCGCTTGATTTCCAAACCAACCCAAAACGGTAGAGCCACTAGCATCATAACCAATACCACCTAATACCGCTCCTTCCAGTGCCCCATTCCTGAAATTATTCCATGGGCTACCACCGTCTACAGCAGTATTGAAAATTCCCCCAACTGCCATTTTTGTTAAAATTTCACCTGGAGAAAACGAGGTTGGAGGCGCACACGCATTATATATTGATTGCTTAAGCGCTGTTCCGAAACCATCTCCACTAGTTACACAATTAAAAGCATAACCAAGGGATGCGCCAAGAAGTGCCCCCTGTGCCGCACTCCTCCACATTCCACCGATCGCCCCACCAGCCGCCGCTCCTACCGCTGCATCATCAACAACTGGCCCCCCAGCAGCATTAACCGCGCCCCCAACGGCTTCCATAATACCTTCGTTTGAGTCTGAAGCCGTACCATCACTAGCAATGTCAATCACAATGCATACGACAGCGGCAATGCCAATCTCGATGTCTTTCCTGCCGTGGTTCCAATTAACCCGTGCTGAATGCGCCAAGCCGAGAGGATCGAGCAGTTTGCTCAGCCAGGACATCCCCGATGGATCGACGTTCACGAACGGGTTCCCGCCCGCATAGGCGTACTGGTTACAGGAGTTCGGATCCGCCCCCTGGTCGCTGTTCAGGAACACATGCCAGGCCGGGCTGTAGAACCTTCCGCGCATGTAGATCAGCCCGTTCGGCTCGGTCTGGATATGACCCGTGTAGCCGGTCAGCGGCACATAGCCCGTGCCATACAGGTATTCCCCGTAGGGCCCTTTGTTGTAGCCCTTTGTTGTAGCCCTCTGCCGATCCCCTCCCGCGCGACCCGGAGACGTAGCGGGGACGCGGCTTTCCACTTCTTCCCGCCTGGCCGAAGCTGCCGAGACCCCCTGACGCGGCTTTCTGGCCGCGCCGCGGCCAGCCCCCCGGGCTCCGCTGGAGGCCGGGAGGCTGGCTGGGTTGGAACTGGGTGGGCATGTCGGGACATTGTAACGCCGGACGCTCAGGCGGTAGCAGGTCCCATCAGCGATAAACCTCGCGTCGGTTGCCGATGCGAACCACCAGCACCCGCACCAGCATCCTCGATGGCGCAGATGATCCGGTAATCGCCGACCCGGTATTTCCAGAACTCGCCCAGCTCCGAACCCTTCAGGGCTTCCCCGATGCACCTGGGATCGTCGAGCGGGCCGATCCGTTCGTTCAGGAACTTCAGGATCCTTCGGACCACCGTTGCATCGAGACTCCGCAAACCCTTGTGCGCGCTTGGCGAGAACTCAATGCTCCAGGCCATATTCACGCATCACTTCATCCAGGGGGATGGTCTTGCTCCGGCCGGCCCGGATGTCTTCCAGGGCGCGCTCGGCCAGGTAGATGTCCTCCAGGTCATCCAGGTAGCCCAGGATGGCCTCGCGGGCGTAGAAGGTCTTGGTCCGGCCGGTGGCCGCGGCCAGGGCCTCCAGACGGCGTTCGATTTCGATGGGCAGGCGGATGGCCAGCATGAGGGCGCTCCTTGCTATACAAGTATATCGATCCTGGCCGGGCTGTAAACCACCCGGCTGGCGTCGGCCATAACAGCTGTATCTCATACGTTTATCGATCATGGCAGCCTCACTCAGTCCTCGGCCTCCGCTTCCGCTTCCCGGTCGAGCTCGGCCAGGATCTCCTCGGCGGTGGGCTCGGCCCCCGGTTCTGCCTGGTGCTGGCCCGCCTGGGCCAGCCGGCCGGGATGGGTGGCGGTGTGGATCGCCTTGAGCATGCGGATGCTCACCTGGGCGTAGACCTGGGTGGTATCCAGCTTCGCATGGCCGAGCATGGCCTGGATGAACCGGATGTCCGCCCCGTTCTCCAGCATCAGGGTCGCCATCGTGTGCCGGTTATGCCGAGCTCGGCATAAGAGGCATAATGCCGAGTCCCGATTTATGCCGAGTGAATCGCTTTTCCCGCCTGGCCGGCTTGTCTTTGAACCAAGTTCTCGGCATAAATCCGGCCACCCTCGTTCGTCCCGCTATGGGGCGGGCAAGGAGGTCGTATGGGAAAACCCAAGGAGTCCTGGGATCAGTTTTTGGGAAGGTTGGGGATCGAATCGGGTTCCGAGGCGATCTTTTTGGATCGGTTTGCCAAGCATCTCCTTGAGAGCGGGTACGCCATTGCCACGGCAAAGAACCTGCTTCTCCTGGTTGCAAACTTCGGGCGCTGGCTATCCGCCGCGGGCCTTGGAATGGATGCTGCCGGAGATGATTGTTTGGCGCGATTCCTCGTAGATCGCCGGAACCAGGGCTACGCGGAACAAAGTGCGCCAGCCAACCTACGGGACTTCCTGGCCTTTCTCCGTGCGCAGGGTGTCATCCCTGCAGCGGTTCCTGCCGCCCCATCACCCATCGAATCGATCGGGCAGGCCTATTCCAGGTATTTAATCCAGGAACGAGGCCTTTCCTCCTGTGCCTTGGCGAATTACGTGCCCATCGTCCAAAGATTCCTTGCCTGGCGATTCGGGGGCGGACCGCTGCTTTTCCGGGAGTTGCGGACCGTGGATCTCCATGGATTCCTGACCCAGGACACGAGGCGGTACGCCCCTGGCAGGGCCAAGCTCACGGTGACTGTCCTTCGGTCTTTCCTCAAGTGGCTCCAGGTTTGCGGGGAAATCTCCACCCGATTGGATCAAGCCGTTCCAGGCGTACCGGGCTGGCGACTTGCCACCCTGCCGAGGGCGATCGAACCCAGGGAGATCGAGCGGATGTTTCGGGCTTGCCGATGCCGAACAAACGTCGAACGCCGTGACTACGCCATCCTGCTGCTCCTTGCGCGCCTGGGCCTGCGCGCCCATGAGGTCGTTACCATGACCCTCGATGACATCGAATGGGACATTTCGGCGATCATCATCCGCGGCAAAGGGGGGCGTCAGGACCGCCTTCCACTGCCTCACGACGTGGGCGACGGGATTGCCGCCTACCTCCGCGCCGGCAGACCACGGTGCTCGACCCGGGCCCTCTTCATCTGGTCGAAGGCCCCCCATCGAGGCTTCGCCAACTCTTCCTCGATCAGCACGATTGTCCGGCGTGCCCTGGCACGGGCCGGACTTCATCCACCACGTTCAGGAGCGCATGCGCTACGGCACGGCCTCGCCTGCACCATGCTCGGGCAAGGGGCTACGCTCCCGGAAATCGGGGAAATCCTTCGGCACCGGAGCCTGGACACGACAGCCATCTATGCGAAGGTCCACCTGGAGGCGCTCGCCCCGCTCGCCCAGGTGTGGCCCCTGGCCGGAGGTGGCGAATGAGCGGGATCCGGCAATCCATCGGCGACTACCTGGACCTTCGTCGCGCCCTCGGGTACAAGCTCCAGCTGCACGAGGCGCTCCTGGACAGCTTCGCTTCCTACATGGAAGCCCATCGAACCACCTCGATCACCACGGAATTGGTCCTCCGCTGGGCCACGCTGCCGACGGAAGTCCAGCCAGTCCATTGGGCTCGGCGACTCAGTGTCGTGAGGGGCTTTGCCCAGTTCCTCAGCGCCAGCGTTCCGACGACCGAAGTCCCGCCGCCGGATCTCCTGCGGGCCCACTTCGAACGGAAGCCACCTTATATCTACACATCAGATGAAATTCAGGCCCTACTGAAGGCGGCAGAAGGGCTCAAATCCCGCATGGGCCTGCGGGCACGAACCTGTGTGACGGCCCTCGGGCTTCTCGTTGTCACCGGCATCCGGGTCGGCGAGCTTCTCGGCCTCGACCAGAACGACGTGGATCTTTCGGGGGCGGTCCTCACCATTCGTGAAGGCAAGTTCGGCAAATCGCGGCTGGTCCCGATCCATCCATCAACGCGGGATGCCTTGGCGGCCTATGCGGCCTTCCGGGATCAGGCCCTGCCACACCCGCGGACGACGAAGTTTTTCCGGGGCGAGCATGGGGGCGCCCTGTCCAAATGGGCTCTTCGCACAATGTTCGTGCAGGCTTCCTGCCAAGTCGGGCTCCGCAAGCCAACCGACCACCGGGGACCCCGGCTTCACGACTTCAGGCACCGGTTCGCGGTGAGCACCCTCATGGCCTGGTACCGCGCTGGGATGGACGTGGAACAGAAACTTCCCGTGCTCTCGACCTACCTCGGTCATGTCCACGTCACGGACACCTACTGGTACCTTTCCGCAGTTCCGGACCTCATGAGCATCGTGGTCGAAAAGCTGGAGGCGGATCGAGGAGAGGCCGATGAGTGACCCTCCAGATTTTCCGGGGCTCCTGGAACGATTCTTTTCCGATCGGCTGATGCGGCAACGTCAGGCAAGCCCTCACACGATCGCCGGCTACCGAGATACCTTCCGGCTCCTTCTCCTCTTTGCTCAGCGGAAGCTCGGGAAACCCCCATCCGCCCTTGCCATCGAGGACCTCGATGCCCCGCTGATCGGGACCTTCCTGGATCATCTGGAGAAGGAACGCGGGAACAGCTCCCGCAGTCGGAATGTGCGGCTGGCCGCCATCCATTCCTTTTTCCGGTTCGTCGCCTTCCAGGAACCGGCCAAGGTCGCCCTGTTCCAGCGCGTGCTGGCCATGCCCGGGAAGCGATACAACCGGAGGCTGGTGGGGTTCCTGGCCCCGGAGGAGGTTGAGGCGATCCTGGCTGCGCCGGACCGGAGCACATGGACAGGGCGTAGGGACTATGTCCTCCTGCTGATCGCGGTCCAAACTGGCCTCCGCGTTTCCGAATTGACGGCCCTTCGTCCGGAGGACATCACGCTCGGGCCCGGGGCACACGTCCATTGCATCGGCAAGGGCAGGAAGGAGAGATGCGTTCCCCTACGGAGAGAGGCGGTTTCAGCCCTACGAGCCTGGATGGCCGAAATCGCCCGAAAGCCCAGCGAATACCTCTTCCCCAATGCCCGCGGAGGCAGCCTGAGTCCGGACGGGGTCCAGTTCCTGCTGGCAAAGCATGCCAAGGCTGCACGGGAGGTCTGTCCTTCCATGGCAAGGGAACCGGTGACTCCTCATGTCCTTAGGCACACGACCGCCATGGAACTCCTCCAGCACGGCGTCGACCGATCGGTCATCGCCCTTTGGCTCGGCCACGAATCAATGGAAACGACCCAAGCCTACCTGTCCGCCGATCTGGAAATGAAGCAGCGGGCCCTGGCCCGGCTGGAACCGGGGAAGACCAAACCCAACCTGTACCGACCGGATGACAGGTTGCTGGCCTTCCTGAAAGGGCTTTGATTTATGCCGAGTCCTGATTGAAAGAACCCAGGCCCAGCAAGGGGCTGAAGGAATTCCGGCCCCCCACTCGGCATAAATCGGGACTCGGCATTATGCCGAAGCATATGAGGGGTTACCACCTTGCCGATACCCGCGGCGGCCGAGGCGCACAGCAAGGCCCGGCGGGTGGTGTCCGCACAGAGGGGACGCCCCTTCCGGGTGGAGAACAGCAGCGGTGGTGTAGGCCGCTCATACTTCCAGTAGCCCCGGAGCATCTCCAGGAGGGTGGGACTGAGCATAACCAGGCGCTGGCCGCCGCCCTTGGCGTGGCGGATGTGGATGACCCCGCGCAGGGCGTCAATGTCCTGGGTCTCCAGGGCGATCGCCTCGCTGATGCGCAAGCCGGCGGCGTAGATCAGGGCGAAGAACACGCTGTACTTGGCCACGGTGAAGGACCTGAGAACCCGGTCCACCTCGGCCTTGGTGAGGATCACCGGCAACGGGGCGTCCTTCCTCGGCATGGAGATGAAGGCCACCTTCTCGGGCTGGCCGAGGGTTTTCCGGAACAGGAAGGCCAGGGCCGAATAGTGGCAACGCAGCCGTTCCGGGCCGATGGGCTGACCCTGGAGATGCTCCACCCACCGGCGGATTTCCTCCTGGGATGTCTGGTCGGCTGTCTTTCCGGTCATCTCCTGGAAGCGGCGGATGGACGCCAGATATTGCTGGATGGTTCCCTTGGCACGGGCGGCCATCTTAAGATCAGACTCGAGTCGCGCCAAAGCAGAGCTGTGGCTCATGTAGTACCTCCTTGGTTATGGGGCCGGTGCGACAACACCGCCATAACCAAGGAGCCTACTTTCAGTTAGAACCGCTGGCAAATTCCGAATCGTTCAGGCAGCCGGCGCGATCCTCCTCCGGCTGCGAACGCAGCCTTCGTTCAACTTCGTTTTGTCTAGGCCGGCCGCGGTAGTCCGCAGGGCGCAGCCCGGAGGACCAGGTTCGATATCGATCGATATCGAACCTGCGCGGACGGCCAACCGGCACGGGGGGCGGCCGACAATGTGGCCACAACGAACTGGAGAAACACAGCGTTGGGCCCTCAGCATTGCCGCCGCCGAAGGCGGCATCCGCTGTCCCTTCCTTCCGATCCTCGAACCATTACCTTTCAGGGTTTTCGCTCAATCGCTACAATTCGAAACCCTAAGGCTCGATAAGAATAATTTGGGGAAATAAACTGCCTAAAGGAAGCACTGCATTCGGATTTTGAACTCGGATAGGAACAACCCCGGAATAGTCGAAATTGGCCAGACGAAGGCCCCAGGGGGTCGACCTGATCTTCAGCAGTATAGGGCCCATAGATGTCCTGGCACCATTGAAATACATTGCCCAGCATATCATAAAGGCCAAAGGCGTTTGGCTCCTTCTGGCCCACTGGGTGAACGCTACCAAAAAGAGCATTCCCATACCATGCGATTGTTTTCAGGGGACCATAGGTTTCGCCAGTCGTCCCAGCTCGACACGCATATTCCCACTCTGCCTCTGTTGGCAGGCGGAAATCAAACTCTTTTTGCGTAGCACTCAACTCCTTGAGGAAAGCCTGAACATCATTCCAAGTTACTTGGTTTACAGGATTTTCTGGTTTTTTCCAGTTGCCTGGGTTTCGGCCCATTACACCCTCATACTGGGCTTGGGTTATAACGTACTTCCCCATCCAAAAATCGCGACTGATGGTCACATTATGGACAGGTATCTCGTTTTCTCTCCCCCTCGCAGAGCCCATACGGAATGTTCCCGAAGGGATCTTGACTAATACGATATTAATTCCACCACATTTCGATGGTATGCCAATAATTTTTTGAATGTTTTGGCCAATAGACTGCTGTGCCGGGGAAAGAATCAATTGCAATTGGCTTTCGCTAGATCTCCCCATGGCCTGGGCATACACTGCGAGATTCATTAGTCCCAACAGAAGCAGTAGAATTGTCCTTTTTTTAGTGCGTTTGTTCGAGATTGATAGATGCAGCACAGCATGCCCCGCAAATGAATTCAATGGACGCCATAGCCAAGCTGATATTTAATTGCTCCATAGCTAATAATAGCAGCAGGAATCATGCAAGGGAAATTTGTGTACGAATCAAACTTAATATTATATCCACCTTCCAAAAACATGGTGTCATGGAATTGAGCCACAGCGTTCATCCCTGGAATCAAATTCAAAACATCACTAACCAAGCCACTTTGCGCAAAATTACCCGTCGGACTATTCAGTCCAATGACATTGTAGTTTTGATCTCTCCATTCTTGTGGAATTATTCCATTTTCTGTATCGTATGCATTATCAACCCCATAGGTTCTATCAGTCCCAGGCGTCGGGTTTGCAGGCGATCCAACTAAGTTTTGGAAACAGGCCGAAGCCGCGTAAAGTTCAGCTTCGGCAATAAAGCCTTTGGAAAAGCTGCCACCACACGCTTGGGAATAAGCTCCCGCAACGAATGAATTGGTCAAACCCTTGGCAAACGGGCCCATCCCAGCATCTTGACAGTATGCGTTAACCCCTCCAAAAATTGCTCCGCTAAGTGCGCCCATTTCAGCGCCTCTAAGGTTGCCATTCATCGCATAACCAGCTTCCGCACCGGCTGTAGCGCCGCCAGCCATCCCTCCCAAAATGCCACCACCGACCCAGGAAGAGACTGCCCCACAGGTGTAATAGGAGGCCACAGCAACAGCAACAAGCTCGACAGGGCCACGCAGATGACGCCAAGCCATGCTCGTGGCGTGGTCCACATGGAGTGGATCAAAGGGATTAATGCCATGCCAGGAGAACATTCCCGACGGATCAGAGTTCACGAGAGGGTTCCCGCCCGCATAGGCGTACTGGTTCCAGGAGTTCGGATCCGCCCCCTGGTCGCTGTTCAGGAACACATGCCAGGCCGGAGAGTAGAACCGTCCGCGCATGTAGATCAGCCCGTTCGGTTCGGTCTGGATATGACCGGTGTAGCCGGTCAACGGGACATAACCCGTGCCATAGAGGTATTCCCCGTAGGGCCCGAAAGTCTGGGTTCCCTCGACCGCATCCGTCGATTCATTGATAAATATGCGCGGAGTTCCCAAGTGGTCATAAAACATTTCATGGACAGCACTACCATCTATCTCAGCGACTGCATGGCCGTCCAAGTAAATGACATCACGGTTCCAGACAATAGATTGGTTGGCGGAGAGGACATATTCGCAAAGAAGATTTCCTCCGCTGCTGTACGCATAATATCGAGTGAGATTTGCATTTTGGGAGTCCACCCGTGCCACCCGCAACCCGGAGGGCGCATAACTGTAGCTCTCCGTGGCGCCGGTTTGGGTCTGATCCACAACCGCGAGGCGTCCCAGAGCATCCCAGCCAAAGAGAATAGTTTGGCCACTGACAATTGCATTCACCTGATCTAGTTCACCAAATGGTGTATAACACGCATTAACGTAACCGCCAGAACTGGTTAAACCAGGTAACTGATTAACAGTCATAAAATTTGCGAAGTTGAATGGATTCAGTGTAGCCGGCAAGGTTCCAGGTGTCGTGAAGCTGCTAACTACATTATTGCCAAAAGCATCGGGGGTCAGGGCATTCGTGACAAGGTTGGTAGTGGTCTGTGACAGGTTACCTGATCCTGATAAACCCCAATTTTCAATGGCATTGGTTAGGCGACCGTTGCTATCACACTGCAAACTCCATTCCCTTGTATCAGAGAGCCGTGCTGTCATGTTCTGGTATTGGTAAAGCCAAAGTTGTCCGGATTGCTCTGCTGGCGGGGAAGTAACCCTCCAAGATAGCGGACGACCAATACAATCAAAAGACCATGAACCCTGGCTACCCGTTTGGAAGATCAGTGAAGCTCGGTAACCACATCCGTCAAAAACCAAGCCGTTTCCAGTCGGAATAATGTTCTCGACCGTGCCACCTAGGCTTGAGGTAATGCTGGTAGCGCGAGCTAGATTGTCGTAACCATAGGTAACGACCCGGCCACTGGGATATGTAATCGAGGCCAACTCGCCCAGATCCGAGTTGTTGTAAGTGTAATCGATCTCCGTGGAGAGACCGGCCTGGTTTGTGATCTCCTGCCGGAGTTGAGCACCGATGGCAGCGGGATTGTATTGGAAAGTCTGGCTAACTGTAGCGGAGCCCACCGTGTCGCTGGCACTCATGAGGAACGGGCCAGAATAGAAGAAAGCTTGGCTGGCAGTAGCGGTACCTATGGATGCGGTGACACCCCTCAGGCGGCCCAAGCCATCCATGACCAGAGTTCGCGAACGAGTGCTGGCCTCAACGATGTAGTTGGCTTGGTTCAGAGCATTCCACTGACTGAAGGTTTGGGTGCCCGTCTCAGGTTCAGTCTTGCTGGTAAGCCGACCCAAGGGATCGGTGTACGTGAAAGTCCGGATTTGCTTGGCCCCACTATTGGCCGATGTGACTTGCACCTGGGTAAGATGGCCCCAACTGTCAAAGGTGTTTTGCGTCACGTCCCCAGAAGGGGCCGTGACCTTGGAGGTCTGGCCAAAGGGGTCCACGAGAGTGATGGTGGGGTAGAAGGTGTTGGGGCTTGCACCAAAGGCTCGGGTGACCATATTGCATCCACTATTATCAGCGGCATAGGAAGTAGAGATCACGGAACCATCTAAACCGGTCTGGGTCGTCGGACGGTCAAGGAGGTCATAGCTAGTGGAACTGGTAACGCTTCCATTAACAAATCCCATCTCTGTGATGCTAGGGCTGCTGGTCTTCGTGATGGAGGATTGTCGACCATGAAGGTCATATGCGTATTTGAAATAGGCGCCACTTGGAAGAATTTCCTTGATCAACCTACCGAAGCCATCCCGGTACTCAGTTGTCTGTACGCCTGCCTGGGTCTTCACTACCGTCCATTGATCGGGGTAAGTCATGGATACCGTTGCAGTTCCCTGGGTGGTGGAACTGGTCACACGACCAAGTAAATCGTATGCAAGTGTGGTTTGAATTTGCTTTTCGTCAGTCAAAACAGTGGCTCTATCCCCTGCATCAAAAGTATTGGCTGTTCTCGTCAATGTCGAGTTAATAGAACCACCGCTAATATTGAAGTCTGTGTATTGGGTTTGCCAGGAACAAGGCTGGCCAGTGCCCGTTGTTAGACTGGTGCCGCCATCATAGCTCACGGTTTGTGCCAAAGGAGAGGTGTTGGTTCCATTTTCCAAATGCCAAATTCCCTGGGTAATAACCCGGCCCTGAGCGTCATATTGATATACTTTACCGTGCTGGTAGGAACTTGAACCACTCAAGAAAGATTTTTGAAGTTCTAGAAGATTGGAGGAATCCCAGACATTGCTGGTGGTTTTTGGAATGGAGGTTCCAGAATAAAAAGCGTTACGCGTAACTTGGACCGCATTAGCTTGTTGGCTTTCAAGCATACTCCAAACGTTGTTATACGTCGTCTGAATTGTTTGAAAGGTCGTTTCGGTTCCTCCCACAGTAACTTGGTCTATAACACTGGAAGCTTGGAGATCAGTGCTATCTGTGTAAGCAAAGTTGACCTGCTTGATGTTTTCTCCCTTCCGGGTGATGTTCACATTCTTAGGGATGCTAAGGGTATGGTCCAGGCCTCCACCACTGGTCCCGGCTGTCGTCATGCTTGAATATGCCACAGTGGACCACGCGTTCCCTGCGGTGTCCTCAAGAACCACCTGCTGGAGAAACTCGTTGGAGTAATCGAGGTTATTACTATTAGGAGCATAAGTATAGCAAACCGTGGAGTCCGAGCGTCCAATACTGGACCAATAGTCCTGGGCTGTAACGGTCCAGGCAGAACTACTGGATGAGGGTAAGGATCGCGTCCAGGTCTTGGTCCGAACTTGGGGCGACGATTGACTATTGTCCGTTTCAACGGTCTCAGATACACCCCTAAAACAGACACTTGATAAATTTGGAGATGGAGATAGCAGACTGTAATTATTATAAGTAAATTCTGTTGTTACCCACCATGGATCGGTAAAACTAATTAGTTCGGCAATATTTGTGTCGTAGTTAAATTGCCAAGAAAGTGAGGAAATACCACTGTTATTTGATGGAAGCAATGGGGAACTACCGGCTGGAGCGCCATCATTGTTCCATGAAGGTTGTCCTATTGTTAGTGGGTCTCCAAGAATCACAGACGTAGGTCGAACCATTACCCCTCCCACAGCGCCTGGGATATTCCCTCCCACAGTGCTTGGAATGTTATATTGCCAGCCTGGAAAAACCTGGGCATAGTATGGCGCATTAGTAGAGGCACCACTATACCCCTGTACCAGTGCAGAGGGGCCACTAAAGTTGACAAAGTCAGTCCTCATAAGATCGTGGAAAGAAGTAGAGTCACTCCAATTAGCACACCGGATCGTCAGGCCTTGTCCTCGTTGGTTGAGTGCATCTACTCTTACAATGGAGTTGAGCCCCGTTGGGAGGCCCGTGTTGACTTGGGTCCACTGGAAGGTTACGGAATGGCCAAACCGATCAGCCCAAAGGATGGGCACACCAACCGTAAGTCCGTTGATTTGTACTTCCACAAAAACCCGAATCAGATTTTTGTCTGCGACGAGATCGTATGTGATTTGGGACGGAAGCGAGAATCCTATCGGAAGGTTCGGTTGAATCGTCGAATTCCCTGATTTGACCGATAGGAGGGGGGATTGCGACAAGGTCTCCCTTGTCCACAATAGAGTCCCATCTGAATTCACCTGATAACTCAAGGTTGGGAATCCCCACGATGAAAGGAGGGCACTCCCTTCGGTCTGATTCGAGAACTCGGCTTGAGTCAGGATGCTTCCGTTCTCAAGAGTGAAATCCCATGCAATTGTGCCGCTCTCCGACATAATTTGCACGAGATAGCCGAAGCCACAGGTTCCAAACACAGGTTGGCGGAACGTTTGCCAGGAGCTACCTTGCAATAATTCATAGTTCTGGAAAGACCCGTTCATGGTCAAGGAAACGGGGATGGGTATTTCTCCCGGGACCGCACCAAGTGGCAGGGAAAGACTCATGGTTCCCAGGCCAGGATCAACCTTCCAACCAGAGGATTGCGGATTACCGACGGTAGGATTCCCGATGCGGAATGTCTGTGCAGACAAGAATGTGGAAATCATCAAGCAGATGAATACCTTGAGGCATGACAATTGGCGCATTGGCTGACCTCCAAAATTCCACATTTAGGTTGGTATGGACAAGATGTATCGACCGATTGAATTTGGGTCAAGCGGTATTTCTGATTCTCATAAATATGAATCTGGCAATGCCCTTAATGTTGAAAATTTCTAGCCGATGAGGGCCTTGGTTACCTGAATCGGCTTTTCGATCACTCTGCCGACGCCTACCGGCTCTGCCGCTTACCGTTTTTCTGGGAATGGTCTGACTTGGAGCGACGAAGGAGCGGAAGGTCAGAACGTTCCCAGAAAAACGACCCTTGCGATAATCGGGACGCGGATCAACAAGTAGACGGGCTCCTGATCCTCTCCCACAGGTCATCCGACAGCACCTGCTCCACCGGCCCTTCCCGCACCACCCGGCCGTCCTTCATCACCAGCACCCGGTGGGCCATGGCCCGCACCACGTCGATATCGTGGGTCACCAGCACGTAGGACAGGCCGTGGCTGCGCTGGAGCCTGGCCAGCAGCTGCAGCACCTGCTTCTGGATGGTGACGTCCAGCGAACTGGTGGGCTCGTCCAGCACGACGATGCGCGGGTTGACGATCAGCGCCCGGGCGATGGCGATGCGCTGGCGCTGGCCGCCGGAGAATTCGTGGGGATAGCGCCCCAGCAGCCTCTCCACCGAGCCGTCCTCGGCCAGACCCACGTCCTCCAGGGCCGCCATGATCCGGGTCCGGCGCTGGGCCTGGTCCAGGCCGGGCTGGTGGATGGTGAGGCCCTCGCCGACGATCTGCTCCACGGTCAGGCGCGGCGACAGGGAGGAGAACGGGTCCTGGAACACCACCTGGATCTTCCGGCGCAGGGCGCGCCGGCCTTCGGCGCCGAGGCCGGTCCAGGCGGAGCCCGCCACCGTGATCTCCCCCGAGGATGCGGTCAGGTCCAGCAGCGCCAGGGCCAGGGAGGTCTTGCCCGAGCCGGATTCGCCGATCACCCCCAGGGTCTCGCCGGGCGCCAGGGTGAAGCTGGCGCCGGCCACGGCGTTGAACAGGCCCTTGCCGAACCAGCCGCGGATGCCGGGCCGGGGCACCGGATAGTCCACCCGCACCGCGCGCGCCTCCAGCACGCAGCCGGGGGCGGGCTCGGCCACGTCCCGTTCGCAGCGGCTGTCGATCAGCTTCAGGGTGTAGGGGTGCCGGGGCGCCTGCATCACCTGCCTCATGCTGCCCTGCTCCACCAGCACGCCGCGTTCCATCACCGCCACCCGGTCGGCGAACCGGCGCACCAGGTTGAGGTCATGGGTGATCATCAGCACCGCCAGGTTGCGCTCGACCCGGATGCGCTCCAGCAGGTCGAGGATCTGGTGCCGGATGCTCACGTCCAGGGCGGTGGTGGGCTCGTCGGCGATCAGCAGCTTGGGGTCGCAGGCCAGGGCCATGGCGATCATGGCGCGCTGGCGCTGGC
>CAZVHQ010000048.1:0-24994 GCA_964627225.1 uncultured Mesoterricola sp.
TCGTTGATGATGAAGTCCTCCGGCCAGAACCGCTCGGTGACGATCAGGACGCTAGTCATAGTGCCGGTACAGGTCCCCATGTCGCTGCATGAACTGGCGCAGTTCTTCGAGCATGTCCCTGAAGGGAGGCACCGGGTAGATGAAGTCGCTCCGCCGGGAGATCAGGCTCCGGTCCGAGGCCAACGTGTCGTCCTTTTCGATGACCAGGTCCTTTCGCCCCCACAGTTCAGCGAACAGCCGCAATAGGTCGTACTTGCTGATGGGCACGCCGCGGGTAAGGTGGGTCAGGCCCGACAAGGGGTTCTCCACAACGAAATGGACCGCCTTGGCCAGTTCCAGGGTGGTCACACCACCCCAGAGGCAGCGGCTGTAGCCGCGGATCGGGCCCTTCTGCCGCATGAACCAGGCGAACAGGTTCCGGCCTTCGGCCTTGAGTTCCGGGCCGACGATGGACGTGCGGAAGGTCAGGTCCGTTCCCCTGGCCACTTCGCCGAGGGCCTTGGCCATGCCGTACACGTCGCTCCCATCCCGGGGGCTGCCCTCGTGGTAGGGCCCGCCCGAACCTGAGAAGACGCAGTCGGTGCTCACATGGATCAGCCGGAATCCCCGGCTTCGCGCCGCCAGCGACAACACCTGGGGCAGCAGGGCGTCGACGCGGATGGCCCGCACCGGATCCCGTTCGGAATCCTGGATGAGGACCCCGGCGCAGTTCAGGACCACCTCCGGCCGGGCTTGATCGATGAATTTTTCAAGAGCGATGCTGTCCTCCAGGTCGAGGCTGGCGAGCCCCGGGGCGGGGGTCCGGGCCAGGCCCAGGACGTCGTGACCGCACTCCGCGAGATGGAGGCAGGCCATGTGACCGGCCATGCCGCTGGCGCCAAGGACCAGGATCCGGGCCATGGTCACTTCCTCCAGGTGGTGCGATTAACATACGAGGTGTAGCCGAGGATGATCCGCAGTACCTTCCTGGACACGTCGTCCACATCGTAGTCGGGAACCAGCCTGGGCCGGTACCCGGCTGTGAAATCGCCGACCACCACCTGGATGGCCTCATCGACCCGCTCCTTCTCCAGGCCCGACATGATGAGGGTCCCTGCGTCCATTCCCTCCGGTCGCTCGATTGCGTTGCGGATGGTGATGGCGGCGAATCCCAGCAGCGAGGCCTCCTCGAAGATGGTGCCCGAATCCGAGATCACGCAACGGGCGGAAACCTGCAGCTTGTTGTAGTCGAAGAATCCGAGGGGCTTCAGGACCCGGACGCAGGGATTGAAGACCACTTGGTTCTGGGCGATCCGCTGCATGGTCCGGGGATGGGTGGAGAACACCAGCGGGATCCGGTACTTGTCGCCCAGGAAGTTGAGGGATTCCACCAGGTTGGCGAAATTGACCGGGTCGTCGACGTTCTCTTCCCGGTGGGCGCTCACCACGAAGTAGTTCCCCGGGTCCAGGCTCAGCCGGGTCAGGATCTCGGAATGCTCGATCCCATTCCGGTAGTGAGTGAACACCTCTTTCATGGGGGAACCGGTCTTGATCACGGTTTCCGGCCGGATGCCTTCGGCGAGGAGGTAGCGCCGCGCGTGTTCGGTGAGGGTCAGGTTGATGTCCGAAGTGTGGTCGACGATCCGCCGGTTGATCTCCTCGGGCACCCGGAAGTCGAAGCACCGGTTGCCGGCTTCCATATGAAAGATCGGGATCTTGCGGCGCTTGGCGGAAATGACGGACAGGCAGCTGTTGGTGTCGCCATAGAGCAGCAGGGCGTCGGGGTTTTCCTGGGCCATCACATCGTCCGCCTTGGCGATGACGTTGCCGATGGTCCGGGCCACGGTGCTGCCCACGCTGTCCAGGAAATGGTCGGGTTTTCTCACTTCCAGGTCGTCGAAGAAGATCTGGTTCAGTTCGTAGTCGTAGTTCTGCCCGGTGTGGACCAGCACGTGCCGGGTGTGACGGTCGAGCTCGGCGATGACCCGCGACAGCTTGATGATCTCCGGGCGTGTCCCGACAATGGTCATCACTTTGAGCATTGGGATCCTTTCCCCCGGTCAGTGGGATGTCAAAGCCTGCTGGACGCAATCGAGGGAGAGGAGCAGGTCTTTCAGCTCGGCCCGGGTCAGCCGGTGGGTGTTGTCGGAGTTGTATTCGGAGGAGCGGGTGATGTTGGCATCGCCGACCTCGAAATACTTGTCGTAATTGAGGTCCCTGGTGTCGGCGGGGATGCGGTAGTAGCCGCCGAGATCGACGGCCCTGGCCGCTTCCTCCTGGGAGAGGAGGGTTTCGTAACGTTTTTCACCGTGGCGGGTGCCGATCACCTGAATTCCCTTGCCGCTTCCGAAGATCTCCAGAAGGGTTTCGGCCAGGTCCAGGATGGTGGCGGCAGGCGCTTTCTGGACGAAGATGTCCCCCTGCTGGGCGTGCTGGAAGGCATACAGGACCAGGTCCACCGCCTCGCCCATGGTCATCATGAAGCGGGACATGTTCGGGTCGGTGACGGTGAGCGGGATGCCGGCCTTGATCTGCTGGATGAACAGCGGGATGACTGAGCCCCGGGAACCCATGACGTTGCCGTAGCGGGTGGCCGAAATCCGGGTCTCCTGCTCGCGCAAGTTGTAGGACTTGGCGACCATCACCTTTTCCGCCAGACCCTTGGCCAGGCCCATGGCGTTGATGGGGTAGACCGCCTTGTCGGTGCTGAGCACCACCAGGTTCTTAACCCGGTTGGCGATGGCGGCTTCGATGGTGTTGGCGGTCCCCAGGACATTGGTCCGCACCGCTTCGAGCGGGTAAAACTCACAGGATGGGACCTGCTTGAGCGCCGCCGCCGAGAACGCGAAATCGACCCCGCGCATGGCCGCATGGAGGGAATCATAGTCCCGCACGTCGCCGATGTGATATTTGATTTTATCCGAGTTGTACAGATGGCGCATTTCGTCCTGCTTCTTCTCGTCACGGCTGAAGATCCTGATCTCGGCGATATTGGAATGCAGGAACCCGTTCAGTACAGCATTGCCGAAGGAACCGGTACCACCCGTTATCAGGAGAACACGGTCCTTGAACATGGCTTGTCTCTCCTTGTTGAATTAATAAAGGTGATTGTTGCTTGATTGTAGATTAAAAGAAGATACAATCAAATCTGTCCATTCAGTGTCTGGCATTATTCCAACTTTAGCAAAATTATTTTTGGCAGCTTACCTAACCTCGCTGATGATGCTTTAATAACATTCTGGACGCTGGGGCACGGCCCTGGCGGAGGTGGAGAGGATGACGCGGTGCGGTGATGGCGGAGAGGGCTTCGGCGCCGTCGCGGGCAATCCGGCGGTCCGGTCCGTGCTGGTGACCGGCGCCAACGGTTTTGTGGGATCCAGCTTGACCAGGGCCCTGCTGGCCCGAGGGATCCGGGTGCGGATGACAGGCAGGGAACGCTCCGAACCCCTCGCCGCGCTGGGCGCCGAATGGTTTCCCATGCCGGACCTCTCGGGAGAGGTGGACTGGTCCCCGACGCTGGCCGGAATGGATGGGGTGGTCCACCTGGCGGCCGTCGCCCACCGGTTCGAGTCCGTCACCCCAGAGATGCGCACCCTCTACGATCAGGTGAATCACCGCGCCACCCGCTCCCTGGCGGCCGCCATCGCCCGTGAACCCGGCGTCCGGCGGTTCCTGTTCATCAGCTCCGTGCGCGTGCACGGGGATCCGGTGAGTCTCCCGGTGCGGGAGGACTCGCCCATGGCGCCCGTGACGCCCTATGACTCGAGCAAGGTCGATGCGGAAAACGCGGTCCGGGAATGGCTCGCCCCAGGGTCCGCGCGTTGGGCCATCCTGCGGCCGGCGATGGTCTACGGTCCCGGCAACCGCGGCAACATGGCCAAGCTGGAGGGCTTGATCCGGGCCGGGATTCCGGTTCCGCTCCCGCGCCGGCCCAACCGGCGCAGTTTCCTGTTCATCGGCAACCTGGTCAGCGCCATGGAGACCTATCTGACCGCCGGAGACCCGCCCTCCGGCCGCACCTGGATCCTGGCCGACCCGACCCCGGCCTCCACCGAGGATCTGGTCCGGGCGCTGGGGCGCTCCATGGAGATCCGGGTCCGGCTGATGCATCTCCCGGACTGGATCCTGGATGGGGGGGCCGGGCTGGGGGATCTCTGCCGCCGGGCCCATCTGCCCTTCCCCTGGACGACCGAGGTCAAGCAGAAACTCCTGGGGGACTTCTTCGTGGACATCAGCGCCGTGCGCACGGAACTGGGCTGGAATCCCCCCTTCACCCTCGAACAGGGCCTCGCCTTGACCCACGGAACTACCGGACCGCCTTCTGCCTGAACAGGGGAAGCCGGTTGATGAAGCCCAGGACGCCGGCGAACAGGACCAGGTAGGCGCACACCATGATGGCGGACCGGCAGGCGAGGCCCGCAATCACCGCCGCGTTGGTCCACAGGATGAGCGAAGCCCAGAGGTGGGACTGTCCGCAGAGGTTCACAAGGTGGTGCGGGAAGGTGGAGCGGTCGGCCTCAAACAGGCTCATGCCCAGCCGGACCCGGCGGATGATGCCAATGCACACATCCATTGAGATAGGAGCAGTGATCATCAAGGCCAGTAGAGGCCTCTGGTTCGCGCCTGCGCGAAGAAGCGCCTCGGCGATAACGAACCCGCACCCGAAGCTCCCTGCATCTCCCAGGAAATGCTTTGCTTTTGGCCAGTTGAGAATGATGAAGGCTGCCAGCGCGCCAACGGGAATCATGACGTTGACACCTAAAATGGCGGCGACGGCCAGAACGATGAGGGTGAACCCACCCATGTAGCCGTTGATGGCATCTTCAATATTAACGGCATTTGGAACCGAAACGAACCAGACCGAGAGAATGGGGTAGGCCAACCATCTGGGCGCCTGCAGCACCCCGTTTCCGAGATGGATGATGTAGGGGGAACCCGCAGGGCCGTGGAAGGCCCATGGCCACGCAGCCAGGAGCCCTAGCGCGATGAACCAGCGGAATTTCCCTCGGGGGTGGAAACCGTATCGGTCATCCAGGATCCCAAGGGTGATGAACCCTGTGCCGGCCGCGATGGTCTCCCAGGGAAGGGGTGGCCAGGGATGGCCGCTCGCCAAGTAGACGGCGAAGGTGGCAAGCGTCCCCAGGACCATGGCGGTGCCACCCGTCCTGGGGGTGGGAACGATATGGACCTTCCGTTCCGCAGGGGTGTCTAACAAACTCAATCTGGCCGCAAATCTGATCAGGATCAAACTGCTAAGAAAGGTGAACCCGAATGAAAGGATCAACCAGATCATGAGTAGGTGCCTCTTTGGTACTCGGGGGCCGAAGCGGTTCGGCAAGGTAATTATGAAAGAATAGGGAAACCGGACCAGGTGCGGCAAGGTGAATTGCGCCTGGTCCGGTTTATTTAACTTGGGGATATCAATCCTAAAGTTGGTCCTTGGTCGCTTCCTCAGTCATAAGCGCCTTCCGGCTCAGCTTGATCTTGCCGTTGGCGTCGACAGCGATGCACTTGACCATGATCTCCTGGCCCTCGCTGACTTCATCGGCTGGGTTCTTGACCCGGTGGGGGGCCATCTCGGAAACGTGCAGCAGGCCGTCCAAGCCCGGGAGGATGGTGACGAAGGCGCCGAACTCGACGACCTTGGCCACCCGGCCCAGGTAGGTCTGGCCCACCTCGGCGGTCTGGATCAGGTCGGCGATCATCTTGAGCGCCACCTGCAGCTTCTCCTGGTTGGCGCCGGCCACCTGGCAGGAGCCGTTGTCGTCGATGTTCACGGAGCAGCCGCTCACCTCGATGATGTTGCGGATGGTCGCGCCGCCCTTGCCGATGACGTCGCGGATCTTTTCCTTGGGCAGCTGGATGGTGTGCATCTGGGGGGCGTTGCCGGCGATGTCGCCGCGCGGGGCGGCGAGGATGTCGCCCATGGCGGCGAGCAGCTCAAGCCGGCCCTTCTTGGCCTGGTCCAGGGCCTTGGTGAGGATCTCGGTGGTGATGCCGCCGATCTTGATGTCCATCTGCAGGGCGGTGATGCCCTGGGTGGTGCCGGCCACCTTGAAGTCCATGTCGCCGTAGTGGTCTTCCTGGCCGGCGATGTCGGTGAGCACGACGTACTTGGCGCCGTCGCTGACCAGGCCCATGGCGACTCCGGCCACCGGGGCCTTCATCTTGATGCCGGCGTCCATGAGCGCCAGGGTGCCGCCGCAGATGGTGGCCATGGAGCTGGAGCCGTTGCTTTCGGTGATCTCGGAGACCACGCGCAGGGTGTAGGGGTTCTCTTCCTTGCCGGGCAGCATGGGCGCGATGGAGCGCTCGGCCAGCATGCCGTGGCCGATCTCACGCCGGCCGGGGCCGCGGTTGGGCTTGCACTCGCCCACGGAATAGCCGGGGAAGTTGTAGTGGAGGTAGAAGCTCTTCTTGATCTCGTCCTCGATGCCGTCGATGGTCTGGATGTTCTCGGCGGTGCCCAGGGTGGCGGTGACCAGGGCCTGGGTCTCGCCCCGGGTGAACAGGCAGGAGCCGTGGGCGGCGGGCAGCACGCCCACCTCGATGTTCAGGGGGCGGATCTGGTCGAACTTGCGGCCGTCAAGCCGGGCGCCCTGCTTGAGGATGGCGTTGCGGAACAGGGTCTCCTTGAGCAGGTCGTAGCATTCGACGACGTCCTTCTTCAGCTCGGGCTTCTCGGCGGCGAGGTCGGCCACCACCTCCTTCTTCAGGGCGTCGATGGCCTGGTAGCTCTCGATCTTCACCTTCATGGTGAGGGCGGCCAGCAGCTTCTCGGCGTACTTGGTGGCGACCTGCTTGTAGACCTCTTCGTTGCGCTCGGGTTTCACCGGGACGAGCTTGGGCTTGCCGACCTTGGCCTGGAGCTCCTGCTGCAGCTTGACCAGGGTCTTGATGGCGCTGTGGCCGAATTCCAGGGCCTTGACCATCTCGGCTTCCTGGAACTCCAGGGCGCCGCACTCGACCATCACCAGGGCCTCGTCGGTGCCGGCCACCAGCAGGTCCAGGTCGCTCTCAGGACGCTGGGAGACGGTGGGGTTCACCACGAACTTGCCGTTCACCCGGCCGACCCGCACGCCCCCCACGGGGTTGTGGAAGGGGATCTCGGAGATGATCAGGGCGGCCGAGGCGCCCACCATGCCCAGGGTGTCGGGCTGGTGCTCGCCGTCGAAGCTGATCACCTGGACGGTGATCATGGTGTCGCCGTTGTAGCCTTCCTCGAACAGGGGGCGCAGGGGGCGGTCGATGAGGCGGGAGGTGAGGGTTTCCTTGGTGGTCTGCTTGCCTTCGCGCTTGAACCAGCCGCCGGGGAACTTGCCGGCGGAGAAGGCGGGCTCGCGGTAGTCCACGGTGAGGGGGAAGAAGTCGATGCCTTCCCGGGGTTCGGCCCGGCACACGGCCACCAGGACCATGGTGCCGCCCTGGCGGACGATGACGGATCCGTTGGCCTGTTTGGCGATGCGGCCAGTCTCCAGGCTGATCGGGGTGCCGCCCAGGTCGATGCTGACGGTGGTGGGGTTGAAGGTCAGGGTGTTCATGGATTCTCCTGGGACCTCGGTCCCAATGTGGCCCCCGGATGGCGATCCCTCCATGAAACCCTCCGCCGGCATGGATGGGGGGAGGTGGGCTTCCTGCAGAGGTCGCTGCCGACGGGAGCGAGACGGATCGGCATGGCCATCATAGCACATGGAAAAAAGAGTTTGGATAGGGTCTATGGCTGAATCCATTGGGGATGTTGGCAAAAAAATAAGCATTCAAAAATTCGGAGAAATGTTTGAATCAACCTTGCGCGAAGGCGGGCTTTACCATACTTTCCACCAAGACTTATGGAGGGCGGCATGATCATCCGGGCAGAGTGGCCGGGGTACGTAGTGGATGTTCTGGTCGCTCCAGGGCAGGAGGTGGAAGAGGATGAGACGCTGATGCTCCTTGAGGGCACCGACGCCACCCACACGCCCTTCTTCGTGAGCGCCCCGGAATCCGGGAAGATAAAACACATCCTCCTGGAGGAGGGGGACTTCGCCGAAGAGGATGACGACCTCGTGGAACTGGCGGAAATCGACTAGCCAGCGTGGCCGGGCTCTGCTCGGGCATGCCCATGCGGGGGACAGTTAGGTAACATGGGACATGCTTCGAGGTGCGCATGTCTCTGCTTGTGAATAATGCCCGGCTGCTGGACCCTGCCCAGAACTACGATGGTCCCGGTTCCCTGCTGGTGGTGGACGGTTGCGTGGCGGCCTTCGGCGAAGGGGCGGGGGCCGACCCCCGGGCGTCGGGGGCGGAGGTGCTGGACGCGGGCGGCATGCTCCTGGTGCCCGGGTTGATCGACCTGCATGTGCACTTCCGGGAGCCCGGCCAAACGGCGAAGGAGACCATCGAGACGGGGTCCCGGGCGGCGGTGGCGGGCGGCTTCACTTCCGTATGCGCCATGGCCAACACGAAGCCGGTGAACGATTCGGTGGCGATCACCGAGATGATGCTGGCCCGTGCCCGCAAGGCCGGGCTGTGCCGGTACTTTCCGCTGGGCACCGTGACCAAGGGCGCGGCCGGCGAGGAGCTGACCGATTACGGCACGCTCAAGGGCGCCGGCTGCGTGGCCTTCAGCGACGACGGCCTGCCGGTGATGGATGCCGCCATCATGCGCCGGGCCCTGGAATACACGTCCTGGCTGGATGTGCCCATCGTGGCCCATGAGGAGGACACCAACCTGGTGGCGAAAGGCTACATGAACGAGGGCACCGTCAGCGCGACCCTGGGTTGCCTGGGCATCCCCGCCGCCGCGGAGGAGACCATGGTGGCCCGGGACATCGTCCTGGCCGAGCACACCGGGGGGCATCTGCACCTGGCCCACCTGAGCACCAAGGGCGCCTTTCGCATGGTGCGCGAGGCCAAGGGACGCGGTCTGCGGGTGACCTGCGAGGTCACGCCGCACCATTTCGCGCTCACCGACAAGGAGATGACCCGGTTCGATTCGGATTTCAAGATGAATCCGCCCCTGCGTGCCCAGGCGGATCTGGACGCCGTGCTGGAAGCCCTGGCCGACGGCACGGTGGACGCCATCGCCACCGACCACGCCCCGCACACCTGGGACGACAAGGAAGTGGAAATGGCCCTGGCGGCGTTCGGGGTCATCGGCCTGGAAACGGCGCTGCCGCTGACGCTGGAACTGCTGGTGAACCGCAAGGTGATCAGCCTGTCCCGGGCCATCGAGCTGCTCAGCGCCGGTCCGGCCCGGGTGTTCCACCTGGACCGCCAGGGGCTCGGCACCCTGAAGGCCGGGTCCCCGGCGGATTTCATCCTGGTGGACCTGGACCGGAAGGTCACCGTGGACCGGGCTTTCATCCAGAGCAAGTCCTACAACACCCCGTTCAAGGGATGGAACCTGCCCGGCCAGGTGGTTGGCACCTGGGTGCAGGGCAAGCGCGTCTGGGGTTAGCCTAGCGGGCGGCCACGTGCATCAGCTCGTGCAGGGCCGCCAGCCGGCCATGCAGGGCGTTGTCGCTCAGGGACTGCAACCCGCCGGTGCCGAACTGCTCGACCGTGAAGCTGGCCATGACCGTGCCCATCAGCACGGCCCGCTTCAGGGTTTCCAGGTCGGTATCGGGGGCCGCGGCCAGGTAGCCCATGAACCCGCCGGCGAAGGTGTCGCCCGCGCCGGTGGGGTCCACCACCTCCTTGAGGAGGAACGCCGGGGCCAGGAAATGGCCCTGGGGGGTGAGCAGGACCACGCCGTACTCGCCCCGCTTCACGACCAGGATCCGGGGCCCCAGGAGCTGGACCTTCTCATAGATCTTCAGCAGGTTGCGCTCCCCGGTGAGGGACCGGGCTTCGGCCTCGTTGACCAGAAGGATGTCGACTTCCTTGAGCACCTTCAGCAGGGCCTGCCGGGCGCCGTTGATCCAGAAGTTCATGGTGTCGAGGGCGATCCAGCGCGGGCGGGTGGCCATCTGCCGGACTACGTTCAGCTGCAGCGTGGGGTCGATGTTGCCCAGGAACAGGCAGGACGCCTGGCGGTAGCCCTGGGGCAGGTCGGGATGGAAGTCGGCGAAGACGTTGAGGTGGGTTTCCAGGGTGGTCGCTTCGCCCAGGTCCTGGCCATACTCGCCCTTCCAGTGGAAGGACTGTCCCGGCTTGCGGACGAGGCCGTCGAGGTCGATGGGGCGGTCCTGGAAGACGTGGTACTGTTCCGGCCCGAAATCCTCGCCCACCACGGCCACCACCTGGACCGGATGGAGACGGCTGGCGGCCAGGGAGAAGTAGCTGGCCGAACCGCCGAGAATATTGACCCGGCGCCCGGCTGGCGTCTCAAGGTCATCAAAGGCAACACTCCCTACTACCAGCAAGCTCATGGATTCCCCACGGGAAAAAGGTTTAAGAAACGCCCCGGGCCTCGTCGGGCCTATGGAGCGATCCCTGACGCTGGTTCATCATAGCGCCAAGTGGTCATGCCATCCCGTGCCTGGCCATGATCGCGCTGCGCTGCTTGTCGAACTCCGCCTGGGTGATGAGCTGGCTATCGAAAAGGTCCTTGAGCTCGGTCAGCTCCTCCTTGAGGGTCTTGGCCGGGGCGGCCGCGGGGGCGGCTTGGCCCGCCGGATAGGGGGCCTGGGCCATCTGCCCCATGGCGGCGCCCATCTGCTGGCCCATCATGTTGCCCATGCCCAGGCCGGCGCCCAGGCCCATGCCCATGCCGGCCAACCCGCCCGGGTTCTGGGCCGCCAGCGGGACCGAATCCGCCACCTGCATCTGGGTATAGGCGCCCATGACCGGGGCCATCATCCCGACGGAGGTGCGCTTGTCCATCATCGCTTCCACTTCTTCCGGCAGGCTGATGTTCTCGATGAAGAGCTTGGAGCATTCCAGGCCCATGGTCTGGAATTCCGGATCCATCTTCTTGCGGAGCAGGTCGGACAATTCGTCGTAATGCGCGGCCAGGTCCAGGGCGGGAACCCTGGCCTCGCCGAGGGTGTCGGTGAACCGGCTCATGAGGCTCTTGCGCAGCTGCTCGGTGATGTCGTCCCGGGTATAGAGCCCGTTGGTGCCCACCAGCTCCTTCAGGAACTTCTTGGAATCCTGGACCCGGATGGAATAGATGCCGAAAGCCCGGATCCGGAGCATGCCGAAATCCGCGTCCCGCATCATGATCGGATTGGCGGTGCCCCAGCCGAGGTCGTTGAACAGCCGGGTGTTGGTGAAGTACACTTCGGACTTGAAGGGGCTTTCAAAGCCGTACTTCCAGCCGCGCAGATCGGCCATGATCGGCATGTTGCGGGTGGAGAGGGTGTGGGTGCCGGGAGCGAAGGTGTCGGCGAACTGGCCTTCGTGGACGAAGGTGGCCTCCTGGCTTTCCCGCACCACCAGCTGGGCGCCGTTCTTGATCTCCTGGTTCCGGACCGGGAAGCGCCAGGCCAGGGTGTCGTTGGAATCATCCAGCCATTCGATGATCTCGATGAATTGAGCCTTGCCCCAGTCCATTAACCCCATGGAGGCCTCCGCGCGGTGATCGCCGCCGCCTCCGAGTGTACGTGAGATCCCGGGGATTTCCAGGCGATCCGTGGCCCGGGCGGGGTTGCCGTTCGCAAGATCAGCGCCGGTTCTTTGGCTTCGGGTTGGGGATGCGGGTCTTGGTATGGACCATGTGGGTATCACAGTCGACGATGCAGCGCCAGCCGCGCTCCTCTCCGGGCATGTGGACATCCACCTCCCAGCCGCCGGTGGCGCCGTTCAAGGGGATGCAGCGGGCACTCACAGCGATGCCGCCGGTATTCCTTTCGGCGATGGTCTTGGCTTCCCGGGCGGTCCTCACCGGGTGGTGGATGGCGGTCTGGGCCGGGGCCATGGACGTGATCATGAGGAAGGGCAGCAGGCGATGCATGGGGGCGTTCCGGGGGGTCCGCCTCAGAGGTGCGCCTTGGGCAGCCCAAGTTCCCGCAGCCACTGGGCGTGCTCGGTGGGCCGTTCGCTCCGGAGGTCACCCTTGCGCAGGGCGTGGATGCGCAAGGCGCCGTCCTTGAATCCCAGGAGCACGCCTTCGGCGGTCTCGCGGAAATGGCCGGCAGGGCAGGCCGCGGCCGCGGGCAGGGCCCAGCTCACCTTGACCACCCCGCTCGCGGTCTGCACGAAGGCATTGGGCCAGGGATCGGCCACGGCCCTGAGCAGATTGAAGGCGTCCCGGACGGAGCCGGCCAGGTCCAGCTTCCCGTCCGCCGGTTTCCGGCCGCCGAAGTAGGTGGAGGGGCCCAGGGAGCGCTGGGGGATCCGGGCCGCGGAGCCGTCCACCAGGGCCGGGACGACCGAGCGCACCAGTTCCCGGCCGGCTGTGGCCGAACGCAGGGTCAGGCTGAGCGCGGTTTCGTCCCAGGCGATGGGCAGGACCGTCTGGCCGAGAATATCGCCGTCGTCCGGCTTGGCGGTCATGGCGTGCAGGGTGATGCCGGTCTGGGGCTCGCCCCTCAGCAGCACCCAGTTGATGGGGGCGCGGCCCCGGTAGTGGGGGAGCAGTGAGCCGTGGAGGTTGTAGGCGCCCAGGCGAGGCAGGGCCAGGAACCGGGCCTGGATCATTTCCCGGAAATAGAAACTGAACAGGAAATCCGGACGGAGCGCCCGGATGGCGTCGAAGACCTGGTCTTCGTTGAAGCCGGGCGCCATGTGCACGGGGATGCCCCGTTCCGCGGCCAGCACCGCCGGCGGGGTGAACCAGGATTCATCCGGGCCCTGGGCGTAGGTGTACAGGGCCAGGACCTCGATCCCGGCCTCCAGCAGGCCGGCCAGGGCTTCGCGGCCCACGGGCGAGTATGCGCAAACGATCGCGGTCGCCATTCGAGGCACCTCCAAAAGGCCAGTTTAACCACTCAGGACGGCGTCGAGCCGGCCCGCCGGGTTTCGCCGGGGACGCGCCGGTCCAGGGAATCCTTCTCATAGCGGCCCAGGCCGTTGGGGGATGGCAGGTAGGTCGGGACCATGCGTTTCAGCCAGCGCAGGATCTCCCGCTGGCGCTCGCCTTCGGGCAAGGCGAGCACTCCGGTCAGGGCGGCGATCTCTTCGTGGAAGACGACCGGATCGAGGGGCGTGCGCATGCCTTCGAAAATTTTTGGATGCACGCAGGATTGGCCTTCCTGGGCCAGGAAGGTCTCTTCATACAGCTTTTCCCCAGGGCGTATGCCGGTGTACAGGATCTGGATATCCTGGCCGACGACCAGGCCTGACAGCCGGGCCATGTCCTTGGCCAGATCGCTGATCCTGACCGGTTCGCCCATGTCCAGGACCAGGATCCTGCCGTTGCTGCCCAGGATGCCGGCCTGCAGGACCAGCTGGCTGGCCTCGGGGATGGTCATGAAGTAGCGCGTCATGTCCGGATGGGTGACCGTCAGGGGGCCGCCCTTCTTGATCTGGGCCCGGAAGATGGGAATGACGCTGCCCCGGCTGCCCAGCACGTTGCCGAACCGGACGCTGACGAAGCGCTGGCGGGGCTGGGCGGTGAGCGCCGCATCCAGGAGGACGCATTCGGCCAGGAACTTGGTGGCTCCGAGCACGTTGACCGGATTGACCGCCTTGTCGGTGCTGATGTTCACGAGGGTGTGGGCGCCGGCGGCCTGGGTTTCCCGGACCACGTTCAGGGTGCCGAGCACGTTGTTCTGGACCGCTTCGGAGGGGTTGAGCTCCAGATACGGAACATGCTTGTGCGCCGCCGCGTGCAGGACGATCTCCGGCATCCATCTCTCGAAGGCCTGCCGCAGCCTCATGGGGTTACGGATGTCGCACAGTTCCAGGGAAAGCGCCTGATTGGGAAACAGCCCGCGCAGCCCCTGCTCCACCTCCCAGAGGCTGTTCTCGCCCCGCCCCAGGAGCACGATCCGGGCCGGATGGAAGAGCGCGATCTGCCGCGCCAGTTCGGAACCGATCGACCCCCCCCCGCCGGTGATCAGCACCACGGAATCCTCGATGACCTGGCTCAAGGCGCTTTGGTCCAGCTGGACCGGCTCGCGCCGGAGCAGGTCCTCGATGGCCACATCCTTGATCTCCGGGGCCCAGGGTTGGTTGCCCAGGAGATTGAACAACCCGGGAACGGTCTTGACCCGAACCCCCGCTTCGCTGACGACCTCGGTAAGGCGGCGGATGACCGTTCCGGAAGCGCTGGGAATGGCCAGGATAACCATGTTTATATGGTGTTTTACAAGTAGTCTTGGCAGATCCTCGAAGGTGCCGAGGACGGGCATGCCATGAACCAAAATTGCCTGCTTATCCAGTGCGCCATCCACAAAACCGATGACTTTCTGGCCCAGCTCGGGATGGCGGGAGAGTTCTTCGAGGATGAGCAGCCCGGCCCGCCCGGCCCCGGCGATGATGACCCGTTCGGTCCGCGGCGGCCGGTCGTTGCCGACTCGCTCAATGGTGCCGCGGAGTTCGTAGATTTCCGCCAGGCCGAGGCGGAAGAATGTCCAATACAACCCCGTGATCGCCCCGGCGAAGACGAGGGTCCCGGCCTTTGGGGTTATATCGCGCCATCCGCCCAGATATGTAAAACACAAAGATAAAAGAATAAGCGCGAGCGATGCCGATAATAATAGGAAAAAATCGAGGCGACCAATTAAACGGTAATGCTGGCGTGGAAGCTGAAATATGAAATTGGCAAACAAAGAAATCATAGACCATTGGATAACGCAATGATTGAAAGCGAAACTGTGGTCCATGTTCAGAAGGAATACGGTGGTAACCCACGCCGATGCTGCCAAAAAAATATCGATCAACACCTTGAGGCTAAGGCGGATGGAGGAGTGGTGCCAGATTGACACAAAGAGCTTGGTAATAAAGGCCATCTGCGTCACCACCCTATCGTGATATTGAAAGAATAAAATGGGATTGTTGGAGTGCGGAAACTTCCCAAAACCCTATGCTATCGTATTAGGTGAATTGTCGTGGCTGGCAATAACAAAAACGTCAAACGGAGAGATATGATGTTTTATAATGCAAGGATCTGGGTCAGCACCTTGGCCGCTTTGCCTGTCCTTGCCCAGGAGCCGGCGACGCTGGTGGGGCCGGTCATGGCCAAACAGGGTGCCGCGGAGACCGCCGAACCGGTCATCACGGAAGCCCTCCCCCGGTCGGTGACCGCCACCTCCAGGCAGAATCCCCAGGATGAGCTGAACGCCCAGCGGGCCGCCAATGAGAAGGCAGACGGGGAAATCCGGATCGCCAAGGCCAAGGACGCGGGGCCCAAGCGGTTTGCCGCCGACCTGTTCGAGACCCGGCAGTACGGAATCAACCCGACCGATGGCGGCATCTCCGAGGATTACGTCCTGGGGGTTGGCGACCGCCTGCAGATGAATGTCTATGGAAGCGCCACCTTCGAGGTTCCCCTGCAGGTGGATGGGCGGGGCGGGATCAGCATTCCCAAGGTGGGGACGGTGCCGGTGGCGGGCATGAGCCTGGGCAATGCCCGGGCCGCGGTCCAGGGCAAGGTCGGCCAGATCTTCTCGCACTCCACGGTGGATCTTTCCGTCACCAAGCTGAGGGAGGTCCGGGTCTTCGTGCTTGGAGAAGTCTACAAGCCCGGCTCCTTCCTGGTCCCCAGCCTGAGCAGCCTGGTCAACATCCTCAGCCTGGCGGGCGGCCCCACCAGCGTCGGCAGCTACCGGGACATCCGGGTCCTGCGTGCCGGCAGGCTGACCCATGCGGTGGACCTCTATCCCTTGCGGGCCGAAGGCCTGGGCAACGTCAATTTCGGGTTCCAGAACGGTGACACGATCTTCGTTCCCCTGATCCACAACCAGGTGCAGATGGAAGGGGCGTTCACCCGGGTGGTGGCGACGTTGACGGAAGTGGTGGCCGATGCTCAAACCGAGGAGGATACCGAACAGCAGAAGACCCTCAAGCGCAACATCCGCAGGATCGAGGAACGGCTCGGGCTGCCCTTGCCCTTTGATTCGGACCAGGAAACCAAGACCAAGGAACAGCAGGACGCGAACTGGGAAGAAGGGCGCCTGCGCTTTGGAGCCAACCGCCAGGAAGCGGTCCTGTCGTCCCTGAAGGCCCAGCAGAACAACGCCCCGGACCCGCGCCTCTTTTCCGAGGGCGCCCAACTGGCCGCCCTGGGCCTGGCCCAGGCGAACCCCAATTCGCCCGTCCTGGGCGTTTCGCGGGGTACGGCGGAACTCCTGCTCGCGGCCGAGCGGACCGAACTGGAGTACAGCCTGGAAGTGCTCAAAGATGAGCTGAAAGCCAGCAGGCAGGCCAAGGAGAGGAACGACAGGCGGATCGAAGAACGCCCAGCCAACACGGAGATGGAAGGCCAGCCCCAGTGGTTCGCCAAATGGGTGGCGGAGGGCAAGGCTCCGGTGATGCTGTTCGAGATGCTCCCGGGCGAGACCGTGCAGGATGCCGTCGCTTTCGCCGGGGGCTTCGCCCTGCAGGGCTTTTCCGGTTCGCTCAGCCTGCGCCGGTTTTCCGCGGACGGCTCCCAGAACGTCATCAATGTGCCGGAAGGCACGGCCATGGCCACCACCAGGCTCGAGCGCGGCGATGTGGTCACGGCCTTGCCCTTGCGCGGCTTCCGCTTGAACGCCGTGAAGGTCACCGGCTGGGCCCGGGTCCAGGGCGTCTTTTCCCGGGATGCGGACCAGCGGGTGGGGGACTTGCTCAGGCGCTACACCCTGGCCCTGCCGGACACCTACCTGGAGAAAGGGGAGCTGGTCCACGTCCTGGCCGACGGCAGCAAACGCTTCACCGCCTTCAACCTCACCCGGGCCATGGCCGGCGATCCCGGTGACAACCCGCTCCTGGAAGACCGGGACGAGATCAATCTGTTCCGCATCGGGGACATGCGCCTGCCGCGCTACCTGAAGATCGTCGGTCCGGTGAGCCGGCCCGGGAACTATGAATTCATCGAAGGGATGCGCGCCTCAGACCTGCTCTTCCGGGCCGGCATTCCGCTGGAGAAGGCCGACCGCTACCTTGGGGAGCTGGCCCATTCCGGCAATGGCCAGTTCGGCGAGGTGGTACGGCTCGACTTGTCGAAGCTCCTGTCCTCGGAAGGAAAGAGTCCGGTCGATCTGCGGGACGACGTGGTCAACCCGCTGCTGCGGCCCGACGACCAGATTTCCGTGTTCGCCCGGCCGGATTACCGGCCTCACCGGGCCGTCATCCTCACCGGGCAGGTGGTGCGCCCGGGCACCTACGACCTGGACGGCCCCAAGGTGAGCCTCCGGGACCTGATCAACCGGGCCGGGGGGCTGACCCCCGAGGCCATGCCCAAGGCCGCCATCTTCCTGAGGGCCATGGTGCCGCTGGATCCGGACCGGAAACGGGCCAGCATTCTTGCCGGGATGCAGAACACCAATGTCACCTCCACCGGCGTCAACGAAATCCTGAGCCGGCTCAACGAGACCAAGCGCAATTCCACCTCCGGCGTCCTGCAGCCCAATCCGCTGCTGCACGCGTTCCAGAGCGGCGACATCAGCCGCCTGGTGGTGGACTTCAACGGCATCCTGGCCGGCAATGCCGCCGCGGAAGTGGAACTCCAGGACGGCGACGAGATCATCGTCCCCCGCCGCACCGACGTGGCTTATGTGGTGGGCGAAACGGCCAGTCCCTTCGCCGCCTTCAAGGTCTCCAGAGGCATGAAGGTCAAGGATATCGTGGCCCTGGCCGGAGGCTACACCCGGAACGCCGATACCTGGAATGTGCGGCTCCTGAAAGCGGACGGCAGGATCATCGACCACTTCGTCGCCCGGAAGGAGATGGAGCCCGGCGACGCGCTGCTGGTGCCCCAGCGCATCCGCCGCGACGTGAACTGGGCCGAGGAACTGGCCGCCTTCACGCCCCTGGCGATCCTGATCAACACCTTCAAGTAGCGTGGCAGCCGACGCCGCGCCGGATCCGTTCGACGATGGCGGAGGTGCTATGCCCGGGCAGGAAGGGGATCAGCACCAGTCTGCCGCCCCTGGCCTCCACCAGTTCGCGGCCCACCACGGCCTCGGGGGTGTAGTCGCCGCCCTTGGCCAGGATGTCGGGCTGGAGCGCCGCGATCAGCTGCAGCGGGGTGTCCTCATCGAAGCGCACCACCGCGTCCACGCTGCGCAGACCGCAGAGGATCATGGCCCGGGCCCGTTCATCCTGGAGCGGCCGGCTGGGCCCCTTGATGCGGGCGACGCTGGCGTCGCTGTTCAGGCCGACCACCAGGAAGTCGCCCAGGGCCCGCACATCTTCCAGGTACTTGACGTGTCCGGGATGCAACAGGTCGAAGCAGCCGTTGGTGAAACAAAGGGTGGCCGGCCGGTGCGGATGGGCCTGGAGGAAGGCCTGGGCGTCAGGGTAGTAGCGATTGCGTGAAGTCATGGCCTTCCTAGCGTAAACTAATAAGTTGCGGCCATGCCGCAGCGAATACAAGAGGATTGCCATGCCGTTATACGAGTACCGTTGTAAGTCTTGTGGTGAAAAAGAAGAAAAGCTGGAGGGATTCGACGCTCCCACCGAGCATGACTGTCCCGAGTGCGGAAAGCCCCTGGCCATGCACCGGATAGTTTCGTTGACCTCGTTCACTTTGGCCGGCGGCGGGTGGATGGCCCAGGGCTACGCCAACGGCACCCCCGGCAAGAGCAGGGGCGCTTCGGGCCCGGCCCCAGCAGCCGCGCCGAGCGCCGGCGGTGGCTGCGCGGGGGGCTGTGCCTGCCATTCGGCCAAGCCAGCAAAATGAAAGGTGCAAATCGCAGTGGACAATCCATGGCGTTTTGCTAATATTTAAGATTCCCGGATCCTATGGGTCCGTGGAGTCTCTTCGCTCGATGTCATCTTCCCCGGATGCATGACCTCTTGGGCGCCGGTTCGCCCCATGGCGAACCCAAACTAGGAGGATGGTGTGCCAACCATCAATCAGCTCATCCGCCAAGGGCGGAGCACGTTCATCAACAAGACCAAGAGCCCCGCGCTTGACGCCTGCCCGCAGAAGCGCGGCGTCTGCACCCGCGTGTTCACCACCACCCCCAAGAAGCCCAATTCGGCGCTTCGCAAGGTGGCCCGCGTGCGGCTCACCAACGGCATCGAGTGCACGACCTACATTCCCGGGGTCGGTCACAACCTGCAGGAGCACAGCATCGTGCTGATCCGCGGCGGCCGCGTGAAGGATCTGCCCGGCGTGCGCTATCACGTCGTCCGTGGCACTCTTGACGCAACCGGCGTTGCAGGTCGCAACCAGTCCCGTTCCAAGTACGGCGCCAAGCGGCCCAAGGCCGGTGCCGTCGCTGCGAAGAAGAAGTGAGGTAGACATGAGCCGTCGTTCAAGCCCGACCAAGCGCGAAATTCTTCCGGATCCTGTCTACAACAGCGTCACCATCACCAAGTTCATCAACGTGTTGATGGAGCGCGGCAAGAAGTCCACCGCCGAGCGCATCCTCTACGGTGCGCTGGAGATCGTCGCCAACAAGTCCGGCGAGGAGGCCATCGAGGCCTTCCAGAAGGCGATCAACAACATCAAGCCCTCGGTGGAAGTCAAATCCCGCCGCGTGGGCGGCGCCACCTACCAGGTGCCCGTGGAGGTTCCCCAGAGCCGCCGCCAGTCCCTGGCCATGCGCTGGCTCAAGACGTACTCCGCCGGCCGCGGCGAGCGCACCATGCGCGACAAGCTGGCCGGGGAGATCCTGGACGCCATGAACTTCCGCGGATCAAGCGTGAAGAAGAAGGACGACGTCCACAAGATGGCTGAGGCCAACAAGGCCTTTGCCCACTTCCGCTGGTAGTCACAGTCCCTTTACAAACGGGGCCGATCATATCGGATCGGCCCCCGTTTTTCGATGGGCAGTACTAGTCTGATATTTGAATCCTGAACTCTGAAGGAGGCCCCCGTGGCCCGCACGACTCCCCTCGAGCGCTACCGCAACATCGGCATCATGGCCCACATCGATGCCGGCAAGACAACGACGACGGAGCGTATCCTCTATTACACCGGGAAGATCCACAAGATCGGCGAGGTGCATGAGGGCGCGGCCACCACGGACTGGATGGTCCAGGAACAGGAGCGCGGGATCACCATCACCTCCGCCGCCATCACCGCCTCCTGGACCGCCACCACCGGCCTGCTGAAGGACGTCGAGCACCGCATCAACATCATCGACACCCCAGGCCACGTGGACTTCACCGCCGAGGTGGAGCGCAGCCTGCGCGTCCTGGACGGCGCCGTGGCGGTGTTCTGCGCCGTCGGCGGGGTCGAGCCCCAGAGCGAGACCGTCTGGCGCCAGGCCGACAAGTACGGCGTGCCCCGGCTGGGCTTCGTCAACAAGATGGACCGTCCCGGCGCCGACTTCTTCCGGGTCTGCGAGATGATGCGCACCCGCATCAAGGCCCGGCCCATGCCGATCCAGATCCCCATCGGGGCCGAGGAGCACTTCAAGGGCGTGGTCGACCTGGTCATGATGCAGGCCGTCACATTCAATGAAAGCGACAAGGGCGTCGAGGTGATCCACGGCGAGATCCCCGAGGACTTGGTGGCGACCGCCAACGAGTGGCGCGAAAAGATGATCGAAATGGTCGCCGAGACCGACGAGACGTTGATGGACAAGTACCTCAACGGCGAAGCGCTCACCGAGGACGAGATCCGCATCGGCATCCGCAAGGGCTGCCTGGGCCTGGTGTTCACCCCCATGTGCTGCGGCTCGGCCTTCAAGAACAAGGGCGTGCAGCCCCTGCTGGACGCGGTGGTCAGCTACATGCCCAGCCCCCTGGACGTGCCCGCCATCAAGGGCCACGACATGGACGGCAACGAGATCGAGCGCCAAGCCAAGGACAGCGAGCCGTTCAGCGCGCTGATCTTCAAGATCATGGCCGACCCCTTCGTCGGCTCCCTGGCCTTCATCCGGGTCTACTCCGGGGTGCTGGCGGCCGGCAGCGGCGTCTACAATGCCAACAAGCAGCGGCGCGACCGGATCGGCCGCCTGCTGCAGATGCACGCCAACAAGCGCGAAGACATCGAGGAAGTCCGCACCGGTGACATCGGCGCCGCCGTAGGCTTCAAGGACGTGCTCACCGGCCAGACCATCTGCGCCGAGGACCACCCGGTGATCCTGGAATCCATGGATTTCCCTGATCCCGTGATCCAGGTGTCCATCGAGCCCAAGACCAAGGTCGACCAGGAGAAGATGGGCATCGCCCTCAGCCGCCTGGCCCAGGAGGACCCCACCTTCAAGGTGAAGACCGACCCCGAGACCGGCCAGACCATCATCGCCGGCATGGGCGAACTGCACCTGGAGATCATCGTCGACCGCATGATGCGCGAATTCAAGGTCGAAGCCAACGTCGGCAAGCCCATGGTGGCCTACCGCGAAACCATCCGGAAGAAGGTGGAGGCCGAAGGCAAGTTCGTCCGCCAGTCCGGCGGCCGCGGCCAGTATGGCCACGTCCGGCTGATCGTCGAACCCAACGAGCAGGGCAAGGGTTATGAATTCATCAACGACATCAAGGGCGGCGTGGTCCCCAAGGAATACATCAAGCCGGTTGACCAGGGCATCCAGGAAGCGCTGCAGTCCGGTGTGCTGGCCGGGTATCCCGTGGTCGATGTCAAGATCACCCTTTACGACGGAAGCTACCACGAGGTGGACTCCAACGAAATGGCCTTCAAGATCGCCGGTTCCATGGGCTTCAAGAACGGCTGCGAAAAGGCCAACCCCGTGCTGCTCGAGCCGATCATGGCCGTGGAAGTGGTCGTTCCCGAGGATTACATGGGCGATGTCATCGGCAACCTGAACAGCCGGCGCGGCCACATCGAGAACATGGAAGACCGGGCCGGGGTCAAGGTGGTCACCGCCAAGGTGCCCCTGGCCGAGATGTTCGCCTACTCCACCAGCCTGCGCGGCATGACCCAGGGCCGCGGCAACTATTCCATGCAGTTCTCCCACTACGCCGAAGCGCCCCGGAACGTGGCCGAAGAAATCATTGCCAAGGTGCGCGGTTCCAAGTAGGCTTGAAGATTCGCCATCCGGCCCCGCGGGGCCGGATGCTCAAGACCGTCACAGCCCCTTCACCGGGGTGAGGCCCGCAATCGATCCTCGGATCGAGACCTCCTGATACCAAAGCCAGGCCGGGGATATTCCCGGGTTGGGCCTTGAAAAATTGAAAAAAGCCATTGCAATCGCTCTGGCTTTTGTTATGCTGGTAAACCTTGTCCCTGTAAATTGGGATGTTTTTCCACATGGGCGGTCAACGCCCCACGTCTATGGACGGTTCAACCGTCCCAATGGAGTGAAGATGAAAGATAATATTCGCATCCGTCTGCGAGCCTTCGATCACCGTCTGCTGGACCAGTCCACCCGGGAGATCGTCGACACCGCAAAGCGCACGGGCGCGCAGGTCGCCGGCCCGATTCCGCTTCCCACCCGCACCTCCAAGTACACGGTCAACCGCTCGCCCCACGTCGACAAGAAGAGCCGGGACCAGTTCGAGATCCGCACCCACAAGCGGCTCCTGGACATCCTCAACCCGACCCAGAACACCGTGGACACGCTCATGAGGCTGGACCTTCCGGCCGGCGTGGACGTGGAAATCAAGGTGTTCAGCCGCCAGGGCAACAGGTAAGGGAGGGGAGCGAGAATGACCAAAGGAATCATCGGCAAGAAGCTGGGCATGACCCAGATCTTCAATGACAAGGGCCAGATCGTCCCCGTGACGGTCATCCAGGCCGGACCATGCGTGGTCGTGATGCGCAAGACCGTGGCCCGGGACGGCTATGAGGCCCTGCAGGTGGGCTTCGTCGATCCCCAGGGCGGCAAGCGCGCCACCAAGCCCGAACAGGGCCATTGTGAAAAGCACGGCGTGGCTCCGGTCCGCGTGCTGCGGGAACTGAAGATCGAAGCCACGGACACCCTCAAGGAAGGCGACAGCATCCTGGCCGGGCAGTTCGAGGAGAAGACCAAGATCAACGTCACCGGCATCAGCAAGGGCAAGGGCTTCGCCGGCGTGATGAAGCGCCATCACTTCAAGGGCGGGCGCGCCACCCACGGCTCCATGTTCCACCGGGCCCCCGGCTCCATCGGCGCCAGCTCCTACCCCAGCCGTGTCTGGCCGGGCATGCGCATGGGCGGACAGATGGGCAACGAGCAGGTCACCGTGCGCAACCTCGAGATCGCGAAGGTGGACGCCGAGAACAACCTGCTGCTCGTCAAAGGCGCCGTTCCCGGCCCCAAGGGCGGCTACGTCGTGATCAAGCAGGAGGCGTAAGATGGCGGTCTTTCAACAACCCGTATTGAACCTGGATAACGCCCAGGTCGGCACCGTCGACCTGCTGGCCGAAGTCTTCAAGCTCGAGGACATCAACAAGCACCTGATCTGGGAAGCCGTCCGCCACTACCTGGCCAAGCGCCGCTCCGGCACCGCTTGCACCAAGGCCAAGTGGGAAGTGTCCGGCTCCGGCCGCAAGCTCTGGAAACAGAAGGGCACCGGCCGCGCCCGGGTGGGTTCCATCCGATCCGCGCTCTGGAAGGGCGGCAGCACGGTGCACGGCCCCAAGCCGCGCAGCTACGATTACGCCTTCCCCAAGCGGGCCCGCCGTTCCGCCCTGCGCAACGCGCTGTCGGTGAAACTGGCCGCCGGCCAGCTGCTGGTGGTGGAGAACTGGGCCGTGGACACCCACAAGACCAAGGCCCTGATCGCCACCCTGGGCAAGCTTGGCATCCAGGGCACCGCCCTGCTGGTGGGCACCGAGGATTCGGACAACGCCGTCAAGGCCGCGGGCAACAACCCGCTGCTGCGGACCACCGAGAGCCTGGGTGTCAACGTCTATGACCTTCTGAAGTACGACCAGGTTGTCTTCTCCAAGGAAGCGATCCTGGCCCTCCAGGAAGTGGTGAAGCCATGACCAAGATTTTTGAAGTGATCCGCAAGCCCCTCCTCACCGAGAAGGGCCAGATCCTGCGGGAGAACAACATCCAGGTTTTCGAAGTGGCCACCTGGGCTTCCAAGCACCAGATCAAGGAAGCCGCCGAGCTCCTGCTCCAGGCCAAGGTCAAGTCGATCCGCACCGTACGCATCCCGTCCAAGGCGAAACGCCTGGGCCGCTGGATGGGCACCACCGGCGTCGGCAAGAAAGCCTACATCGAACTCATCGACGCTCTGACTCCCAAAGCCGAGTAGATCGATCGTTCATCACGCGTTCGGGCGGACAAGCATTGCCACTATCGCCCGACCTTTTCAAGGCAAGAGGTCCCTATGAGCATCAAAATGCTCAAACCCACGACCCCCGGGCAGCGGGGTATGTCCAAGCAGGGCTTCGAGGAGATCACCTCGACCACGCCCGAACGCTCCCTGCTTTCCAAGCGCAACCGCACCGGCGGGCGCTCCAACACCGGCCGGATCACCACCCGGCACATCGGCGGCGGCCACAAGCAGCGCTACCGCATGATCGACTTCAAGCGCAACAAGCCGGACGTGCCGGCCCGGGTCGCCACCATCGAGTACGACCCGAACCGCACCGCCCGCATCGCGCTGCTGGTTTACGCCGACGGCGAGAAGCGCTACATCCTCGCCCCCGACGGCCTGGAAGTGGGCCGCACCGTGCTGTCCGGCAAGAACGCCGACATCCTGGTGGGCAACACTTTGCCGCTCAAGGGCATTCCGCTCGGCACCGAAGTGCACAACATCGAGATGAAGCCCGGCAAGGGCGGCCAGATCGCCCGGGCGGCCGGCACCTTCGCCCAGCTCGTGGCGAAGGACACCGAATACGCCCAGCTGCGCATGCCCTCCGGTGAAGTCCGCAAGATCCTCCTCGAATGCTCGGCGACCATCGGCAAGGTGGGCAACCTGCAGCACGAGAATGTGCACCTGGGCAAGGCCGGGCGCCGGATCTGGCTGGGTGTCAGGCCCACCGTCCGCGGTGTGGTCATGAACCCGGTCGATCACCCCCACGGCGGCGGCGAAGGCCGCACCTCCGGCGGCCGTCACCCCGTCACCCCCTGGGGCCAGCCCACTCGCGGCTACAAAACGCGCACCAACAAGCGCACCACCAAATTCATCGTCAAGCGGATCAACTAGGAGG
>CAZVHQ010000049.1:0-24991 GCA_964627225.1 uncultured Mesoterricola sp.
GGGATGCCCCACTGCACCCCCGAGACCTGCGGCCCGGGGCAGCGCTGCCTGCACACCAGCCACGCCGAGGAGAATGCCCTGGGCTTCTGCGACGGCCCGGTGGGCACCGCCTACGTCACCGACGAGCCCTGCCTCACCTGCACCCGCGCCCTGGTGCGCCGGGGCATCCGGCGGGTGGTGTTCCAGCGCCCCTACCTGAGCATCGCCCCCCAGGAACGCCAGGAGCGCGACGCCATCCTCGCCCACTTCGGGGTGCTGTGGGTCAACCTGCCTTTGGACTGAGCCGCAGGATTCGCTGTGGACAGCACGTTTCTTGCTTAAACTTGATCGGGGAGCAAAGCCATGATCCGCAAGAACAATGCCACAGGATTCAGCCTGATTGAACTGCTGTTGGTGCTGGCCATCATGGGCATCATTTCAGGCATCGCCATCCCCGCCTTCATGGGCCAGCGCCGGCGCGCCCGGGTGATCGGCGACGCCCAGTCCAACGCCCAGGTGCTGCGCATGCAGTTGGAAACCTACAAGGCGGACGCGGGGGTCTACGGGGCTTCGGGCACGACCTACGCGTGGACCGCCTCGGGCGGGACTTCGGGGTCGGGCGTCTCGGCCCTCAACTTCACCCCCAAGGGCAATTCGCAGATGAACTACAGCGTGGCGGTGGCCGGCAAGGGGCTCACCTACGTCCTTTCAGTGAATGACCCCAATCTGGCTGGCGGCACGCTCACCTACCGGACCAACCAGAACGGCTCGGTGCTGTTCGTGCTCCGATAGGGGCTATTTCCCGAAGAGCGCCGCCGGGGAATGGGCGGACAGGGCGGCCTTCATCTTGGTCTTTTCCTCCTTGTAGTCGTCCTCGGTGATGGTCTTGATGGAGGTGAGATCGAAGCCGTCGTAGAGGTACCGGTGGGCACCGCCGGCTTTCAGGGGCCGGATCACCTCCAGCTGGGTTCCGCGTCCCCAGGCCACCGTCACGTCCTCGGCCCGCTCCTCCGCGGACTTCTCGTACTGGGTGAACCAGATGCCGTCAGGCCCGATGCCGGTGCTCTGGACCAGCGCGGATACCGGCATGACCCGGTATTCAGCCGGCTCCTTGGTGAAGAAGGACAAGTCCAGGCATTGATAACGCATCGGAGCGACGGGGTAGGATTTTTCAAGGTCGTCCGGGGTCATGACCTGCCCGGAACGCAAGGCATGGGCGATGCCATCCCGGATGGACAGGACGCTGACCGTGTTCAGCTTGGCCGGCGTTCCCGGCTGGGCGGCAAAGCCCGGTCCGGCGACCTTCAGCATGATCCGGGTTTCCCAGGGGTCCAGGTTGTAGCCGTGGACCCCGCCCAGCCGGACCTCGTCGGTGACGTGGTAGAAACGCTCGCCGTGATCGGAGAACAGGATGCGGGTCGCGCCGCCGTACTGGGGGTCCCGGGCCAGCCCGTTCCAGATGGGCTCCCAAGCCTTCATGATGGCTTCCATCCGGATGGTGTAGATCCGGAACGGGTCACGCCGCGGGTCATAGTGGGCCGCCCGCTGCGCGCTCACCTGCTCCCGGGCGTAGTAGGGTTCCAGCGCTTCCGGCGTCAGGGTCCACCAGCGCGGGATCCGGGCCAGTTCGTCCCGGCGCGGGAAGATCGGCACGTGGGCCAGGCAGGAGTGGAACATGACCCACTTGCTCCCCCGTCCCAGCCGGAGGGCTTCGCGCAAGCCGGCGTCCAGGGGCGCCCAGGGATTGGTGGTGGGGAAAGCCCGCCCCCAGTTCTCCCAGGCCGCGAAAATCGGGAATGATCCGCTCAGGTTGGAGTTGATGAAGTTCTCCCAGCCGGGTGCCGGCATGAGCACGTCGTCGAAATTCAGATGGCGGCCCGCCAGGCCGATGGTGCCGCCATCGTCGATGTAGAACCTGGGCTTCCACCCCATGCGGTCGGCGGCATCCACCAGGGGCAGCATGGGCGCCCCGCTGTACTCCTCCAGCGCGGGGGGGGCATGGCCCACCGTATAGTAGAGGGGATCGCCGCCCCACAGGATATGCCACAACAGGCGGGTGGCGGGGATGACCGTGTAGGCGTTGGTGTAGTTGGTGCCAACCCACTGGGTGGTGGCGGCCTGACCCACATCCTCCCGCAGCCCGTCCATGCCGATGATCAGGATCTTGGCCTGGTCGGCGCCGCCCTTGGCGGGGCTGAGCAGCCTGGGAATGTGGTTGGGGGCGAAGGGAAGCAGGGCCCAGAGCAGCAGCAAGCCGAAAACCAGGCCGGAGGCCCTGGGCCATCCGAGGCCCCGGTTGCGCGCCCAGCGGACCGGACCGGCCAGCACCGCGACCAGCAGCAACGGCAGCAGAATCCAGAAGGGGAGCCGGCGCAGGCCGGGGATGAGCCAGAGGGTGGAGGGGACTTCCCACCACAGGTAGAGGTGGACCCAGCCCAGGGCGGCGAAGGTCAGCAGGAACCCCTCACGCGCCCGCCAGGTGTTCGAGAAACCGCGGATGAACGCGCTGCCCCAGGCCAGGGCCAGGCCCCACAGGACCAAGGCTGTGAGCAGGTAGAAGGGCAGCAGGAGCGTCAGGACAAAGCGGAGGATGAACATCTTGACCGGCTTGACCAGGAGGCTCTGCCCCACGAAGACCGTGATGCCGGCTTCCGCGTACTTGAACCGGAGGAACAGCGCCAAGGCCAGAAGAAGGAAGAAAGCCACGCCTGCGGCCAACGGGGCCATCCACCTGCCAAGCCGATTTCGCAACATCCCTGCCCCTCCGACCAAAAAACAAGGAGGGGGTGCGGGACCCCCTCCCTGGCATCAAGCAGTTTACAACTATTCGATGGCCGTGACCTTGGTAACCAGGCTGGAGCCATTGACCAGGCCGTCGATCTTGACGACACCGCCGACGAAGCCGGGAGTGCCGGAGCCGGGGAAGCAGATGCCAAAGGCAGCCTGCCCCTTGGATTGGGCCAAGCCCTTGAGCTTGCTGATGGCGGTGCTCTGGGTGGTGGCGGTGAAGCTGGAGATCGTGGCATAGAAGGCAGTGGAAGCAGCGTTCCAGGGGTTCTTGTCGCCGCCGCCGGTGGCCACGATGTAGCTGCTCAGGGCGGTGGTGATCGAACTGGGCTTGTAGCCTGCCTCCTTCCACTTGTCGTACTGCCCGACCAGATCGCCCACACGGCCGTCCATGTTGCTGATGGACGACTTGTCGCGGGCCCGGGCGCGCTGTCCGAGCAGGGCCGGGATGGCGATCGCGCTGATGATGCCAATGATGGCCAGCACGAGCAGCAGTTCAATGAGGGTGAAACCTGACTGCTTCTTCATAGTTATCTCCTTAGGCGTGACACGGGCCCAACTGGAAGCAATTGAAGTGCCAGAAGGGGATGGCTTGGGGCAATTCCCTAGTACCTTAGTCCCGACAAGAAAAAATAGGAAGGGGGTGAGCGTTTTCAATTTCGCTTCGGCGCGGGATTCCGTAAAGTGCCGTGTTGCGTCAGTCAACATGACGTATTGCGGCAGTCGACCCCGGGCGGGTGGCGCGGGGGGAAAGTGGCCGGGCTGCCATTCCTGCGCCGGCGCCACTGCTATGCTTTGCTTGAACCATTGAAACCAGAAGTTGCTCGTGGAGCCGCCGAAGCCATGTGGAGGAAAATCCGCGCCCTCATTGCCCTGGTCAGGCCCATGCAGGTCTACAAGGTGGGCATTGTCTGGCTGCCGGCCCTGTTCCACGGCCATGGCAATCTGCGCACCCAGGCCGGGGCGCTGGCCCTGGTGTCCCTGGCCTGGTGGTTGACCAGCAGCATCGTCTACATTTTCAACGACCTGAAGGATGCGCCCGCGGACCGGAAGCGGCCCGAGCGGGCCCGCCGGCCCCTGGCCAGCGGCGCGCTGGCGCCCTGGGAGGCCCTGCTGCTGGCGGCGGTGCTGCTGGCGGCCCTGCTGGGCTGCCTGCAACTGCTGCCCGCCCGCGTCGCCCTCCTGGCCGGGCTGTACGCGGCGTTCAACGTGGCCTACACCCTGGGCTTGAAGGAGTCGCTGGGCCCGCGCCAGGCCATCATCGCGATCGGCTTCTGGCTGAGGCTCCAGAGCGGAGCCACGCCCGTGGTGCCGATCCCGCTCACGCCCTGGGCTTCCCTGTTCACCATCGGCCTGGCCTACTACCTCAACAGCCTGAAGGGGCTCGCCGCCTACGACCACGAGCGGCATCGCGGCTACCGCTTCGCCATGGGCATGGGGGCTGGCTTGGCGGGCAGCCTGGCCCTGGCCTCCCTGGTGGCGATCTGCCTGAAGCGCGGCGTGGAAGGGACCATGGCCTTTCCGGAACTGCCGCCGCTGCTCTGTCTGGTGGGCATGCAGCGGGTCGCGTCCAGCAGTTTCACCCAAAGCCAGGGAAATGAGCAGGCCATTGGGTTCTTCTTCGATCCGGTCACCTTGCTGGCCATGATCGCCTTCATCGCCTTCTTCGTCTACGCGTGAATCCGTGGTGGTAGGTCATTGAATTCACAACCTGATGATAAGTTTGATCCCATGACAGTCCTCAAGCGTTCTGCGATCGCTTCCCGGGGCGCCTGCGTGCTCCTCGCGGCGCTGCTTGTGCTCGCCTTGAACCAGGTCCGCCCCTATCCCTTCGCCACCACCGACGACAACTGGATGTATTTCCTCCCGCTCATCAAGAGCCATACCGATGCGCTGCTGGGAGGCCATTTCCTGCGGGTGTTGTGGGGCCTGGGGTCCGGCTGGACGCCCTGGGAGAATGCCCAGGCCGGCGTGCTGTACCTGCCCTACCATGCGGCCAATCTGCTGGCGCGGCTGCTGGGGCGTCCCTTGGCCATCCTGGAAGTGAGCGCCTGGTTCCACCTCTCCGCCGCGGCCCTGGTCACCCACGCCTTCGCGCCCAGGGAACTGGAGCCGAAGGAACGCCTGGGCTGGGCGGTGGCGGCCATGCTCATGCCGGGCCCGCTGCTGCTCGGCCTGAACTGGCACAACTATCTCACCTGCTATCCATGGCTGCTCGGGCTGGCGTTCCTGTTGCGGCGCAACGCCTGTTCCGGCACCTGCTCCCCGGGGCGCCGGGACCGGCTGCTGATGGGAGGCTTCAGCCTGGGCTTCTTCCTGAGCGGCCACGCCCAGATGTATGTCATCGGCATCGGGCTGCTGCTGCTCTGGGTGCTGGCGGAGGCGCCGCGGCGCGACACCCTGCGCACCGTCCTGCCGTTCCTGGTCGCGCAACTCCCCGCCCTGGTTCCGTTGGTCTTCATCAAGCTGCTGGCCATGCACGGCACGGCCGACTGGATGGGGGATCGCGGCGATCCCGGTTACCTGCTTCAGCACGCCCAGACCCTGGGCACGGTGCTGCATGGCACCTTGTTCGGCAACCTGCTTTATACCCAGGATTTCCAGCTATGGGCCAACATCTCCTGGACGGGCGTCGGCATGTTCTTCTGCCCCGTCCTGGTCCTGCTCGTCCGCCCCCTTTGGGCGGAGCGGCGCTGGGGCTTGGCTCTGTTCTTCCTGGCCTGTCTGGCCTTCATGGGGGCGGCGAGCCAGCCCTGGATCGGCGACCTGGGCTTCGGGCCGCTGGAAGGCTTCCGTTGGACCTGGAAGATCAGCATCTTCGTGGGGCCGCTGGCGCTGGTGAGCCTGCTGCCCCGGCTGCGCGCGGCCGGGGTGCGGAACGGGGCTGCCGTCGCCTGGCTGGCGTCCGCCCTGTCCCTGGTGGTCTGCTGGCGCGGCCTGGCCTTCGAGATCTGGCCTTCCTTGACGGCGGCCCATGCGCTCGGGGCTGCCGCGCTGGTGGAAGAAACCCGGCACATGGCCCAGGAAACCGGGCTTGGGCCGAACACCCGGATCGCCCTGGCGGGTTCCGCCGACATGATGCAACCCCTGCCGCTGCCCTTGCTCGGACTGGTGGGGGACGCGCCGGTGCTCTCGGGGCTGGGGTCGGCCCACATCTACGAACCCATGGAGCCCGATTCGATCAGCCGCGCCCATCTGGGCCTTTCCCTGCCCTGGCGGGTGTTCCTGCCGGCCCAGACGCTCCTGGAACACCCGGCGGAGGTGTTCCGGGCCTTGGCCCGGGCCGGGGTGCAGGCGGTGGTGACCCTGGCGCCGCAAGCCGCTTCCTTGCCCGGTTGCCGCTCGTACACCGACCGGCTCGGCCGCACGCTTTGGGTGGTTCCGGTCCCGGGGGCCCCGGCCGGCCCCTACCCGGCCGCACCGGGGCAGTCCCTGGCCCTGGGTGCCGCCGGTGTCCTGCTCGCCCCGCCCGCGGATCAGCCCCCTGGGCTTTTGACACCGCGGCCGGTCACCTGGCGGCGCAACCGGCAGGGCGGCTGGGTGGGCACGCCTGGCGGCGTGCCCTGGACCTGGGCCGCCGCGACGCTCCTGGTATCCCTGCTGGCCTTGCTGGGGCTGATCTGGGGCGATTGCTCCCGGATGGACCTGGGCGGGTCTCCCGTTCCCGACTAGAAGGCACACCATGGACCTTGGCACGGCAACTGCGCGGATTTCCGGTTGGGGCAGACATCCGGTCGTGAATGGCCGCATGGTGCGCCCTGAACGCTACCACGACCTCGCCGCCCTTCCCGGAACCCTCGCCCGGGGGCTGGGGCGCAGCTACGGCGACGCCGCGCTGAGCCAGGATGGCACCCTCTGCTCCATGCTCCGGCTGAACCGCATGCTGGCGTTCGATGCCGCGACCGGGGTCCTGGTGGCCGAGGCGGGGCTGAGCCTGGCCGAGATCGCCGCCCAGTTCCTGCCCAGGGGCTGGTTCCTGCCGGTCACCCCCGGCACCAAGTTCGTGACGCTGGGCGGGGCCTTGGCCGCGGACGTGCACGGCAAGAACCACCACCTGGACGGCTGCATCAGCGCCCATGTGCCTTGGCTGGAGGTGTTCACCCCCGCAGCAGGGCTGCGGCGCTGCGGTCCGGAGCAGGATCCGGACCTGTTCTGGGCCACGGCGGGGGGGATGGGGCTCACCGGCATCATCGGCACCGTCGCGCTGCGCCTCAAGCCGGTGCCGGGACCCTGGCTGGAGGTGGTGCACCGCCCGGCCCGGGACCTGGACCAGATCCTGGAGCTGTTCGCCGATCCGGCGCTGGACGCGCCCTACTCGGTGGCGTGGATCGACTGCCTGGCCAAGGGCGCCCGCCTGGGCCGCAGCGTGCTCATGCTGGGCCGGCACATCGCCGGGGAACCCGGGGCCCCGTTCCCCGCCTCCCCGCGCTTCGAGCTGCCCTGCGATCTTCCGGCCTTCTGCCTGGGCGCGTTCAACGTGAGGCTGTTCAACAGCGTTTTCTACCGCATCAATGCCCGCAAGACCCAGCCCTTCCGCTCGGCGCTGGACCCCTTCTTCTATCCGCTCGACGCGGTGGGACATTGGAACCGGGCTTACGGCCGCCGCGGTTTCGTCCAGTACCAGTGCGTGCTGCCCGAAGCCTCGGCCCGGGAAGGCCTGCGGCGGATCCTGGAGGCGGTCAGCTCGGCCGGGTCGGCCTCCTTCCTGGCGGTGCTCAAGAAACTGGGGGACGCAGGGCGGGGCTTCCTGTCCTTCCCGATCGCCGGCTTCACCCTGGCCCTGGACATGCCCTTCCGGGGCGAAGCCACGCTGGCCTTGCTCCGGCAGCTGGATGAGCTGGTGCTGCAGGGCGGCGGCCGGGTGAACCTGTGCAAGGATGCCCACCTGGGGCGGGAAGCCTTCCGCGCCATGTATCCACGGCTGGATGCCTGGCTGGCGGTCAAACGGCGGGTGGATCCCGAGGGGCTGCTCACTTCCAGCCTTTCCAGGCGCCTTGGCCTGACGGAGGGAGCATGAGCGGCGCCGTCCTGATCCTCGGGGCAGGTTCGCCCATGGCGCGGGAGGCGGCCCGGCTGCTCGCGCAACGGGGCGAGGCGCTGTTTCTCGCCGGCCATGATCCGCTGGAACTGGAACGCCTGGCCGCGGATCTGCGGGTCCGGTGGGGCGGACGGGTGGCGGTGGGACGCTTCGACGCCCTGGACCCGGCCAGCCATCCGGCGCTGTTCGCCAGGGTGCTGGACGAATTCGGCGAACTGGACCGGGTGCTGATGGCTTCCGGCTACCTGGGTCCGGCCCCGGCGGCCCTGGAGGGGGAGGAGCCGGGCCGCATCCTGGCCCTCAATTTCTCGGGGCTCCTGCCCATGCTGGGCCTTTGCGCGGCCCACTTCGAGCGCAGGGGATCCGGGGTCATCCTGGGCATCGGTTCGGTGGCCGGGGACCGCGGCCGGCAAAGCAACTTCGTCTACGGCTCGGCCAAAGGGGGCTTCGCCCTCTGGCTGCAGGGCCTGCGCAACCGGCTGCACGGCACGGGGGTGCGGGTGGTGACCTTCAAGCCGGGTTTCGTGGACACCGCCATGACCTTCGGCAAGCCGGGGCTCTTCCTGGTCGCTTCGCCCGAAGCCGCCGGCGCCGCCCTGGTCCGGGCCCTGGACGGCGGCCCCGACATCGTGTATTTCCCCGCCTTCTGGTGCGTCATCATGGCCCTGATCCGGGCTATTCCCGAGCGCATCTTCAAGGGCATGAAGCTTTAACCTGGACAGGCTGGGAGATTTTCCATCATGAATGCGTTACTTGACGATGACTCCAACCAAGGCGATCCCGCTGATGGCGCCCTGCCGCCTGGGCAACTTCCGGTCCAAGGTTCCAACAAGTGGCCCGGCTTTTCATGGAATCGCCCGATGACCTTCAGGTCCGGGTGGCCATTCCTGGTCGCCGTCCTTGCATTAGCTTTCTTTTTCGCCTTGGGGGAAGTCTATCTGGAGGGATACGTCCTCGATCTTGGCTCCCTCAGCCTTCCTCCGCCTCTGTATGCAATGTTTGCCTTCTCCTGGGGCACGTTTGGAACCCTCGCAGCCTTGTTCACGACCATTGGCATCGTTGCCAACCTTCGCCGGGGGGAACAACGAGCCACTGGCGTTCGCAAGGAGACCACCCTGGTTCTCACGCTTGCCGCCATCGGCTTTCTGTTGCCGGCCTTGATCCGCCTGACGGTACTCGGTGGCGCGCGTCTTACTGATGATGAGCCATGTTATCGATTCACTGCCCAATTATTGGCCAGCGGCCGGTTGACAGAGCCTTCCCACCCCCTGAAGCTATTTTTTGACAATTGTTTTATGATCAACGATGGTCGATTTTTCTCACAATATTTTATCGGGTGGCCAGCCCTGATGGTGCCGGGAACATGGCTCCATGCTCCCGGTTACATGAACTCCTTCTACTCTGCCCTGACGGTTTTCCCGCTCTATTATTCATTGCGGACTCTGGCGGGAAGGTTGGGCGCAACGGTCGGTGTAATCATGTTCCTGTCCAGCCCCATGCTGATGATCGGCGCTGCGACTGAACTGGGCCATACCACCTGCCTCATGGCGCTGGCTTATGCTTTCTGGTTTTTGGTTGTCTTGCGCAAGGAGGAGGCACCGGTCTGGGCCTCCTTTGGACTGGCATCCGCGCTTTCCATCGCCTTTTTCATCCGACCCCTCACGGCGGTCGGTTTGGGGGCCCCCATGCTGGTGGCGTACGTGCTTCAAGTGCGTTCCCGATCCCACAGAACCTGGGCTCATGTGCTTGGGTTCCTGGTTCCGGCTCTGGTCTTTGCGATCCTTTTTCTTGCCGTGAACAAGATCATGAATCAAGGGTTCTTCCGAACAGGCTATACCCACTATGGTGACTATGCGAAGGCCAATGGATTCCGCTTCAGCTATTGGAGCTATGCTCCGTGGGCTGGGCACGCCGTCATGCCCATCCCCGGTTTGGGCGAGGCTATCACCCGTGCCGGTGTCGCCATTCTGCGCCTGAGTTCTGATCTGTTGGGTTGGCCACTCAGTTTCTTCCTGCTGCTGCCAATCGCCGGATTTACGAAGGCGAATCGAGTGATGTGGGCCTCCCTGGCCAGTTTTCTCTTCTTTGGATGCTTCATGCTGGATTCGGGCATCGATTCATATGGGCCCGTGCACTATACGGAAATCGCCTTGCCGGTCTTGGTCCTGCTGGCGCTGGCTGTCTGCAGGGCGGAACATTGGCTGGCCACGGCGACGGTGGTGCCGGAACGATGGAAGAGCCAGTCCCTGCCCGCAGCGGTGATCCTTGCCCTGGTGGTCACGACGGGCATCGGCTTCTGGCCGGTGCGGATCCGCAATCTTGGCCGGATCGCCGCCAGCGTCAACGGCCCGGAAAAGGTCCTGGCTTCGGCTGGCATTCACCAGGCGGTTGTATTTGTCCCGCACCCCTTCCTGTCCAGGGTGTCGATGGCCCCAACGCGAAATTTCGTGCACTGGCAGCCCACGAACGATCCGGATCTGAAGAACGATATTCTTTGGGTCAATCACTTGACGCCCGACATTGATCGGACGCTGATGGCCTATTTCCCGGGAAGAAAGGGCTACATGATGGGGCACAATCCATCAGGGGTTCCACTCTTCATACCGCTTGAATCGGTCGTCCAATGAACCCGCAGATTTCGCAAGAAGGGACCTCCGCCCTGAAAATTCTTGTCACGGGCGGGGCCGGCTACATCGGCAGCACCATTGTTTCGGAACTGGTGGCCCGGAATCATTGCGTGACGGTGGTGGATTCCCTGGAAAAGGGGCATCTGGCGGCAGTGGCGCCGGAAGCCCGGTTCCTCCAGGGGGATCTGGGTTCGGATGAGACTCTGGCCGAGGTGTTCGCAGGAATCAGCTATGACGCGGTCATGCATTTTGCGGCCTACATTGAGGCAGGGGAATCAATGCGCGCCCCGGCGAGGTTCTTCCGGAACAACACCGCCAACGCGCTGCGCCTGGCGGAGGCCGCAGTGGCCCACGGAGTCAGCACCTTCCTGTTCTCATCCACCGCGGCGGTCTATGGCGATCCCCAGTACACCCCCATCGACGAGGCCCATCCGACCCGTCCCACCAATGCCTACGGCATGGCCAAGCTGCTCACGGACCAGGCTCTGGATTGGATCACCCGGCTCCAGGGGCTCACCTGCATCTCGCTGCGGTACTTCAATGCCTCCGGCGCAGGGCCCCTGCTCGGAGAGGCTCACCGGCCGGAAACGCACCTGATCCCCCTGCTGCTGGAGGCGGCTCTCGGCCAGCGCGATTCTGTCTCACTGTTCGGAGATGACTACCCGACCCGTGACGGATCCTGCATCCGGGACTACGTCCATGTCCTGGATCTTGCCCAGGCGCACATTCTCGCGCTTGAGGCTGGCCTCACCGGCAGACACGTCTTCAACGTCGGCAATGGAAAGGGCTTCAGCAATCGAGAGGTCATCGCCATGGTCGAGCGGGTGACCGGGAAGACCCTCAAGGTCGTGGCGGGACCCAGGCGGGATGGGGATCCGGCCATCCTCCTGGCCGGGTCCGGGAAGATTCGCCGTGAACTGGGCTGGGAGCCCAGGTACCCGGACCTGGAGTCCATCATCCGTTCGGCCTGGGAATGGAAATTGGCTCACCCCGGAGGGTATTAAGCGACAAGCCTTTGTGGGTTCCCTGGTCCAGGGCGTCCCGTTCATTCCCAAGGTTCATCTGTTTTACAGGAAGCCACTTGGATGAATTCCCGTTAATGTCAGGGTGGTTTCGCTGGAACGATAAAACCATTGTCATGGATAGAACTTAGGAACCCCTGAAAGGAAGCGCCCCATGATCGGTGATCAATTCGAGGGAACGCCGCTTGTTTCCGCGGTGATGCCTTGCCTCGACGAGGAACTGACCTTGCCCATCTGCATCAGGAAGGCCATGAAAGCCTTCGAGCAGCTTGGCATTCACGGGGAAGTGGTGGTGGCCGACAACGGGTCCAAGGACCGGTCCGTGGCCATTGCCGAATCCCTCGGCGCAAGGGTGATCCACCAGCCGGTCAAGGGTTACGGAGCGGCGCTCCAGGCTGGGATCGCGGGCTCCAGGGGCGAGATCATCATCATGGGTGATTCTGATGATTCCTACGATTGGTTGGCTATCGGGAGTTTCGTGGCCAAGATCCAGGAAGGGAACGATATGGTCATGGGGAACCGGTTCAAGGGGGGAATCGACCCTGGGGCGATGCCCCCCCTTCATCGTTATCTCGGAAACCCGGTCCTCTCATTCATTTCTCGGATAGCGTTCAGGGTTCCGATCGGCGATTTCCACTGTGGGATGCGCGCCTTCACCCGGAGCGGCTTCGAGCGGATGAAACCGCGCACCTCCGGGATGGAGTTCGCCACCGAGATGATCGCCTCGGCTGCGGGTTGCGGGCTGAAAATCGCAGAAATCCCAATCACCCTGCATAAAGACCAGAGGGATCGCCCACCCCATCTGCGCTCGTTCCGGGATGGCTGGCGGCATCTGAAGTTTATCGTAAGCTATGCTCCGGACCATCTTTTCCTTTATCCCGGCATTGCGCTGCTGGCAGCCGGCCTATTGCTGCAAGGGGCCTTGGTGACCGGCCCGCTGCAACTGGGCCCGGTCTACCTCGGCATCCATTTCCTTGCCCTGGCCGGGGGTGCGAGCCTGATGGGGTTCAATGTCATGGCGATGGGGGTTCTGGCGAAAGTGATCGTAGGCAACCGCTTCCCCCGGAGTCTCGGTCGGGGGACCCTCAGGTTCATCCACCTTTTCAGGGTGGAACGGGGGTTGTTCCTGGGCGGGGGGCTGTTCGGAGTCGGGTTCCTTGCCGCGTTTCTCCTGCTTCTATACTGGATGGCACATCCTGGAAGGGCGATGCCAGGTACGATTCATGCGGCCTTTGTGGCCATTCACTTGATGGTGCTGGGGGTGAATGTGCTTTTCACTTCCTTCCTGATCCACCTCGCCCTGGCGGAGAATCAGGTTCAGTAATTCTGGGAGAACCCGGTGACACACAAGCAAGCCCGACCTGGGAGGGAACCTTTGGTTTCGGTTTGCCTCCCTGTTTTCAATGGCGGCCCCTTTTTGCGGGAGGCCGTGGCATCGGTGTTGAGCCAGACCCATCAGAATTTCGAACTGCTGGTATTCGACGACGCTTCGACGGATGACAGTTGGACGATCCTGCAATCCTTCAGTGATGCCCGGATCCGGCTTCAGCGTAATGAACACAATTTCGGGCCCGTTGGGAACTGGAATAAGGCCTTGGGTGCCGCCCAGGGGAAATATGTGAAGCTTTTCAGCCAGGATGATCTGCTGGCGCCGGAATGCCTGGCCCGGCAGGTGGCAGTCCTCGAGAACGCACCGGAGGCTGCCCTGGCTTTCTGTGGGCGGGCCGTCATCCTTGCCGACGGCAGGCATTTCTTGTCGCGGACCGCGCCTTGGCGCGAAGGGCTGGTCGTCCGGGACGTGATCGTGCGGGACACCCTGAGCGCCGGCACGAACCTCGTTGGGGAACCCTGCGCAGTGCTGTTCCGAAGGGACTGTGCCGAGAAGGCGGGGAATTTCGATGGCAGCATTCCATATTTGATTGATTTGGACTATTGGGTGCGTCTGCTGGAACAAGGCCCCGGGTATTGCATGAAAAAGCAATTGGCATCCTTCCGCCTTTCCCCCCGCCAGTGGACCGCAGTCATCGGCCGGAAGCAAAGCCGCCAATACCTCGATTTCATGGCCAAGCTCCTGGCCTCGAACCGGTATAAGGTCGGTGCGCTTGCCCGCTTCCGGGGAGGGCTCATGGCCAGGCTCAATGGTCTGTTGCGCTCCTTGGTATACCGTTTCGTGGTGCGGGACGCACGGTGAGACTTCATGTCCAGATGTTGCGTTTCGGACTGGTGGGGGCCGTCAATACCCTTGTGGCCTACGGCTCGTTCTCCCTGCTGCTTTGGGCAGGGGTGCACTATACCCTCGCGACCTTCCTGGGTGGGACGGTCGGCATGCTGCTGGGCTTCAAACTCACGGGGGCATTGGTGTTCCAGAGCCGGGACAACGGGCGGATTTTCCGGTTCGTGGCGGTATTCCTGCTGCTGGTCCTGGCCAATATCGGCGTCCAAGCGCTGTTCAGACGGATGGTGAACCCATACCTCGCCGGGGCTTTCGCCACCATCTTCTGCTTCTTCCCCTCTTTTGCGCTGAACCGGGGTTTCGTATTCCGGGTGGGGTATCCGCCGCAGGCGGATGAGTAGGCTTCAAGTCCCGTGGCACTGCGCCGAATTCAGGAGAGGTTGCCCCGGCCTACATTGGCCCGGCGAAAACGCCCGCTGCAGGCTCGATCCAGCCAGAACCAATAGCGCGCGGCGAAGGCCTGGTAGGGGCCTTCCGGCAGCAGCCGGGACAGGAGGTAAAGGGGGGACCGCGCCAGCCGATGGGGCAAGGACATCCATCCGGCCATCTGCTCCACCTCGTTTCGGCTGGGCAGGATCGATGGTTGGATTGCCGGCCCCGGCCCGCTTTTCACGCCGACGAAATACAAGTCGAAATGGGTCGGCAGGTAATAGAAACGCCAAGCCGAAAAGAGGGCCGGGAGGTCGAACACCCGTTGAAAATCCCTTTCCTGAAGGTTCCGGTAGTAATCCAGGCCCCGGAACTGGGTTCCAGGGCTGTCCGCGGCGATGGTCCGGGAAGTGCCGTGTTCGGGCCTGCCGCGCGAAGCGCACGTCATGGCGACCAATCCGCGGGGGCGGGTGATCTCCACCATCTTCGAAAAGGTCTCCACCCAGTTTGGGTCGTGTTCCAGGCACTCCGCGGAAATAACCGCGTCAAAGGAACCTCCAGGGAACGGGACCTCATGGCCGAAGGCAACCAGATCGACCCCGGGCCCCGGCACCAGGTCGACCCCGGTGTAGGCTGCGGCCGAGGCGAAGAGGGCGCGAACCGATCCGTTCACGTCGTACGAACCGATCTCGAGCACTGATCCGCCTTGGATGACGTCACGGAACTGACGCGCCACCATTGCCAGGAACCCAAGCTGTTCGGGATGGCTCATGAGACTTCCTTCAATAACCGCGCCGCCTTGGCATCCTTGGGATCGATCCGCAGCGCCGCCTGCGCCGCCGCCCGGGCTTCGTCCTTGCGGCCCAGCGCCTTCAGGACCTGGCCCCGGCGCCAGTGGGCGGAGCCGTAGCCGCCGGTGCCGCCCTCCAGCGGCTCGCGCAGCACCTGGTCCAGCATGGCCAGGCCGGGCTCCAGGTGCCGGCCGGAGCGGGCGGCGATCTTGCCCAGCTGCAGCCGGAGCATGCTGGGGCTGTCGGTGGCCGGCAGGGCCTGCTCGGCGATGCGCCAGGCGTCATCGCCCCGGTCGGCGTCCAGCAGGGCGTCGCAGATGGCGGTCAGGGGCCGGGCCCGATTGCCGGCGGCGGGCAGCAGGCGCATGGCCTCCTGGCCCTGCTGGCGCTTCTGCTCGGCGTCGCCCAGGACCTTGCGGGTCTCCCGGGTGCCCAGGGCGTCCAGGTAGGCGTAGATCACTTCGGAATCGCCGGGGGCCGCGGCCAGGGCCCGGTTGAAGCAGGGCAGGGCCTCCTTCCAGCGGCCGGCCATGGTCAGGACGGTGCCCTGGAGCACGTCGCCGCGGGGGGCGTCGACCTTGCGCAGGCCCTGGGCGCAATCCAGGGCCTTGCGGCTGGAGCCGCCCAGGAGGCCGGGGACCTGCTCGTAGGCCAGGCCCAGGGACACCCAGGCGGTGACCAGGCTGGGATCGGCCTGGACGGCGGCCTTCAGGTCATCCATGGCGTCGGCGATCTGGCGCAGGCTGCCCAGGTTCCGCTGCTGCACGGCCATGCCGCCCCGGACCAGGCCGCGGGCCAGCAGCGCGTCGGCCAGGCCGGGCTTGAGCGCCATGGCCTTGTGGGCCGCGTCAAGGGCCTCGGGCAGCCGCACCAGGGCGGTGAGCGCCTGGGACTTGGCGGCCCAGGCCAGGGCGTTGCCGGGATCGCTCCGGAGCACCGCCTCGGCGTCGGCCAGGGCCTTGAGGAAGCGCCCGGCGTCCAGGTCGGGACGCGGCGCGTAACCCGCGCCGAGGGCGGGGAGGCTGGTGATGATTACAAAACTGGCAAAAGGTTGCATCATGGTTGACCCACCCTGAGTATAGGGTGCACCGGGGAAGCTCGCCCTGTAAGTGAAACCCTGGCAAGATGGCGCAGATCATTGAGGGAGACAAGCATGCTCATGCAAGGCAAGCGCGGGTTGGTGGTGGGGGTCGCCAACAAGTGGTCCATCGCGTGGGGCATCGCCCAGAAGCTGGCGGCGGAAGGCGCCGAACTGGCGATCACCTACCAGAACGAACGGATGGGCAAGCACGTGCGGGAACTGGCGGAGACCCTGGAAAAGCCGCTGCTCATTCCCATGGACGTCACCTCCGACAAGCAGATCATCATGACCTTCGAGCTGCTCAAGCGGGTGTGGGGCCACCTGGACTTCCTGGTGCACGCGGTGGCGTTCGCGCCCCGGGAGGCGCTGGACGGCCAGTTCGTCGCCACCAGCCGGGAGGACTTCCGCATCGCCCACGACATCAGCGCGTACTCCCTGACGGCGCTGGCCAACTCGGCCCAGCCGCTCATGGCCGAAGGCGGCAGCATCATCGCCCTCACCTACCTGGGCAGCACCCGGGTCATCCCCAGCTACAACGTGATGGGGGTGGCCAAGGCGGCCCTGGAGGCCAGCGTCCGCTACCTGGCCGCGGACCTGGGCCCGCAGGGCATCCGGGTCAACGCCGTGTCCGCCGGCCCCATCAAGACCCTGGCGGCCTCGGGCATCTCCGGATTCGGCAGCAAGATGCGCCACCATCGCGACCGGGCGCCGCTGCGCCGGGACACCGAGACCGAGGAGGTGGCCGACGCCGCCCTGTTCCTGCTCAGCCCCATGGCCCGGGGCATCACCGGGCAGGTGCTCTACGTGGACGGCGGCTTCTGCATCATGGGCGACTGAGTTTTTCCAGTTCGTCCAGCACCTCCTGGACGTGCCCTTTGACGCTGACCTTGGGCCAGACGTGGCGGATGATCCCCTTGGGGTCGACCAGGAAGGTGGAGCGGATGATGCCCTCCACCTCCTTGCCGTACATGATCTTCTTGCCGAAGGCCCCGAGCGGCGCCAGCAGCGTCTTGTCCGGATCGGACAGCAGGGGGAACGGCAGGGCCTGGTTGGCCACGAATTTCTGGTGGGAGGCGACGGAATCCTTGGAGATGCCGTAGACCTTGGCGCCGGCCGCCTGGACCCGGGCCCAGTTGTCCCGGAAGTCGCAGGCTTCGGTGGTGCAGCCGGGCGTGGCGTCCTTGGGGTAGGCGTAGAGCACGGTCCAGGCCCCGGCGAGGGTCGCGGGGGTCACGGCGGCGCCGCGGTCGTCGCTCAGGGAGAAGGGGGGGAGGGGCTTGCCGGTCAGAGTCATCGTGCCTCCTGGTCAGAATCCAAGCCTATCAGGTAGGCTATGGTTTGGAGGATCTGTGACATCTGCCTTGCCCGCACCCTGGTGGTGGAAGCTGGTGGCGCCGCACCGGCGGATCCTGGCGCTGGGGCTGGCGTCCACCATCCTGTGCAGCCTGGCGGCGGCCTGGGTACCCTACTGGTCGGGCCGGGCGGTGCACGCCCTGGAGCTGCGCAACTGGTCGCTGAGCCGCAGCTACCTGGTCTGGATGCTGGCCTTCACCCTGGTGGCGGGGGTGGGGCGCTACCTGATGCGCAACACCCTCATCGGCCTGAGCCGGGCAGTGGAGAAGCAGCAGCGGGAGGAGATCTACGATTTCCTCCTGGCCATGCCGTACGCCTTCTACGAGCGCAACCTGATCGGCGACCTCATGAGCCGGATCGGCGACGACGTGAACACGGTGCGCATGGCCACCGGGCCCGGGCTCATGAGCCTGCTCCAGACCGCCAGCCTGCTGCCCATGACCCTGGCCCTGATGGTGCATGCCAGCCCGCGCCTGGCGCTGGCGGTGCTGCTGCCGTTCTCCCTGCTGGCCTTCGGCTTCTATTTCATCGGCCGGAGCAGCCACCGGCTGCAGCAGCGCATCCAGATCGTCACCTCGCAGCTGAACACGTACAGCCACGAGACCATCTCGGGCGAGCGGGTGGTGCAGGCGTTCGGCCTGGAGGATCTGCGGGTGGCGGCCTTCGGGGCCCTGAGCCGGGACCAGGCGCGCATGAACATCAAGCAGACCATCCTGTTCGGCATGTACATGCCGCTGTCCGCCCTCACCGCCGGGCTTTCGGCGCTGGTGCTGGTGGCCTACGGCGGCGGCCTGGTGCTGCGCGGGGTCCTGACCCTGGGCGATCTCACCGCCTTCACCGGCTACCTGGCGGCCCTGGCCTGGCCCATGATGTCCCTGGGCTGGGCGGCCAACCTGTTCCAGCGGGGCCAGGCCGGCCAGGAGCGCATCGACTATGTCCTGGACGCCTTCGAAGCGCCGCTGCCGGTCCTGGAGCCGCTGCCGCTGCCGCCCGGCCCCGCGGCCCTGGCGGGCCGGGGCATGGTGCACCGGTTCGATTCCGGGCGGGGCCTGGGGCCGCTGGACCTGGATCTGCCGGCCGGGGCGCGGCTGGCGGTGGTGGGCGGGATCGGCTCGGGCAAGACCGTCCTGCTGCAGGTGCTGGCCGGCCTGCGGGAACTGCAGGCCGGCGCGCTGACCCTGGACGGGGTCCCGCTGGACCTGGCCAACCTGCGCGCCCACTGGGCCGGCATCGGCTGGGTGCCCCAGGAGGCGTTCCTGTTCTCGGTGACCCTGCGCGAGAACCTGGCCATGGGGCGGCCCGAGGCCAGCGAGGAGGAGCTGTGGGAGGTGGCCCGGGTGGTGTGCCTGGACGATCTGGTGCGCCGGTTGCCCAAGGGCCTGGACACGGTGGTCGGCGAGCGCGGCGTGTCGCTCTCCGGGGGCGAGCGCCAGCGCACCGCCCTGGCCCGGGCGCTGCTGCGCAAGCCGCGCCTGATGCTGATGGACGACGCCCTGTCGGCGGTGGATTCGGAAACCGAGGCGCGCATCCTGGAAAACCTGAGGTCGTTCCTGGACGGGGTCACGCTGGTGCTGGCCACCCACCGGGTGTTCGTGGCCGAGCTGTGCGACCGGGTGCTGGTGCTGGAGAGCGGACGGGCGGTCCAGGACGGGACGCCCCAGGAACTGGCGCTGGTCCCCGGCCACTTCGCCCGGATTCGCAAGCTGCAAAGCCTGGAGCGGGAAATCCTGGGCAAGGCCTCCGCTTGACACGATGATAGATTAATAAATACACTGTTGCCATGCCGGTTTTGTCCTGGAGGCATCATGTTGAGTCAACGTCTTTCCGCCGCCATCAACCAGCAGGTCATCGGGGAATTCTCCTCCGCCTACCTCTACCTGGCCATGGCCGGCCACTTCGAGAACGCCAACCTGCAGGGCTTCGCCAAGTGGATGCGGGTCCAGGCCCAGGAGGAAGCCTCCCACGCGCTCATCTTCTTCAACTTCCTCACCGACCGCGACGGCCGGCCGGCGCTCGCCCAGCTGGACGTGCCGCCCGCGGAGTTCGGCACCCCGCAGGAAGTGTTCAAGAAAGTCAAGGAGCATGAACGCAGGGTTTCCGAAGCCATCGACGGGATCGCCGATCTGGCGGTGGCGGAGAAGGACCACGCCACCCGGGCCCTGCTGGACTGGTTCGTCACGGAGCAGGTGGAGGAGCAGGCGGTTTCCAGCAACATCCACGCCCGCCTCAAGCTGATCGCCGGCGATCCCAGCGGCCTGTTGGCCCTGGACCGGGAACTGGGGGCGCGCACCTATGTGGTGCCGGCGCCGCTGGCGGGGAAGCTCTAGCAGCCGTTGCGGCAGCTCAATTTCAGAGCATTTAACGGTGCTAGCGACCTGAACCTGCCGCTCCGGACGGCGCCTTCCGGGGGTAGCCGGGCGTCAGCAGGTTCCTCAGGCCGACCCCGGGGCCCCAGGCCGGCCTGGGCCAGCGGTAGCGGGTGAGCCGCACGCTGGGCTGGTGCATGTCCCCGAACAGGGCGGTCCGGAGGGTCTGGACGCCGGCCACGGCCAGGGCGGCCATGGACAGGACCCGCGCACCCAGGGGCATGGGGCCCAGAACCAGCTCGAAGGTCTGGATGAGTTCCACGACGCGGCTTTTTTCCAGGGGGTTGTGCGCGAAGCGCCCGAGGGTCGGCAGCAGCAGGCGCACTTGCTGGGCGTAGGCCAGGATCTGCCCGCGCCGGATGGCCAGCCACGGGTCGGTCCTGGCAGGCCCTTCCAGGTTGGCGAGACCGCGCAGCGCCGTCTGGGCGATGCGCAGGATGGAGGAGGAATTCCGGTCGTACTCCTGGCGGAAGGCGTCGTCCAGCACGCGCCGGGCCTCTTCCGAGCTGAAATGGGGGTGCCGCCAGTTGAGGTTGTGCTGGCCGTGCCACTCCTCGTAGGGCAGGTCGAAATCGAGCAGGCCTTTGTCCTTGAACTCCTGGTACAGGGCGGTCACCGGCATGGCCGTGAACATCATGAACTGGGTCATGTCCGCCTGCAGCTCGATCATGAAGTCGATGTCGTCCTGGATGTTCTCCGGCGTATGGTGCTCCAGGAACAGGATCCCGGAGGCGAGCACGAGGATGCCGTGGTCCCGCAGGCTCCGGACCAGGGCAGGCAAGTCCCGGCCCTGGTTCTTCGCGTAGGTCTCCTTCCTGGACTCGGCCCCGATCCAGACGAAATCCACCCCCAGTCGCACCATGTTCTCCACGCCGAAGCTTTCGATGGCTTCGGCGGAGGAGAACAGGCCGAACCGGAAGGGGCGCCGGTGGTATTCCATCAGGGCGAGCAACTCGCGGGCGCGGCCCTCCTGCTTGAAGAAGTTCTCATCCATGATGAAGAAATCTTCCGTGCCCAGATCCTTGGCGATCCGGCAGGCATTCTGGAACAGCTCGGCGCCGCTCTCGAAGAAGGATATGTAACCTTTGCCGAAGAAATGGGAGGTGGCGCAGAACCGGCAGCCATTGACGCAGCCCACCCCGGGCACCAGGAGGGCGCCTTTGCCGGAGAACGGGATGCCGAAGACGCGCTTGTGGTCCGAGGATGGGAGCGAAGGATGCACCACGGGACGCTCCGGGTCCTCGCCCAGGTGCTCCCGCAGCCAGCGGATGCCCTCGCCCTTGACCACGTGATCGCAGGGGATGAGCCGTTCCACCCCTTCGATGGCCGCCCCGTGGCCCCCCAGGATGAGCTCCGCGCCGGGCTGGAGTTTCCGCACCAGGCGGGCCATTTCCTGGGCCTTGAGGAAATTGGGCACGATGAAGCTGATGCCGACGATGTCGAACGGCTCCCGCTTGAGGGCGCGGATGAAGCCGCGCCGGCTGGGGAAGTCCAGCACCTGGACGGGGCATTCCACGTTGGCGGCCAGGAAGTCCAGCCCGAACGAACGGTGGTGGACCCGCAGCGACGCCATCCCCTGCGCCTTGGTGACCTGGTTGTGGAACAGCTCCATGATGTTCTCTTTCCGGCCCCACGCGTCATCCACCCCGAAAGGCCCGAACACCGACGTCAGCAGCATGCGCTTGCCCATAACCACCCCCAGGCCAGGATGGATCCTGTGCCCTGGCCGTTCGGCAAAAGAACGGTAAAATCTGGACAACTGCTGAAGCTGGCCGTGATTGGACGGACCGCATGTTCAAGGACTTCGTTAAATGGTGGGTCCGGATCACCTTTGGCCGGCTGTTCTGGATCGTCGCGGTGCAGATGGCCTGGGGCATGGTGCTGCTGCTCTGGATCCTGGCCTACGCGCGGCCGGCATCCCCGGGCCTCGGGCGGTTCGAGTGGGGCCTGGCCTTCCTGGCGCTGATCATCCTCGGCGTGAACATCCTGGTCATCCACTTCGTCCACCAGGCCGCCCAGAGCCGGGTGGTCAAGGACTTCGTCTCCCACGTGAGCCACGACCTGCGTTCGCCCCTGGCCTCGGTGAAGCTCTACCTGGAGACGGTCCTGAAGCGGGAGCTCAGCCCGGAAACGGCCCGGGATTGCCTCGAAGCCGCCCTGCAGGAACTGGGCCGCCTGGAGACGAGCATCGAGGGCGTGCTCACGGCCTCCCGGCTGGAGCGCCAGAAGCTGCGGATCGAGGCGCACCCCCTGGACCTCGGCGCCTTCCTGCAGGGCTACCTGGAACGGAAGGGCGACCTGGTGGCCAGCCGCGGAGGCCACCTGCAGATCGGCGCGCTGGAGGCCCTGCCGGTCCAGGCCGACCCCGGCATGATGGCGAAGATCCTGGACAACCTGGTGGACAATGCCCTCGGCCACTGCCAGCCCGGCGTGCACATCCGGGTTTCCCTGGCCAGGCGGCACCACCTCGCCCTGATGACGGTGGCCGACGACGGCCCGGGGATTCCCCCCGGCGAGCGGCGCAAGGTCTTCAACCTGTTCTACCGCGCCAAGGCCGCCCGCGGGCGCGGCACGGGCCTGGGCCTGTTCATCGTGGCCCGTCTCGTGAAGGCCCATGGCGGCCACATCTGGGTGGAATGCCCGGAGCTGGGCAGCGCGTTCCAGGTGGCGCTGCCCCTGGACGAGGATGGAGGGAGGCACCCATGAAGAAGCGCATCCTGCTGGTGGAGGACGAGCCCCAACTGGCCAAAGGCCTGCGCTTGAATTTTGAGCTGGAGGGCCACGAGGTGGAGTGGGCCGCCACGGGCGCGGAGGCCCGCCGCGCGCTCGCCGCCGACCCGCCCGATCTCGTGGTCCTGGATGTGATGCTGCCCGATGTGAGCGGGTTCCAGCTGCTCCAGGAGGTCAAGCGGAAGGATGTCCGGCTGCCGGTGCTGATCCTCACCGCCTGCGCGGCGGATGAGGACCGCATCATGGGGCTCAGCCTGGGGGCCGACGACTACCTCACCAAGCCCTTCAACCTGGATGAGCTGATCCTGCGCCTGCGCGGCATGCTGCGGCGCGGGGCGTGGTACCAGGAAGCCCTTCCCGCGGCCATCGACCTGGGCGGTTGCGTGCTCCACCCCGCCCAATCCGCGCTGGAGCGGAACGGCGCGACCACCCTGTTGACCGAACGGGAACTGTTGCTGCTCCTGCACCTCTGGCGCAAGCGGAACCAGGTGGTCAGCCGCAGGGAACTGCTGGTGGAGGTGTGGGGCTACGCTCCGGATGTGGAGACCCGGACCGTGGACATCTTCATCGGCCGGCTGCGCCGCCTGCTGGGGGACGATCCGGAGGAGCCGCGCATGCTGCAGACGCTGCGGGGCCAGGGCTACCTGTTGATTCACTAGGGCGTTTCGGAAACCTCAGCACCTCGCTGTCGCGGCTCAGGTTCACCGCCTTCCTGGGTGCGCATTGCCGTGGTCAGGCCGCGGGGGTAGGCTGGAATGGATTCCTCCCAATCCCTTGCGCGGTCGCAGATCATGGAATACCTAGACCTTTATCGATTTCTCAAGAGCGCCGTCCGCCCGGGACCACCCGTGCCGTTGGCGGATGGGCTCTGGGTCTCGCACCTGGATTTCGCATCAGGCAATGGCCACATTCTGCCGGGCGAAAGCCACTACGCCTGCACCAGCCATGGCGCCCTGGAAGGCGAAGCCGAGGCCGCCCACCTGCCGGATGGCATCCTGGACCTGCAGGATTCCCATGTCATGGAAAACCGCGAGTTCCACTATTCGGTGTTCCATGGCGCGGAACGCGGCCGAGCCCGGGAGATCCTGCTCCTGTTCCACGGCCTCAACGAGAAGGACTGGAACAAGTACCTGCCCTGGGCCCAGCGCCTGGCCCTGACCACCGGCAAGGCCGTGGTGCTCTTCCCCATCGCCTTCCACATGAACCGGGCGGTTCCGGAATGGAGCGACCACCGGCTCATGCACCGGGTCTGCGAAATGCGCAAGAAGACCTGGCCGGACGTGGTGGGAGCCTCCCTGTCCAACGTGGCGGTCAGTACCCGGCTGCATGCCCGGCCCCAGCGCTTCATCTGGTCGGGGCTGCAGACCTATTTCGACGTGGTCCAGCTGCTGCAGGAGATCCGCGCCGACCGGATCCCCCTGATCGCGCCCGGCGCCACCACCGACGTCCTGGCCTATTCCGTGGGCGGGCTGCTGGCCCAGACCCTCATGATGACCAATCCCGAGGGCCTGTTCGAGCGCTCGCGGCTTTGCCTGTTCTGCGCGGGCGCGGTGTTCAACCGGATGTCGCCGGTGTCCAAGTTCATCCTGGACAGCGAGGCCAACGTCGCCCTCTACTCCTACGTCGTGGAGCACCTGGAGAGCCATCTGCGCCATGACGCCCGGCTCCGCCACTACATGGGGCCCGACCATCCGGAGGGCTTGCGCTTCCGCAGCATGCTGAACTATGGGGTGATGCGCCAGGAACGGGAGGCCAGGTTCCGGGAACTGGCGCCGCGCCTGCTGGCGGTGTCCCTGGAGCAGGACCAGGTGATCCCGCCCTACGAAGTGGTGAACGCCCTGCAGGGTTCCAGCCGGGATCTGCCGGTGCGGGTGGAGCGCATGGATTTCCCGTACCAGTACCAGCATGAAGATCCGTTCCCGGCCCGGGAAGCGCTGCGCGCTCCCGTGGACCGGGCGTTCCGCCAGGTGTTCGACCTGATGGCGGAATTCTACCGGGGCTGACATGACATGGGCGGATGTGCCCATGAGGACCATTCACCGAACAGTGCCGCCCCCATGGGTCCGCATGAGTGCAATGGTTTCCGGGTCCATGGGGCAGCCCCGGGCCTCCAGCACCGCCTCCACCTTGGCCCTGGCGTCGGAGCTGAGCTTCTGGCCCAGTTTGAACTTCCCGGTCACCTCCTCCACCCGGCCTTTCACCAGAACGGACTTGAAATACTGGGTGGCGGGGCAGGCATTGACCGGATCAAAGGCGTAGGAGGGGACCTGGGCATAGGCTTCCACCACCAGGAAACTGGCCTGCGGGCTCTCCTGGATCAGGCCGAATTTCTCCCCTGCCTTGGCCCCGTGGAAGATGATCCGGCCTTCGTGGAACACAAAATTCAGGGGAACCAGCACCGGGGTCCCCTGGGCGGACACCAGGCCCAGGGTGCCCCAGTCGGCGCGCGCAAGCACGCCTTCCAGTTCCCTGGTATCACGGTTTTCGCAATCCTGCCGACGCATGAGGTCCTCCATGAATGCCCCTTCCATTCCAGCGAACTTAGTAAGCTCCCGCTAGACGCAATACTGTTCGGTTAGATTTCGGCATAGGGTTTCCGCCTCGTCTTGCCGTGG
>CAZVHQ010000050.1:0-24643 GCA_964627225.1 uncultured Mesoterricola sp.
GAAGTTCCAGGTGTAGGTGAGGGCGGCGGTGGAGGAACTGTCGGTGGCCGTGGCGACGAAGGGCACGACGCCGCCGTTGCCGATCTCGATCAGGCCCGGCGGGTTGGTGATGGCGACGCTCAACGCATTCCTGGGCGGCGGGGTCACGGTGACGGTCCGGGTGGCCTGGGCCGAGACGCCGGTGCTGTCGGTGACGGTGAGGGTCACGGTTTCGCTGGCGTTGGCGCTGCCGCCGTTGGTGAAGGCATGGCTGGCGGCGGCCCCGGTGGCGCTGGTGCCGTCGCCGAAATTCCAGAGGTAGGTGAGGGTGGCGGTCCTGGAACTGTCGGTGGCGGTGCCGGCGAAGTTCTGGGCGGCGCCGCTGGCCAGCGTGACCGCGGCGGCGGGGCTGGTGATGGCCACGCTCAGCTGGTTCCTGGGCAACACGGTGACGGTCCGGGTGGCCTTGGCCGAGACGCCGGTATTGTCGGTGACGGTGAGGGTCACGGTTTCGCTGGCGCTGGCGGTGCCGCTGTTGGTGAAGGCATGGCTGACGCTGGCCCCGGTGGCGCTGGAGCCGTCGCCGAACGTCCAGGCGTAGGCGAGGGTGGCGGTCCTGGAACTGTCGGTGGCCGTGCCCGTGAAGCTCTGGGTGGCGCCGCTGGCCAGGGTGACCGCGGCCGACGGGCTGGTGATGGTGGCGCTCAGGGTGTTCTTCGGCACCGGTGCCACATACAGGGTGAGGGTTCCGGAACCCTTGGCGCCGCTGCCGTCGGTGGCGGTAAGGGTCACGGTTTCGGTGGCGGTGGCGCTGCCGGTGTTGGTGTAGGTGTGGGAGGCGGAAGGACCGGTGCCGGTGCCGCCGTCGCCGAACGCCCAGGCATAGCTCAGCGTGGCCTGGCTGGAACTGTCCGTGCCGGAGCCGGTGAACGTGGTGGCGGCGCCGGAATTGACGGTGGTGCCATGGGCCGGGGCGGTGATGGCGGCGGTCACGGTATGGGTCGAAGCGGGCCAGGCCAGATCGTAGACGTCGAACTCGAACTGGTCCATCTGGGTGCCGCCATACAGCAGGTAGTCGTTGTAGCCCATGGCCTGGGGAATCTCGAACGTGCCGTCGGGCCGGCCATTGGTGGTGCCCCAGCTGTTCAGGACGATCCAGCTCGCGTTCGAATCATCGTAGCCCACCAGGCAGGTGAGGTGCCCGCCGGCGCCGCTGTCGAAGTTGCTGCCGCTGTACTTGTCGATGTCGGGCCAGGCCGTGGCTTCGGTGCTGGAACTCCAGAACTGCTCGAAATCGTTCCAGCCGGCGCCCGGGAGGTAATAGGCGAAGGTCACGGCCTGGCCGCCGTTCAGCACCGCCTTGATGTTGGCGATGGCCTGGGCCTGGGTGACGCCGGTGGTGACGATCACCTGGTCGGCGATGGCGGTGAAGGGCACGTTCGGGTTGGTGGCGATGGCGGAGGCCCGGGTGGCCGACGTGCCGCCACAAGCGCTGTTCAGGTCGGTATAGGCGGCGCCGGCGTTGCTCAAGGGAATGAATTTCCCCTGGGATTGGTAGAAACTGGCGAAGAGCGCAGCATCACCGCCGCAGCAGGCCCAGCCGTCACCGCTGCCGCCGTTGTAATTGGAATTCAGGTACTGCACGGAAAAACCGGCAGGCGTGCCGGTGTGTTTGCCATAGCTGATCGAGGCGGCGGCGGTGGAGCCCCACACCCAGCAGTCGCCGCAGCCGCCCTGGTTCCAAAGGCTGGGCGTGTAGGCGAAATTCCCGAGCAGGCTGAAGCCGCTGGTCGCCGTGGCCGTGGCCAGCAGCGGTGACGCCTGGATCAACTGCTGCACGGCCAGCGGGTCGATCTGCTTGCGTGGAAGGCTTTGCCGCCTGGCCAAGTGGGCGATCAGATCCGCATGGCTGAGGGGCATGATGGTGTGCATGAGCACCGGAGGGGTCTCGGCGGCGCCCAGGGCCAGGGTCCCGATGACGACATAGACGGAGCCCTTCAAGGGGGTGCGCATGGAATCCTCCCATCGTGTCCGCACCGCCGCCCCCGGGATGGGGGTGCCGTCACGGCATGCCAGTTCTGCGATCGCTGGAACAAGGGATTCAGTACTGACTGATTACCTTCACCCTATAGAAGCCAGGATAATCGCTGGGCATCAACCGTCAATACTTATTGTTGTTTTTTCCATTTGACGAACCGGTAACGCCGAGTTCCGGAATCCCGGCAACCGCGGCACCCATGGGCGAACCTGATGATGATTAGACCATAACCAGCACCTGCTTGGCGGAGCCGGCGCCCTTGGCCACCGCCTTGTAGGCCGGCACCGCCTCGACGAAGGGCCAGGTCCGGAGGGACGGCGGCGTCAGCGCGCCCTGCTCGAAACCCGCCACCAGGCCCGTCAGGGTCGCCACGATCTCTTCACCGCTGAGGCTCATGGTGTCCACGCCCGCCAGATGCTTCAGGCCGTGATAGAAATCCACCAGATTGAAGCTGACCATCTGGGGAGTGCTGGCGATGGCGATCTGCCGGCCGCCCTTGCGCAGGGCTTGCAGCACGGGTTCGAACAGGGCGCCGCCGACCACGTCGAGGGCCAGGTCCGCGCCCTGGCCACCGGTCAGCGCGCGCACGGCCCGGGGCAGATCCTGGGTGGTGGTGTCGATGACGGCATCGGCGCCGGCCGGATTGTCCTGGGACGTTCCGGCGCCGATCACCCGCGCCTTGCGCCAATGCGCGATCTGGGTGGCGGCCCGGCCCACCGCTCCGGCCACGCCGGTGATCAGCACGGTTTCGCCGGGCTGGAGGTTGCCCGCCGTCACCAGCGCAGACCACGCCGCGAGATAAGGCACGCCGATGCCCGCCGCCTGCGCCATTTCCAGGCTCGGCGGCTTGCGGCTCACCCAGGCCGAAGGCATGACGACGTATTCGGAGTGCGTGCCGTCGCGCAGCACGCCAAAGCCGGGAGCGCTGCCCCACACTTCTTCACCTTCGCGGCCGGCGCCGGCGACGACCACCCCGGCGAAATCACGCCCCGGCACCCGTGGCAGCGCCGACTTGAAGTGGCCGGCGACGTTCTTCACGTCGCTGGGATTGATGCCGGATGCCAGCACCTTGACCAGTACCTCTCCGGGCCCGGGCTGGGGCACCGGCCTTTCCGTCAGTTGCATCACGTCAGGGGCGCCGTAGCGCTCGAATTGCCATGCTTTCATCGCTTGTCCTCCGAATCTGTCGGTCGGCTTGCAGCCTTGGGTGCAATTTTAATGACGGCCATCGGATCGGCGCTGCGGTGGCCTGAAAAGAAACGTTTCGCCATGGGCACGGTGGATTCACCAGCCAGCATGCCCAGCAGACCCACCAGGGCGATCACCGGAGGGGCAGGGGAGCGAATGCCGGAACAACCGTAGATCAAACCCACAAACCAGCCCACAGCGAGCGCGAGGATATAACTTTTCATGGTTCCATTCCCACGGCGGCAAGGAACAAGTGCACGGCCTGCTCCACCCTTGCCGCAATGTCGGCGGCCGAGGGCGGTTCGCCCACCGAGAGCAGGGTCCGGAGCAGGAGATCGAAGGTGATCATGTCGTGGAAGAGAACGGCCGCGAGGTGCGGATCGACCTCGGGACGAACCGCCCCTTCCCGCTGGAAATGCTGGATGACCCGTTCGATCAGGCTGTGGGTCATGGCCGGTCCGTGGCGGAACCAGTCGCCGCCAACGGACGGATGGTGCGCGGATACCGCAATGACCAGTCGCTGATAGGCGATATGGCGCGGCGTCAGCAGGAGGTTCAGGAGGGTGCGCCCCAGGCGGGACAACGCCTCCGGCAGGGATGTCCCTTCGATCGGCGTCCTTTTCAGCGGTACCAGCAGATCGTCGATCAAGGCGTTCATCGACTCGAGAAAAAGGCCGTCCTTGTTGCCAAAAAAGGTATAGAAATTGGTCTTCGAGCCGCCCACCTGCTTCAGGATGTCAGCCAGCGAAACTCCTGCATAACCGCGTTCGAGGAAAAGGTCGGTGGCTTGGGCGATGATCTTGAGCCGCAGTTCCTCGCCCCGGCGGGTCCGCCGCCGCTCTGCTGGAGGATCCAGTGCAGGCGGAGGGGGAATGGGAAGGGACATGGCTCGGCTCCGGAAGGGCAAGACAATACCATAAGGTATGGTATTGTCTGAACGATTCAAGGGGCCTGGGCCGGGTTTGGCACATTTATTTGTTGGAACGCACGACGGCGGCTTCCGGCGCTTTGTGGTGTTGGTCTCTTCCCGGACAGGAGAACCGGCGGCTGCCTAAGAGACCGCCTGGCCGCGGGCCTTTTCGAACGATGCTTTGTCCCAGACGAACGGGACCCAATGGGTGCCGATCCGCGCAAAGGAGATCCCGGCATCCTTGCGCAGCCCCTGGCGCACCTGGAATTGGGCCAGAAGGTTCCAGGCCGCCCAGTTGGCCGGGTCCGCCCGCACCAGATCCTGCAGCGCACTGCCGCGCAGACGCACCACGGCTGACCGGCCATCGAAGGCCTCCCCCTCTGCGGCGGTCACCAGGTTGTCCCGCATCCGCGCTTCGAACTTGCCCAGCTGGGCGGATTGGCGGATCTGATCGGCCTGCCGGGCGAGCATCGCCCGCTTGCTGGCTTCGTCCGTGGGATCGCCGCCCCGGTCCCAGAAGCCTTCCCTCACCACGTCGTAGGTCAGGACCGGGAACCACTCCTGGTACTGCTCGACGAAGGCCTGCACCCGGGCTTCGCTGCCGAACCACTTGGGTTTGAGGTAGTTGGCATAGATTGCGTAGGCCGGGTAATGCTGCGGGTTGAGCGCCAGGATCCTGGTGAAGCAGTCCTCCATTTTCTCTCTGGGCAAGGGAGCGCCGGTGCCGCAGGCCAGGAGGGCGGTCCAGGTGCGGCAGTCCTGGGGCGCGATCTCGGTGGCCCGGGTGGCCGCCTTCACCGCCTCGGCCATCCTTTCGCGCATCAACCGCCATCCTTCGTCAGTGACCGTGTTGGCCCAGCCGCTTCCGCGGGCGATCCAGGCTTCCTGGTTGTCCGGATGCTTATCGCGCCAGAGTTCCAAGAGCTGGATGGCCTCAGCCTGGCCATTCATCCGGGCCAATGCCGTCACGGCCCACTGGTAGAGATCGGCGTCGTTGTCATCCTTGGCCAGATCCTCGGCCAGCAGGCCGAAGGCTTCCTCGTAGCGCTTGACATGGCACAACTCGGCCACGTAGTCCATGCGCAGGAGGCAATCCTGGGGCGACTGGCTGAACCTGGGCGCCACCGTTTCCAGGAGAGAGCCATATTCCCGGGCGTTGGTCATGGATAGCCAGCGATCGAACAGGAAGGCATCGCCGGGGTTCCGGGCCAGAATCTGGTCCCAGCGAGCGGTCCACCAGCCCAGGACTGTTCCTGAACAGCGGCTCCACATGGGCGCCGCGGACCAGATCCCCGGTGCGGGTGAATACCGGGATGGCCATGAAACGGTACGGCAGTTCCTGCCGGAACATCGCATGCATCGGGCGGGGGCCCGCCGTGAACAGTTCCAGGCTCTGGAAGACCTCGCCGATATTGGGAATGCGGAACACCGTCTCCGGCAGGTAGGAAGCCCGTTTCATTCCCAGGTAGCTGAGATAGCTGCCCACAGGCGTCACGCGCTGGTCCTTGTCCGGCAGGGGGAACAGGAGCGGGCAGGGGGCCATTTCCCTGCTCCTCTGGCGCAGGCAGCCGCCGATGACCCGGTAGAGGTCGTTGATCTCGATCATCTCTTCGTCGGTCAATTTCTTTTTAGGCAGGTCACGGTCGGTATAGAAGTACTTGGTCATGGCATTGAATTCCAGCTCGGACCCAACGAACATGAATCCCGGCGTGACATCCGAGGTGACGTAGGGCCACCGGGCGTACTGGGCGCATTCCTGGGTGGCCCGGATATCCACGTGGGCGAAGTCCGGGGTCAGGGCGCCCGGGTGGAACCAGCCTGGGTGGAAAAGCGCCGCCCGGTCATCGGGCCCCATCGAGACATGGACCAGGAAACCGTGGCCCGGCTCAAGGCCAGGGCGGTCATGCATGGGCGCAGCCTCCAGGCGGAGGTGCGGGCGATCCTTGAGGCGGAAGCCGCGCTCAGTGACCGTTCGGCTTGGCTGACCTGGATGGACGGGTTCCGCGCCCAGGTCGGCCAGCGGCCCGGCCCCGACTCAGTGGACCTGCTCCGGGAGTCCAGGGATGAGCGATAGGCCCCTGATCCTCGATTCCTCCATCCTGGTGAAGGCGATCATGGTCGAGCAGCACACGCAGGAAGCCCGGATGCTCCTGGCCTTGCGCCTTTCGTCGGCTGGATCGGCGCGTCCTGGGAGTGAGGCCCGAAAAAGAATTCAGGCCAGCAACCGGAAATTCCAGCGATCCTCCATCGGGGAGGATTCGACCTGGCAGCCCGCGAAAAAGGGCATGCCGGAGGAGGCGCCAGCCGCTTCCTGGCCTTTCCCCTCCTTGGGGCCGTCGGTGGGCGCAGCTTCAGCCGCGGCGGAGCGACGGGTGGCGGAGGGGGCGTTCGGGTTCCGGTTCATGGGGGTCCTCGCTTGGTGGAAAGGGGTAAAAAAAAACCCCGCGACCTTTGGGGTGCGGGGCGGTGGGGTTTGGTTTTTTGCTTGCTAGGAAGCCCCCGCCCCGCGGTCAATAATGACGACCACGAATACCAGCGCGGTAAGGGCGAGTTCAGCTTCCAGCCCATGGCCCCGCCGGAAGCCCCTGGGGCCCGCGGCGGAAGCGATGGTGCAAGCAGAAGTGATCATATGAAACGAAAGTAGGTCCCACCGGTGTGAGGGTCAAGGAATCAGAGACAATCTTCAAAATTCAAATGGGTCCATCCACGAAACGAATGCGAAGACCCCGCCCCGATCCCCAGGTCCAGACCGCTATTCCGCCGGGAAGTCGGCCCCTTCGGTGACCTTGGCCCAGGCTTCGAGGTTCTTCTGCACGGCGGTCAACTTGGTCCGGGCCAGGTTCAGGGCTCCCTTGCCGAGCAGGAGGCGCAGGGGGGGCTCGGCGGCTTCCACGGCCTGGATGATCGCGGCGGCTGCCCGCACCGGATCGCCGGGCTGCTTGCCGCTGTAGCCCCGGATCAGATCGCGCCTGGCGCCGGCGGTGCTTTGGTAATCCGCGATGGTTCCGGGCGCTTCGTTGGCCGACCGTCCCGCCCAATCGGTACGGAAGGGCCCCGGCTCCACCAGCAGGACCTTGATGCCCAGGGGGGCCACTTCCTGGGAGATGGATTCCGAAAGGGCCTCCACCGCGAACTTGGTGGCGTTGTAGAAGCTCAGGGAAGGCAGGGCCACGAGCCCGCCCACGGAGGAGATGTTCACGATGGTCCCGGAGCGCTGCTTGCGCAGGCACGGCAGCACCGCGCGGGTCGTTTCGGCCAGGCCCCAGACATTGATCTCGAACATCCTGCGCACCTCGGCCAGGTCGCTTTCTTCAAACGAGCCGAAATAGCCGATGCCGGCGTTGTTCACCAGGACGTCGATGGTGCCGAACCTGGCCGTCGCCGCCTGGACCGCCGCGGCGATCTGGCTGGGATCGGTCACGTCCAGCTGCAGGGCGAGGGCATTGTCCCGGTGGCCGGCGGCGAGGTCCTCGACCTGGGCCAGGTTGCGGGCAGTGCAGACGGTGGGATAGCCAAGCTCCAGGGTGCGCTGGGCCAGGGCGCGGCCAAACCCGGTGGAACAGCCGGTGATGAACCAAACCTTCCTTGTCATGGTGCCTCCAGATCCGACCTATACTATACGTATGGTTTACTAAATCGGGAGCGGAAATGGACTACCTCAATCTCGGCAAGACCGGCCTCAAGGTTTCCCGCCTCTGTCTGGGCTGCATGACCTACGGGGCCGCCGCGGCGGGCGCGACCGCGGGCACCAGGCACGCCTGGACGCTCGATGAAGCCCAAAGCCAGGCTTTTTTCCGCCAGGCGCTGGATGCCGGCATCAACTTCTTCGACACCGCCAACGTCTATGCCTGCGGCGTCAGCGAGGAAGTGCTGGGGCGCTTCCTGAAAGCCAACGTGCGCCGCGAAGCGGTGGTCATCGCCACCAAGGTGCACGGGGTCATGCGCGACGAGCCCAACGGCCGCGGCCTTTCCCGCAAGGCCATCTTCCACGAGCTGGATGAAAGCCTGCGCCGTTTGGGAACCGACTACGTGGACCTGTACCAGATCCACCGCTGGGACTACGATACGCCGATCGAAGAGACGCTGGAGGCGCTGCACGACGTGGTGAAAGCGGGCAAGGTGCGCTACCTGGGCGCTTCGTCCATGTTCGCCTGGCAGTTCAGCAAGGCGCTGATGCTCGCCGACCGCCATGGCTGGACCCGGTTCGTGAGCATGCAGAACCATTACAACCTGCTGTACCGCGAGGAGGAGCGTGAAATGATCCCGCTCTGCCGGGCCGAGGGCATCGGGATCATCCCCTGGAGCCCGCTGGCCCGCGGCCGTCTGACCCGTCCCTGGCAGGGGGAAAGCACCCGGCGTTTCGAGACCGATCTGTTCGGGAAGACCATGTACTCGCGGACCGAAGCCGCCGACCAGCAGGTGGTGGACCGGCTGGGTCAGGTGGCCGAGCAGCTCGGCGTGCCCCGGGCCCAGGTGGCGCTGGCCTGGCTGCTGAGCAAGGGCGTCACCGCTCCCATCGTCGGCGCGACCAAGCCCCACCATCTGCAGGATGCCGTGGCCGCGCTGTCGCTGCGCCTGGACCCCGAACATCTGGCCGCCCTGGAGGCCCCGTACGTGCCGCATCCCGTGCTGGGTTTCAATTGAGCCTGGGCCATGGTCCCAGCTGAGCTGAACGCGCTTCCCGCCCCCGAGCCCAGGCGCCGGGGGCGGCAGCGCAGCCTCGAAGCCCAGTCCGCCATTCTCGCCGCCACCTGCCGGCTGCTGGAGCGGAAGTGCCTGCGGCAAGTGACCACCGAGGCCATCGCCCAGCTGTCCGGGGTCAGCAAGGCCACCATCTACAAGTGGTGGCCGGGCAAGGCGCTGGTCGCCCTGGATGCCTTCCTGCTCCTGATGGCCCGGGATGTCCCCACCCCGGATACGGGTTGCGCCCAGGCGGACTTCGCCGGGCAGCTGAAGTCGCTGGTCGGCTTCTACACCAGCCACGCCGGCCGCGTGTTCTGCCAGTTCATCGCCGAGGGCCAAAGCGACCCCGCCTTCCTGTCCCTGTTCCGGGAGCGGTTCCTGCAGTCCCGCCGGAATGAGGTGAGGATCATGTGGCAGCGGGGGATCGACCGGGGTGAAATCCGCCCCGGCGTGGACAGCGAGATCGCCCTGGACCTCATCTACGGCCCGGCGATCTTCCGGCTGCTGGTGGGCCACGGCCCGCTCAACGAACGGGAAGCGGAGGCCATCGTGGCGACGGTCTTCTCCGGCATCAAGGCCGGCTGAGCGGTCGGCATCCAAGCCACCGGGCGAATCACCGCAGCCACCCGGGGCGTCAGCCGGTGACGGCCTCCGCCACCCGGCGCTGGAACTGCAGGATCAGCCGTTCCCGCCGGGCGAGGATGCGCCCGGTCTCCGGCAGGCCCGCCGCCAGGCCCCGCTGCACGGAATCGGTCAGCCGGTCGTCCTCCAGCCCGACCTGCAGGTTGAACTGGATCAGGGCCTCCGCCCACTCCAATGCAACGCCCGGGCCGAAGTACTGCTCGGTGAAGCCGCGGGTGGCTTGGACGCCGTCCGGGTGCCAGACGTCCACGGACAGGTTGGGCAGGCCCGGATTGATGTTGAGGGTGAAATTGGGCCAGGCCAGATGGTACTGGGCCTGGGTGATGGGGCCGCGGCCATCGTAGGCGCCGGCCTCCGGGCCCGGGGGCCGGACCTGGCCGAACTGGCTCAGGCACGCGTCCTGGCTGGAGAGTTCGTAGCGGTCCCGGTCCACGTCCACCACCGCGCTGAAACCGGGGTGGGCGATGGGGCAGTGGTAGCACTCCAGGTAGTTTTCCAGCAGGGTCTTCCAGTTGGCTGCGGAACGCCATTCCTCCCGGCTGTGGAGCGTCAGGCCGTCCAGGTCCAGCCCGCAGCCGGCCATGGCCCGCAGCAGGCCGCCGTAGAAGGTCTCCACGGGGGCGATCCCCGGGTCGGCGGACACGAAGACGAAGGGGCCCAGCACACCCACCTTGACCGGCAGCAGCGGGAAGTCGCAGGGGTTGAAGCCCGGTTCGCCGCCGGTGCCGGGGGTGCCTTTTAGGGCGCCTTCCAGATCGTAGGTCCAGGCGTGATAAGGGCAGCGCAGGACCTGGGCGCGGCCGGAACCGGCCATCACCTCGTGGCGGCGGTGCCGGCAGACATTGATGAAGCCCGCGATCCCGCCCGGGTTGCGCACCACCACCACCGGGATCCCGCCGGCCTGGCCGGTGAGGTAGTCGCCGGGCCGCGCCAGTTTCCGCGCCGGGCCGACGTACTGCCAGCTGCGGCGGAAGATGCGCTCGATCTCCCGGTCCATTACGGCGGGATCGGTGTACCACCAGGCCGGCAGGGCTTCCCCGCGGTCCAGGGCCTCCAGGAGCGCGGTGCGCGGGGGCAGGTTGTGTTCCATCAGGGATCTCCAGGGAAGGAAGCCATTTCCGCCGCCTTGGGCTCGATGGCCGTCAGCAGCGGCAGGGAACCCAGGAGCAGCACGCTCAGGCAAAGAAAGGTCCGGCAGGTGGTCAGGATTCCGGAAAAGGCCGAGGCGATGGCGCTGGCGCCCATCATGCCGAAGGAATAGGCGATGTTGTAGAGGGCGAAGACCGAGGCGTAGCTGCCCAGCCCGAGGCGGTCCACGGCATTGCCCATGGCCGCGGAGGTGGGGTTGAGGGCGAGGGCGAAGGCCATGCTTACCAGGCAGAGCAGCGCCGTGGCCGGCAGCGGTCCTTTGACCAGGGCCAGCAGAGGCAGGGTGAAGGCCATGCCGACCACGCCGAGGCAGAGGGTTCCCTTGATGGAAAGGCGGTCGGTGACCCAGCCCACTCCCGGCGAAATCAGGCCGTAGGCGATGGTCGCGACCGTGAACATGAGGCCGATGGCCATGGGGGTGGCGTGCGTGGTCCGGGCCAGGTGGGCCGGCAGGAGCGGTTCGACGATGCCCCAGCCGCCTGCGGCCAGCGCCACCGCCAGGGCCGCGACCAGGACCGAGCGGTCCAGGAGCAGGGCCAGCAGCGCGGGATTCCCCGCCCGGGAGGGCCGCTCCCGGGGCAGGCCCAGGAAGCCCATGCACCCGGCCGCCGCCGCCAGCGCCCCCGCCACGAAGAAGGGCAGGGCATAGCCGCCCGCCTGGAACAGCCAGCCGCCCAGGACCGGACCCACCACCGATCCGGCCGTGCTGCCCATCAGGGCGAAGCCCATCATCTGCACCCGCCTCGTGAGGTAGTGCTGAGCCACCAGGGCCAGCCCCGCCGTCCAGGTGGCCGCGGCCGACGCGCCCTGGATGAACCGGGCGCCCAGCAGCAGCCCGAAGGGCTGGCCCAGGCCGAACAGGCAGGTGGCCACGGCCAGCAGCGCGCAACCCAGGACCAGCAGCGGACGGCACCCCAGCCGGTTGCCCAGGTGGCCGCAGAAGGGCGTGGCGCCGAGCACGCCGGTGGCATAGGCGCCGTACAGGAACCCGAGCCGGCGCGCGTCGACCACCTGGGCCGGGCCGAAGGGCGTCAAGGGCAGCGCCAGGCCGTAGACCAGGTAATCCGTGAACAGGGTGAAGGCGACGACCGCAACCACGCTCCAGGACGCGTTTCTCATGGGTGCTCCCGGGCCGGGTTCAGGCCCTGAACCACTGGATGGGCGCGGGTTCGAGGGCGACATTGAGCTGCTTGACTTCGGTATAGGCGTCCAGGCCGAAGGTCCCCAGTTCCCTCCCCCACCCGCTCTCCTTGTAGCCGCCCCAGGGCAGGTCGGGGCCGCTGGCGTGGTAGCCGTTCACCCAGGCGACCCCGGCCCGGAGCGCCCGCGCCACCCGGACGCCCCGCACGGTGTCGCCGCTGAACACCGCCCCGGCCAGCCCGTAGCGGGTCCCGTTGGCCAGCCCGACCGCCTCGGCCTCGGTGGCGAAGCGCTGCACCACCGCCACCGGCCCGAAGATCTCCTCCTGGACGATGCGCATGCCGGGCTCCGCGCCGCTGAACAGGGTCGGCTCCAGGTAGAACCCCGAGCCGAACCGGCCGCCCCGCAGCGGGCCGCCCCCCGCCTCGAGCCGGGCGCCCTCGGCCAAGCCCGCGCGGATGTAGCCCTGGACCCGGTCCAGATGCTGTTCGTGGACCAGGGGGCCCATCTCCGTGCCGGGGTCGGTGCCCGGCCCCACCACGATCCGCCGGGCCCGTTCCGCCAGGCGGCGGACGAATGCCTCACGGATCGGGTCCTGGACGATGAACCGGGACCCGGCGGAACAGACCTGGCCGGCGTTGCAATAGATGGCAAACAGGGCGTAGTCCACCGCCGTTTCGAGATCCTGATCGGCGAACACGATCACCGGAGACTTGCCGCCCAGTTCCAGGGCCACCTTCTTGAGGTTGCCCAGGGCGGCCTGGGCCACCGCCCTGCCGGTGGCGGCGCTGCCCGTGAAGGAGACCTTGTCCACCAAGGGGCTTTCGGCGAGCGGAAGGCCTGCCGTCCGGCCGTCGCCCAGCACGATGTTGACCACGCCGGGGGGCAGATCCAGTTCCTGGAGGGCCCCGGCCAGCAGGAGGGTGGTGAGGGGGGTGAATTCGCTGGGTTTCAGCACGCAGGTATTGCCGGCGGCGAGCGCGGGGGCCAGCTTCCACACCGCCAGGAGCAGGGGGAAGTTCCAGGCCGCGATCTGGCCGCAGACCCCGATGGGCTCCCGCACCACCGCGGCCCCGGCGGCCGCCTTCCGGCCCTGGCCGCGGCTGGCGAGCCCGGCGTAATAGCGGATGCAGCCGACGGCGTCCGCCACGTCGCTGCCGGCTTCACGGAGCGGTTTGCCCTGGTTGAGGGTTTCCACCCTGGCCAGCCGGTCGGCCATGGTCTCCAGCCTATCGGCCAGCTGGTGCAGGAACCGGGCTCTCCGGGCCGCCGCCAGCCGGGGCCACGGCCCCCGGTCAAAGGCTGAGCGGGCGGCCAGGATGGCTTTCTGCACCTGGTTCGGGCCGCACTCGGACACCCCGCAGAGGGGCTCGCCGGTGGCGGGGTTGACCAGGCGCCGTTCGCCTTCGCCTTCCTCGAAGTGGCCGTTGATGAAAGGCTGCCATTTATTTATGGATTCATCGATCCATGAAATGACCTGATTTGACATCATGGGTTCCCAAAAATCGGTATTTACATTTAATTTAAGAAAATAGGTGCAAATAAAATTCATTTATTTAATTATGATGATGATGACGGCGAGCTCCAAGATGGACATGATGATGGCCTGGGATGAAAATGGCAAGAAATGATCGATGACCGTTCCCCGTCCTGCGCCAGGACGAAATCCCCTTCATCGTGGCATTCTACTGAATGGCCAATCGTTCGATTCCTTCCGCGCGCTGCTCCTGGCCGGCGCCGAGCGGCTACCATGGAACCTCACCTTCCATCCCCGCGCGGACTCCGGCCATGACCCTGCCTCACCTCCTCCTGGCGCTTGCCGCCGTGCTGGTCTGGGGCATGAATTACATGGCGATCGCCTGGGGCCTGCGCGACCTGACGCCGCTGCTGCTGGCGGCGCTGCGCTTCACCTTCGCGGCGGTGCCCCTGGTGCTGTTCCTGCCGCGGCCCAGGGTCCCGCTGCGCCTGCTGGCGGCCTACAGCGCCTGCATGTTCGTGCTGGAGTTCGCCCTGCTCTATGGCGGCATCAAGGCCGGGGTGCCGGCGGGCATCGCCCCGCTGGTGATGCAGCTGCAGGTGTTCATCACCATGGCGCTGGCCCTGGGCTTCCTGGGTGAGCGCCCCCGTCCCCTCCAGTGGGCGGGGGCGGCCATCGGTTTCGCCGGGATCGCCCTGGTGGGCCTGCACATGCCGTCCCGGTCCAGCCTGCTGGGGTTCACCATGGTGCTCGGGGCGGCCCTGGCCTGGGCCCTGGGCAACCACCTGACCAAGCTCATCGGCCGGGTGGACCCCCTGGCCCTGGTGGTCTGGTGCAGCCTGTTGACGGTGCCGGCCCTGCTGGCGGCATCCGTCTGGCTGGACGGGCCGGCCGCCCTGCGCCGCTGCGCGGCGCTGTTCACCTGGCGGGACCTGGCGCTGGTGCTGTTCCAGGCGTACGCGGCGACGCTGTTCGGTTTCACCGTCTGGTCGTTCCTGCTGCGGCGCTACCCGGCCGCCTTGGTGGCCCCCCTGTCGATGCTGGTGCCGGTGGTGGGCATGGGCCTGGGCGCGCCGCTGCTGGGCGAACCGGTCACGGCCTGGAAGGTCGGGGCGGCGGCTCTGGTCCTGGGCGGCCTCTGGGTGAACCACTGGGCTTCCTTCCGCGCGGCGCCGGGACCGGCCGGCCGCCGGGATCTTCTTTCGGGGCCAACGCTGCATTGATGTGGTTTTTTGCTGGAAAAAGTTTCCAGGCCCGGTAGTTTAGTCGTGCGGTCGCTCATTTCCGCCACACCAAACTGAATAGCCAAGTCCCCAACGAAATGGTGTACAGAAGATGATCCGAAAATGGCATGCCATCACTGGGATGGGAGCAGTCACTCCCGTCGGGATCGGTGTCTCCGACTACTGGCGGAGCCTGTTGGAGGGCGTCAGCGGCACGGGGTATATCACTCGTTTCGATGCTGCCAATCTGCCGGTCAAAATCGCCGCGGAGGTGAAGGCGTTCTCCGCGACCGATTATCTTCCACGCAAGCTTGTGCGGGAAACCGACATATTCATGCATTTCGCGTTGATAGCCGCCCAGGAAGCCCTGGCAGAGAGCAGGCTGGAGGCCGATCCGGAGCGCATCGGCATCGTGGTGGGAACCTGTTTTAGCGGGATTTCCACTACGACCGGAACCCAGGCGCTGTATTCAACCGATCCGGGGATGAAAATCAGCCCGCATTTCGTGCCGAAGGTGCTGGGCAACATCGCCGCCGCGCAGATCGCCATCGCCCACGGCCTGCGGGGACCGAGCCTCACGGTGAATACGGCCTGCTCCTCCGGTGCCGACGCGATCGGCCTGGCCGCCCTGCTGCTCCAGGCGGATGAGGCCGACGCGGTGGTGGTGGTGGGAGCCGAATCCATCCTGTGTCCCATCATGGTGGCCGGCCTGGCCCAGGCCCGGGCCCTGTCCACCCGCAACGACGATCCCGGCACGGCCAGCCGCCCCTTCGACCTGGACCGGGACGGCTTCGTCATCGGCGAAGGGGCCGGCGCCCTGGTGCTGGAGCAGGGGGAGCGGGCCCGGAGCCGTGGAGCCGACCTCAAGGCCGAGCTGCTGGGCCATGCCAGTTGCACCGACGCCTACCATGTGACCGCACCGGAACCCAGCGGCAGGGGGGAGGCGCTCTGCATGCGCCGGGCCTTGGCCAAGGCCGGGCTCGAGCCGGATGCCGTGGACTACGTGAATGCCCACGGCACCTCCACCCGGGTGGGCGACCAGATCGAAACCGCCGCGCTGAAGGAGGTCTTCGGCGACCATGCCGGCCGGATGCCGGTCAGTTCCACCAAGGGGGCGACGGGGCACATGATCGGCGCCGGCGGGATCACCGAGCTGATCGCCTGCGTCCAGGCCATCCGGGAAGGCTGGATCCCGCCCACCTTGAATTACCAGACGCCCGACCCGTCCTGTGACCTGGATTACGTGCCCAACCTGGCCAGGCAGGCGGAGGTGAAGATCGCCATGTCGAATTCGTTCGGCTTCGGGGGGCAGAACGCCAGCGTCCTGGTGGGCCGATGCGGGAGGTGAAAAATGCCGGGATCCAACCACCCTGAAGAGCCAGACAGCGCTGGCCCCACGTACGACGTCGCGGCGTTCCGGCGGACTTTCGAACGGGAATTCACCTTCCTGAACGGGTTCATGCGCAATGTCCACCGGTTCGCCGACCATCCGGCCCTCACCTGTCCCCTGCGGGACGTGACCTGGACCTATGCGGGATTGAACCGGAGCGTGAACCGGCTGGCCCATGCCCTGCGCGCGGACGGGGTGGGGAAACGCGCGGTGGTCATGCAGCAGCTGCTCAATTGCGCCGAGTTCGTATTCGGTTACCTGGCGCCCCAGAAGCTCGGCGCCATCAACAGCCCGGTCAACTTCCGGCTGTCTCCCGGCGAGACGGCCATGATCATCGACGACAGCGAGCCGGCCGTGTTCATCTACGACGCGGAGATCCGGGAGATCGCCGTGGCGGCCCTGGCCATGGCCAGGCACAAGCCGCGGCGGGTGGTCATGGTGGACATCTGGGACCGGGCGATCGCGCCGGAGGGCCACATCACCTTCCGGGACTATGTGCGGGGCCGTTCCGAGGAGGACCCGGACGTGGACGCCCCCAGCGGCGCCTTCGACGAGGTCACGCGGCTCTACACCTCCGGCACGACGGGCTGGCCCAAGGGCGTTCCGCTCAATAACATCAACGAGATCCTGTCGGCCCACGATGTCATCATGCATTTCCCCATGCACCCGTCGGACCGGACCATGAACATGTCCCCGTGGTTCCATCGCGGGGGGCTGCACTCGGGGGGCCCGACCCCCACCCTGTATGCGGGCGGCGAGCTGGTGGTGCTCAGGCACTTCAACCAGAAGACCTGCCTGGAATACGCGGAGAAATACGGGATCACCTTCCTGATCGGCGCGCCGCCGATGCTGAAACTCATCTGCGAAGCCCAGCGGAAGCATCCGGTGGACCTCAACCGGCTGAAGGGCATCGTCACCATGGGCGCCCCGCTCGAGAAAGAGGATTGCGTGAACTGCATGGAATATCTCACGCCCAACATCTTCAACGGCTATGGGACCACCGAGACCTTCTGGAACACCTTCCTGCGCCCGGCCGATCTGCCCGCCAAGGCCGGTTCAGCCGGCCGCTCCTGCACCGATGATGACGTCGCGCTGGTCAAGGTGCTTCCGGACCGCCGGGCCGAGCCGGAGGAACTGGTCGCCCAGGACGGCCTGGAAACCGGCGAGATCATCATCCGGTGCCCTGGGAAGTCCTCGTACACCTATATCCATAAACCCCTGGAGGCGGAGCGGACCTTCTACAAGGGCTACATGTACACCGGCGACCTGGCCGTCTGGGATGAGAATGCATTCATAACCATCGTTGGGCGCAAGGATGACATGATCATTTCCTCCGGCGAGAACATCCACCCGACGCAGGTGGAGGAAATCCTCAATCAGCACCCGAAAGTGCGGGAATCCATCGTCACCTCGGTGCCGGACAAGCTGCGGGGGCAGGCGGTGGTCGCGTACATCCTCAAGGCGGATCCGTCGCTCACGGCCCAGGAGCTGGGGGCCCACTGCAATGATCACTCCATGCTGGCCAAGTACAAACGGCCGCGTTTCTGCCGGTTCGTGGAGGAACTGCCCTTCACCGCCACCGGGAAGAAGATGCATTTCAAGGTCAGGCAGATGGCCCTGGAGGATCAGGCCTTGGGACTGCTGGAGCGGCTGTGAACGCCAATCATGAAATAAATAATCATAAGTATTAATTATAACAGTTTTTATCTTCAAATGGGACCGGGATGGTGGGAGACTTCTCCCTCTTCAAGGAGGTCTATTATGAAAATTTTGAAATGGATTCCTTTGCTATCCCTGGCCTTGGTCTGCGCCGCTCCATCCTTCGCGACCGAGCCGGAACGGGCGGCGGCGCCGAACTGGGCCTCCGTGGTCGGGCTCTATCCCCAGCCGGGCACCGTCACGGGCCAGGGGGAGCAGTTGGTCCTGCTCTGGCTGCAGAAGTCCCGCACGCCGCAGGACGTGGCCCGAGCCAAGGGGGAGGGGCACCCGAGCCTGGGCTGCTTCGCCACCGACATCCGCCAGTCCATCGCCATCGTCGACTTCCCCAAGACCGAGGCGGTGCTGGAGCAGGCCCGGCAGGATCTGGCGCCGGTGCTGGACGCGCTGCATGTGACCTTCGCCCGGCCACGGCCCTACCTGGCCATCCCGGCGCTGACCCCGGTCCTGCCGGAGGTGAACAGCTTCTCCTACCCCAGCACCAACGCCGCCCTGGGCACGCTGTTCGCCGAGATCATCCGCCAGTGGGATCCCGCCGACCAGGATGCCCTGGCGGCCAGGGGCAACCTCCTCGGCACCGACCGGGTTCTGGGCGGCGTCCACTACCCCAGCGACGTGGATGCCGGACAGCGGCTGGGCAAGGCCTTCGCCACCTACTGGATCGACCAGCCCGAACACCTGGCGCTGATCCAGACTGCCTGCTCCGAATGGAACCAATAGGGTAAACAGGCCACACCCTTTCGCCCCGTTCGCTCCCGTGGAGGACCGGACGGGGCGAAGATCTGCAGCAACTTCACCAGGGCCGACACCGGAAGTGTTCCAGAATTGAAACATGTTCCGTCCCGTGAACCCACCCGGGGCGGGCCGCGCCCTTCCTTGTCCGTCTATTTGCTTGTTTGATAGATCTTATCCAAACCATTGGAATTGGCATGGGCGATGCTCCAGGACCATGGAAGTCGGGGAAGTTCTGCGCGGTTTTGCGAAAACTTCCAATGCCGCCCTCCTCCCCGCCCATGAATGCCGCCGCAGCGCTCCCCGGAGCGGAAAACCTTTTGCAAGCCGATGTCCACCCTTACCCCCAAGGAGAATCCAATGGCGAACGCAAATCCCAACCTGCTCTTTTTTGCTTACCTCGCGGTCGTGGTGATCTTGTGCCCCATCTGCGAAAGAGTGGCGAACCAGTTCTCCAAATAGAAACCTCGCGTTCACCCTCAAGCTGGCCAACGGCAAGGTGGAGCGGTTCATCCCTATTGGGATGGGCTCCTGCCTTGCCCATCGGTCTGCCAGGTTCCGGTCATGGAACATGTTCCGTCAGCGGCACGACCCGTCGTGAAATGGGCGGGGGCTTGCGGGAATTAGCCCTGATCTCCATGGCAAAGGGGCCTGCATCATGAAGCGCCGTGCGGTCCCTGGAAGGCCCTGAACAGTTCGTTGGGCAGGGGGATGAAGGTGGTGGTGTTGTGCTCGCTGGAATGGAAAAGTTGGTGTTCATGACTCGATCTCCTTGGGGCCGGGCTTGGGTTGCACCCGCAGGGTCAGCCCGGAAATGGATACGACCTCGGCGCTTTGGCCCGGCTCGATGGGTTCAAAGCTCACCGCCTTCCAGCTCTCGCCGCGGTCGAACAGCATGAGCGTGCCCAGGAAGAAGGCGAGGCACCCGCCGAAGGTGAGCACGCCGTGGGTGGGGGCGAACAGGTCGATCAGGAACAGCCCGGTCGCCACCGCCACCAAGGCCAGCCCGGCGATGTTGATCGGCAGCACCGAGGCCAGGTAGAGGAGCAGGAACAGGGCGATCACCCCGGCCACCCCGGGCAGCACGGCCCCGGGGCTGGTCAGCTCGCCGATCAGGCCGTACATCACGATGAGCATCAGGATCAGCATGACCTGCGGGTGGGCGAGGAGCTGGAAGGCGCTTTCCCGCACCGATTGCCTGGCCCATTCGGTGTTGCGGTGGCGCTTGGCGGCAATGGCTTCGATATAGCTGGCGGTGAAGTTCTCCAGCTTCTGCTTCATCGTCGCGTCCTCCTGGCCGCCGCCGATGTCCACCGGGTGGGCGGCGCCGATGCTGGTGGAGGGCGCCATGGCCGCCACGTCGGCGGCCATGGTGATGAGGCAGCCAGCGCTGCCGGCCCAGGCCCCGGGGGGCGACACGTAGACCACGGTGGGGACGGCGGATCGAAGGAAGGTCTGGATGATCTCCCGGGTGGAATCCAGCAGGCCGCCAGGGGTGTCCAGCTCAATCACCAGGCACTGGGCCTTCTGCCTGGCCGCCTCGGCCAGGGCCCGCTCGAGATAGCCGGCCGTGGCGGGGCCGATGGTCCCCTGCACCCGGGCGGTGCAGACCCGGCCCGGAACCGGTCCGGCGGCCCATGCGGCCACGGTGGCAAGGGTCAGGCAGGCCGCACGCAGAAGGCGGCCCGCGGCTGACCTACCGGTTTCCCATCCCGTCAGCATGAGACCTCCAAAAGGTCATTGCTTCGGTACGGCACTCGTTGCCACTACAAATGATCAGGATCTTCATGGCTTCCGTCTCCATTATCAGGTCCTGGAGATGGCGTTCCAGAACGCGGCGAAGCCCGCTTCGCTGGTGTGCTCGGCCTGGGCCGGGTCGCGGGCGATGAAATCCATCGTGGTCTCGGCCAGGGCGCCCATGATGGCCGCCACGAAGGCCGTGGGCTGGTCGCGCAGCAGGCCCTGCCGGACGCTTTCGCCCAGGAGGGCGTTGAGGTCGCAGAAGGCCTCCGCCTCGGCGGCGCGGGCCGCCTCGCTGAGCCGTTCGCACAGGCCCAGTTGGGCCAGCACCCGGCGCTTGCCGGGATGGGTCGAGCCCCATTGCACGTAGATGCGCCAGGCATGGTGGATCTGTTCCCGCGCGCCGGCCTGGGCCGGGTAGGCGGGCAGCATCATCCCGCGCAGTTCGCCCTTGAGCTCCAGGTAGAGCTGGTTGAGCAGGTCGTCCTTGCTCGGGAAATAGGTGAACAGCGTGCCTTCGGCCACCCCCGCGGTCCGGGCGATGCGGGCGGTGGACGCGTTCAGTCCAGCCTCGGCGAACAACTGGGTGGCGGCGGCCAGGATGGCCTGGCGCTTGTCTTCACTGCGGGGACGGGACATGGGGACCTGAAAAATGACTGATCAGGCACTCAATTTTAACCCTTGGGCTCGCCAGCACAAGCTATTTCTTGCGGGCGGGCCTACTGAAAATAACCATCGGGAGGGGCTTGCGTACTCTCCCCGCCAAACCCCCGGGCTACGCCCGGGCATGACGCGCAGCCCATTCAGCGCAGGGCGATGTTCGGGTCGCGCGGGCGCGGCAGGCTGAACCAGGCGTCGTCGCAGGCGGCCAGGGCTTCGGCGTCGAGGGTGAGGCCGGGGGCGGACAGGGTGGCGTCCAGCTGCTCCGGCCGGCTCGCGCCGAGCAGCACCGAGCTGATGCCGGGCTGCTGCAGCACCCAGGCCACCGCCACCTGGGGCAACGCCTGGCCGCGGGGTTCGAAGAAGGCCTGCAGCCGGGCTACCGCGTCGAACTGGGCGTCCTGCCAGTAGCGGTCATGGTAGAGCCGGGTCCGGCTCTGGAACGCCTCGAAGCGGGTGCCCTTTTCCGCTTCGGCGTGCTTGCGATACTTGCCGGTGAGCAAGCCGCCGGCCAGCGGATTGTAGGTGATCACGCCCACCCCCTCGGCCCGGCACAGCGGCAGCACCTCGTCTTCCATCTGGCGGAACAGGAGGTTGTAGCGCGGCTGCAGGCAGTCGAAGCGCGCCAGGTTCAGCCTGTCGCTGGTCCAGAGCGCCTTGGCCAGTTCCCAGGCCTGGAAGTTGGAGCAGCCGATGTAGCGCACCTTGCCGCTGCGCACCAGGTCGTCCAGGGCGCGCAGGGTCTCGTCGATCGGCGTCTCCGGGTCGGAGTGGTGGGCCTGGTAGAGGTCGATGTAGTCGGTGCCGAGGCGGCGCAGGCTGTCCTCGACGGCGCGCAGGATGTGCTTGCGGGACAGGCCGCCATCCCAGGGGTGCTGGCCCATCCTGGCGTAGCCCTTGGTGGCCAGGATGAAATCGTCCCGGCGCGGCCTGAGCCACTTGCCGACGATCTCCTCGGTGCGCCCCACGGTTTCCGGGGCTTGCGGCATGGGGTAGCCGTCCGCCACATCGATGAAGTTGATCCCGGCCGCCGCCGCGCGATCCATGATCGCGAAGGCCGTGGCCTCGTCGGCCTGGCCGCCAAAGGTCATGGTGCCCAGGCACAGTTCCGAAACCTTCAAGCCCGTCCGTCCCAGCCGCCTGATTTTCACGTCCGCCTCCGATTGCCATTGGAACTGTTTCAAGGGCACAGTATAGCGCCAGCGGCCTGGCGGGCTGCCACGCCGGGATGGTTCAAGCGCCGAGCAGGGCGAAGAGATCGGTGATCAGCCCGTAGGCCGTGGTGGACAGGTCCGGCCCGTCCTCGGCGATGATCAGCCGCCCGAGCAGGTCGGTGTGCAGCCGCAGGATGGAACTGGCCCCGGCAATCCGGGCGAAGGGGTGGTCCTGGTCCAGGTGGCGCACGGTGACGCTGCCGCGCACCGTGCCGCCGTCCCGGAAGGCTTCGCAGACCAGCTTGATCCGCTGGCCCCGGCCCAGGGCCCCGGCCACTTCCTGCCGGGTCAGGCGCTCGATGCCCTGGCGCTCGATGGCCTCGGGCGTGAGGTCGGCGGCCATGAGCACGTTGGCCAGGGCGGTGAGCTTCACGGCCGCGTCCCAGCCTTCCAGGTCGGCCCGGGGGTCGGCCTCGGCGATGCCCATGGCCTGCGCCTGGGCCACGGCTTCGGCCAGGTCGAGGCCTTGTTCCATCGCCCCCAGCACCACGTTGGTGGTGGAATTGAGCACGCCGTCCAGGCGCAGCAGGGTGTTGCCGCGCAGGCAGTGCCGGCCCAGGTTGAAGACGGGCGCGCCGTCCATCACCGTCGCCTCGTGCAGGAAGCGCGCGCCGCGCGCCCGGGCGAGGCCGTCCAGTTCGCGCCAGGCCCAGGCCACCGGGCCCTTGTTGGCGCTGACCACGTGGCGGCCCCGGCCCAGGGCGGTCCGCACATGGGTGATGGCGGGTTCGCCCCGGCCTTTGATGCTCAGGGGGGAGAGTTCCAGCAGCACGTCGTACTCGAGGGTGCGGATGGCCTCCAGGGTGTCCAGGGTGCCGGGAAACCCGCCATGGGTGCGGTACTGCTCCAGGATGGCCGCCGGGGCCAGGCCCGACGGGCCGGACCAGGCGCCGTGGCTGCCGGTGGTGAGGCCGACGATGACCACGTCGAGCCCTGCCAGCCCAGGGTGGGCCGGCCGGTCGGCGAGCAGCTCCACGAAGCGCTGGCCGACGTTGCCGAAGCCGGCCAGGAGGAGGCGCAAGGGCTCAGCCATGCCGGAGCGCGCGCCAGGTTTCCCGCTGCAGGAAGCTGTTCCCGGCATTGCGCTCCATCCGCTGGAACAGCGGCCAGGGCGCGGTGAAGGAAAGCAGGCCGGGGCCCAGGGCGCCGCGCAGGTTCCGGCGCGCCGACAGGTCGGTCATCCCCACCAGTCCGCGCGGCCGCTCCCGCTCCAGCTCGCGGTAGGCCAGGATGCCCATCACCTGGCAGGCGGCCGCAAAGGGGATGATCACGCTCTCGCCGGTGGGGTCGCCGTAGTTCGCCAGCACCACCAGGGCGGAAAGCTGGTCGGGATCCACGAAGAAGGTGATGCTGTTGGGCAGTTCCTGCTCCGGGTCGAGCCGGTCCAGGGGTTTCAGCACCACGTACCGGGCCGGGATGTCGCGCATGGGCAGGGCTTCCAGGAACCGGGCGGCGTCCCCGGCATCGGCCCGGTACTTCTCCCCGTGCAGGAAATCGTCGGCCAGCGGGCCCAGCTGCTGGCCGATGGCGCGTCCCGCTTCGCTCGAATCATTGCCGTCGGAGAGGAACCGGCAGAAGCACTCGCTGCCGCCGGGGAAGGTCCGGTAGCAGTCGCCGAAGCCCAGGCCGACGCCGCCGCCCCAGCAGCCGTAGGTCTCCCGGTCGAAGGCCGCCAACCGCCCCTTGGCGGCGGCGGCGAACAGGCTGGCCACGCAGCCCCAGCGGCCGGGCTTGAAGCGGAGCGCATCAGCCGGCGCGGCATCCGCCCACAACAGCGCCACGGCCTGGGTTCCCAGGCCGATCGCCTCCCCCGTCAGCGTCTTCATGGGAACCCTCCGCAGGCTATCTTTCCAGAGCTTTTTCCACTGCCACGGCGACGGCCACCGAGGCCCCGACCATGGGATTGTTGCCCATGCCCAGGAAGCCCATCATCTCGACGTGGGCGGGAACCGAGGACGAGCCGGCGAACTGGGCGTCCGAATGCATCCGGCCCATGGTGTCGGTCATGCCGTAGGAGGCCGGGCCGGCCGCCATGTTGTCCGGGTGCAGGGTGCGCCCGGTGCCGCCGCCCGAGGCCACGGAGAAGTAAGGCTTGCCCTGCTCCTGGCATTCCTTCTTGTAGGTGCCGGCCACCGGGTGCTGGAAGCGGGTGGGGTTGGTGGAGTTGCCGGTGATGGAGACGTCCACGCCCTCATGGTGGTTGATGGCCACGCCCTCGCGCACGTCGTCGGCGCCGTAGCAGCGCACCTTGGCCTTTTCGCCCTTGGAGTAGGCGATCTCCCGCACCACGTTGAGCTTGCTGGTGGCGTAGTCGAACTTGGTCTGCACGTAGGTGAAGCCGTTGACCCGGGAGATGATCTGCGCGGCGTCCTTGCCCAGGCCGTTGAGGATCACCCGCAGGGGCGCGGTGCGGGCCTTGTTGGCCGACCGGGCCAGGCCGATGGCGCCTTCGGCCGCGGCGAAGGACTCGTGGCCGGCCAGGAAGGCGAAGCACTTGGTCTCCTCCTTCAGCAGCATGGAGGCCAGGTTGCCGTGGCCGATGCCGACCTTGCGGTCGTCGGCCACCGAACCGGGGATGCAGAAGGCCTGCATGCCTTCGCCCAGGGAACAGGCGATGTCCACCGCCTTGGTCTGGCCTTTCTTCACGGCGATGGCGGCGCCCAGGATGTAGGCCCAGCACACGTTCTCGAAACAGATGGGCTGGATGCCCTTGACGATGCCGTAGACATCGACGTCGAGGTTCTGCAGGAGCGTGCGGGCCT
>CAZVHQ010000051.1:0-23993 GCA_964627225.1 uncultured Mesoterricola sp.
CTTGCGATCAGCGGCCGAGCTCCTACTCCATCGAACTTAGTAAACTCCCGCTAGCCCATTGCGCGGACCTGATTGCGGCCCGCGCGCTTGGCCTCATACAGCGCCTCGTCGGCCCGGGCCAGCAGGGCTTCGGTGGTGTCCGGGCCATCCAGGCGCCATTGGGCCACTCCAATGCTGACGGTCATGCTTGCCGCCCCCGCAGGCATTTGAACGACCGCTGCCGCCACGGCCATGCGGACCCGTTCGGCCATGGAGAATGCCGCATCAACGGAGGTTTCCGGCAAGAGGATGGCGAACTCTTCTCCGCCCACTCGCCCAAGGCAGTCGGAGGGGCGGATGGAACCACCGACGATGGCGACGAACTGGCAAAGCGCCTGATCGCCGCCTGGATGCCCGTACCGGTCGTTGATGGTCTTGAAATGGTCCAGGTCCACGGCCAGGACACTGAACGCTTTGGCGTAGCGCTCTGCCCTCACCTTTTCTGTTTCCAATGCTTCAAGAATGCTGCGGCGATTGGAACATCCCGTCAACGGATCGGTGCGCGCCAACTGGATCAGGCGCTGGTTCAACACCTCAAGCGCCTTCTGCCGGCCCCAGGCCAACCGCGCCAGGAACATGAGCATGGCCACCAGGACGACAAATCCGGAAATGCGCTCCACCAGTTGTTGCCGCCAATGCCTGATCATGTCGGCAAAAGGGCGCCCGGAGATGACAATCAGCGGCGTTCCAGCAACATTCTGGAAGACCGTCACCAGATCGCGGTGGGTGTTCTTGTCCACGCCCCGGTGCCGGGTGGAAGCCTGGCCCGACGCCATATGCTGGGTATAGGCGATACCGCCGACCAGGTTCCTGCCGGCATAGCGATCCTGGTGCGGGATGTCGTAGATGAAGTCCCCTGCTTCGTGGATGACCGACGCGCCCTCGTTCAGCTCCGACGTCACCGATTGGAGGATTTCCCTGAACTTTTCCTGACTTATGAAGATTACGGCGACGCCGTTGAAGCGCCCGGCACGATCGTGCAACGCCCGGGTAATGAGCACACTCCAGACTCCAGGGGCCATTTTGTACGGTTTGGTGATGAACAGCGGATGACTGCTGCCTTGGTTGTCGGTGTCCCGCAGGTGGGTGAAGTAATCGGGCAGCGAGCCGTCGAGAGCCATCGTTGATCCGGTGGACGAGGCGACCATTTTCCCTGAATGGTCCAGGATCATGGCGCATTGGGCTTCCGGCCATTGCCGGATACGCTCCTTGAGCAGGCGCACCATTCCCACGGGAGTAATGATGTGGTTATCAACCAGCTCGCTGTCCAGACTGGCCAGCATGATCTCGCAACTGCGGACAAGACCATTGATCCTTGCAGCCCGATGACGGGCGCTCGCCTCCATCAGCGTGTATTCACCATCGACCATTAATTTATAGTCGATGACCGCACTCCAGGTCAGCCACGCCCCCACGGCTAGGATCGTGAAAAGCGTCAGCAACCATAGCGGCATGCCGCGTGATGGGGCTTCCGGATGCTGCACGCTGGGTGAGGCCATCGGACCAATGTGCCGCAGTACCTTGTTTACCGCAATCATCTCTCGGCGCGCCGATCCCACGCTGACCTTACGTCTGCATTTGCGCTCCATCGGCGGCGCGATCGAAGAGTGAGGGCGCCCAGGCGCGGAACCGGCCCTGTGCTGTGTGCGGAAGGTGGTTCTGGGCGCCCATCGGGACGCCGACGGCTTCCATGAATTGGAGGGAGTTGCCTATGGCCGGCTGGTGGCCTCGGTGGCAGACAAGGACTGGGCCGCCCACGTCAAGAAGCCGTTCCGCAAATCCAGCCACGTCATCCAGTATCTCGGCCGCTACACCCACCGGATGGGTATCGCCAACTCCCGGCTGCTGGAGGTCACGGATGAGCAGGTGACCTTCCGCACCAAACACGGACGCACCGCAACCCTGGCGCCGGTCGAGTCTCTCGCCCGCCTGGTCCAGCACGTGTTGCCGCCAGGATTCCGCAAGATCCGGCACGCCGGCCTCTACGCCTCCGCCCAGCCGGGGGGGCTGCTGGAGCAGGCCCGGCAGGCCCTGGGCGATGCCAACCACCAGGGCAGGTCAGGGAGGGTCTGCGCCCTGCCCAAGACGGAACGATCGCCGGCCCTATCTGGCTGGGAATTGGCTGCCCCGAGGCCGCTGTCCGAGCCGTTCGACATCGCTACCAGCTGCCGACCGCGCCGACCCGCGCCGACAATCGGGTTCCGCGAACCTGATCTACTGACTATTTTCGACCAAGCTCCGCAGCACCGTGGCAAGGTCGAAGGTGCCCTTCCGGGTTGCGCCTGTGAAGCAGAGCCACCCTTCGTTGAAGCCGTCCAGCATGCGCATACGCGGCGTTGGGTTCCGCATTCCCTGGGAACGGAACAGTGTCTCCCATGAATCTCGGGGCACGGCCTGGGCACACACGCGGCGGCCAAGCAAGGATGCGAGCCCAGTGGCAAGGTCCTGGGGCGAGATCCGGCTCGGCCCTTCCAGTTCGATGATGCGTTGCCCGGTCCAGTGCTCCCGTAGCAGGCCGGCGGCTGCTCGGCCCACGTCCAGGGCGGCTACCATCGGCAGGGGACGGTCCAGGGGCTGTAGAAAGCTGGGCATAAGGCCCGATGTCCGCGCCAACTCCACGTCCCAGGCGACGTTGTCCATGAACCAGGCGGGACGGAGGAAGGTGGTGGGCATGGGCAGTCCGCCCAGTTCCTGTTCCAAGAGGGCCAGCTGGCTGAGCAGGCTGTCCTGGGTGGCCTGGGCCCCCACCGTGGAGAGGACCAGGACCCGTTCCGCATCGCATCGGCTTAGGGCCTTGCGCAGGGCCGAGACCAGGTGGCGGGTCTCCGGATAGCCGGGCGACGGGTCGAAGTTCGGGGGCAACAGCACGAACACCGCTTCGACGCCTGTGAACGCCTTCTGGAGAGCGATAGCATCGCCCAAGTCCGCCAAGGCTACCTGGTAGCCCAATGGTGCCAGTTGCGCGCCCTTGCCTGGATCCCGGACCACGGCCCGCACACCCCGGCCTGTGGCCAGCAATTCTCTTGCGACCATGCCACCGATCCTGCCGGTGATACCCGTAATGGCGAACATATGAATCTCCTGGAAGCGCACGGCCTTCGCTGTGATAGGGACCAGTGTGCGACCTGGTGTATCATTACACCATGGCATGAATATCATTTAATTAATGATTTTGGAGCATGAATGGCTGCCTTTGATGATGGAATTGTAAGGGGTGTGACCGTGCTGGCGGCGGTCGTTGACGCGGGGAGCTTTGTGGCAGCTGGAGAGAGGCTGAACATGTCTCAGCCGGGGGTGAGCCGGGCCATCGCCAGGCTGGAGATCCGCCTTGGGGTGCGCCTGTTTGACCGGACCACCCGCCACGTGGCGTTGACCGATGAGGGGCGACGTTTCTACCTTCAGGTCATGCCCTTGATGGCCGGTTTGGAGGAAGCCGCTGAAATGGTTGCGGGCGGGGCGAGGGCCGTCCGGGGACGGCTCAGGGTCAATGTCGACCCGTTCTTTTCCAGACTGATCCTGGGCCCGAACCTGGGAGCGTTCCTCACTGCCCACCCGGACCTGCATCTGGAATTGATCACCCGCGACCAGTTGGGGGACCTTGTGGCGGACGGTTTCGATTTGGCGGTGCGCTTCGGTGAGCCGGCCATCTCCAGTCTGGTTGCTCGGAAACTGCTGGATACACGAATCCTGACTGTGGCCGCTCCGGCCTACCTGGAAGCTCATGGCCGACCGCGGTCACCGATGGAACTGCAAGGCGGCGGCCATACCTGCATCGAGTTCCGTGACCCCGCCCTGGGACGGCCCTACCCCTGGGAGTTTCACCGTATTGACCAGCACATCAAGGTGGCCACCTTGGGGCGTTTGATGGTCAACGACGTTGGAACGATGCACAGTGCCTGTCTGGCTGGCTACGGCATTGCTCAGGTCATGGAACTGGGGGTCGAGACCCTGGTTGCCGAAGGCCTGCTCTTGGATCTTTTTCCGGATTGGCCGGAGGAACGGTTTCCCCTGTACGCCCTTCAACCCTCCCGTAACCTTCCTCCCGCGAAGACACGAGTTTTCCTGGATTTCATTGCGTCGCTGACCGCCAATCGAAGAAAAATGAGCGGCAGCACCACTTGATGGAATGGTCCTCGGGATCGAGCCCTTGTGGCGCAGGTGGCATTCTCGTGACCATCTTCCTGTGGATTCCCTTCTCAGGGCCATGACAACCCTGGGCCCTCCGGCTTGTTCAGGCTGCCTTCCCGGAAATTCACGGTTGAACTGCCATCGCACCTATGACTGCTGGGATAGACATGGGCGGCGAGGTGGCGGTTCCAGCCCTCGCCATCCGGATGTGTCATTGTGACAATAAAAAATTTCATACTGCTTTCTCCTTGACTCTCAAGCCATCTGATCGCCTATACAAAAAAGGCATTGGCCATATCGACATCCGACAGGTATGTGTCAATTCTTGAAATCTTCCCATTTTGAACCGTGCAGACCGTTGCAAGGTGTTCATCGAGAATTAACTCTCCACGCTTTGCCGTATTGTTAAGAGAGAGGGTCACTCCATAAGAGCCGTATAGCACATGTTTCAGTCGAAAGTTGAGTCCATAACTGACTATGGTTTGAGAACGCTTGATCACTTCGTCCACACCGACGGCTTCACCGGAGATCCGACTGGTGCCTGGAAGACTCCATATGATGTCATCTGTCATGATCGCCCGCATTGAATCCCAATCGCGGTTTCTCAGTCCAGCGAGGAACGTCTGGGCAATTTGCTGGTGGCTGGTTTCACGGATCATGTCATCCTCCCAAACGAGGTTGTTCAAAACCTCTTGAACAAAACTAACAAAGATTTCGAAATTGTTCAATTAATTTTGAACAATTTGTTCAAAAAGCATTGAACATGATAAACTGCGCCATGGTCAAGCCAGTGGAAAATCCAACTGCGACCGTCCCTTCCTTGTCGGACGTTCTCAACGTGCTCCGTGATGCGACTCGAAGACAAGTCCTCGTTCGGCTTTTGAAGGGGGAGTGCAGGTGCTTGGATTTCGCTGACCTTGGTTCCAAGACCGCCATGAGTTACCACTTTGCTGCCCTGCGCGAGGTCGGCCTGATTCAGGGCAGAAAGGAAGGCACCTGCACGTGGCTCTCTATTCGCCTTCAAGATGTTGAAAAAGCATTCCCGGGGCTTGTTCATGCCGTTCTGGAGGGAACCATTCAAGAATCCTGTTAATCAAGGTGCACCTTCATTCCGTCAGCCTGCAGAGCCGCTTCCCAAGGGATTCACCGCAGAAGAACCAACCCCAGCACGATCCTGGAGGCTGAGCGTTCGGGTACCTCAAGTGGCCCCGATGCCTTCAAGGTGGTTGGGCCTAGGATTCGCTATAGATTCAAGGCCGGTGCCGGTTTCAATGCCAGCTAGGCTGTGCTAGGCTAGGGTTCTGCTGGCCCCTTGGCGAAATGGCAGACGCGAAGCACTCAAAATGCTTTTCCCTCCGGGAGTCTCGGTTCGAGTCCGAGAGGGGCTACCAAGAAAGACCAACCCCGCTTATCGAAGCGGGGTTTTCATTTTTGTGGCAAGGGTCTGGCAAATTTCGAGGGTTGAAAGTGTAAGTGCAAGTAAATCAACACTGAGCGATATCTTTTGAGTCTATCGCGTCTGCCATTTCGCCACGCCGGCGGCGGATACCAGCCTAGCGCGAGATCCCACGCCCATCCAGGCGTTCCGGCGCGAAAACGGGACTGGTCGGCGCCGGGAAGGTCTTGCGGGTGCCGGAAAATGTCGTTGGCATCACTTTCCTGCGCTGCCATCCGCGCCTACCGTAATTCATGCCGGCTCGCCCGGCAAAGGAGAACCCCATGACCACGGCCCTGCTCGTCATCGACCTCCAGAACGACTATTTCCCCGGAGGGGCCTTTCCCCTGTGGAACCCCGAAGCTGTGCTCGGGAACCTGGAACAGGCCATCGCCAAGGCGACCGCCCAGGGCATGCCGGTGATCCTGATCCAGCACGTCCCCGCCCCCGGAGCGGGGCTTTCGCCCTTCTTCAACGAAGGCACTCCGGGCGTGGCCCTCCATCCGCGCATCCGGGCCGCGGCCCCGGAGGCGCCGGTGGTGGCGAAGCGGTTCGCCGACGGCTTCCACCAGACGACGCTGGAGGAGACGCTCCATGGGCTCGGCGTCACCCGGCTGCTCATCGGCGGCATGATGACCCAGAACTGCGTCACCCACACCGCCATCTCCAAGGCGGCGGAGAAGTACGACGTGACCGTCCTGGCCGACTGCTGCACCACCGTGAGCGAGATGCTGCACCTGATCGCCCTGAACGCCCTGTCGACCCGGGTCAAGCTGGCGCCCAGTTCCGAGATGTTCTAGCCCCTCCGGGTGGTGAGCAGGTGGCCGATGGCGACGGCGGCGGCGTCGGCGGCGTCGACCGGTAGGGCGGTCTTGAGGTTGAGGATCACCATGACCATCTTGCCCACCTGGGTCTTGTCGGCCCAGCCGTAGCCGCTGACGGCCTTCTTCACCTGCATGGGGTTGTAGTCGCCCACGGGCAGGCCGTGCAGGCCGGCGGTGAGCAGGATGCCGCCGCGGATCTGGCCCAGCTTGATGGCGGTGGCGGCGTTCTTTTCGACGAAGGGGGACTCCACGGCCATGAACTGGGGGCTGTGCTGGGCGATCACTTCGCTCAGCTTGAGATGGATGCCCAGCACCCGCTGGTCGAAATCGGCGCCCCGGGGCGAACGGATCACTCCGGAGTCGAGCAGTTCCATGCGCGAACCGCTGCGCGTGACCACGGCCCAGCCGCAGGCCAGGGAACCCGGATCCACGCCGAGGCAGACGGAGGGCGCGGGGGCTGTCACCATCAGACCTTCTTGCGCTTGGGCTGGCGCTTGCCGAACCCGCTCACCGCGGAGGTCTTGGGCCGGCCAGTGCGGACGCTGCCCTTGGGCAGCTTGGCCCGGGCCGGGGGACGCCCGCCGGGGGGCCTGGCGTCGGCGCGCGCGGCGGGCCGGGCGTCGCTCGCGGCGGGCCGCTGGCGGGGCTTGAGGGGGCGCCGCGCTTCGGGCACGAAATCGGCCTCGCGCAGGGTGGCGGGGGAGGCCAGGCTGGGGACGAAGCTCCGGCTCTTGCCCTTGCCGTCCTGGGCCGCGGCCTCCACCACCCAGGCCGAAACCCGGCGCAGATCCTCGTCCACGCCGGTGATCTCCACCTTCACCCTGTCGCCGATGGAGAGCACCACGCCCGCGCCCTGGCCCACGGCCTTGGTGCGGTTCTGGTCGACGGTGAAGCTGCCGCCCAGGGCGCCCAGGGGCACGCCCACTTCCACGAACGGCGCGTCCAGGCGGATGAAGGCCACCTTCAGGGAGAAACCCTGGATCCGGCCGTCGAAGCGGTGGCCGATCTTGGTCTTCATGATCAGGCAGGTCTTCCAGCGGTCATTCTCCCGCTCGGCTTCGGTGGCGGTCTGCTCGGTGTCGCTGCAGCTCTTGGCCACCACCGCCAGCTGGCTGTGCAGGCCCGCCGGCAGGGGCTCGCCCCGCAGCACCTTGTGCAGTTCCCGGTGCACGGTCAGGTCGGGGTAGCGGCGGATCGGGCTGGTGAAGTGCAGGTAGTCCTCCAGGGCGAGGCCGGAGTGGCCGATGTTGTCGGCGCTGTACTCGGCCCGCTTCAGGCTGCGCACCAGCAGGGTGTTGAGCATGGCCTCCAGGGGGCCGCCGCGGATCTTGTCGAGCAGGGCGTTGAGCACATCGGGGGTGGGTTCGTCGTAGGCGCGCAGCAGGCCGAAGGCGCTGGCCACCTCCTTGAAGGCCTCCAGCTTCATGGGGTCCGGGTTGTCGTGGATGCGGTAGATGGTGGGGATCTTCCTGCGGGTGAAGAAGCGCGCCACGGCCTCGTTGGCCAGCAGCATGAACTCCTCGATCATGCGGTGGGCGTCGTGGTGGGCGTAGCGCCGGGCGTCCACCGGCCGGCCCTCGGCGTCGAAGATGAACTCGGTCTCGTCGGTGTCGAGGTTCAGGGCGCCTCGGCCCAGGCGGATCCGGGTCAGGCTGCGGGAGACCTTCAGGGCCTCCTCCAGCATGGCGCAGACGTCGTGGCCCAGGGCCTTGCGCATGGGCTGGGCCAGGTCGATGCAGGCCTCCTTGACCTGGTCGTAGCTGAGCCGCTTGCGCGAGCGGATGACGGTCTCGCTGAGGCGGGTGTCCACCACGGTGAGGTCGCGGTCCAGGGTGATCCAGGCGGTCTTGGTGAGGCGGTCGACGCCCTCCTGCAGGCTGCACAGTTCGCCGGAGAGCCGCTCCGGCAGCATGGGGATGCACTGGTCCGGAAAATACACCGAGGTGCCGCGCAGCTGGGCCTCCTGGTCGAGCGGGCTGCCTTCGGTCACGTAGTGGCTCACGTCGGCGATGTGCACGCCCAGGATCCAGCCGCCGCCCTCTTCCCGGGGCAGCGTCTCCAGGCTGATGGCGTCGTCGAAATCCTTGGCGGTGGGCGGGTCCACGGTGACCGTGAGCCGTTCGCGCAGGTCCTCCCGGCCCTGGACCCACTCCGCGGGGATGGCGGTGGGGAAGGGGGCCAGCTGGTCCATGACGGCGGGGGGGAATTCGGTGCGCAGGTTGAACAGGGCGGCGGTGAGCTTGTTCTCGATCTTGAGGTCGGTGAGCCGGCCCAGGCGCGCCAGCACGACGCCGCGGATCTGCTGGGCGGCGGGGTCGGGGTCCAGCCTGATGCTCACCAGGTCGCCATCCTGGGCCAGGTCGGTGGGGGGCACGGTGACGATCTGCGAAAGCCGGGGCTCCAGCGGCACGGCGCTCCAGCCCCAGGCCTGCTTCTGCAGGTGGGCCGGGATGGGATCGGGGTTGCGCGCGATGACCTTCATCACCCGGGCCCGGGGCCGGCCGTCGAAGGTCAGCCCGGTCATCTCGGCCAGCACGCGGTCGCCGTGGATGGCGCCGTGGCCTTCGCGCCAGTCCACCAGGAGATCGAGCCCCTGGCGCTTCTGCGCGCCGATGGGGCGCAGGAAGCCGACGGCGCCTTCCGGGTGGCCCATGTAGGTGGCCTCGAAGGTCTCGGAATTGCGGTAGGTGGGGTCGGCCGGCGGTTGCGGGCTGGAGGGGCGCTCGGGCCGGTTGGGCCTGCCCCCCTGCCGTTGCCGGCTGGAAAAAGCTGAGGCACGGGGACCGGAGGGCTGTTTGCTTCTGACCATGGTTTAAGCCTATCGGGGATCGGCCCCGGACGGGGGAGAAACGGCGCGGGCGAAGGTAGTATGGAAGCATGCGCATCGCTCTGCTCCGCCTCTCGGCCCTGGGGGACATCCTCCGTGTGCTCCCCGCCTGGGCCAACCTGCGGGCGGCCTTCCCGGAGGCGCGGTTCCAGGCGGTGGTGGAGGACCGCCACGCCTTCCTGCTCGCGCCCATGCCGTGGCTGGAGCCGGTGGTGGTGGCGCGCCGGGAGCTGGGCCGGCCATGGACCGCCCTGGGCGAGCTGAGGCGGGCGGCCGGGGCCCTGCGCTGCGAGGTCTCGCTGGATTTCCACGGCATCCTGAAGTCGGCCCTGATTCCCAGGCTGGCGGCGGTCCCCGAGCGCTGGGGCGACGGCCTGGCCCGGGAAGGGGCCGGCCTGCTGCAGACCCACCCGCTGCCGTACCGCCGGCAGAGCCGCTATGACCAGGCGCTGCGCCTGGCCGAAGCGTTCGGCGCCAGCCGGGGCGTGGCCGGGCTGGGCCGGTTCCGGCCCGCCCTGAAGGACGCCCGGCTGCCGGATCCCGGGCCGGTCTGGGCCGGCCGGGACCTGCCCAGGCTGGTCATGGTGCCCGGCGCCTCGCGCCGGGGCGCGATCAAGCGCTGGCCGCTGCGCCACTGGATCGCCCTGGCGGAGCTGCTGCGCGGCCGGTTCCAGCTGCGCTGGTCGCTGGGGCCGGAGGAGGAGGAACTGCGCGCCTGGCTGCCGCAGGCCACCGGGGTGGCGGCCCTGCCCAAGGCCGATCTGTGGACCCTGGCCGCGGCGCTGCGCCAGGCCGACCGGGTGATCGCGCCGGATACCGGGCTGCTGCACCTGGCGGTGCTGCTGGGCGTGCCGGTCACCGGGCTGTTCGGCGGTTCCGACCCGGTGGTGGCGGGGCTGCCCGCGGGCGCCGGGCGCATCCTGCGCACCGGCATCGAATGCTCGCCCTGCCGGGAGCGGCGGTGCCAGCGGCGGGAATGCCTGGAAGGGCTGGCGCCGGAAACGGTGGCGGGTTCCCTATAGTCAGGCGCGGCGCCAGGTGACGCTGCCGTCCTTGCGGTCCTCCAGCACGATGCCCATGGCCTTGAGCTGGTCGCGCACCCGGTCGGCCTCGGCCCAGTCGCGCGCGGCCTTGGCGGCCTTGCGCTGCTCGATCAGGGCCAGAACCGCGGCGTCGGTCTGCACGTCCTCGTGGGGCCAGCAGGCGAAGATGGCGTCGGTCTCGTCCAGGAACGCCAGGGCGGCGTCGCGCTCGGCGCGGGTCAAGGCGATGCGGTCGTCCTGGGCATTGAGGTCGGTGATGAGGGTGAACAGGGCGGCCAGGGCCTCGGGCGTGTTCAGGTCGTCGCCCATGGCCGCCCAGAACGCCTCCCGGGCGGCCTGGATGCGCCGAGCGGGGTCGATGGGCTCCTTCCACGGGCCCTGGCCGCCGGCCAGGCCGTCCTGCTCCATGCGCTTGCGGAACAGCCGGACGCGCTTCAGGGCGTTCTCGGCGGCCTTGAGGCCGTCGAAGGAGAAGTTCAGCACCTTGCGGTAGTGGTTGCTCTGGATGGTGAAGCGGAAGGCCTTGGGGTCGAAGCCCTTGGCCTGGAGGTCGCGCAGCGTGTAGAAGTTGCCCAGGCTCTTGGACATCTTTTCGCCGTCCACCAGCAGGAATTCGCCGTGCACCCAGGTGTTGACCCAGGTGTGGCCCAGGCAGCCCTCGCTCTGGGCGATCTCGTTCTCGTGGTGGGGAAACACCAGGTCGACCCCGCCGCTGTGGATGTCGATGCGCTCGCCCAGCAGCTCCATGCCCATGGCGGAGCACTCGATGTGCCAGCCCGGCCGACCGTGGCCCCAGGGGCTGTCCCACCAGGGTTCGCCGGGCTTGGCGGCCTTCCACAGGACGAAGTCCTGCATGGAGTCGCGCTCGTACTCGTCGGTGTCGACCGAGGCGCCCTGCTTCATGCCGTCCCGGTCCAGCCGGGCCAGGCGGCCGTACTGGGGCAGGCCGGCGATGCGGTAGTAGACGCTGCCGTCCCGGACATAGGCCAGGCCGCGGCCCTCCAGCTTCTGGACCAGCTTGATCATGGTGGGGATGTACTCGGTGGCCTTGGGCGTGTAGGTGGGCGGCAGGATGCCGAGGGCCGCCAGATCCTCCAGGAACAGGGCGGTGTAGCGGTCGGTGAGCGCCTTCATGGCCGCGTGGCGCTCGTCGTTGCCGGCGCCGGCGGGGACCTCGGCCTGGGAATCCCGGATAATCTTGTCCTCGACGTCGGTGATGTTCATGCAGTGGCGCACCTGGTAGCCGGCGGCCAGGAAGGTGCGCTTGAGCAGATCCTGGAACAGGTAGGTCTTCAGGTTGCCGATGTGGGCGTAGTTGTACACCGTCGGGCCGCAGGTGTAGAGGGAGATCATGCCCGGAACCAGCGGAACCACCGGATCCACCGAACGGGTCAGGGTATTGTGCAGGGAGATGATGCGCAATGTGCTCATGCCTTAAAGCTAACCATCAATCCGGCGCATTTACAAAGCAGTGTTCACCAGGGCCAGCATCGCCTCGGGCAGGATCCGGCCGTGGCCGTCGGCGCCCATGACCAGGTGGACACTCTCGCCCTCGGCCAGGCGGACCTCTTCGCGGGTCACTTCGTAGCCGAACACGATCTTCCGCCGTCCCGCCTCCTTGACCCAGGTGCGGATATTGACCTGCTCATCATAGTGGGCGGGCGCCCGGTACTTCACCCGCAGTTCCGCCACAGCGATGAACACCCCCTGGGCTTCCCACTCCGCATAGCCCTGGCCGGCCAGGCGCAGCAGGTCCGAGCGGCCCAGTTCCATCCACACCGGATAGACCGAATGGTGGACGATGCCCATGGCGTCGGTCTCGGCATAGCGGACCCGGATGGTGGTGGTGCTGGAAATGGTCATGGTGGCGTCCCGCCTCCCATGGTGAACGAATCCTGAATATCCGGCAAATCTCAACCATGTTTTCCACGCCTGGGTCTCATTCTCAGGTAATCTGGGCAGTAGGGACCGCCCGGGTTCCTTGCGGAGGCCGCCATGAAAACGCTCGCCATCATCCTGCTCGTCGCCGGTTCGTTGGCGGCCGCTTCGAACGTGCCAAACGTGAAGTGGGAGACCAGCCTACCGGAGGCGCAGAAGCGGGCCAAGGCCGAAAACAAGCTGATCTTCCTGGATGTCTATACCGGCTGGTGCTATTGGTGCAAGAAGCTGGAGAAGGAGACCTTCCCCAGCACGGAGGGCAAGGCGGCCCTGGCCCGGATGGTGCCGCTGCGGATCGAGACCCAGGACGAGAAATACCAGCCCACCAAGGACAATGCCATCGAAAGGCAGTACCAGGTGGATGGCTACCCCACGATGCTCATCCTGAACGCCAATGGCAAGGTGGTGGCCCGCACCCCCGGCTACCTGCCGCCGGAGCCGTTCGCGGCCTGGGTCAACTCGATCGCCAAGAAGTAGCTGAGACCCCGTTTCCCCGGCCCCGGCCAGGCAAACGCCCTGCCGGGGCCGCGCCGCGGCCGGGGAAAGTGGCCATTGTGCAACCGATGGGAGTAACCTAAGTTATCTGATATTTCATTTCTCAACAGTCCTGCCGCTTGGCGGGATGGGTTCCCCCGGAGGTCCACCATGCAAGTCGGCCCAGCCATCGCTTTGCTGCTGGCGCTTGGGCTGATCGGCTGCGGGGGAGGCACCGGATCGACCAGCATCATCGGTGACAACCCGGCGGCGCTGCGCACGGCCCCGGCGGGGATCGCGACGCTGGTGTTCATGGACCTGGAGGCGCTCCGGCCGGACCTGCTGGCTTCCTCCGGCACCCTGGCCGACGTGGCCAGATCCGCCCCGGTGAACGGGGTCACCACCTATACCTTCAACAACTACACAGCGGCCAACGCCGGCACCGCCACCGGCACCGTCAAGGTCGCGCATGCGGGCGCGACCTACACCGAGACCTTCGATCTGACGGTGACTTCGGTGCTGCTGGCCACGCCCACCACCCCGGCCACGGTCCAGACCTGGAAGTACCGCGGCATCCAGGTGGTCACGGTCGCCGGCAGCAGCGCCACGGTGAGGGTTGCGCCGGCCTTCACCGCGGTCTTCAACGACGGCGCCACGCCCGCCAACAACAAGACCTACGCCTTCACCGCCAGCCTGGGCGAGGATTGGAGCGACCCGGCCCGCGCCCTGTTGACCGGCGGCTACACCTTCAGCCGGGCCTTGGAAACGATCACCGGCACCATCGCCGGAACCGACCCCCTGGTCTGGAGCAGCGCCTGCGACTTCCCCGCCTCCGGCACGGTGGCCCTCAACCTGATGAACGGCACCACCGGCGCCGACGCCACGAACGTCGGGTTCGACTCCGGGGTCTGCGGCCAGGTGAGCATCGGCGGCACCGCCATCGCCCTGGGCGGCCATTGAGCCATCGCGCCGAGGCGATCCCGGTCAGAACCGGTAGCTCAGGCTGGTTTCCAGGGTGGCGAAGGTGGTGCCGTTGATGTCGATGGTGGTGAAGCGCCCGCTCAGGGCCAGGCCCTGGTGAAGTTCGACGCCCAGCCCCACCGCCAGCCCCAGCTTGAACGAGGTCTTCTGCTTGGTTCGGATGATCCCGGGGACGGGCACGCCGTTCTGGCCGTTCACCGTGCCGATGGCGGAACTGTTGAATTCGTAACGGATGCCCATGAGCCCGCCCAGGAGGTAGACCCGCTCCAGTTTGGGATACGGCAGGTTGTGCCGGATGTCGACGCCCAGCGCGGTGGAATCGACGGCGAGGGTGATCGGTTTGGGCACGGTCAGGCTGGTGATCTGCGCTCCGCCGGGCTGGTTGGTCTGGGGGTAGGAGATGAAATCGAACCGGGTCTGGAGCGCCGTGGTGGGGCTGAGGGCGGTCTCGGCGAACAGGCCCGCGCCGAAGCCGGTCCGGCCGGTCATGTCCCGGAAATCCTGCCGGGGAGTGGCGGCGATCAGCCTGACGCCGTAGCGGCAGGTGCCGGGGCCCTCCTCCAGTTCCGCGGCCGGCAGCGCGAGGCTGCAGCTCAACGCGAGAGCGCTCACCAGGCAGATCTTCATCCAGGGCTCCGGAAGGGGCATTCCTTAAAATTATAAACTGAAAATAAAATAGGAACTGCAGGCGCTTGCGCAATCCCTAATTTAAGATTAATTAAAGGTCCTTCACGCCGGCGGGGGGACGGGTTTTGCCGGGCAGGCGCTGCCTGAGCCCTTCAATTTCGTCCTGGCGCGCCTCATGGCTGGGATTGGGCGGGGGCGGCTTGCGGGGGCTGGGCGGGGGCGGGACCGGGTCCTGCAGCAGGGTCTGCAGGTCATGGCTGGCTTCCGGGTGGCCGGGGTGTTCCAGGAGCAGCCGCTCGAGCAGGGAGCGGGCGGCTTCCGGGTGCTCCAGCGCCAGCTGGGCGCGGGCCGCCATGAGCAGGGCCGGCGCGCGCCAGGGGGGCGCGGGCTGGGGGCCGGACGGGCCGGTCAAGGGCGCCAGGGTGTCCAGGGCGTCCTGGTAGGCCTGGCAACGCAGGGCGATCTGGGCCGCCAGGAGCCGGTGGGCGGGGGCGCCGCCGGTGGGCTGCCAGCGCCGGGCGGCGGCCAGGTCGCCCCGGGCCAGGGCAGCCTGGGCGGCCCAGGCGCGCACGCTCTGGGGCAGCGGGATGGCCGTCCGGGCCGGATGGCTGAGGCCCAGGCCGAGCGCCAGGCCGAGGATGGGGCGCCAGGCGCGCATGGGCTTGCCCGCCGCCAGCAGCCAGAGGGCGAGGCCGGCCAGGGCCAGCCAGGCCCCCCACTCGGGGTGGGCCGGGAGCAGGGAACGGGCCAGGGGCATGGGTTCCCGGCCCCGGGCCAGGGCCTGGAACAGGGCGGCCGGATCTTCCCCGGGCCGCAGCATCCGGCCGCCGGTGCGCCGCGCCAGATCCTGGAGCAGGTCCGGCCGCGCCGTGCTGGACAGCGCATCAAGGGCCGGGCCGGGCACCGGCTGCGGCACGGGCTGGCCGAAGGCGATGGCATACAGGGGCAGGTGGGCCGCGCGGAGGAAGGCGGCCGCCCGCCGCTCGGCCTCGGCCGGCGGCTCCACCGTTTCTTCGCCATCGCTCAGCAGCAGCAGGATGGCCGGGGTCCTGGGGTCGGCCATGGCCGCGGCCTGGGCCAGGCCGTGGCCGAGGGCGGTGCCGGGGGAGCCGATGGCGCCGGGCTGGACGGCCCGGAGGGCATCGCGCAGCAGCGGCTGGTCCCCGCCCGGCGGCAGCATCGGCACGGCATCGCCGGTAAGCAGCTGCAGGCTGAAGTCCACGCCCGGGTTGGGGCCGGACCAGAGCCGGTCCAGGGTGGCCACGGCCGCCTGCCAGCGAGTGGTGCCGGCGCAGTCGGGCACGGTCATGGAACGGGTGGCGTCCAGCACCACGTGGACGGTGAGCCGCGGCGCTTCGATGGCGCCCCAGCGCGGCTCGGCCAGACCCAGGCCGGCGCCGGCCAGCAGCAGGGCCAGGCCCAGCCCCTGGAGCAGCGGGCGCTGGCCCGCCACCCGCACGCCCAGGCCGGGCGCCAGCTGGGCCCGGGCGCCCAGGACCAGGGCGAGCAGGGCCAGGGCGGCGCTGGGCCAGAGCAGGAGCGGATGGCTGAAGAGCACGGTCATGGCCGCACCAGCCATTCCGGGCGGCGCCGGCCGCGCTTGCGGCCCAGGTCCAGGGCCAGGGGCAGGGCCAGCAGGCCGGCCGCCAGCCACAGCCATTGGGCCATGGGCTGCCCTTCGGTGGGCGGATCCACCGGCAGGACGGTGGTTTCCAGCCGGCTGATGGCGGCCATGCCGCGGGCCAGGCCGGCCGGATCATCGGCCGGGAACTCCTCACCGCCGGTCATCCGGGAGATCCGCTTGAGGGTCTCCGGGTCGGTGGCCACCTTCAGCCAGGCGAAGCCGCCGCCTTCCAGCGGATAGAGGCTCTCCTTGTTATTGCCCATGGCTACGGTATAGACATGGATGCCCTGGGCGTGCGCCTCGGCCGCCGCCTCCAGCGGCATCACCAGGCCCCGGTTCTGGGCGCCGTCGGTGAGCAGGAGGATGGCCCGGCTCCGGGCCGGGCTGTCGCGCAGCCGGGTGACGGCGGTCATGAGGGCGCTGCCGATGGCGGTGCCGTCGTCGGGGCTGTCCAGCTGGAGGTGGTCCAGGAGGGTCCAGAGCCGGGCGTGGTTGGCGGTGAGCGGGCTGAGGGTGACCGGATGGGCGCTGAACAGGATCAGGGCGAAACGGTCGTCGGGACGGCCGGCGATGAACCGGCGGATCAGCCGGCGGGCAGCGTCCCAGCGGCTTTCGTGGCCGTCGTCCAGGGCCTTCATGGAGCTGGAGCCGTCCAGCACCACGACGAAATCCACCACCGGCGCCTGGCCTTTGACCACGCTGCGCCGTTCCGGCCCGGCGGCCGCCAGCACCAGCAGGGTCAGGATCACGGCGGGCAGCCAACGGGAGGACCACCGCTCCAGGCGCCCGGCCGGCCGTGAGCTGGGAATGCCCCAGCGGTAGCTGGTGCGCAGGCAGAACCAGAGGCCCGGCACCAGGAGCAGCAGCAGGAAGGGGTAGCGCAGGGTGGCGGTCATCGGCGCGCCAGCGACTGGAGCAGGGCGGCGAGGGAAGGCGCGGCCGGGCCCGGCGCCCCGGCGAACCGGGCCGCGTCCAGGCCCCGGCTCCACTCGGCCCAGGGTTCCAGGCCGCGCGCCCGCAGGGCCGGCGGCCCCCAGCTGAGCGCTTCGGGGCCGAAGTGCGCGGCCAGCAGGGCCCGGCCGGCGGCGTGGGCCGCGTCCAGGGCGGCCCGCTCCGGGCCCGGCGGCCAGTGCCGGCTGAAGGCCCGGCGCGCGGCCTGGCGCTTGCGGGCGGCGGCCCCGCCGCGGTAGCGCCGGGCCAGATACCAGGCCAGGGCCACCAGCGGCAGCAGGAGCGGCAGGGTCCATGGCCAGGGGAAGGGCAGTGGCGGCAGCCGGTCCAGGACGCCGCCGCCGACGCCGATCCAGGGCGCGCCGAAGGGCACGGTGCGCGGCACGGTGACCCGCAGCTCCGGCGTCAGCTGGCCGTCGCCCAGGTCCATGGGCGGCACGATCAGGTGCCCGGGCGCCAGGGGCTGCACCGTGAGGCGCCAGCCGCGGCCGTCGCGCAGCGGCTCCACCCGGCGCACCGCCAGCGGGCCGAGCCGGTCGTCGCCGGGCCGGGGCGGGGGCGGCTGCCTGGGGTCGTCCTGGCGCAGTTCGAGGCTGGACAGCCGGCCCAGGGCCAGCTCCCCGGGCACCTTCCAGGCCGGAGCGGTCATGCGCCGGTCCCCTTCATCCAGATGCCCAGGCGGGTGACCGGGTCTTCCATGATGTTCCAGGTGTGGCGCTCCACGGTTGCCGGAAACCCGGGGTCCGGCCAGTTGGGCAGGTGCTTGAGGTGGGGCAGCTCGGGCCGGAACCAGACCACCTGGTGGCGGGCGGCGATCGGCTTGATCAGCTCGGCCAGCCCTTGCAGGCCGGCGCCGTTGCTGAGGATCCACAGCCGGTGGCCGCGGCCGCGGTCGCCCCAGTGGCCCAGGGCCTGCTGCCAGGAGGCGGGGGTGGGGATGGCCGGGCCCAGGCCGGCCAGGGCTTCCAGCAGGTGCAGGCCCGGCACCCGGCCACGCCTGGGGGCGATGCGCAGCGGCAGGCTGCGCTCGTCGCCGGGCACCAGCAGGCCCAGCCGGTCCTTGCCGGCGCTGGTGGCCGCCTGGGCCGCGCCGCAGATTTCCAGGGCCCAGCGGATGGGGCTCACCGGGTCGCCCAGGAACATGGACGGGGACGGGTCCACCACCAGCCAAAGGATCAGCTCCCGGCTGGCTTCGAAGCGCTTGACGATGGGTTCGCCGGTGCGGGCGGTGAGCGGCCAGTTGATGGCGCGCGGATCATCGCCGGGCACGTAGGGGCGGTTCTCCACGAAGCTGAGCCCGGCGCCCCGCAGCTTGCTGGGATGCAGCCCCTCGGTGCCGCCGCGCAGCACCTTGCGCAGGCGCAGGGGCAGCCGCCGCAGGCGGGCCAGGAACGTTTGCCATCCGGGGGGTCGGGTCATGGGATACCAGCCTCCATCCTACCCGCTCGGACAGGCTCCCAGTCTTACGGAGGCGTCCGCTGTTCCGCGCCTCGCGCCGACCCGACGCGGGTCCCGGGACCAGGCCCTGACCCACCGGTACTCGGAAATCTAAAAACGTGCTCGCAAGCTGCGCGCGCTTTTAGCTTCCGAGTTTGCCGTAGAAGCCGCGCATAGCTTTGGATTCGGTGCTTGAGCGACAAATGGGTGGAAGGCCATTCCACCTGGTTTGGGCGAGACGGAGGCACCCTCCCGTCGGCTTCGACGGCAAACTCGGGATTTAAGATCGCGCGCAGCTTGCGAGCACGATCTTAAATCCCGAGTACCGGTGGGTCAGGGCCTGGTCCCGGGACCCGCGTTGGGTCGGCGCAATCCGGGGGGCACGGACGCCTCAGTAAAACCAGATCAGGGCGTCTTGCTCTCCGGGGTCAGCTGGGTGACGACCCGGCGGATCGCCACCAGGCGATCGGCGAAGTAGTCGCTGGCCAGTTCGCCCAGCTTGACGCCGTGCTGGCCGCGGCCGCGCCAGTTGCTGGCATGGATGAAACGGCCCTCGCCCAGGTAGATCCCCACGTGGCTGATGCCCTTGCGCATGCCGCGGGTGCTGAAGAACAGCAGGTCGCCGGGCTGGATGTGGGCGAGATCGATGGGGTCGCCCTGTTTCGCCTGGGAGCCCGAGGTGCGGTCCAGGTCGATGCCCATGGAACCGAACACGTAGCGGACGAAACCGGAGCAGTCGAAGCCCTTGGGCGACACGCCGCCGTAGCGGTAGGGCATGCCGAGGTAGGTCCTGGCCTTGGCCAGCAGCCCCGTCACCAGGCCTGGATCCTCGGGCTGCTTTGCGGCGTCAGCCTGGGCCTGGAGCGGCAACAGCGCCCCCAGACACACAAGCAGAAAAAGCCTTCGCAGGTTGCGGATCAGCAAATCATCAACTCCAGGTTATGGTATCCAGCCTACCGTACCTGGCTTGGGGATGTCCAGCCTTCCAGCGCAAGGAGTTCCTGGATCGTCTGGCGCCGGCGGATCAGCCGGTCCTGGCCGCCATCCACCAAGACTTCCGGCAGCAGCGGCCGGCTGTTGAAGTTGGAGGACATGGAGGCGCCGTAGGCGCCGGTGTCGTGGAACACCAGGCAGTCGCCCACCTGGGCCGGAGGCAGCGGGCGCGGATGCACCAGGCCGCCGTCGTGCTGGGTGAAGACGTCGCCGGATTCGCACAGCGGGCCGGCCACCACGGTGGGCCGGAGCGGCCCCGAGGGCAGGCTGCCGTCCCGGTGAAACAGGCTGATGGCGTGGAAGCTGCCGTACAGCGCCGGGCGCATGAGGTCGTTGAAGCCGGCGTTCACCAGGATGAAGTGGTTGGCGCCCATCTGCTTCACCACCCGCACCTCGGACAGCAGCAGGCCGGATTCGGCGACCAGGAACCGGCCCGGCTCGATCTCCATGCGCACCGGATGGCCCAGGCCCCGGGCGATGCGCTGGCGGGCGGCGTCCCAGATGGAAAAATAGTGGGCGGTGTCGACCCGCGGTTCAAAGGCCTGGTACGGGACGGAAAGCCCGCCGCCGGTAGAGATGGCCTCGATATCGTGGCCCAGGGACAGCACCGTGGCGACCATGGCGGCGCACACCGTTTCCAGATGGGCGTAGTCCACGCCCGAGCCGATGTGCATGTGGATGCCCACCAGGGCCAGGCGGTGGCGGCGGATCACCGCCAGCGCCGCGGGCAGGTCGGCGTGCCAGATGCCGTGCTTGCTGTTCTCCCCGCCGGTGTTGGTCTTCTGGCTGTGGCCATGGCCGAAGCCGGGGTTGACCCGCAACCAGACCCGGTGCCCGGGATGGGCCTGGCCCACCTGCTCCAGCATGTCGATGGAGCCGGCGTTCACTTCGACGCCCAGCGCCACCGCCCGCTCCAGGGTGCCGGTGTCCAGCAGGTCGGCAGTCAGCACCACGCCGGGCGGGTCGCCGGCGGGGCTGAAGCCGGCGGCCAGGGCGCGCTCCAGTTCCCCTTCGGACACGGCGTCGACCCGCACGCCCTGGTCGCGCATGAGTTTGAGGATATTGATGTTGGAGCAGGCCTTCTGGGCGAAGCGGATCACGTCGAAGGCGCGCAGCTGGTCGATGCGTTCGCGGATGACGGCGGCGTCATAGAGCCACAACGGCGTGCCGAACTGTTCGGCGAGCTGGGCGAGGTGGCGGGTGTCCAAGGGTATCTGCATGGGATTCCTGAAAGACGGGCTGGTCCGGTTCCAGGATGCCTGGGTAAGATGATTCAAGAAAATAGTAATAATTAACCATTTCATTCATCTCTGATATGACCATCACCCACCGCCACATCGAAGTGTTCCGCGCCGTCATGACCGCGCGCGGGGTGACCGCGGCCGCCAGGCTGCTGTGCACCTCCCAGCCCACGGTCAGCCGGGAACTGGCCGAACTGGAGCGCCTGCTGGGCTTCGACCTGTTCGACCGGGTCCGGGGCCGGCTGCAGCCCACCGCCCGGGCGCTGACCCTGCTGGACGAGGTGCAGCGTTCCTACCTCGGGCTGGACCACATCCTCACCATGGCGACCCGGCTGGGGGCCGGCGGACAGGCCCAGCTGTCCATCATCTGCATGCCTTCGTTCTCCCACGCGCCGCTGCCGGCGGTGTGCCGGCGCTTCCTGGCCGTGCACCCGGAGGTGAGCATCGCCATCACCCCCGAGGAGTCGCCCCTGCTGGAGGAGCTGCTGGCCGAGCAGCGCCACGATCTGGGCCTGACCGAGCACAACCATCCGCCCCCCGGCACCCGGCTGGAGCCGCTCCTGGTGGCGGACGAGGTGTGCGTGCTGCCCGCAGGCCACCGCCTGCTGGCCAAGGCGGTGCTGGAGCCGGCGGATTTCCAGGGCGAGCGCTTCGTCAGCCTGGCCGCCGCCGATCCCTACCGCATCCAGCTGGACGAAGTGTTCCGGCATCACGACGTGGCCCGGGTGATGGCCATCGAGACCCACAGCGCGGTTTCGGTGTGCAGCATGGTGCGGGAAGGGCTCGGCATCGCCGTGGTGAACCCGCTGACCGCCCTGGCCTTCAAAGGGGACGGCCTGGAGCTGCGCCGGTTTGCCGTATCGATCCCGTTCCGGGTGAGCGTGGTGCGGCCGGAATACCGCCCCTCCACCCCGCTGGCCGACCAGTTCGTGGCGGCGCTGCGCAGCGAGGCGGAGGCGATCCTGGCCCAGCTAGACTGAGACGGGCGGGGCCTTGGGGCCCTTCTTCTTGTTGGTGTACTTGTCCAGGATGGTGGCGATGTCGCTGGGGGAGACCGGCCCGTGGATCTGGTCGTCGACCATGACCACGGGGGCCAGGCCGCAGGTGCCCAGGCAGCGGGTGGATTCCAGGGAGAACATGCCGTCCTTGGTGGTCTCGCCGAACTGGATGCCCAGGTCGCTCATGAGCCGCTGGGCGATCTTGTCGGCGCCCTTGACGTAGCAGGCGGTGCCCAGGCACACGTTGATCATGTGCTTGCCCCGGGGGTGGAGCCGGAAGTAGTGGTAGAAGGTGGCCACCCCGGTGACCTTGGCCAGGGGGATCTGGGCCAGCTGGGACACGGCGTTCATCTGCTCCTTGGAGAGATAGCCGGAAGCCGCCTGGACCATGTGCAGGATGGCGATCAGCTGGCTTTCGGAGTGGTCCGCGCCCTGGTGCTTGTTGATGAAGGCGACCACCTCGGCGGGCAGGGCGGCTTCGCTGGCGGCCTTGATGTCGGTCCAGTTGTCGGTTGTCATGGTGGTGCTCACCGGATCCCCCTGGGCAGTCTGGCTTGGTAGTGGGTATGGAGCAGGTGGTGGGCCTTCTCGCCGTTGGGCTCGCCCAGGAATTCCTGGTAGAGGTGCTCGATGGCCGGGTTCTCGTGGGAACGCCGCAGCTGCTTGTCGGAATCGATCTTGTAGAGGGCCTTGGCGCGCAGCAGGGGCAGCTGGGGATCCAGCACGTCCATGCTGTCGGGCGGGTAGGGCTGGCCGCCGCCGGCCACACAGCCGCCGGGGCAGGCCATGATCTCCACCAGGTGGTACTGCTTGCCGCCTTCCTTGATCTTGTCGAGGATCACCTTGGCGTTGGTCAGGCCGTTGGAGACGGCGATGTTGACGTCCACCCCGGCGATGTTGATGGTGGCTTCCTTCAGGCCGGTGACGCCGCGCACGTCATCGAACACCAGGGGGCCCAGCTCCTCGCCGGTGAGCTTCACCGCCGCGGTGCGCAGGGCGGCTTCCATCACGCCGCCGGTGGCGCCGAAGATATCCGCGGCCCCGGAGGAGATGCCCAGCGGGCGGTCGAACTCACCGTCCGGCAGGTTGACGAAATCGATGCCGTAGGACTTGATCATCCAGGCCAGTTCGCGGGTGGTGAGCACGGCGTCGGTGTAGGGGGTGCCGTCCTCCATGGCGTGCTCAGGGCGGGAGGCCTCAAATTTCTTGGCCACGCAGGGCATGATGGCGACCACGTAGACTTCTTCCGGCTTGAGGCCCTTCTTCTCCGCGTAATAGGTCTTCATGAGCGTGGAAAGCATGCTCATGGGCGACTTGCAGGTGGAAGTGTAGGGGATCATTTCCGGGTAGAACTTCTCCAGGAAGTTCACCCAGCCGGGGGAGCAGGAGGTCAGCAGCGGCAGCGGGCCGTTGCCGCCCAGCCGACGCAGGAATTCACTGGCTTCCTCGATGATGGTCAGGTCGGCGCCGAAGTTGGTGTCGAACACCGCGTCGAAGCCCAGCCGGCGCAGGGCGGTGACCAGCTTGCCGGTGACCGGCGTGCCGATCGGCATGCCGAAGCATTCGCCGATGGCGGCCCGGATCGAAGGCGCGGGCTGCACGACGATGTGCTTGATCCCGCGGGGCAGGCTGAGGGCTTCCCAGACCCGCTCGGTGTGGTCCTTCTCCAGGAAGGCGGCGGTGGGGCAGACGTTGATGCACTGGCCGCACATGATGCAGGCCGAATCGTCCATGTGGGCGAGGTTGGCCGGTCCCACCACGGTCTCGAAGCCGCGGCCGTGCTGGCTCAGGTTATGCACGCCCTGGACTTCTTCGCAGACCCGCACGCAGCGGCCGCAAAGGATGCACTTCTCGGGTGCGCGCACCACCGATTCGCTGGAGTCGTCCACCGGGTAGATCTTGCGCTTGCCCTCGAACAGCCGCTCGCGGATGCCCAGGCGATAGGCCTGCTTCTGCAGCTCGCACTGGCCGTCCCGGTCGCAGGTCTGGCAGTCGCTTGGGTGGTTGTCGAGCAGCAGTTCGACGATGTCGCGCCGGGCCTGGCGGATCTGCGGGGAATTGGTCTGGATCTCCATCCCCTCCCAGACCTCCTGGCCGCATGCGGTGAGGAAGTGGTTGAAGCCTTCCACCTGGACCACGCAGACGCGGCAGGCGCCTTCGAGGCTGAGGTTGGGGTGGTAGCAAAGGCGGGGGATATGGATGCCCAACTGCTCGGCGGCCTTGAGGATGGTCGTCCCCGCGGGCACCTGGATGGGCTCCTTGTCGATGGTCAGGTTGATCATGGTATCGGTCATCGGTTCAATCCTGGGTCAGAGCTGCATGGGAGGAAGGTTTATACGCGTTCGACAGCGTCGAACCGGCAGACCTCGAAGCACTGCCCGCACTTCACGCAGCGTTCCTGGTCGATGACGTGGGCTTCCTTGCGCGTGCCGG